>UQYQ01000005.1 GCA_900545345.1 uncultured Ruminococcus sp.
CCTGATATTTTGTGCCCTTAATTTTCTTCCAGGTTACTTTAAGCTGTTTTTTCTTTGGTGATTGTGCTTTTACTTTTTTGACTTGTTCAGGTTTTTTAATCAGTTTTCCAGCATTAATGTATTTCATGTTTATAATAGAACTTCCCTCATTCCAAACACCTTCAATTGATAAACTCCTAATTTTCATATTAACGATTAGTTTAGTTAAATCAACATCCTTGACATCTGATTTTTTAAGTTCGATAAAATCATATTTGTTCACTGACATACACGGAATTGGATTTTTAAAAGAGCGTGTGTACGAAATATTAACAATGCCGTCTTTTATTGTTATCCCTGTGTTTTCTCGTGATTCTCTTTTACCTATTCCACCATACACACAATTTATGATTAACAGATTAGTCTTAAAAAAATTTTTGCTTTTTTGATTATATCCTAATTCCTTATATAAATCATAATTATCAATTACAAAATATATATCCCTATTATCATGTATTTTTCTGAACTTATAAACATATTCGGCTAAACAAGATGATTCCAAACTATAAGAAATTGTACTTTTATAATTAATTTGCTTGTCAACTGCTGTTGCTGTTATGGATGAAGATATAGATAATACTAACATAATCGTTGCTAAAATACTTGAAAATATTTTTTTCATAATTTTACCCCTTTCATTAATACCAAGCTATGTTTATTGTCATCCTGCTATTTAACGATTTTTGCTGTCTTTTTCGACCACTTACCGAAATGCTTTTTACCATTTATGTTTTTGTATGCTCTCACCCTTACATAATACTTTTTGTTTGACTTCAGTTTCTTTAAAGCAATTTTGTTTTTCTTAGTGTTTTTAAGTTTTGCCTTTTTCATATTCTTCTTCAAAGAATACTGTACCTGATATTTTGCTCCTTTTATCTTCTTCCAGGTTACTTTAAGTTGTTTTTTCTTCGGCGATTTTAGCTTTACTTTTGTAACTTGTGCGGGCTTTTTTATCAGTTTTTCAAGGTTTATATATTTCATTTTCACTGAATAATCTGTATAATCAACTTCATGTGTCCTAGACGCTATATTTCCTTCCTTTATATTGACTGCTTCTTTAGTCAAATCAACGCCCTTGACATCTGATTTTTTAAGTTCAATAATATCTGTTACATATGTAACGGCCTGAGCATAAACAGGTCCGCCAGTAAAAGTATAATAGACATTTAAAACATTATCTTTTATTTCGACACCCGTGTTTTTATAATTGTTTACTACATAGCCATTATAGATACAATTTATAATTAACAAATTATCAATAAAAAAGTCTTTACTTTTTTTATTGAATCCAATCTCTTTGTATACATCATAATTGTCAATTACCAAGTATGCATTTTTGTAATTACTGTTGTCTAATATGTTATCTACATATTCATACACTTTCTCTGGCAACGATGCTTTTAACTTATATGAAATTTTGTTTTTATAGTTCAAATTATTATCAGCTGTTCCAATCATTGCAAGTGAAATTATAAATATAAGAATTAAAATCACTGTAGAAACTAGTTTCCCAACTTTTTTCATAATTTTTTACCCCTTTCGTTAATACCAAGCTATACCGATTACATAAGCAGCATTTGTTGTTGCCGTTATCTTATCACAATGTAATTCAAGAGTATCATTTTCAGAATTAAATACAACTACCTCTGATGAACTGTTGTATACAGTGCTTTCTTTTAGTAATTTGCCTTTTGAAGAATAAACACTTAAATCGATATTGTAATCAGTGTCAGCTTTTACATTATTTACATTGCTATGATCAGTGCCTGAAATCGTAGAATATACGAACCATGATATAGCTAACTTTGAAGTAGCTTCTCGTTTTACAAATTTAACATCTCTTAATTTGTTTGATTCATATGGATATGTAACTATCCAGTCATATCTATCTGTACTCGCAATAACTATAGCTTTAAAGGCATTTACTACTCCTGAGCCCTCTTTTGCTGTCAAACCACTTGAATAATTTTCACTGCCTTTTCTGTCACATGACGCCATAATTATTGCTTTTATTTGTTGCGGATAAAAGGCTAAAGTAGGCTCGGTTTGTAATACCTGTGCACATACACCGGCTACAGCAGGTGCCGCAAAGCTTGTTCCAGAAAAAAAAGGTCCTATTCCTAAAACATCATTATATGCTGCTATACAATCTGTCTTAGCACAACCTTTTGAATTACCATTACCAAAAGATGAATCACTTTCAAACTTATCATCTGAAAATGTTGCGGTATTATTTGTGTTAAGACCACCAACTGTAAGAGGATTATACGCTAAAGAACCAATACAACACTGTATACCAGTTCTTGATACATTCCCAGCCACATTTACAATAAGGACATTATGCATATTACTTATATGGTCAATCCACTTTTCAAACGGAGTGTAATAATCATCTGCTCGTGTTCCAAACGACATACTAATGTTAATAATAGATACATTTTTTTTGATTAGTTTTTCGATTATTTCTTCCTCTAGAACATTCGGTTCTGATATTGCATATACCTTTGCTTTAGGAACTATGCCTTTGCTTCCTGCTAAAATTCTAGTTACTGTTGTACCATGATTTTCGTCAACATAAGTCTTACTATCCATTATTGTTATATCTTTATTATTTAATTCCGAATGTTGTTTGTCAACTGTGTCAATGTCATAAACACCAACAGTAACACCTTTACCTTTGATGCCTATTGTATCTGTCGTCTTATCAGCACAAATTGCAGTTTTCCATGCGTAAGTAGTGGTATCAGTTGACGCTGCTTGTGCTTTCACTTCATTTGTATTATTGGTATCGTCAATTTGAACTTCAATATCTTCTCTGATATCTATACTCTTTACTTTGCCCTGAACAACTATATCATCGATTTCATCTTCGGTACATTCGGTGATTACCATTGGTGAATAACTGCTGACAAACTGAACTTCTGTTTCATCAATTCCTGTTTTTTAACATAATCAGAATTTTGATTGTCATACATTTCTTTAGCAATTTTTCGCTCTGCCATTATTCTTTCATTAACTAAACCCTGAACATACTCTCTTTCACTTTCGGTATCCTTAAAATACTTAGGCAAAAGAGTTTCCAGTTCTTCATTTGATGCATTTTTAAGCTCATCGGATTTTAAAAGTTTTTTATCTATAGCCTCTAACTCTGCTAAAGTCATTCCCGTTTGCTTATCGACCTTTGCTTCCACAGTTTTCTGATTTATGTCATCTAATTCAACATAAATCGGAACCGTTTCATTTCTCTTCAAATCATCAAGTTCATCAAGCAAGACACTTGAAATTTTCTTCTGCTTTGTGAGTTCCAATGCTGTTACACTATTACCATATGTTCCGGCAAAGAATGCTGTAACTAATGATAAAGACAGAGATAGTGAAACAATTTTCTTTAACTTTTCCATAAAATTTTCCCCCTTATAATTTTTATACATATGTTATTGTACATATATATTTTACCATTTCATTTACAGTGTGTCAAGAAAATTTTGCCATAAATGTGTTAATCTAAGGTAATAAAGGCTTCATGTATTTCCCATTGACAATTTATTAATATATTGATATAATAAATTAGCATTAAAAAGTAAATAAAACAACAATAATAATTTTATGGGAGGTCATTTGATGAGTATTAAGAATAAAATGACGAAAGTGCTTTCAGTTGCATTGGCATGTGCAATGTCTGTAACTGTTTTTACAGCATGCGACACAAAAAAGGATAAGAAAAAAGACAATGAATCTTTGTCTGTTAAAGAAATGATTTTAGAGTATTTTGATCTTGCGTCAAATACAAATACACTTTCAGGTGTTTTTTCAGGTGATGCCAATACTGCTTCAAAAATGAATGCAGAAATCGAGTTCGGCTCAGGTGTTACCGATGCTTTAGGCACAGAAGTTAAGCCTCTTGCAATAACATCTGAAACAAAACTAAAAGGCGATAAAGCAGGAACAGATATTGCGTTTTCATATGACAATAAGAATTTGGTTTCTGTAAACGGTGTATATGACAATAAAGAAAAAGCCGGATACATAAAGGTTCCTGAGCTTTCTGACGCTTATGTAAGTGTAACAGAGGAATATCTGAAAAGTCTTTCAAATGAGTTAATTGATGGCTATACCGGAAGTAGTACAGAGTTAAACAATTTGTTATCTTCAGGCGGTTCAGTATCATCTATGAGCGGGAAGCTTTCAGACCTCAAAATGGAGGAATGGGGAGACATTTTAAACGATTATATAAAGGTATTCGTTGATGCACTTCCTGAGGCTTCCAAAGAAGAGGATTACAAAGGTGATATAAGCGGTGTTGAGTACGATTATAAATTAAAAACATATACTTTAACTGTAGATGACGGCAAAAAAATGATAGAGGACATTTTTGCAAAACTAAAAACAGATGAAAAAGTAAAAGAAATTGCTGTTAGTCTTTTGGGAAGTTCTCTTGAATTGACTTCTGAAAATTATTCTTCAAAGCTTGATACAGCAAAAAAAGAACTCCTTGACAGTTTAGCTGATGAGACTTCAAGCGAAGAAATCAGTTTGATTTTCGACGGCAAAGATATTGTTGGAATTAAGGATGAAGCTACATTCATGGTTATTGACCAAAAAGATGCATATGTTGCAAGTATTGAAAGTGAAACAGTCAAGTATACATTTAAGGCAACAAAAGACGACGAAAAGCTTGATTTTGATATGACAATGGATATTATCGCTAAGGAAGAAGGCGATAAGGATTTAACAATTTCATTAGATGCTGATGATTTTGAGATTGTTGATAAAGACAATAAACTCACAAGCGGTGATGTTGACGCAACTATCAAGGTTGGTGACAATACTGTTAAGCTCGAAGCAAGTGACAAAGCAAATGCAGATGATAAGAAAGTAAGTTCTACATGTAAGCTTACAGTTGATGATGTTGAGTATTTAACAATGAACACAACTAATGAAATTACAAATGCGTCTGATATTACAGTACCAAGCGGAACAATTTATACTTTAGACAAGATTGAAGAATATCAGAAGTCTATGAAAACTGAAGAGTTCTTAACAAATGTTCAGACTGTATTGGGAAATGATTTAATCTCTGCATTTTCAAAGATTTCAGAATCAATAGGTAATTCAGATGAAGATACTGATTTGTCTGATGATATTGAAGTTTCTGATGAAGAAGATGCGATTGACCTTGAAAAGTACTATAACGATGATGGTTCTTTTAACTATGACAAGTTAAAAAAAGATTTGGGTGAAGAAGAGTATGAGGCGTTCATGTCCCAAATAGATTTAGATGATTTTGAAGTCGATGCCAATGATATTGAATTATAAAATTAAGTTATATTAAAGTAATAAAACCTATCGGGATTTGTTTCCCGATAGGTTTTTTATGTCATAATATTTTATTCAATAACCTGATAAAAGTCTGATGCATCTTCTTTTTTTATAAATTCACTTATGCTTAAAACTTTTACTTTAAGCGGCTTTTGACCCATGCTAATTTCAATTATATCACCGATTTTCACATCGTATGATGCGCGGGCAATCTTATCATTCACAGAAACTTTTCCGGCGTCACAGGCTTCATTTGCAACAGTGCGTCGTTTTATTATTCTTGTGAGTTTTAAATATTTGTCCAGTCTCATAAATTTTTTCTCCAATCGTAAATATTTTTCAGGAGTAATTCATTTAAAATAAAAAGCCTGCCAGAATACTGACAGGCAATTATTCACTAATTACTTAGCAACTGCGTCCTTAAGAGCCTTTCCGGCTTTGAAAGCAGGAACTTTCTTAGCAGGAACATTGATCTTTTCCTTAGTCATTGGATTGATAGCAGTCTTAGCAGCTCTGTCACGAACTTCAAAAGTACCGAATCCTACAAGTGAAATCTTTTCACCTTTTGTAAGTGATGTAGTAATAGCATCAATAACTGTTGCTAATGCCTTTTCAGCATCTTTCTTTGAGTAGTCGCCCTTATCAGCGATAAGGCTTACAAGCTCAGTCTTTGTCATTTGAATTTCCTCCTAAATAGTTGGCCGAAGCCACAAAGTTTATTGCTTTCCGAGTTTTATGATTTATCGGAAAAGCTAATGTATGCAAAGAAATTTATATCAAAATTTCTTATAGCTAAATTAAAAAAGCTAGCTTTCGGATTTTGATTTATTCCAGTATTCATCCAGCTTGTCTGCAGATAAATCCTGCATATTTTCATTATTTTCAATAGCGGTTTGTTCCACTTTTTCAAATCGTGAAATGAACTTTTCATTTGAAGCAGTCAAAAGTTCTTCAGCGTTAAGACCGAATTTCCTGGCAACATTAACAGCAGAAAACAAAACATCGCCTAATTCCTCTGAAATAAGCCCTGTATTGCCCGTTTTAATCGCCTGGGATAATTCTTCAATCTCACTCTGAAGTGCCTCAAAAGCACTGTCAGCGTCCTTAAAATCCAAATTAGCCCGTGAAGCTCTTTTACCGAGCTTGCTTGCTCTTAAAAGAGAAGGAAACACACGGGGAACACTTTTTAAAGTATCAGTATAAGTTTCCTGTCCCTTAGTGTCTTTTTTTATACTGTCCCAATTTCTCAAAACATCTTCTGAATTCTTAACGGAAACCTCACCGAATACATGAGGATGTCTTACGATAAGTTTTTTACATATATCATTTGTCACATCAGCAAAATTAAAAGAACCTTTTTCTCTTTCAATCTGTGAATGAAAAACAACCTGCAGAAGAACATCCCCGAGTTCTTCTCTCAGCATTTCTTCGCTGTCGAAATCAATTGCCTCAATAACTTCATAAACTTCTTCAAGAAAATCCATGCGAATTGATTTGTGCGTTTGTTCTTTATCCCAAGGGCAGCCTTGTTCGCTTCTCAATAGCTTTACAATTTCAATTAAATCATCAATATTATATTCATCTTTAAATTTGAAATCAACCATTCTGAAAAACAACTCCAAAAAGCTTTAATACCCAGTTTTTAGGGGTTTGAAACACTCAACATCATTACTTATAATACCTCAAAATGAATTCAATTTCAATAGTTTTTCATACATTTGTATTTGAAAACATGCTTTTTATAGTATTTTTGTTAAAAACAGACAATAAACACATGAATAAAATGTACATTATGCTACCTATTACTATGGAAATAAATAACGAAATAACATAATTATGGTAATCGTTAATGAACATATAACTGAAAAGTATTACAATTGCCGATAATATTGAGGCAAACAGAGGTTTAAATATTGTAGTCAGATAATCTACTTTTACATTCGTATAACGAACAAAAGAATGTATCGAACAAATTCCTATAAACATATAACTTATACTTGTTGAAATCGCAGCACCGCTTATATTAAGCTGTGGTATGTTCATGAGTGTAATGTTAAGAATTAGTTTAATTATCAATCCGCCTGATAAGATTTTTAAAGGAGCTTTTACATTTCCCACTGCCTGAAGCAGCGAGAACATAGTCACCGTTATTGAAATAAATATAATTCCTATACAAAGATTCATGAGTGGTTTGACTGAAATAGATACTTCAAGAGGTCTTGAACGAAAAAAGATTGAAAGAATAGGTTCGCTTAAAATCATAAGACCGAAAGAGCAGGGCATTGCTATGAAATTCGTTGAGAAAAGTGCAGCATTTATGTTTTTATTAAGAGATATCATGTCTTTTTTTGAATAACATGCAGCCACATTTGCGAAAGAACTTTTCCCGAATATGCCCGTAAGTGAAGGAACGAGTCCGAATATTGTAAGAGCCAGTCCCACAAAAGAGCCGTATACGAAGTTTGGAATATCATTATAGTCAATCTGACTTCCTATTATCTGAAATAAATCAATATTATTGTTGTTTTCAAGAAGTCTTTTAATAAGTGGGGGAATAGTTGCAAGATCTATCATTGATATAACTGTTGTTATTACCGAGCTCACAGCTATAGGAAATGAAAGGGACAAAATTGATTTAAAAATAGTTCTCATTCTGTCAGTTACAATATCGCTTGCTATCATTTTTTTTGTTATTCCGTCACCAAAAAAACGAGAACGCAGTGCACAGTATATTGCAGCGGCAAGAGTTGAAAGTGTTACTCCCAGTAATGAAAAGGCCGAAATATATGGTGTTGCCGCATTAATTACTTCTTCCTGACTGTTTATTTGCTGACCGAAAACCATACCATTCTCGGCATATCCGTTTTCAGCCAGATGAATTGCAAGATACGCTCCGCCTAGACCGAAAATAACTCTCAGGATTGATTCGATTATTTCTGAAACGGCTGTAGGAAGCATGTTTCTCAATCCTTCATAATATCCTCTATAAACTGACATAACGCTTCCTACTAATATACTTGGAGCTATGGCAATTATGCATAAATAAGATTTGCTGTCACCTGATATGTATTTTGAAATCGGATATGAAAGCAAAATCATCAGTATTGATGCTGCAAGAGAAATGAAAGTAAATCCTATAAGAGCCACATGTTTAATGCGTCGTATGTTTTTATACCTTTCAAACGCATAGCTCTCGGCTACAATCATAGACATAGCAGAAGGTATTCCGCTTGCAGCTATTGCATATAATGGCATAAAAATTGTATAAGCTGAAGAATAATATCCCATTCCTGTTCCGCCTAAAATATTGGTTAGAGGAATTTTATATATCATTCCTAATGCTTTTGTTATTAACATAGTTATTCCCAGAATAAAAGATCCGAGTAAAAAACCTTGTTTTTTCAAATCAATTCTCCTTTATTGAGTATATTATGTAAGAATTTCCTTATTGTTCTTTTATAGTTCATTAAATATTCTTATTTTAAGTCAATTAATGGTATATAATAGTAACAGTAACTGAACTCATAATGAAGCCAACCAGGTCTGCGAAAAGTGTGCAAAATATAATTTTTTTCGTTGGCTTTATTTTGCAGGCAGAATAATATACTGATAGTGTGTAAAATGTAGTTTCTGTTGACCCCATCAAAACACTTGCTACACGGCCTGCAAAGCTGTCAGGTGAGTTTTCCGACAGTATAGAGTCAAATATGCTTAGAGCTCCGCTTCCTGACAAGGGTCGGAGTATTGCTAAAGGCACACATTCTTTCGGGAACCCAAGGAATGATGTAACAGGGGATAACAGTCTTGTAATAAGCTCTATTCCTCCTGAAGCGTTGAACATGCCAATAGTGACCATAAGAAGCAGTATTGATGGGAAAATATCTATAGCGATTTTCAGATTTTGTATAGCACCTTTAACGAAAGAATCTACTATATTTATTTTCTTTGTAAGTCCGTATGTCAGTATAAATGTAATAATTAACGGAAGTATTAAATCAGAAAATTTAAAACTTGACAGAAATTCATTCATTTTATTTTCTCTTTTCGTCTTTCCAAATTACTTTCAGTAATATTACTGAACAAAAAAGTGATACAAAAGAAGATATAAGAACAGCCGGAAGTATTTCCATTGGATTTTCAGAACCGTGTGAAAAACGAATTGCGGCGATTGTCGATGGTATGAGCTGAATAGAAGCAGTATTTAAAAGTGTTAATAATGCCATGTTTTTTGAAGGATACTTTGTAATGTGTTCTTCCTCTTTGATTTTTTTCATAGCCTCAATCCCTAGTGGAGTGGCAGCATTCCCTAAGCCTAAAAGATTGGCGGTAACATTCATGGTTATTGCCTTGTATGCAGCACCTTTCAAATTTATTTTTGAGAATATTAACTTTAGTATCGGTTTTAGAATGTTTGATATTTTTTCATCGAGCTTAGATTCTTTTACAATATTCATAAGACCGCCCCAAAGTGCCATTGTACCGGCAATTGATAGCATAAACTGTACAGAATTACTACTATTATCCATAACAGTATTTGTAATATTGTATAAATTATTATTATATAATCCCAAGATTATGGATACTATGGCAATGATTCCTATAATTGTAGACATAAAATGTACCCCTCGTTAATAGTTATAATCATTTTTAATATGGTGCTTGACAAAAAATTGTATTATGGTAAAATTATATTGAGATTGAAATAAAATAATTATATATGTTTTGGATATTTTTATTTTATGAATATTAGGAGGAAAAAACAAATGAAATCAACCGGAATAGTAAGACCACTTGATGAACTCGGAAGAATCGTAATTCCTATTGAATTAAGAAGAACTTATGACATTGGTCCTAAGGACTCACTTGAGATTTATGTTGATGGTGATAAGATTATTCTTAAGAAATTCCAGCGTTCATGTACATTCTGCGGTAACAAGGAAGGCGTTACAGAGTTCAAGGGGAAATTTGTTTGTGCTGACTGTGCACAAGAATTGGCAAAATAGTAATGACATAAAATTAAAAGAGATAGCTTGAATTAGCTGTCTCTTTTATTTTATTACACACATTATCTCTTTAGAACATTATTACTTATTAAAAAGACAATCTTTTATAATAAATCAACCCGTTTAGAAATTAATCTAAGCGGGTTGTATCTATTTATATTGAAAATTCATAAAGTCTTGTTTTGAACCTTTAAAAACACTTAAATTGACATAGTTGTTTTTGTTTGAAACTCCGCCTATTTTTCCTCTTGGACTGTAGTTCCAAAAATCCCAATCAATAGATTTAGGTTCTGAGAATAAATCTATTATCCAAAGCTTAAATCCTGCAAAATCATCTTTTAAATAGTCTTTATAAAAACTATTTCCTGTAATTATAATAGGATTAAACCCGTATTCATCTTTAATAGCTTTACAATATTTTTTCAGTTCTTCAACGATTGTTTGTTTTTCGGGTGAGAACGCTAAAGAAACACCTTCTTTAGTTATTTCTACAGCAGGAAAAAGTCTGTATCCGTCACTTGAAATTTTCCCTACGGTATTTATAAAATTTTCAGCTTGAGCTTTGCCGTCAGATGAAAATGAGAATTTGTGATATGCTCCGGTTTTTACGGTGCTGTCCTTAGCGTTATCCCATGAAGTCTTGAATTGCTTGTCAATAAGATTTTCACCTTCGGTGGCTTTAATATAGGCAAAAGATATGTTTTCCATTTCAAAAGCAGTAAAATTTATTTCACCCTGAAGAGATGATACCGTTACACCGGATACAGGGTATTCTTTGCGGGTAGGGGAGTTGAACCAAATTTTCCCGGTATACATAAGAATTATAATATCAACTAAAATAGCAATGATACCTAATGTTATAAGCCAAAGAACAATTCTTTTGCGTTTATCTTTTCTGTGCTTTTTTCTATATGTTTTAGTGTTATTATCATCATAATAATCTTCGTAGTCTGTATCATAATAATCAGGCTCATAATTATTATTCTGAGTGTAATTTGCATTGTTTGAAGTTGTTTTCATAAATATGAGCCTTTCTCTATAATAGCGGATTTAAAGTTATGTAGCAAAAAGCTCATAAGCTTATTTAATCCAAATAATCTTTAACCTTATTGCTTCTGTTTGGATGGCGAAGCTTTCTCAATGCTTTTGCTTCGATTTGTCTGATTCTCTCACGGGTAACATTAAACTGCTGACCTACTTCTTCTAAAGTTCTTGAACGCCCGTCTTCAAGCCCGAAACGAAGCCTTAAAACTTTTTCTTCACGGTCTGTGAGGGTAGATAAGACCTGGTTTAACTGCTCTTTCAGCAATGTTCTCGAAGCGGCTTCAGCAGGGGCAGGAGCTTCATCATCAGGTATAAAATCACCTAAGTGTGAGTCTTCCTCTTCACCGATAGGTGTTTCAAGGGACACCGGGTCCTGAGCAATTCTCATAATCTCTCTGACTCTTTCAACAGGCATATTAAGCTCTTCAGCAATTTCTTCTGAGCTTGGGTCGTGTCCGTTTTTGTGAAGAAGCTGAGAGGACACTTTCTTTACTTTTGTAATTGTTTCAACCATATGAACGGGAATTCTTATAGTTCTTGCCTGATCGGCAATAGCTCTTGTTATTGCCTGTCTGATCCACCATGTTGCATATGTTGAAAACTTAAAGCCCTTTGTATAGTCAAATTTTTCAACAGCTTTAATCAGACCTAGATTTCCTTCCTGAATAAGGTCTAAAAAGCTCATGCCCCGACCAACATATCTTTTGGCTATTGATACAACAAGACGCAAGTTAGCCTCAGCAAGTTTTTTTCTTGCTTCTGATGCTTTTTCTTCGTTTGAGCTTGACATTTGTTCAGCAAGCTGAATTTCATCTTCTGCTGTTAAAAGAGGGACTCTTCCTATTTCTTTTAAATAGATTTTAACAGGGTCGTCAATAGAAATGCCATCAGTCGAGATAGAAATATCGACCGTATCCTGTGAACTTTCCTCATCCGTAGCTGTAATATCAAGAGTTTCATCAGGAACAATATCATCAATTATTTCGATATTAAGTGCAGCACAGTTGTCATAGAAAGCATCCATTTGCTCAACATCATAATCCAGCTTTTCTAAAGCATCGGTAATATCTTTAGTTGATAGTTTACCTGTTGACTTTCCTTTTTCCATAAGGTTTTCCAAAATAATTTTCTTATCTGCTGTCATGGTCAAATCTCCAATCAAATTAAAATATCCGAATTTAAAAATCTTTTACGATTTTTTACTTCTCAATTGTTCTGTGAACTCTCTCAAATCATCATCTGAAAAATTGTCATTAATCTGCTGACTAGTATTATTATGCGAATTTAACACATTTATATAATCTATTAATACTTGTTTGTCAACAGGAATTTCTCGACGTCTGCCGATAATATTAGCCACATTTCCCATTTCATCGGGAGAAAATTCGATGTTGAATGACGAAAGTGAGAAGTCTGTGTTGTTTTTTATCTTAAAAAGAAGACTCTCATAAATCCGCTTATTAAGGTCGGTAACGAAGTTTTCCTTAGGAAGCATACTGCTTATAAAATCGGCTTGGTCAGGATTTTGATACAGATAATATAAAATACCTTCCTCGCTTTTAATACGCTTATCAAAAGCCGCAGCAGTCGGAGTTGTGTCACTTGAATGTGAAGCGGTGTTTTTATATAACTGTCTCCATTCTTTTTTTCTTCCGGAGTTTTTTCGTTTTCTTATTCGGCTGTCAATTTCTCTGAATATTGTTTCTTCTTTAATGTTCATATTTTTGCTGAACCGCTGAACGAAAACCTCTCGTTCGGTTTCACTTTCTATCTGAGAAAGAATATCATAACATTTTTTTAAATATTCAATTCTGTCTATGTCATTGTTCTCAATATCAAGACCGTCTTTAGCTTTGTTAATTTCAAATGCAATGGCATTATCTGAATTATCAAGAAGAAGCTTAAATCTTGTTGCACCGAATTTTTTTATGAATTCATCGGGGTCTTTAGCACCCTCCATTTTAATAATTTTCGTGTGAATACCTACTTCAGATAAAAGGTCAATTGCTTTTTTAGAGGCCTTTTGGCCAGCTTGGTCTGAGTCATAACAAATAACAACTTCTTTGCAATACTGAGACATCAGTCTTGCGTGGTCGGGGGTAATCGCTGTACCGCAGGTTGCAACGGTGTTCTCAAAGCCTGCCTGGTTCATTGAAATTACATCCATATTGCCCTCGCATAAAAGCAAACGCTGTTCTTTTGAAGCAGATTCTTTAGCAAAATTCAAAGAAAATAGGGTTTTGTTCTTTTTGAAAACCAGAGTTTCTCTTGAATTGAGATATTTTCTTGTATCATCAGGGTCAAGCGTTCTTCCTCCAAAAGCAATTACATTTCCCCTCAAATCAAAGAAAGGGAACATAACTCGATTTTTAAAGAAGTCGTATGTTCTACCGCTTTGTGAGCGACCTAAAAGGCTTGCTTCAACGAGTTCATTTTCATAAAAGCCTTTGGAAAGCATATAATCTTTTAAGCCTGTCCATTTGTTTTCAGCAAAGCCGAGACCGTATTTTTGAATAGTTTCAGGTTTAAGACCTCTGTCAATGAGATATTTAAGTCCGATTTTCCCGTTTGAAGAGCGAAGATTATTAAAGAAAAATTTTGCAGCTTCACGGTTCATTTCGTAAAGCCGTTGTTTTTTTCTGACTGTATCATCGCCTTTTTCAGAATCCTCAGGCAGGGGAATACCGCTTCGCTCAGATAAAAGCTTTATTGCTTCAAAATAATCAAGGTTTTCGATTTTCATTATGAAAGTTATTACATCTCCCCCTGCACCGCATCCAAAACAATAAAAGCTTTGAGTGTCGTTGTATATAGTGCATGAGGCGGTTTTTTCAGAGTGAAAAGGGCATAGGCATTTTGAAACAGAACCTGCTCTTTTTATTTGAACATAACCGGACATAATGTCATCTATTCTGTTGGCATCCTTAAGCCGTTCGATGAATTCAGCAGGTAAAGGCATCCCTTTTTCACTTCCTTTTTTATATTAATTTATTTATCCGTTCCATCCTTTAGGAATAAATACTTCCTCAAAGGTGTTTATAGCATAGCTGTCTGTCATTCCTGCGACATAGTCGCATACAGCAGTTTCTTTTGAAAAATTATAAGCAAGCTCTTTATACTGGTCGGTCATAACCTTATCAAAGTTTTCATAAAAATAATAAAATAATGTACCTAAAAGACCTTTAACTTTAGCTTCTTCAGATTTGCATTTTGGGTTTGTATAAACGCTTTCAAACATGAATTTATGAAGCTTATCATGTGCTTCTTTAATTTTACTGTCCATATGAATATCAGACGCACCGTTTTTTACAATTGAGTTTACCATAGCTGTGATTCGTTCTGATTTAGAGTGCCCGAGAATATTTGAAATATCAGAAGGAATGTCGTCTTCACAAAGAACGCCGGCTCTTATTGAATCATCAATGTCATGATTTATATATGCAATTACATCTGCAAGTCTTACTACATATCCTTCTTTGGTGTCTGCAATTTGATTAGTATGTGCTAAAATCCCGTTTCTTACTTCATATGTAAGGTTGAGCTTATCAATGTGGTCAACAACCCTCAGACTTTGTTGGTAGTGTTTAAAGCCTTTAGATGATAGTTCATTTAAAACCCTTTCACCTTCATGTCCGAACGGTGTGTGCCCTAAGTCATGACCCAATGCAATAGCTTCAATAAGGTCTTCGTTCAGTCTTAAAGCTCTGCCGATTGTTCGTGCAATCTGTGATACCTCAAGAGTATGAGTAAGTCTTGTTCTATAATGGTCACCGGTAGGGAATAGGAATACCTGTGCTTTATGCTTTAAACGCCTGAATGAATTAGAGTGCAGAATTCTGTCCCTATCACGCTGAAAATCTGTTCTTAAATCGCATTTTTTTACATCTTTTTCTCGTCCCTTAGTGTTCTTAGAAAGACAAGCTTCAGAACAAAGAGTTTGTTCTTCGATTAATTCTGTTTGCTCTCTAGGTAGCATATTACCCACCGCCTGACATATGTTAATGTTATATACTCAAAAAAAAGTTAAAAACCTTTTTTTAATAGATTTATTAATATATTATTTACAATTGATATTACTTGTTTACCGTAAAGTGACTTTTGATTATGCAAAATCTCCATATTTCATCTTAGATTTTAAAATTAAAATTTTCCCGTTTGTTATGTCTGTAAGTTTTTCTTCAAGTTTATCAAGCATGTCGGCTTTAACAAGGATTTTTAAGGTTATGTTATCAGCGAATTCATCAGAAAGCATTTTAATTTCAAATTCGGGCAGAGAATACTCAATCTTCCCGTAAAGTGAATAGTCAAATTTTAGGGTAACTTCAAAGCACTCATGCATTTCCATTTTAACTGATGCATCAACAGCAAGCTTGCATGCATGAGAATAAGCTCTGACAAGTCCGCCGCCGCCTAACAAAATTCCGCCGAAGTATCTTGTGACAACAACGCATACATCAGTCAGATTTTCTTTTTGAAGAACATCAAGAACAGGCATGCCGGCAGTACCCTGAGGTTCGCCGTCATCGCTGTAACGAGTAATATTGTTATCCCGAAGAATATAAGCATAGACATTATGCTTGGCTTTTCTGTTTTGAGATTTGATTTCATTTATAAAATCAACAGCTTCTTGATTTGTCTTTACCGGGGAAATATAGCCGATGAATTCAGATTTTTTTTCAATAAAGCTGTTAGTTGCAAAGCCTTTGATAGTTGTGTAGTTCATAAAAATTACTGCTTTCTTATTTTAAGTAAAGGTCTTAGCCTTATAAGTTAGGGGTGAAGGCGTTGACATATAAACAAAAAGAGTGGACTGAATAATCCACCCTTTATAATTCTTTGAATATTAGTCAAGATTGAAACGCTTCTTGAATCTGTCAACTCGTCCGCCGGTATCCATAAGCTTCTGCTTACCGGTATAGAATGGGTGACATTTTGAACAAACTTCAACCTTAATATCCTTCTTTGTAGAACGAGTGTTGATTACATTACCGCATGCGCAAGTAATAGTAGTCTCTTCGTACTCAGGATGAATATCTTTTCTCATTACATTTCCTCCTCTCTAAACATAAAATATATGACTCACATAGAAGCCCATCATTTCAGTTTAGACAGTAGTTCTATGGAATAATCATTAACGCATAACATTATATCACATCTTAAAACATATTTCAAGTCTTTTTTATAAATTCCTATTTTTTAATTACATTAACATTGATTTTCTGCATTGCCTTAGCATTACAGTCTTTATCGGCAACATTAACAACAAACATCTTCTGACATTTCTTCTTGTCAGGTTTTTTAGCAGCTGTTTCGGTGATATCAATATTTATTTCATTGCCGATATATTTAACAGCACTGACATCGGTTTTTGAATTGCTGTTATCAAAGCTGACTATTGTTAAAAAAATTGTATTTTTTGAAAATGTTTTATCATTATTTATTTCTTTATAATAGCTGTTTATTTTATCATTAAGCTCAAAGCTTGTTTTTAAATCATCAAAGAAGTATTTTACAACTCGTTTAGCTGTAATAACCGCAGTAATAGGGTAGTCGGTTTTCTTTGATTTCTGTTTAATGCTGAAGGTTTTTTTGGTGAATTTCAAAGAAGTTCCTTTAGATTCAGTATTGGAACTGTTGCTTTTGGTTGGAATCAAAGTAGTGTCTTCTGTATTAATAGTTGTTTTTGCCTGTTCTGATGCGATTTTTGAACTTTCAGCTAATCTTTCAGTCTCACGGTCGTTGGCTTTAACAACAAAAAACAGTCCTATTGCTAAAAAGACAACAAATATGATAGGGAATATCTGCTTTGCATTTTTCATTATAATCCTCTTTTCTCATAATTGCAGAGTTTGAATTACATAACGAATTTAATAAATAAAATAGTTCAGTATTTATAAATGAATTATATCATTATTATTCCCATAAGTCAATTCCGAAGTGGTTTTTATCTTTAAAGTTGCAAATAAATAAGCGTTCAGAATTCTCTGAACGCTTATTACAATTTTTATTTTACTTTAACTTTTCTGAGTTTCTTGTTCCACTTGCTGTATACTTTGATAGCCTTACCGTTTTTATCTTTGTATGTAGCATAAGCTCTGACTCTTACAAAGTATGTCTTCTTGCTCTTAATCTTCTTGTTCTTGATTGTGAGCTTTGTCTTTTTAAGGTCTTTCTTGAAGATAGCTTTCTTGAAATTCTTCTTTGCTGAAACCTGAATCTGATAGCCCTTAGCTTTCTTAACTTTCTTCCAGGTTACATTAATCTTTTTCTTAGCATTGCTCTTAACCTTTAGAGTATTTAGCTTAGCCTGTTTCATAGCCTTCTGAGCAGCCTTTTTATCCTTAGCAACTTGTGAAGCATTTCTTGTCGTTGCCTTAGGTTTGGAAGTAGTTTTTACAGGTGTTGCCGGTTTAGATATTGCTTTGCTTATTGTTTTGATAACTTTTCCGTTTTTGTCGAGAAGCTCAATACTTCTTATTAAGTATACATAGTCGGACGCTTCTCTCCATGACTGGGTAGTTGCATAGAATGTATAGCTGTCACCGGTCTTTATAGGATTTGTAAGTGTAAACTCTGCCGTGCATTTTGTCGCACCTGTCAGTGTGCTGTCACCTTGTATTTTAACAGCTGTTTCCACACCTGCAACATTTGCGGTAATTCTGAGGCTTGAGTATTGATCGAACTTTGTATCAGGTGCACAGTCCAGTACATATCTTACAGAAACAGCACCGTTCATTGAAGCGTCGGCTTTTCCGCTTGCTACAGTTGTAAGTGTTTTTGAACTCTTTGTCCAGTATATTAACGCAAGAGCCTGATCTTTAGGCAATGGAGCAATAATCTCAAATTTATCCGGTTCACCCTCGAATGCCTTTTTAATTGCATCAATTATTTCAGGTTGAGTAACTGCATATGTTGCTCTGTTGAAAAGACCGAAGCCGTGTACACCATTATATCCGTTATCCCAGTATACAGGCACCATACCTCTTGCTCTTGCTGCTTTGCAGACTTCATTTGCGAAAAGAACACGAGAAGCTGTGTTGTTTGTATCGTATGATGTTTTGTCTATAGAACCCCATTCGCCGATAACTACTGGATAACCCTTTGAAACGAATGAAATATAACATCTTGTGAACAGGTCTTTCATTTCTTTAATTTGTGTAGTAGTTCCCCATGATGTGGTTTTGCCGTTTTCTTCTCCGCAGAAATCCCAAGGAGTATAATAGTGTACGGAAATCATTATTCTCTGTTCTTTTGCGGGGATTGACTTATCTCTGTAAGTATCTGTAGGAAGTTTAAAACCGTAATCTCCTGTTGTTTTATCAATATCTGTATACCATCCCGGAATTAAAAGCCAACGCTTATCGTTGTTTCCGCCGGTTTGACGAACTGTGTCAACAAAGATTTGATTGTATGTATTTATTTTTTCATATGCTGTCGGGTTAGGATCTCCGTCACCGACTTCATTCATTGACTCAAAAATAAGATGTTCGTCATAATTTTTGAACTTTTCAGCAATCTGCTGCCAACAAGCCTGATATTTTTTATAAACTTCAACCTGTTCTTCATCAGTATAATATTCTAGTGTTTCATTCCAACTGTTTCTTGGCTTTGACATCATCCAGCCTTTTAACACTGTTGTATATCCGTCACCGTGAATGTTGATGATAGCGTAAAGACCTTCATCAACACAATAGTCGACAACTTCCTGAACTCTGTTGAGCCAAGCAGTGTCTATTGTATAATCAGGTCCTTCACCGATTTTAGTCAAATAAGAAACAGGAATTCTTATTGATTTAAAACCTTGTGCTTTAACTGCCTGAATAAGCTCTTTGGTGATTTTTGTGCTTTGCCATGCAGTTTCGCTAGGAGAGCCGTCGTTATAATTAGTCGCTTCAAGCTGATTTCCGACATTCCAGCCTGCTCCCATTTCTTTAACAATTTGATTTTGTGTCAGATTCTTGAAGTCATTAACTTCAGCACCGGCAGATACAGCAGAAAACGATAAAGCACTTATCGATATTACAGCAGCTGATATGCCTGCAATTAATTTTTTGAAATCCATAATCTTTCTCCTTCATAAATTCAATATATTTAAAATATGCTGCATAAATATTATACATTTAATTAATGTATAAAGTCAATATTTATATGCAATTTTATATCTTTTGAAAAAGTTGTTTTTATTTGCAATAAATTTCAAGAATATTAACAAGTATTACATCATATGGAACCTATATCTTAAAATGGCTTTTAAATCTTTGAACAAAAGACTTTATTTTTTAAAAAAAGTGTTGTATAATATATAAACATACGATTTTTTTGAAACCTTGAAAATTTTAAAATTTTCAGGTATTTGCCGCTGCATAGATATTGCCGGCAGTTAAGTTACCGGAATCGGATTAAATTTCGTAGATTGGTATGGTGATTTTTATGGATAAAATTTATAACCTCGGAATAGATGTTGGTTCTACTACCGTAAAAACGGTTATATTAGACGATGACGAAATTATTTATAATAAATATGAAAGACATTTTTCTAAAGTTAAAGAAACTGTTGCTGAGCAGCTTAAAATTATAAGGGATAAATTCAAAGGCGAGAAATTTAAAATTGCCATTACAGGCTCTGCAGGACTCGGAATTGCAAATACAAGCGGTATTGAGTTTGTTCAGGAAGTTTATTCTGCATTTGTAGCAGTAAATAAGAGCTATCCTGATACAGATGTTGTTGTCGAACTTGGCGGTGAAGATGCAAAAATTATTTTCCTGACAGGCGGGGTAGAGCAGAGAATGAACGGCTCATGTGCCGGCGGAACAGGAGCTTTTATTGACCAAATGGCAACGCTTTTAGGTGTTACACCCGATGAACTGAATGAGCTTTCATTAAAAGCAGAGAAGATTTATCCTATTGCTTCACGGTGCGGGGTTTTTGCAAAGTCGGATATCCAGCCGCTTTTAAATCAAGGAGCAAAAAAAGAAGATATTGCAGCATCGATATATCAGGCTGTTGTCGACCAGACTGTTTCGGGACTGGCACAGGGAAGAAAAATCGAAGGTAAGGTTTTGTTTTTAGGCGGACCTCTTTCATTTTTAAGCGGACTTAGAAAAGCATTTGTGACAACTCTTAAATTAGATAATGAAAATGCAGTTTTTCCGGAACTTGCACCTTGCTTTATGGCATACGGAAGTGCAATTCAGGCAGGTCAGATTGCTGAACCTATGACAATAGATGAGGCACTTGAGAGAATACTCAATGCAAAGACTGCTGATAACATTGTTGTGGGAGAGCCTTTATTTAATTCAAAAGAAGAGTATCATGATTTTGTAGAAAGACATAAAAAGTCAGATCTTAAATATGAAGATATCAATACATATGAGGGAGATGCATATTTGGGAATTGACGCAGGCTCTACTACTACAAAGCTTGTCCTTATAACCCCTGACGGAAAGCTTTTGTATAATCATTATTGTTCTAACAAGGGACAGCCTCTTGATATTATTACAGAGAAAATTAAAGAAATATATAAGCTGTCAGATGACAGAATTAATATAGTATCATCAGCAGTAACAGGCTATGGCGAAGATTTAATAAAAGCCGGACTTGGTATTGACTACGGAATAGTTGAAACTGTAGCACATTTTAAGGCAGCGGCTCATTTCTGTCCTGATGTTGATTTTATCATTGATATCGGCGGTCAGGATATTAAATGCTTTAAGATCAAAAATAATGCGATTGACAGTATTATGCTTAACGAAGCTTGTTCTTCGGGCTGCGGTTCGTTTATACAAACATTTGCACAGGCAATGGGTTATGAAATTGCAGACTTTGCGAATTTAGGTCTTTTTGCTAAAGCTCCTGTAGAACTTGGTTCAAGATGCACAGTGTTTATGAACAGTTCGGTTAAACAGGCTCAAAAAGACGGTGCGAGTGTTGAGGACATTTCAGCAGGACTTTCATCTTCTATTATTAAAAATGCAATATATAAGGTTATTCGTGCTAAATCACCTGAAGAGCTTGGTAAAAACATTGTTGTTCAGGGCGGAACATTTTTAAACGATGCGGTGCTTCGTTCTTTTGAGCTTGAAATGGGAAGGAATGTTACACGACCGGCAATAGCAGGTCTTATGGGTGCTTTCGGTTGTGCATTATATGCAAAGGAAAAAGCTAAGGCAGACGGAAAAGAAAAATCAAATATCATTTCAAGTGATGAGATAGAGAGTTTTTCATATACTCAGACATCAGCTCAGTGCGGCAGGTGCGGTGCTAACTGTAACCTTACAATAATAAGATTCAGCGACGGACATAGATTTATTTCAGGCAACAGATGTGAAAAAGGTGCCGGAATAAAAACTGAGAATCTTCCGCTGAATATGTTCGAGCACAAGTATGATATAATAAGGTATTATGAAAACATTAAACCCGAGAATCCTATAGCCAAAGTCGGAATTCCTTTGGTTTTAAGTTTCTATGATATGCTTCCGTTTTTCCATACTATGTTTACCGCTCTCGGCTTTGAGGTGGTTTTGTCAGAAGAATCTACAAGAGAAACATATTATAAAGGACAGCAGACTATTCCGTCAGACACTGTTTGTTATCCTGCAAAGCTTGCACACGGTCATATAGAAAGCTTGCTTGAAAAAGGTGTGGATTTCATATTCTATCCTTGTATGAGTTATAATGTTGACGAGGGTGGAAGTGATAACCACTATAATTGTCCTGTTGTTGCTTATTATCCTGAGCTTTTAAAGGCTAATATGCCTGTTTTGAATGATGATAATTTTATTTCACCGTATGTTGATATAAATAAAAAGAATCATACGGCAAAGGCAGTTTCAAGAGCACTTAAAAAGTATGGCATTACAAAATCAATGGTATATGATGTTTTGGACAAGGCATATTCAAATGAGGTACGATACAGAAGAGGCATAGAAACAAAAGCAAAGGAAATTATTGCCGATGCACGTTCAAAGGGACAGAAGATAATTGTTCTTGCAGGACGGCCATATCATATAGACCCTGAAATTAATCACGGAATACACAAGCTTATAACATCACTCGGACTGGCTGTAATAACAGAGGACAGTGTATCAAATTTAATTGATGTTCCGCCGCTTGATGTTTTGAATCAATGGACATATCATTCAAGACTTTATCGTGCGGCTGAATATGTATCAACTCAGCCTGATATGCAGCTTGTTCAGCTGGTTTCTTTCGGCTGCGGAATCGATGCTGTCACAACCGATGAGGTAAGGGCTATTTTAGAAGAAAACGGTAAGCTTTATACTCAGCTGAAAATAGATGAAATAAACAACCTCGGTGCTGCGAAAATAAGAATGAGAAGCTTAGTGGCCTCACTTGAAGAAAAGGAAGGAAAGTTTGAAAAATAAGCAATTTAATTGAGATTATCCGTTTTATTGAATTTTTCAATCTTGTGAGTTTTGTGCTTTTCGTACAATGTGCGAAATTTCGTTTTACGAAACCGTTCAAAACATTGAAAGGAGGAAATGCTCCTGATGGAGCATGATAAAATATGGCATCAAACAGAGTTAATCAAACTGTTTTTACAGAGGATATGAAGAAAGAGTATACTATTTTAGTACCCGATATGCTTCCTATCCATTTTAAGCTTATTATTGAGATTTTCCGTGAATACGGATATAATATGGAGCTTTTGCAAACTTCGACAAGGTCGGTTATTGACGAAGGATTAAAAAATGTGCATAATGATACCTGTTATCCTGCGCTTCTTGTTATAGGTCAGTTTATGGACGCTTTAAAGAGCGGAAAATACGATGTTAATAAAACTGCACTTTTAATTTCTCAGACGGGAGGAGGATGCAGAGCTTCAAATTATCTTCATCTTCTTCGCAAGTCACTTTCAGCAGAATTTCCTCAGGTTCCTGTTATTTCATTAAATTTTTCAGGGCTTGAAAAAAATCCTGCATTTCAAATCACACCAATGATAGCTTTAAAACTTATTTATGCGGTTATGTACGGCGATATGCTTATGTCGCTGTATTATCAGTGCAAGCCTTATGAAATCCATAAAGGCAGTACTGACAGAGTACTTAACAACTGGCAGAGAAAGCTTTCTGTATTGTTTCATAAGAATAAATATTTTAATACAAAGAAGATATACAACAGGATTTTAAACGATTTTTCAGAAATAAAAAGAACTAAGGTCAAGAAGCCTAAGGTGGGCATTGTAGGTGAAATTTATGTGAAATATTCACCGCTGGCGAATAATCATCTTTGTGATTTTCTGATTGAAGAGGGATGCGAACCTAATGTTCCGGGACTTTTAGACTTTATACTTTATTGTGCGTCGGATACTATAAATGACGCTAAAATTTATGACACTAAAACAAAGAAAACAATGCTTTTCGGAATAGGTTATGATGTATTATATAAGTTTCAGAAACAGCAGATTAAGGTCATGAAAGAACACGGTGAATTTGCACCGCCTCATGATTTTGAACATTTAAGACACTACGCAGATGAGTATATTCATCAAGGCGTCAAGATGGGCGAAGGATGGCTGATAACCGCTGAAATGGCGGCTTTAGCAGAGTCCGGAACGAAAAATATTATTTGTACTCAGCCATTTGGATGTCTTCCGAATCACATTGTTGCTAAGGGTATGTCAAGGGTGATTAAAAATGCTTACCCTGATGCAAATATTGTCGCTATTGATTATGACCCGGGTGCTACAAAGGTCAATCAGGAAAACCGAATAAAGCTTATGCTTGCAAATGCAAAGAACTAAACTTTTATCCTTCTCTTTATAAACAAGAGAAGGATTTTTTTTATTTTAATTAATGTGAAAAGCTTATTTTTCTGTCATATTTTTCATAGGGGAAAAAGTTACTTATTATTTGACAAAATGCAAGGTTTTATGTTAAGGTTATTATATAAAAATTATTTAATGGAGGGATAAAAAATGAACAAGTTGTTTAAGACAGGAATTTTGAGCGTTTTATCTTGCACAGTTCTGGTACAATCTTTTACTTGCTATTCAGCACAATTAACTAAAGCTTCAAATACAGCAGACAAATCAAATATTTCGTCTTATTATGAAAATGGGGATTTAACAGATTATGAAGCCGATGATATCGGTTCTGACATAGATAAGGATTATACTGACGGACTTGAGATTTTGGAAAGTGCTGATTTATCGGAAGAATACGCAAAAAATAATGATCCTTTATACAAAAAGTATAAAGATAATTCACCGATGCTTTATTCATCGAAGGCTTTCGGGGTAAAGGAACCTTCCGTCCCCAAAGCGTTAGCAGGGCTTGAAGTTATAGATGGTATTGATGTTTCGATGTATCAGGCATATTCAACCCCGATTGACTGGAATAAGGTTAAAGCAGCAGGCGTATCATATGCAATAATAAGATGCGGATACAGAGGATGGGGCAATGGTAAAATTGTTGCCGATTCATATTTTAAGCAGAATATAGAGGGTGCTTTGGCGGCAGGACTGCAGGTTGGTGTTTATTTCTATACCCAGGCTATTACTGCCACTGAGGCAAGGCAGGAAGCAGATTTTTGTGTTAATTCAGTAAAAGGATATAAAATTACTCTTCCTATTTACATAGATATAGAATTTGCCGATGCTGAAGGAAGACTTGATTCTAAAAATCTTTCTAAAGCTTCAAAGACAAATATTTGCAAAGCATTTGCAAACAGAGTGCAAAGTGCAGGATATACAGGTGGGGTTTATGCAAATAAGTCGTGGCTGGAAACAGAAATTGACGGAAAGGCACTTGCTCAAAAATATGCTATTTGGCTTGCACACTATGCATCAAGCACGACCTATGCAGGTGAATTCAGTATGTGGCAGTATTCCTCTAAAGGTTCAATCAACGGAATCAAGGGAAGCGTTGACATTAACAAATACTATCTTTCAAAGCCTCACACAGTTTCTGGGCTGAAGGCAAACGACAGCACAAACAATGACCCTACTGAAGTTTATTTAACATGGGATTATGCGGCGGGTGCTTATCGTTATCAGATAAAGGTATTTGACGAAGCTTCCAATGCATGGGTTTCTTTAGGAACAACAAATACAAATACAAAAGTTATAACCGGACTTGATTCAAATAAAGAATATCAATATAAAGTCAGAGCATACAAGCTTATAGGTGACAAAAAAATATATGGTTCGTATTCGCCTGTTGTAAAATATCGGTCACCTTTGACTAAAGTTACCGGACTGACTCAAACCGATGCGGCGACAACTTCTGTTTCATTAAAATGGAATAAGCTGACCACTGCGGACGGTTATTATGTAAAGATGTATAACAGTGAGAAAAAGAAGTGGGGAGAAGCCAAAAAGATTTCGGGTAATGAAAATGTTACAGCCAAAATAACAGGTCTTGATTATGCAACCTGCTATAAGTTTATTGTGCAAGGCTATTCTGTCGAGGAAGACGGCAAGGAAGTTGCTCTTATTGATTCTGCATTACTGAAAACAGTTACTGACCCTAAAAAGGCAAGCGGACTTAAATATACCCAGACAGCAGCTGCAAGCATTACACTGACTTGGAATAAGCTGGACAGAGGCTCAGGTTATGAGATACTTTATTATGACAAAGTAAAAAAGAAATATGTTGTGTGCAAAACCGTATCAGGAAAAAGCAAAAACAAAGCAACTGTTTCAGGTCTTAAATCAGGTACTACATATAAGTTTATAGTTCGTGGATTTAAGACGGTCGGCGGAGTGAAATGGAAAGGAACCAAAAGCAGTGCATACAGCATGTCTACACTTCCTGCAAAAATAAGTACACCTAAGGTTACATTTAAGGGCAAAAAGGGTACGCTGACATGGAAAGCTTGCACAGGTGCGGCAGGATATGAGGTTCAGAAGCTTAATGCTTCAACAAAGAAATGGAAAACCGTTAAGACAATAACAGGAAAGAAAAATAATAAGTACACATTTAAACTCGCTAAAAAGAAATCTGCAAAATACAGAGTTCGTGCCTTCAGAGTGATAAAAGGAAAGACTCGATACGGTGCTTATTCGGCAAAGAAAACCGCAAAAAATAAATAGGTGTTTATCCCTCTCACAAAGGTGAGAGGGATTTTTTATATAAAATATAATGTTATGAAGAAAACAGCTTTTGACATATTTTTCAGTCAAAGGCTGTTATTATTTAATCAGATAAATAAAACGGACATGCTTTATTGGTATTTATTAAAAAGAAAGGCAGATGAGATAAGTTTTGGGACTTAAAATATACGATGAAGTAGAAGAGAAGTCTAAACTGACGGCGTATATCAGCGGGGAAATAGATCATCATACCGCAAAATATATCAGAAAAGAAATAGATATAAATGTTGAAAAGTTAAATCCTGCTGAACTTTATCTTGACTTTTCAAAGGTTGACTTTATGGACAGTTCAGGCATAGGTCTTGTTATGGGCAGATATAAGCTTCAAAATCAACGAGGCGGAAAAGTGTTCATACAAAATCCTCCTCCTCTTATAAAAAAGGTTATGTTGGTAGCCGGAATAAATAAGCTTGCAAAAATTGTTAGCATAGATGTCCCATTGTCAGAAATGATAGAAACAAAAGAATCATTAAAGAATTCCGAAAAAACGAAAAATCAAGTTGAAGCAGTTTCTATTGATGTTAAGAAAAATAATTATGTTAATAATGTGCAAAAAAAAGCTTTAAATGAGGAGGTCGATGACAATGCCTAGAAAAAAAGCAAAAATTTTAAATGAAATTAAGCTTAATTTTCCTAGCCTGTCAGAGAATGAGCGCTTTTCAAGGCTCGTAGTATCAGGTTTTGCATCACAGCTTGATCCCCAGGTTGATGAGATTTCTGATATAAAAACGGCTGTTTCAGAAGCTGTAACAAATTCAATAGTACATGCTTATAAGAATGAAATAGGGAAGATAGAACTTCTGGCAAGAATATATGAGGATAATGTGATTTATATAAAGATAAAAGATTACGGCTGTGGGATACCCGATATAAAAAAAGCAATGGAACCGCTTTTTACGACATCTCCGGAAGAAGAAAGAGCAGGACTTGGCTTTGCTGTTATGGAAAGTTTTATGGATAAGCTCAGGGTTTTCAGCAGAGAAGGGAAAGGAACTTCGGTTATATTGACAAAAAAGCTTAAAACCAAGCACAACTGATTACATAGTTTAATGCACATAGTAAAAATAAATTTTTAACTCAGGAATGGATATTAAAATGATTGGACTTGAGAATAATAAAAAATTTATAGAGAGTAATTTAGGACTTGTTCATCTGTGTGCGAATAAGTTTCGCTCAAAAGGTATAGATTATGATGATCTTTACGGTGCGGGCTGTGTCGGACTTTTAAAGGCGGCGAAAGGTTTTGACAGGGAAAGAGGAGTGAAATTTTCAACTTATGCTGTTCCTGTTATTTTAGGAGAAATAAAAAGATTGTTTCGTGACGGAGGAACGATTAAAGTTTCCAGAGGGTTAAAGGAACTGTCACTCAAGATAACTCAAATCAGAGAAAGATTTATTCAGAGCAAAGGCAGAGAGCCTACAATAGAAGAGCTGTCTAAGCTTGCGGATATTCCCGAAGAAGATGTTGTTGAAGCGCTTAATGTATCATTGCCGCCTTTAAGTCTTGCAGGAGGATATGATGATGACGCAAATGCTGAGATTGATATTCCTGTTTCTGCACCTGATGAAGAAATAACAAACAGCTTGACATTAAAACAGGTTTTGTCATCACTTGATAAGAAAGATGCCAAGCTGATTTATCTTAGATATTTTCACAACAAAACACAGACGGAAACAGCAAAAATTCTCGATATGACTCAGGTTCAGGTTTCCAGAAGAGAAAAAAAGCTTCTTTTAACAATGAGAGAAAAGATGACATAAGGTTAACAGGACAGTGAGCAATCACTGTCCTGTTTTGAGCTTTTGGTATTTAAAGGTTTTTAATATATGAAACGATATAAAGTGTTCCGCATATAACAGTATTCTGATATTGTCCGGACATAGCTTTTTTATATTCGTTTTTTGTATCTACACCGCAGGAAGCTATACTTTTACCTTTTAATTTAATATATTTTTTGTATTCATCATTAATTATACTGCAAAGTTCTTGTTTAGGTATAGTATCATTAGTAAAATCATCAACACAGATTATTCTGTCAACACAATCAAATAGAATAGGTATAGAATTTCTGACATCTTTGCTTTTGAGTGAACCTATTATTGCCGTAATAGGTCTTGGAACTTCAGATAAAGTGTCTGATAAAGCTTTTATCCCCCCGTCATTATGGCTTCCGTCTAAAATAACATAATGCTTTTTGTTTTTCAAAGGAGAGGATAAAACCTCGGTTCTTCCGATAATAAAGGTCTTTTTCAGCCCTTTTTGAATATCAGATTCAGAAATTTTATATTTATGCTTCACTGTATTTATTGCTTCAATTGCCGATAATGCATTTATAATCTGGTGTTCGCCGTTCATCGAAAGTGAATACGGTGTATTTTTATAAATAAAAGAAGTGTTTTCAAGTTTTACACTTTCTGTTTTAAGACTTGAAAGTTCTGGAATTATCAGTTCTGAGTTTTTTATCTTGGCAGCAGAAGTTATTACTTTTACTGCGTCGCCGGGATTTCTTGCTGATAAAACCACAGGACAGTTATCTTTTATAATTCCCGCTTTTTGCGCTGAAATTTCTTTTATGCTCTTTCCCAAAATTGCAGTGTGGTCATGTGAAATTGAGGTTATCACGGATACAAGAGGTTTTTCTATAATATTGGTGCAGTCCAAAAGTCCTCCTAATCCGGTTTCAAAAACCACGATATCGCATTTGATTTTTTTAAAATAAATCAGTGCAATTGCCATAGTTATTTCAAAGCCGGAGAAATCCTTTTCGTCATCAGTTTTATCAAGCTTTGATTTCACTTCAAAGCATATGCTTGACAAATCTTCTTTTGAAATCATTTCGCCCATAAAGCGTATTCTGTCACGGAATTCTAAAATATACGGTGATGTGAAAAGACCTGTTCTTATTCCTGCTTCGCAGAGGATTTCACTTATCATGGTTGAGACAGAGCCTTTTCCGTTTGTTCCTGCTATGTGTATAAATTCCAGTGAATTTTGAGGGTTGTCAAGCATATTTAAAAGTCTTTGAACTCTTGATAAATCATTAACTTTTTTTCCGAGACGTGAAAAACTCATTATGAATTTCATTGCGTCCTCAAAACCGAAATCAGTTAGATTAGTATTCATATTTTATCACCGTTAAATTTAATTATCATTTATATAGTATAGCACGATTTTAATTTTTTTTCATTATATATTGAAAAGTGACAGACATCATATCAAAAATTAATAACAAGTTCATAATTAGGCTGTATACTACTTTTAATATGTTTTTCCTGATTTAGAATGGTGATGAGTTTTATGAATAAAAGAAAAGGCGATAACGAGAAACCAAAAATAAATTCTGATATAAAGAATTTGATTCCTGAGGAAGATTTTGATTATGAACAAAAGCGTTTTGAATCTGAAAAGAATGCTCGGGAGCGTTATGAGAAAGAACGTTTAGATTATGAAGAACGCATGGTTCAGGAGCGAAAAAATTATGAAAAGCAGCTTGAAAACGAAAAGGTTGAGCTTGTAAAGTTAAAAACCGGTGTAATAGATGAAAGTGATATCATCAAAGAGGAAATTTCCGCTCCTATTAAACTGAGTAAAAAAGAATGGCTGAAAAATTTTTGGTGGCACAATAAAATTATTATAATAGTAGTTATACTTGCTGCGGCTGTTGTTTCTTATATAACCTATGACACGCTTTCAAGAGTAAAGCCCGATTTAAAGATAATTATGACAGTTAATAACGGTCTTGTAAATAGAACCGAAGAGATAGAAAATTATTTTGAAAGATTCTGTACAGATTTAAACGGCGACGGTGAGGTTAAGGTTCAGGTTTTGTCGGCACCGCTTACGGATGATACAGATGATTATGTTCAGATTCAGCAGTATCAGGAAGTCTATCTTGCAAATATGCAGACAGGGGAAGTCATATTTATTTTAACTGATGATAAAACCGATACTGATATTTACAGCGAAAACGAAAGTGACAATCTTTTGTCTGATTTATCTTCTGAATTTAAGGACAATGAATTTGTGAACAATAAAGGTCTTGCATTAAAAGGCGACTATATTGAAGATGTTTTTAAGTATCACACAAATTATCCTCAGAATATTTATCTCGGAATGAGAAAGCCTGTAAAAACTTTAAAAGACAGCAAAGAAGATATGCAGAAAAATTACGATGAAGCATTTAAAATCTTTAAAGCTATGTCAGAGGATATAAAGAAAAACACTAAAGCTGTTAATTAACAATAATTTCAAGAAATAATCGGAGGACTGTTATGAAAAAGAATGAAAAGAAAAGCTTTATTATGCGTATTATAGTACTGGCAGTTGTGGCTGCAATGGTACTGGGAATTATAGCAAGCGTTATTTACGAGGGTGCAGTCGGAACTATGTAAAGCGAACAATGTTTGAATAATAATTCACAAGGAGGTATGCTCGTAAAGAGCTGATTACATAATGGTTAATATAGGCAATGAATGGGACGAAATTTTAAAAGACGAATTTAAAAAAGAATATTATCTCAAGCTTCGTGAATTTTTAAAGCGTGAGTATGCTACACAAAGAATTTATCCTGATATGTATGATATTTTCAATGCACTTAAATATACTTCATACAGTGATGTCAAGGCGGTTATTTTAGGTCAGGACCCTTATCACGGAGCAGGTCAGGCACATGGGCTTTGCTTTTCGGTTAAAGAGGGTGTGCCTTTTCCTCCGTCGCTTAAAAATATTTTTAAGGAGCTAAATGCAGATTTAGGCGTTACACCGCCGAAGAACGGTACCTTAACCGCTTGGGCAAAGCAGGGTGTGCTGCTTATGAACACAGCACTTACTGTCCGTGAGGGACAGGCGAACAGCCATAGGGGTAAGGGCTGGGAGATTTTAACCGACGAGGTTGTAAGAAAGCTCAATGAGCGAGAAAAGCCAATTGCGTTTATTTTATGGGGCGGAAATGCAAGAGCAAAGAAATCACTTATTACAAATCCTGTGCACAGGGTTTTTGAGGCCGCTCACCCAAGTCCACTTTCTGCTTTTAACGGCTTTTTCGGGTGCAGGCATTTTTCAAAGGTAAATGAGTTTTTGGTTTCAACCGGACAAGAGCCTATCAACTGGCAATTGCAGGGGTGACCTCTGCACGCATTCCGCCTTTGAATAGTTTGTCAGATGTAAGGCAAAGTGCAACGGCGGGTTTAATCAAAGCAAACGCCTTGCATTCGGTCTGTCTTTTTCAAGTTTGATAAGCGTTATAATCAGAGAAACGGCAGGTTGCTCAATGGATAATGTACAATTGACATTATTGTAATATTTTGTTACAATAAATGCCGTACATACTGTTACTTAAAATAAGTTTATAATATTGTTATACGATTTTAAGGGGGATTATATGAAGAAAAGAATTTTAAGTGTTCTGACAATGCTTGTTATGGCGGTTAGCCTGTTCGGAGTTTTGCCGAGCATTACGGCAAGTGCTGTAATAGGTCAAGCGTCTATAAAATTTCATATAAAAGAAGGATATGTAATGACATATCGTAAATTAATCAACGGTAAATCGGCAAAATATTTTTATGATTCAAACGGTAATAAGATATTATATCAACGCAGTGACGGCTTATGGGAAAAGTATACCTATGATTCAAACGGTAATAAGATATTATATCAATGCAGTAACGGCTCATGGGAAAAGTATACCTATGATTCAGACGGACACGAGTTATCTTATGAAGACAGTGACGGAAGATGGCGAAAGAGCACCTATAATTCAAACGGTAATAATATATCATATGAAACCAGTGAAGGTGTTCTGAAAACCAATACATATACCTATCACTCAAACGGAAAGATAGAAACTAAACTGGAGGAATTCGGTGACGGTGAATGGCGAAAGTATGTTTATGATTCAAACGGTAATCAGATATCATATGAACGCAGTGACGGTGTTTCAAGTATTTATACTTATACCTATCACTCAAACGGAGAGATAGAAACCCAACTGGAAGAATACAATGACGGTAGTTGGAATAAGTACACCTATGATTTTGACGGGAATGAAACATCTTATAAAAACAGCAATGGCAGCTATAGAGAATATCATCCAAACGGAAAAATTAAAATCAAATTAGTTAAAAACAGCAACGGCAAATGGACAAAGTATACCTATGATTCAAACGGTAATGATCTGTCATATGAAACCAGTGACGGTGTTTCAAGTATCTATACTTATACCTATTATTCAAACGGAGAGATAGAAACCCAACTGGAAGAATACAGTGACGGTGTATGGTGTAAGCATGTCTATGATTCAAACGGAAATAATATATATTCCGAAGACAGCTACGGCAATTGTGAAGAAGCGAGATATGTAAAAATAGACAGTGAAGAATTTAAAAATTATATTTATAACACTCCATCAGATAACATACCGTCTGATAATAAAAAAACCTCTTCATCAACTCAGCAGACAAAGAAACCGACCACCAAAGCAACAAGAAACGCAAATCAGGTTTTAAAGGACAAAATGGCAGCTAAGAAGGCTATGAAACAGGCAAAACTAACAAGCCTTAAGGTTAGGAGCAAGTCCAGAAAGAAAATCAGTGTCGTCTGGAAAAAAGTTAAGAAAGCCAAGGGCTATCAGGTTCAGGTTTCGACAAACAAAAAGTTCAAGAAGAGCAAAATTATCTTTAAGAAAGATGTTAAGAAGACAAAGCTTAAAATCAAGAACAAGAAGATTAAGAGTAAAAAGAAATACTTTGTAAGAGTAAGAGCTTACGCTGAATACAAGGATATAAACAACAAGAGTGTCAGAGTATACAGCAAGTGGAATAGGAAGCTCAGAAAAGTAAAGGTTAAATAGTGAGTAAAAGTCTGCCGTTAATGAAAATAATTACATAGTAGAATTATTAATAGGCAGAGAGCCGACGGCGGCTCGCCGCAAGTGGAATAGGAAGCTCGGAAAAGTTAAAGTTAAATAACGATAAAAAACTGACCCCTTGTCAAACGGCGAGAGGTCAGTTTCTTTGATTAAAATTTTGTATTATTTTAAAACCGTCAGTGTTTTTAACTGACGGTTTTTTATTCCCAATCTTTATAGCTGTGTTTTTTATTTGTTAATCCGGTTATATAGTCTAATGACACATTATAAAACTTGGCTAGTTTTACTGCGAAATCAAGCGGTATTTTACTTTCTCCTCTTTCATACCGTTGATATTGAGATGTATGCATTTTAAATAATTTAGATATATCGGTTTGATTTAAATCATTATCTTCTCTGAGGTCTTTTATTCTTGTAAAAAGCATGTTTAGCACTCCTTTTAATAATTATAACAGTTTTAATGATTTTTTCTTGACAATAACCTAAAATTGTGTTATTATTCAACTACAACCTATTTTTGTGTTTTCAAAAGAAGGAGGAAAAACATGAATAAATACAATAAAATCAGAAATCTGACAGTAAGAATAGAGGCGAATTTGCTTGATAAACTGCATTATGCGGCAAATTATGACGGACGCTCGGCAAACTCGCAAATATTATATTTAATACGAAAGTATATAAAAAAGCATGAAGAGGAAAACGGAGTTATAGATTTTAAATAAAAGAGAAATGAACAAAAAACCGACCTCCCGCCAAACGGTGAGAGGTCCTTGTTATTGATGTCTTAAATCAATCTATATCAATAATATCGTTTTTAGCTTCAGCCTGACGCAGGAAATTGATTTTCTTCTGAACATAAAGGTAGTTCCAAACGCTTGATATGCCGTACCAGATGAAAGCAATGCCTAAGCATATGATTATTGCTTTTTCGACATTAAGCGGATTAATCAGCACAAAGATACCGAATGCAAATGTTATTATAGACTCAATCATGCTTATGTGCCAGAAATATATGTTATTGTTTTTCAGAAACACCGATTTCTGAATTGAAGTAATACCGTCGATGATAAGAAGAATTCCCAAAACTATAGGAATAAATGTAGCAAGATACTTTGGATTTATGAAAATTACTATTCCGATTACCGAGGCGATTATGCCTTTTAACAGTGTAAGACTGAAAGCCCCGTCATATGATTTAGCGGTAAAATAGCTTATTATATCGACAATTCCGTAAATAAGTATAGCCGCAGCGATTGCATAACAGATAACGCTCATAGTTTTTTCAGGATATATGACCATTATCACACCAATCAAAAGGCTTACTACAGCCATGAGAAGCTCCATACGTCTTATTCTTTCTAAAATTTTCATTTAATGTCCCTCATTTCAAATTTATATTACATTTACAATATCAATATTTTTCTGACTGATTACAATTTCTATATCTGAAATTCTGCTCAACAGAAAATCTTTTACAGAGTCATAGAAAATATTTTCTGTGTAAAAATGCCCTGCGTCGATTATTGAAATACCGGCGTTCATAGCATCGATAAAGTCGTGGTGCTTGACATCACCGGTTATCAGAAGCTGACAGTTCTTTTGAACAGCGTCATTATAATAACCTGCACCCGCACCCGAACAAATACCTATTTTTGATACGGGTTTTCCTGTATTCGTGTATCTCAGAACTGTACAGCCTAGGGCTTTTTTAACCGATTCTGCGATTGCAGATATATCGGAAGGCTCGTCAAGTGTGCATATTCTTCCGATATTTTCATTATCGTTCAGAACTTCGTTTTTATTCGGAACAAGTCCGAGTTTTCTGCAAAGTATATCGTTCATTCCGCCGTTTGCAACATCAAAATTTGTGTGCATGCAAACAGCTGAAATATTATTTTTCGCAAGAATTACCGCAGGGTTGTCAGAACTTAGATTTTTAAGCGGAGAAAAAATAACAGGATGATGTGAGATAACGAGGTCTGCACCGATTTCATGTGCTTCGTATGCGGTTTCACTTGTAATATCAAGTGTCAGCATTATTTTTTTTACACTGTCAGATTCACAGCCGACCAGAATTCCGCTGTTGTCCCATGCTTCCTGAGCCGAAAAAGGAGCAAGCTCATCAAGTGCATTATAAATATCCGTAACCGTTGGCATTTTATCAGTCCTTTCTGTATTGGTCAAGTCTATTTAAAATCAGCCGTCCTATTTTAATTTTTTCTTTGCCTTTTGATATAATATCATCATTTTTGTTTTCTGATTTCAGCATTCCGCTGCCTGCGTTTATAAGTCTGTCAGCCTGAACAGAAAGATACTCACGGTCCGTTTCACGGCAAAAATCAAGACCGCCGCAGTAAAGCTCAAAAGCTTCATAGCTTATAGGTTCATCTGAATATTCTGCATTTATCACCGAGTATATGAATTGCTCGCTTTTTACGGCTTTTTCGTCTTTTATTTTAAATCCGTTTTCAAACAGGAATTTTCTAAGGTCATGAGCCTTTGTCATCGGCTGAAGAATTAAGTTGACTTTATTCTCACTTACCCATTCGGCTTTTGAAATTATCCGGGCAATAAGCTCGCCGCCCATACCTGCGATTATTATGTCGCTGACATTGTCAGGAGAAATCTTTTCAAGTCCGTCTGAGAGTATAGTTTCGATTTTATCCTCAAATCCCTCGTTTGAAATGTGTTTTCTTGCACTTTCGAGAGGTCCTTTTCTCAGGTCACAGGCAATTGCTTTTTCACATATCCCGTTTGAAATTAAATATACGGCAAGATATGCATGGTCAGTGCCGACATCGACTGCAATTCCGTTGCCTGATACAAATTCGGCACACAATTTTAATCTGTCATCTATGTTTATCATGGTTTATCCCTTATGAGTAATATTAAAATTTAAGGGCGGCAGATTTTTGCCGCCCTGTAGGTCTTTTTTGTTTAGTTCCCAAAATGTGCGTTTAGCTTTTCAACAAGTTCGTCTGCGTCAACGCCGTGAACAGCACAAGCCTGTTCGATAGTTTCACCCCTTGATGACGGACAGCCAAGACAGTGCATACCCATTTCTAAAAAGAATGGTGCGGTTTCTCTGTCGGCGTCAAGAACATCACCTATCATTGTATCTTTTGTTACTTCAAATGCCATTATTTATACATCCTTTCTGTTAATGAATGTTTGAGATATTTCTCACTAATATTATAACCAAATAACTGAAAAAATGCAAGCGGTGAGCAACGTGACGTTGCATCCGATTTGCGTTTTCATTTTGCAGGTTATTGTGACTTTATATCTCGCATTTATATTTTGCAGTTTATCATATTTAAACATTAAATAAAATTTAAAATAGGCGGCAGAACCGGCGGCGGTTCTTTGTTATTTGTGCCTTGTTGCTACCTTGATTCTTCTTTGAAGCTCATGAAGTCCTCTGTATATGCTTTCAAAGAAGTGAACAAGCTTCTTTTTAAACGGTGAGAAAGTATAATAAAATTCTCCTGCATAGGTTACAACCTCACCGTTAAATCCTTTTTTAAATTTATATACGCCGTAATTCGGGTGAGTTTCATCGGTATAGAAAGGAATACCCTGAAAATCGTATATGAAATTGTTGTTTTCCAGAGCCCACTGAATCATAGTCCATTGCATTAAATGGTTTGGCATAACATTTCTGTGCTTATTTGAAGACGCACCGTAAACATAACAGGTCTTTCCCGCATATTGTGTGGTTACAGCACCGGAAACAGGAGTTTCGGTTCCGTCCTCATTTTGAAGATAACACATATAAAGTCTGCAATGGTCAAATCCCAATGCATTTATCATTTTCACAAAATATTCCTTAGGTCTTATAGAAAATCCGTCACGGGTACCTGTTTCAGCCATCATAGGATAAAAGTCATCGACCGCCTCAGGACCGCACGCTTTGCAGATAACTCCCTTTCTTGAGGCTAAACGAATATTATATCTCCATTTAGAATGAAAGCTTGCCATTACTTCATCAGGTGTCTTACCTTCGATATTTAAAAGCATATAGTTGTTTCTTGCCTGAATGGTTGAAAGCTCAGGAGCATTTTCAATATGTGAAAAACCCATTTCTTTTAAAATGTTTTTCGCTTTTTCATCTGTTTCAACAAAGCATGGGTCCCACATAAATTCATAGCAGTTATGCTTTTTTGCCAACACTTTTATGCCTTCGAAAATGTCAGCAAGGACTTCTTTATTGTGATAATCACAAACAGGACCGTGTGAAGCATAAAGAAATGAACAGCCGAATATAGGTATTTTCTTTACAAGAACTAAACAAGTTCCTTGTATTTTACCGTCAGAGTCTCTTGAAATAACAGCGTCCCAGCCCCAGTTATCTTTAACTTTAGTCCAATTTAATGACTGAAGAAAATTACCGTTTTTATCTGTGCTTGCAAACGCTTCATACTCTTTGCACAGTTCTTTATTATTTTTATCGAGTATTTCCAAAATTAAAATTCCCACCTTTTATGAAATCTATCGCTTTTCATTTTATATTCTTTCCACAATATTATACAATATTTTTACTTAAAAATCAATATAACAAAATTTCAAGTTAATCTTGGTATTTTGAGGTTACACCCAAGTATTCCTCAAGGCATAAATTTTTCTTTTTGATATCCTTTGCAATGTCTTTGCCTACATACCTTATATGCCATGGTTCATAGCTGTATCCGGTTATACTTTCTTTCCCTTTTGGGAAACGGATAATAAACCCATATTCAGTACAATGTTCAGCCAGCCATTCCATATCTTTACTTCCGATTGTACTGAAATCTGCATTGTTGATGTCCATTGCCAATCCTGACTGATGTTCGGAATATCCGGGGCGTGCCGAAAAAGTATCTGCCTCTTTTTTTTCGTGCTCTTTGGTGTATTCTTCATAAAGAGCTTTTTGTTTTTCATAGCTTCTGAAACCTGAAACTATTTCCAGAGAAATTCCGTCTTCAGCTGCTGCCTGTTTCATTTTTGCGAATGCTTCCATTGTTTCATCAGTTAGTCCGTAGTTATAATCCTTTGGCAGAGAATATGTTTTATTTACAATCAAAATTCCGTCAATATATGTTACTCCGCCTACAACCTCGGTTGAATGAGCTTTTGCGTTTGCAGCAACAGCAGGTTCATTTATTGATGATGTTTGTGTATCTTTATTTTCGGAACTGTCAGCGTCGCTTCCTTTTTCACAGCTGCAGAAAAACATCAGAATTAAAGCCGATAACAACAACATAGTTATTCGTTTCATTTTAAAACTTCCTTTTATGTATAGTTTTGATTATATATTAGTATATCACATTAAGTACAATAAGTCTATAACCCTGTTATTAATGTATTACCGTGTTTGAATGATGAAATAATACTGCTGTTAATATCAAAATTTATATTTTAAATTATTGATTTGATGAAAGCTATGTGGTACAATATTGATAGCATTTTATAAATAATACAGATTTTCTCGGAAACGGAGTTTTTTATGGACAAATATACAATAGGAATTGATTTCGGGTCATTGTCGGGAAGAGCATTACTGCTTAATATTTCAAGCGGTGAAGAAGTGGCTTCTTCGGTATATGAATATCCCCATGCTGTAATGGACAGGGAATTGCCGACAGGTGAAAAGCTGGGGAACGAATACGCACTTCAGCACCCTCAGGATTATTTGGATGTTTTATATAACACAATTCCCGATGTGATAAAAACAAGCGGTGTTGACCCGAAGGACATCATCGGTATCGGAACTGATTTTACAGCCTGCACAATGATTCCATGCAAGTCAGACGGGACTCCGCTTTGTTTTTCAGATGAATATAAGCATAATCCTCATGCATGGGTAAAGCTCTGGAAGCACCATGCAGCACAGTATGAAGCAAATAAGCTCAATGAAATTGCACAGCAGCGGGGTGAGCAATGGCTTAACAATTACGGCGGAAAGATATCAAGTGAGTGGGCTATACCTAAGCTTATGCAGGTATGTGACGAGGCTCCCGAAATATATAACGCAATGGACAGATGGATAGAAGCCGCAGACTGGATAGTCTGGATGATGACGGGTGTTGAAACAAGGAATTCCTGTACAGCGGGATATAAGGCAATTTGGAATAAGAAAAAAGGATACCCGTCAAAAGACTTTTTTAAAGCACTTAATCCTATGATGGAAAACTGCGTTGAAGAAAGGCTCGGAACTAACATAACTCCGCTTGGAAATAAGGCAGGAAAAATCACAGAGGAATTTTCAAAGAAAACAGGCTTGTCACCTGATACGGTTGTTTGTATCGGAAATGTCGATGCTCATGTCTGCGTTCCGTCTGTTTCGATTGACGGCCCTAAAAAAATGCTTGCTATTATCGGCACTTCAACCTGCCACATATTAATGGGTGAAGAGGAGAAACAAGTACCGGGAATGTGCGGCGTTGTCGAAGACGGTGTTATGCCCGGACTTTTCGGATATGAAGCAGGTCAGTCATGTGTCGGCGACCATTTTGCATGGCTTGTGGATAATTGCGTTCCTGAAAGCTATTATAAAAAAGCCGAAGAAAAAGGCATGAATATACATGAATATCTTACATCTTTAGCATCACAGCTTAAAGTCGGCGAAAGCGGACTTTTGGCACTTGACTGGTGGAACGGAAACCGTTCGGTTTTGGTTGATGCAGATTTGACAGGCTGTATGCTCGGAATGACTTTGGCAACAAAGCCCGAAGAAATGTATCGTGCGTTGATAGAGGCTACCGCTTTTGGTACAAGAATGATAGTTGAGAATTTTAGGAATAACGGTGTTCCCGTTGAAGAATTTTATGCAAGCGGAGGAATATCCGTAAAAAACGAAATGGCTATGAAGATATACAGCGATGTTTTGAAAATGCCTGTTAAAATAGCAGGTTCTTCACAAGGCCCCGCTTTGGGAAGTGCAATCTTTGCAAGCGTTGCCGTGGGAAGTGAAAACGGCGGATATGACAGTATTTTTGAAGCTGCTGAAAAGCTCGGAAAGGTTCGTGACAAGCATTATGAACCTATAAAAGAAAATGCAGAGGTTTATGATAAGCTTTATGCTGAATATAAAAAGCTTCACGATTATTTCGGCAGAGGCGGAAATAATGTTATGAAGACACTTAAAGATATCAAAAGGGGATAAGTAATATGCTTGAAGAATTAAAAGAAAGAGTTTATCGCGGTAATATGATGCTTCCCGAAAACAAGCTCGTTATCGCAACATGGGGAAATGTTTCCGAAATCGACAGAGAAAAAGGGCTTTTTGTTATTAAGCCGAGCGGAGTTGAATACAAAGACCTTTCGCCTGATAAAATGGTTGTTTGCGACCTGAAAGGAAATGTCGTTGAAGGTGATTTGAAGCCAAGCTCCGATATGTTTACCCACCTTGAGCTTTATAAGAATTTCTCCAATGCGAATGCTATTGTACATACTCATTCACGCTGGGCAACAATCTGGGCTCAGGCGGGAAAGAGCATAAGTGCTTACGGCACAACTCACGCAGATTACTTCTACGGTGCAATTCCTATCACCAGAAAAATGACCGATGAAGAAATTTCTACCGAATATGAGAGAAACACCGGCCGTGTTATTGTAGAAACCTTTGTCACACACAGAACAAGCCCATGCAAAATGAACGCTTGTCTTGTTCATTCCCACGGGCCGTTCCTTTGGGGTGATGATGCGATTTCAGTTGTTGAAAAGGCCGTTGTGCTTGAAGAAATTGCTTTCATGGCTTGGCATACTGAAATGCTTGCATACAAAAAGGAAGTTTCAACTATGAAAATGCAGCAGCAGCTTTTAGATAAGCATTTTTTAAGAAAGCACGGTGACAACGCTTACTACGGGCAGCAACGATAACGTTGCATCCTCTGCCTCCTTTGGCAAATTTGATTAATGTGCTGCTTTACTGCAACGGAGGGCTTTACCAATCGGAAGAAGTAGCCCTGCACTCGTTATGCCCCAAAACTCAATCCGAAATGTTATCAGGTTCGCTTTCCTTAATTAATATTTTGCTGGGAAATAATTTTTCTAAGAGGTCGTCACAGTCGGTTTGAAGTCTTTTTGCCTCATGCACCAAGCACTCCATGCCCCCTCTTAAAAACTCATTTTCTTTGGTGAAATCGAGAAACAGGGCAAATACATTAGTAAGTCCGGCTATGTTGTCAGCTTGAAATTTGATTTCTTCTATATCGCTTATAGTGAATTTTTTATCAGACATTTTGTTTATTCCTCTCATTTTTATATTTTGATTTTAACATGATGTTAGTACATTAATCAATAATATGTTGTAACATAATTGTAAACTGTTTGTGTACTGATGTTATTGTATGATTCGAATATAACATATTTTTAATTTATATAGGTGGTGATATTATGCCAACTGCTAGAACTAGAGCGAATAGAAAATATAATGAAAAAGCTTACGATAGAATAAGTTTGACGGTAAAAAAAGGTGAGCGTGATGAGCTTAAAACTCATGCTGAAAATCAGGGCGAAAGTCTAAACGGCTTTATTAATCGTGCTATTCGTGAAGCAATAGAGAGAGATAATAGAAAAATGTAATATCTGGTTCATACAGAGAGGACAAAATTAGTATGGCATATTCTGATGCAAGCAAAAAGGCAACGATAAAGTATCAAAAAAAGGCTTATGACAGAATTGAACTTAAAGTAAAAAAAGGAAACAAAGAAATAATCACTAAAAGGGCAGATGAACTCGGCAAAAGCATAAATGCTTATATAAAGGATTTGATTAATGCCGACACTGACGGAAAGCTGAAAGATTGATATTATATAAATAAAGCTTGGAGATTATGTGGGAAAGAAAAGTACCGCAAGCAAAAATAAATATAATGCAAAAGCTTATGATAGAATAAATTTAATAGTAAAAAAAGGTGAGCGTGACAAGCTTAAAAGTCATGCTGAAAATCAAGGCGAAAGTCTAAACGGCTTTATTAATCGTGCTATTTGTGAAACGGTAGAAAGGGATAGTGAAAAAAATTAATCAGAAATACTGTTGCCGGAAAAACAGTTTTGTGTCTATGTTGTAATATAGATATAACTATATTTTAAATTTTAATTAGCAACATAAGAAAATTACAATTATGTTGTTAATTGAAATATTGAAAAGGACGGTAATATTATGGGTAAACCTGCTACTAAAGCAAAAAATAAATATAATACAAAAGTTTATGATCGAATAGTTTTACAAGTAAAAAAGGGTAACAAAGAAATAATCACTAAAAGAGCAGATGAACTTGGCAAAAGCGTAAATGCTTATATAAAGGATTTGATTAATGCCGACACTGACGGAAGGCTGAAAGATTGATAATATAATAAAGATGGTGATATTATGCCAACTGCTAGAACTAGAGCGAATAGAAAATATAACGAAAAGGCATATGACAGATTATATGCTACTGTTAAAAAAGGACAAAAGGAACAAATAAAACAGCACTCGGAATTAATGGGCGAAAGTTTAAACGGCTTTATTAATCGTGCTATTCGTGAAGCAATAGAGAGAGATAATAGAAAAATGTAATATCTGTTTGCTGCGTTGACAAATTACAGTACCTAATATATAATAAAAAATAAGGGTGCTGTACATAAGGCAGGCGGTTTCTCCCTTGTTTTAAGGGAGGTGATAGCAATGGTAACTTATTCGGATTTATTTTTATTCGTTAATATGCTTATTGGAGTTATCACTCTATTACTTCTTATACATAAGAAAAAATAGAGTTTTTTATTTTTTAATAAAAAATAAGAAACACCGCCGAACTTTCCGGGTCGCGGTGTTTCTTAATACCAAAATCTAGGGAGAACCGCCACATGTGCGGTACTCTTTCTTATATCAATATTATAACATATGCTTATTATTTGTCAAGTGTTCACAGTTATATTTATAAAGCTTATACTGATACTGACGGAATGTTAAAAGATTAAATTGTATATAAAATCCTATTGACAACATTATACTTATCAGATAATATGTATTTATACAATATTAACGAGAAAGGAACTGATTACTTAAATGGATGACTCAGCGGGGCAAATAGGGGGATTATTTTCAAAAATTTTCGGAAAAAAGAAGAACGAATCTTTAGTCGAAAATGAAATTATGGATATTTTAAACGGTGAGGACGCAGACGATATTGATGACAGCCAGAAGGAAATGATCAGCAATATTTTCGAGTTTGACGATATTGAGGTCAAGGATGTCATGACTCACAGAACGGAAATATCGGCAGTTGATATAAAAAGTGATTTAAAGGACGCCGTAGCTCTTATTATCGAAAAAGGATTTTCCCGTATTCCCGTATTTGAAGATACTATAGACAATATCTGCGGGGTTATTTATGCAAAGGATTTACTTAAACTGATATTTGAAGAAAATCCGTCGGAGCATACTATTTCGGAATTTGTAAGAGAGATAAAATATATACCCGAAACGAACAACTGCTTTGAGCTTTTCGATACTTTTACGGCACAAAAGCTTCAGATAGCAGTTGCGGTTGATGAATACGGAGGAACAGCCGGACTTGTCACAATGGAAGACCTTCTTGAAGCAATTGTCGGAAATATTCAGGACGAGTACGATAACGAAGCAGAGGAGATTCAGAAGGTTTCTCAAAACACTTTTGAGATTTTGGGAACAGCTGACACCGAAGATATTGCCGAAGAGCTTGATTTTGAGCTTCCCGAAGATAATGACTGTGATACTATCGGGGGATTTTTAATAAATCTTATCGGGCATATTCCCGATGAGAGTGAAAAGCCTGTGGTCGAATTCGGAGGTATAAAGTTTACCGTGATTTCAGTAGACGACAAGCGTATAAAGAAATTAAGAGCAGAAAAGATATTGTTATAACTGCTTTTCGGGTGTTTATTAAAAAACAAAAAAATTATAAGGAACAAGGTGAAGCTTTATGCCAAACCCATTTTCAAAATTCAAGAAAAAATCATATATTGAATTTGCGGCAGTTGTATGTGTCATTATATTAGTTGTGGTTGTTCTATGCTTGTTTTCGGGCGGAGATAATAAAAGCGGTTTGTCTGTGCATACAACAGATATAAGTTCTGACTCAGGCATAAAAGCGAATGCCGATATGACAGAGTCAAGTAATACATCAGTCAGGTCAAATTCCGATAAGTCAAAATCAGATAAAAGTACAGAAGTGTCTGAAAATTCTGAGACAAGTAGCATTCAGAATAAACAAAGCACATCGGCATCAGCTAAAGAATTAACTAAAAAAAAGACCAGAAGCCACCATACAACAACAGGGACTTCAAAAAAAAGTAATAATACTGTAGTTAAAGATAATAATTTTAATAGTATTGATAATTTTCAAAAACATATGACCAGTGGTTTGACGGCTGACCAGGCTGTTGTTTTGAATCAGATTTTAACAGGTATAGAAAATTTTGAGACAAACATCAATATAAAAGAAGATGTTTTAAAAAAAGATGATATAGAAGATTTAAAAAGCTTATTTGTTTTGGTGAAAATCGCCTGTATTGAAAACAGTTCTGTATCATCGTCATATAAATACGCCGGAAACAGTGCGTACATTACGGCGATAAGGTTAACATATACAAAATCTAAAGTCAAAGCTCAATCTGAAAAAAATCAGTTAAATCAGAAGGTTAACTCAATTTTAAAGGGAATGACTTCTGATATGAGCGAATTTGAAAAGGTTGAATATATTCATGATTCAATAAATAAGATTTGTGTTTACGGTGAATCAGAAACAAATAATCATGATTCAGCCTACGGCTGTTTGGTTGAAGGTCAGGCAGTGTGTGAAGGTTATTCAAAAGCATTTTTGCTTCTGTGTGACAGAGCCGGCATAAACAGCACAGTTGTTACCGGAACTGCGTTGAGTTCAAATGGTGAAAGTGTTTCGCATATGTGGAACATGGTTATGATTGACGGTTTATGGTATCATATTGACTTGACGTGGGACGATCCTACACTTAATCCGCCGGACAGGAATTATGTGAGATATGATTTCTTTAATGTTACTGACAATGAAATATCAAAGACACATGCTATAATTAATAATAAATTTTATGCTTATCCGAAAGCATATTCAACAAAGCACAATTATTTTGTTTATTATAATTATTGTGCGTCTGATTATCAATCAGCTTATAATGCAATGGAAAAGGCTGTTGCCGATGCTGTATTAAAAGGCAAGAAATATGCTTCAATAAAGCTTAACAGCAATAAAGTTTTTTCACAAGTGAAGAAAAAGCTTTTTGAAACATCAAATGGCATAACGCCGATTTTTACATTATTAAAAGATGTTAAGAAAAAAACAAAGGCAGATTTTTCGACAACAGCTATAAGCAAAATATTTACTGAACAAACCTGCATCATAACAATTGCCTTAAAATAGTTAAAACAGGCGTGCTGTTTGTATATAAATAAAGATAAAATTAAAACTGATTCCGATTTTTATACGGAATCAGTTTTCTTCATTTTTATCGGATTCAACGACATCAACAATGTCTGATGTGTTATGACCGGTGAAAATTTCTTTTAATTCACGGCCGAATTTCAGACAGGCATTGCCCACCAGCGGAGCTTTCTCTTTTGTATATTCTACTCCGACTTTGACGCCTTCAGTAATTATCTCGCCGGTTTTTTCAGCAAACTCGGCAATTTTATCTTTATCTACACCCACTTTAAGCTTCCTCCATTCTGATTGTTTAAATTAATTATATAATATGATATTAATGTTGTCAATGTGAAATGCTAAATACGATATGTTTTTCATAGTAAATCTTGACTTTATCTGATATGTATTGTATAATAATTTTTGATTACAATTTTTAATCTTAATTTAAAAAAGGTATAATGTGAAAATACTTTTCATGTATGTTTTTGAGCCTTTGTCGCAAAAATCAATGCAACAATTCCGGCGTAGCCGGAACCGCTCAATTTTTATAAGAAAGGGAGGCCTTTGCAAAGCAAAGGCACGGTGATTTAAATGAGTATTTTAGATAAAATCTTCGGAAATTACAGCAAAAAAGAACTTGCTCGAATTAAGCCTATAATGCAGAAAGTGTTGGATTTAGATGAGGAATACCAAAAGCTTTCCGATGATGCTTTAAAAGCAAAGACAGATGAATTTAAGAAAAGACTGGCAGATGGAGAAACTCTTGATGATATTATGCCGGAGGCTTTGGCTACCTGCCGTGAAGCAGCAGACAGGGTTCTTGGCAAAAAACCGTTCCCTGTTCAGATACTCGGAGCTATAGTTCTTCATCAGGGAAGAATTGCCGAAATGAAAACAGGTGAAGGTAAAACACTTGTTGCTTGCTTGGCTTCATACGTAAATGCATTGAACGGCAAGGGAGTTCATGTTGTAACTGTTAATGACTACTTGGCAAAATTCCAGTCGGAAGAGATGGGAAGAGTTTATAAATTTCTTGGACTTTCAATAGGCGTTATTCTTAACGGACTTGATAACAATGAGCGTCGGGAAGCTTATAATTGTGACATTACATATGCTACAAATAATGAACTCGGCTTTGATTATCTTCGTGATAACATGGTTATTTACAAAAAGGACAAGGTTCAAAGAGAGCATGCATTCGCTATCGTCGATGAGGTTGACTCGATTTTGATTGACGAGGCAAGAACACCTCTTATTATTTCAGGAAGAGGGGACAAGTCTACAGAGCTTTATACTCTTGCTGACAGATTTGCAAAAACACTGACTCCTACTGTAGTTGCAGAGCTTGACGACAAGGCTGATAACGACCTTGTTGAAGGTGATTATATCGTAGATGAAAAAGCAAAAACAGCTACTATTACTAAAAAGGGTGTTAAAAAGGCAGAAAAGGCTTTCAATGTTGAAAACCTTATGGATGCTGAGAATATGACTCTTTTGCATCACATCAACCAGGCAATTAAAGCTAATGGTGTTATGAAAAACGATATTGATTATGTTGTCCGTGACGGAGAAGTTATTATAGTTGATGAGTTTACAGGCCGTTTGATGATCGGACGCCGTTTCAATGACGGACTTCATCAGGCTATTGAAGCTAAAGAGGGTGTGAAGGTTGCTCATGAGTCAAAGACTATTGCAACAATTACATTCCAGAACTATTTCCGTCTTTATGAAAAGCTTTCGGGTATGACAGGTACTGCCCTGACTGAAGAGGGTGAGTTCAGAGAGATTTATAAATTAGATGTTATTGAAGTTCCTACAAATAAGCCTGTTATCAGAATTGATTATTCTGATGTTGTCTATAAGACCGAACAGGCAAAATATAATGCGGTTATAGACCAGATTATTAAATGTCATGAAAAAGGACAGCCTTGTCTGGTTGGTACAATTTCAATTGAAAAGTCAGAGCTTTTGTCAAGAATGCTTAAAAATAAAGGCATAAAGCACAATGTACTTAATGCTAAACAGCATGAAAAAGAGGCTGAAATCGTTGCTCAGGCAGGTCAGTTCGGTGCGGTAACCATTGCTACTAATATGGCAGGTCGTGGTACTGATATTATGCTCGGAGGTAACGCAGAGTTTTTAGCTAAGAAAGAACTGAAAAAGCAAGGCTATGAGAATGATATAATTAACGAAGCTGTCGGATACGGCGAAACTGACAATGAAGAAATAATAAAGGCAAGAAAAGAATACAGAGAATATTATGACAAGTATTCTAAGGAAGTAGCAGAGAAAGCTATAGCTGTTAAAGAAGCAGGCGGACTTATGATTATCGGTACAGAGCGTCATGAATCAAGACGTATTGATAATCAGCTGAGAGGCCGTGCAGGTCGTCAGGGTGACGAGGGCGGTTCAATATTCTTCTTATCACTTGAAGATGACCTTATGAGATTATTCGGCGGTGAACGAATAACTCATATGATGAATACATTAAGAGTTGAGGAAGATACACCTATACAGAGCAAGATGCTTTCAAATGTAATTGAATCTTCACAGAAAAAGGTTGAAGGCAGAAACTTTGGTATTAGAAAGAATGTTCTTAACTATGACGATGTCATGAATTCTCAGAGAGAAATTATATACGGTCAAAGGGCTCAGGTTCTTGAGGGTGATGATATTCACGATGATATCATCAAAATGATTAAGGACTTCATTGTGAACACTGTCAATGTATATATCGTTGAAGAAGATGTTCACGATAACTGGAATTTAGACGGTCTTCGTGACTTCTTAATGGGACTGTTCACAACAGATGAAGATTTCAGATATGATCCGGTTGAGCTTGACTCGGTAACTAAAGAAGAGATTATTGAAGAGCTGACAGAAAGAGCATTAAAGAAATATGAGGAGCGTGAAAAAGAACTTACTCCTAATGTTCTTCGTGAAGTTGAAAGAGTTGTTCTTCTGAAGGTTGTTGATACTAAGTGGATGGCACATATTGATGATATGGAAGAGCTTAAACGAGGTATCGGTCTTAGAGCATACGGTAACAAGAACCCTGTTGTCGAATATCGTATCGAAGGTTTTGATATGTTTGATGATATGATTGCTTCAATCTGTGAAGAAACTGTTCGTATGATGTATACTGTTAAGGTCAAGACTAATGATGAACCTAAGAGAGAGCAGGTTTTGAAAGCTAATCCGATTAAGACCGATAATTCACTTCCGGGAATGAGAACAGCTAAGAAAAAACCCGGCAGGAATGACCCTTGTCCATGCGGAAGCGGAAAGAAATATAAAAAGTGCTGCGGAAGAAACGAATAATAGAAAATAAAATTTATGTCCTGTTTAGTTAAGCTAAGCAGGACCTTTTTTATTATATTGCAAAATACAGTTGAGTTATAAAAAAATCATAAAATGTATATGCTTGGCATAAGTTTTAATAAAAACTAAAAGAAGGTATTTTTTATGGAAAACTGCTTTTATCCTTTTGTTAATTATTCGCTGCCTTATGATTATGACGCTCTTGAACCGTATATTGATGAAAAAACAATGCATCTTCATCATGACAAGCATTTGCAGACATATATAAATAATTTGAATGCTGTTTTAGAGAAATTTCCTCAGATGCAAAGGCTCTCACTTGAGCAGCTTATAAAAATTTCGGGCAGGCTTAATAAACATATTCAATCAGCTGTTAGAAATAATGCCGGCGGAGTATATAACCATCGCTTCTTTTTTGAGGGGCTTTCAAACAATTCCAAAAGAAATTCAAAAAGCTCACTCAGCAAGGCGATTGATAAGTCTTTCGGAAACTATGATAAATTTAAAGACGAATTCAAAAAGGCTGCACTTTCTGTGTTCGGTTCCGGTTATGCGTGGCTTGTATGCGGAAAATGCGGTTTGAGAATAACAACAACGCCTAATCAGAACAGTCCGATTGAAACGGGACTGTGCCCTGTACTTGTTATTGATGTGTGGGAGCATGCTTATTATCTGAAGCACTATAATGTTCGAGCTGATTATATTGACGATTGGTTTAATGTTGTTGATTGGGATAAGGCGGATGAGAATTTCCTGAATTGTGTGTAGAATTATACGATTAGTTTTTATACGAATAAAAGCCTTGAGAATTAGCTTCGTCAAGGCTTTTTATGCCGGTTATTCAAAATAAAATAAGTCTTCAAACTTTTTATCAAGAGCGATACATAAAATCAATGCCAGTTTCGCAGTAGGATTGAACTGTCCTGTTTCAATAGCGCAAATAGTCTGACGGGAAACCCCCACTATATTTGCAAGTGCGGTTTGAGATAGGTTTTTTTCGGCTCTTGCAACTTTAAGTCTGTTTTTTAAAATCAGTTCATCATTCATAATTATCTCCGTTACTTATCCTAATAGATCAATAAGAGCTCGTACAAAGGTTGCTATAGCGGAAATGGCAGTGATTATTCCGATAGTTAAATGGTGGCGTTCACGCATTTTAAAGAACTTGTATAAATTCACTGCTGCCATTCCCGAAAAAATTATACAGTCAACATCATACCAGCTTTGGTCTTTTATCAGTTTAACAACCATAAAAAATAATGCAATAACTGTCATTACAAACATTGAAAGACTTTGTCCCTTTTGCACTACATGAAGCTCCATTTCATCGGGTTTAGTGCTGTTTTGAGCCTTTTCCAGAATTTCATTCTTATCCATAAAAGTTCCTCCGATTTATTGTAAAGTTTAATTGACTTTGTGACAAGTTTTGTTGTCATATGTATTATATCACTGTCAAGTTTACTTGTCAATACTTATTTATAAATTTTAATAGCTAATCGAAAGAATTATTATATATTTGGGAAATTTGATGAATTTAATATTATATATCAAATGTTTTTTAGTAAAAAGTGCTTGTATTTAAGCTTTGATTGTGCTATAATTTAGTTAAATTAAACTAGATGGAGGGATTGTTATGGAGAGCAGAATCAGCGAAATTTCAGCCAGACGAAACAAGCATATAAAGATTGGATATATTCCCGGACATTTTGCAACTAACCACTCTCATGTTAATAATTATATGGACATGACCAGATTGAAAACTCAGCACAAGATGGCTAAAGAAACCGCTAAAGAGTTATCAACTAAACTAATGTCTGTTCAGATAGATACAATAATATGCTTAGAGGGTACCGAAATGATTGGTGCATTTTTGGCAAGTGAGTTGTCAGGCGGCGGAATGAATGTAAATGCAGACATAAATGTTTTGACACCTGAACTGAATTCCAACAATCAGATGGTGTTTAGAGACAATACTCAAAAAGCTGTTTGGGGCAAGAATATTATGCTGTTGATTTCTTCTGTGTCAACCGGAAAAACAATTAACAGGATGGTAGAGTGTCTTCAGTATTACAACGGCAATTTAACTGCTATTTCATCAATCTTCTCAGCAAGAAAGGAAAGTCACGGTTTTGAGATTAACTGCATTTTCTCAGCTGATGATGTACCAAACTATGACACTTATCCTGCCGGAGATTGTCCGTTATGCAAAGCAGGTCAAAAAGTTGACGCTATTATTAATTGTTTCGGATATTCAAAGATATAATTTAATTTTATCGCTTAATGATTGTTAATTTTAGAATATAATAAATAAAGAGCAAGGCTTTTAAATTTCAAGCTTTGCTCTTTTTGTTATTCGAATATAATGTATAAGATTTTATGCTCCGTATTTTTCAATATAAGCCATCATCTTGTCAAGGTATTCTTGTCCGCCTATTATTCCTTTTTTGATACAATCAATAATATCATATATGTTTACGATTGAATATACAGGAATTCCGAAGTCATCGGCAGTTTGCTGTACAGCCGATTTTTCGCCTGTGCCTTTTTCCATTCTGTCAACTGAAATAAACATTGCAGTTACATTTACATCAGCCTGAGCCTTTAATTTAGGGAGGGTTTCTCTAAGTGCTTTTCCTGAAGTCATAACATCTTCGATATATATAACCTTTTCACCGTCTTCAAGATTCTTTCCGACAAACATACCGCCCTCACCGTGGTCTTTGACTTCTTTTCTGTCAAAACAGTAATTAGCGTTTATGCCAAAATCATTTGAAAGTGCAATGGCAGCTGAACATGCCAAAGGCATTCCTTTATATGCTGGTCCGAACAGAGTGTCGAATTCAACATCGTGTTCTTTAATGCACTGTGCATAATAGTGGCCGAGCTTTACAAGCTGTTCACCTGTACAATAACTTCCTGCGTTTAAAAAATACGGTGCAATTCTTCCGCTTTTCAGTGTGAATTCGCCGAATTTTAAAACTCCGCTTTCTTCCATAAACTTTATAAATTCTTCTTTATAAGTCATAAATTTATCATTCCTTTTCAGTAAAGACTGGGGTATTTTCCATAAATATTTTATCATACAAGAAAGATACTGTCAACCCGACGAGCCGCCGGACGCACTCTGCCTTTTGGCGGACTGTTCCCATTATCAAAAATATTCTCCGCACTTTGAAGTTGCACGATTCAAAAAAATAGCGTATATAGATTGGTTGCAGTTTGTTGAGAAAAATACTATACTGATAATGCGGCGCGGCGCAAGAAAATGAAAGGAGAATATTTTATGAGCTTCGGAAAAAATTTGAAGTTTTTAAGACATCTGAGAGGAAATATGACGCAGGAGGATTTGGCTGAAAAAATAAATATCAGCCGTCAAACCGTATCAAAATGGGAGCTGGATACAGCACAGCCCGAAATGGACAAGGCTATAGAGCTTTGCAGGCTGTTCAATTGCTCGCTGGATAACTTATTTCGTGATGATATGGTCACTTGTGGTGAAGCGTATACAAATTTGCGTGTTGAGACCGTCCCGGCTTTCCGCTATATAAAACATGCCGTTATAAGCACTGTCCCTGAGGGTGACGCTATCGACAGAGTATTTTCCATTGCCCATAGCTGCGGAGTGGACAATCCTCGTGTCATTGGCTGGGATTTCCCAAATGTGTCACAGGAACAGATAAATGCTTTTAATATGCACGGCTACGAAGCGGCATGGATACTGCCTGATGAGGTCGTTCCTCCTGACATTGAAATACACGAGCAGTCAGCCCACAGGTATGCAGCAATACACATTGAAAAGCCCTTTGAAAACCCTTTTGTGACCATTCCCAACGCCTATAAAACGCTTATGGAGTATATGCGCGTGAACGGTCTGGAACACACGGAAAAGAACGTTATTCCATGCTTTGAAACCGCCGGGGAGAGCATGGATATTTATATTGCTTGTAAGTAGTGCATTTTATTGTGTCCTGATAGGGTGAGAGTGTTAAGTAGTATGAGCTTAAACGGGTTTTGTTTATAACTTTTTCATACAGTTAATAAATACTATAAAAAGTGTCTTATCAGAATTCCGGTCTGTTATTTTGAAGTGTCTTCTGATTTTACGGTAACAAAAATCCGTTCGAGTTTTTGGTCGTTCACTTCAATTGCTTTAAGTGTGAAGTTTCCTATCTGAATGGTGTTTCCGTATTCGGGAACCTTATCAAGCGTATCCATAAACCAGCCGCCGACAGAATTACAATCGCTGTCTATCGTGTTTTCGGGAAGTCCGAGTCTGTCAAGAAAATCGTTTATTGATATATCGGCAGAAACCTCATAGTTGTTTGATGAAAGCTGAATAAATGAAGTATCCTCTTCATCACTTTCGTCGTATATTTCACCGACAAGTTCTTCAATAATATCTTCAAGTGTAACGATTCCTTTAGTTCCGCCGTATTCGTCAATGACAACAGCCATATGAACTTTTTGCTTTTGCATAAGGTTTAAGGTTACTGATATTTTCTGATATTCCGGTATATATATCGGCTTTTTTAAGACAGATTTTAAATCTGTCTTATTATCTGAATTACTGCCGAAATACACACCGAAAAAGTCGCTTTGATGAAGTATTCCTATGATATTGTCAATAGTGTCTTTATATATAGGAAATCTTGAGTATTGTGTATTTAAAAATTCATCTTTAATTTCATCAAGTGAACTTTCGATATCAATTGCTTCGACATTTACCCTTGGAATCAGAATTTCGTTAATTGTTATTTCATCAAAGTCAAGAGCGGAACGAACAAGGTCTGATTCCTGTTCTTCTAAAACGCCCTCATCTTCAATTTCATCAATAAGGTATTTTAACTCTTCTTCGGTAACAAACGGCTCTTCTTTCCGTGAGCCGAAAAGCTTTGTAACGGCATTTTTTAATTTTGAGATTAAGAAAACAACAGGTTTTATAATCGTTATGAAAGCACTTAAAACGGGTGCGATAATAAGCGTCATTTTTTCTGCATTTTCGCTTGCTAAGCTTTTAGGAAGAATTTCGCCGAATATTAAAACCACAATTGTCATAACAAGTGTCGCTATACCTACACTTCCCGCACCGAAATATTCTGTAAACATTACTGTTGCCAATGAAGCAGACAATATATTTACTATGTTATTTCCGATTAATATTGCGGTAAGAGCCTTGTCGAAATTATCAATGATGTTAAGAGCCTTTTTAGCTTTTTTATTTCCGTCGTTAGCATATGATTTTATTCTTATTTTATTTACTGATGAAAAGGCTGTTTCAGTAGATGAAAAAGCTGCAGATAATGCTACTAACAAAATTATTACTGCAATATACATTTTATAATCTGCTCCTTTAAATAGTTGAGTTTTTTAATTTAAAAAGATGTTTTTGCCTGTTATAGAAAATAGTGTTAATTAGTATATCATATTTTTTTGACAAATGCAATTACTTTTTTTGCTTGACTACATAGTAATTTTGCGGTATAATTAATCATTAATGTTAGAAATGCACATGGTTTTTGAGGTGAATAAAATGGGCAGTTCAAATGGACAGGCACCAAATGATAATAAAAAAAGAAATTATTATGCTGAAAATGAAAGAACTCCTGATATATTCGACAGAATAATGCATATCAGACCATTTTCAATATTTGAAAGTTTTTACATAAAAAACAAATCAGTTCTTTTATATTTATTTTTCGGAGGTCTGACAACCCTTGTAAGTATTTTTACTTTCTGGCTTGCTGAAATATTAATAACTGCTGATTTGAACATTTCATTATTTGGCAGTATGTATAGTTTAAAGGTTATATTGACAAATGCTATCTCATGGATTTGTGCTGTACTGTTTGCGTTTTTCACAAATAGAATATGGGTGTTCAACTCTCCGACAAACACTTGGAGAGAATTTTTCCGTCAAATGACCGCATTTTTGGGGGGAAGATTTGCAACTTTTTTGTTAGAAACAGTTATACTTTTAGTTTTTGTTTCGGCATTGGGATTTAATGAACTGATAATAAAAATTTTAGCGCAGTTTATTGTGCTGATATCTAACTATATAATCAGTAAATTAATTGTTTTTAAAGACAAAAAATAAAATTCAGATACAGTTTGAATCGGGTATTTTCAGATAAAGGAGAAGATAAATGCTTAACACATTATTGGATGTTCTTTTAGATGCGTTAAAGGACACTGCACTTATGATACCTTTTTTATTCGGTGTCTATATATTAATAGAATATATGGAGCATGCTTCTTCGGATAAAATAGTAAAAGCTTTTAAAAAATTAGGACCGTTCGGTCCTGTGGGAGGTGCGGTAATCGGTACTGTTCCTCAGTGCGGAGTATCAGCTGCAGCTGCTAATCTGTATACCGGAAGGGTAATTTCTATCGGAACGATTATTTCGGTGTTTCTTGCAACAAGTGATGAAGCAATACCTATGATTATTGCAAATCCCGCTAAGATTTCTGTATTGTGGAAGTTAATTTCAGTCAAAATTGTTATTGCGGTTTTAGCGGGAATAACGGTTGATATTATTTTTAAATTTTTAAACAGAAATAAAACAACCGATAATGATAATCACTTTCATGAGCTATGCGAAAACTGCGGATGTGAGGAGCATGGTATTTTATATTCAGCATTAATGCATACTGTTAATATTACAGTATTTGTTTTTGTTATTACACTTTTATTGAATATGGCTATTGTACTTGTCGGTGAAGGTAACATTGCAAAATTTATGATGAGTGACAGTTTCTTTCAGCCTTTTATTTCCGCTTTAGTGGGATTTATTCCGAACTGTGCTTCATCGGTTATAATAACTCAGCTTTATCTTGAGGATGGAATTTTGTCGTTCGGTTCAGCAATTGCAGGGCTTTGTACCAGTGCAGGACTGGGACTTTTAGTACTCTTCAAAACCAATAAGAAACATATGAAGAAAAACTTTTTAATATGCGGGATTTTATATATCACTGCAGTTTTATCAGGTATTATAATTAATACATTAGGATAATAAGTTATAAAAAAATCCGAAAGCTCTTGCTTTCGGATTTTTATTTTATTACATTATTCCGCATTCGTCATAATCCTGCCATTTTTCGTTATAAGCCTTATCGCTCATTAATTTATATACAAAATAAACTGATGAAGCCGCAATAACAACAAGTGCGCTTAATATAAGCCAGAAGCCTTTGCCTTCGGTTTTGTTCTCCATAAACTATCACCTTTCTTTTGTGTGTTATAATATTTTGTCTTAGCAAAAAAGTTCTTTATCTATATATTCTGAACTTTTTAAGCATATTATTTATTTTTAAAGTTATTATACAACAATTAACATAGCCTGTCAATATAAATGATTAAGAATATATAAATTAAAAGGCCTGAAGGAATAAACTCCTTCAAGCCTTTTGTTAAGTGCTAACCAGTTTTATTTAAAAACTAGCATCCGCAGCCACAGTCATTGCCGCAGCCATTGTTGCAACCGCAGCCACAACCACAACCGTTGTTAGCAAAACCTGTGCCGCAGCCACCGCAGCAGAATAGAATTAGGATTAAGATAATAATCCATGTGCATCCTCCGCATCCGTTCATAATACGCACTCCTTTTCAATGTATAAATTTTTTATAAAGCATTTTCCGAAGGGGCTGCCGGGCAGCCATTATCGGAAGTAGATTATTCGTGTTTCCTGCCGAATAACTTTGCTTTATATTATAGTGTATGGCATTTTCAAAAAAGTGTTACAGACAAATATAAACTGCATAAAATATATAGAGAATAATTTTTAATATTTTGCCAAAACTTATGTATATCATAAAAGGAGATTTGCAATATGAACAATTACAATTTTGATGAGATGACTAAGAAATGCAGAGAGATTTTAGAAAATGCTAAATGCATAGCGGGAAGACTGGGTCATACTTATGTGGGAAGTGAACATATTTTGCTTTCTTTTTTAGAAAATGAAAATTGTACTGCGTCTGTTGTACTTTTAAGGAATGGCGTTAATAAAAATGATGTATTGGATAAATTAGAGGAATTAGTCGGAATCGGTACTGCATGCAGAATTGAAGATGATGAGGATTATATGACACCCACAGCAGAAAAAATAGTAAACGGAGCGATATCTTTGTCAAAGGGTTTAAGTTCAAAACAATGCGGAACAGAACATCTTCTGATGATTATGTTAAGGCAGGGAGATTCTCAGGCGATGCAGATTTTAGAAGAACTTGATATTCCTGTATCAAAGCTTTATAATGATTGTTCAACTATAGGAAAAGCAGATATAGCGTTTTTTAAGCCGAATAATGAAAAGCTTAAATATTTGTCTAAATACGGAAGAGAGCTTACCGGCAAGGAGGCATCAGAAAGCTTTGACCCTGTTTTAGAACGGGATGATGAAATTAATCAGGTTATAGCGATTTTATCAAGAAGACAGAAAAACAATCCATGCCTTGTAGGAGAAGCCGGAGTCGGAAAAACTGCTATTGTAGAAGCACTTGCACAGAGAATATATGAAAAGAATGTTCCCGGCATTTTGCAGGATAAAAGAATTTTCACTTTAGATATAACAGAGCTTTTGGCAGGGGCAAAATACAGAGGCGATTTTGAAGAACGGCTGAAGTCTTGTATAAAAGAAGCTAAAAGGTCCAGGGGGATAATACTTTTTATAGATGAGATTCATACTATTATAGGAGCAGGTGCGGCTGAAGGTGCAATTGATGCTGCCAATATTTTAAAGCCTGCATTGGCAAGGGGAGAAATAAGCATAATAGGGGCGACTACATTTGATGAGTACAGAACTCATATAGAAAAGGATTCTGCATTTGAAAGAAGGTTTCAGATAGTTAAGGTTGAAGAGCCCGATGAGAATACGACTATAAAAATCTTGAAAGGAATAGTTCCTAAATATGAAGCGTTTCATGGTGTGAAAATCACAGATGAAGCAATTTGTGAAGCTGTCAAGCTTTCGGGAAGATATCTGACAGACAGACATTTTCCGGATAAAGCTATTGATTTAATAGATGACGCTTGTGCGTATGTTCATCTTGAGAAAAAAGAGGAAGATATAAATACAGGGGAAATGTATGAGGTATTCAATGATTATGTTCTCGGTAAAATAACCAAGGACGACTATTTAGATAAACTTTCTAAGACAAACAGCTGTTCATTTTCAGATGATTCAAAAAGCGTTTTAAAAATAGACATTGACAAACGAATTTCCAGTATGGTTTCTGTTCCGCTTGAAACTATTAAAAGCAGTGAACTTTTGAAACTTTGCTCGCTTAAAGAGAATCTTTCTAAAAAGATTATCGGGCAAAACAGAGCAGTTGAAGCAGTTTCTCTTGCAATAAAAAGGGGACGGGCAGGACTTAAAGATTCTTCAAAGCCTATCGGTTCGTTTGTGTTCTTGGGTTCAAGCGGAGTAGGAAAAACCGCACTTGCCAAAGAGCTTGCAAATGAGGTTTTCGGCGGTGAAAACAATATGATAAGACTCGATATGTCTGAATTTATGGAGCGTCACAGTGTATCTAAACTTATAGGTTCACCTCCGGGATATGTAGGATACGACTCACCTAACGGAAGCCTGCTGACAGAAAAAGTGAGAAGAAACCCTTATTCACTTATTCTGTTAGATGAGATAGAAAAAGCACATACTGATATATTAAATCTGCTTCTGCAAATTCTTGACGATGGATTTTTAACTGACTCAGCCGGTCGAAGAGTGTCATTTAAAAATACAATTATAATTATGACATCAAATATCGGTGCAAGAAAAATTATTAAAGATAATTCATTTGGGTTTTCTCAAACAGTTAAGACAAACAGCTTTAATGATAAAGAGATGAAAGCCGAGCTTAAAAAGATATTTTCACCTGAGCTTATTAATCGAATTGATGAGATAATTACTTTTGATATGCTTGATGAGGAAAGTCTTATTAAAATTGCCGACTTAGAACTTAAAAAGTTAACTGACAGGTGTGCGGAATTGGGTATAAATCTGTCATATACCCCTGAGGTTTCCGAAAAATTAAGTCATGACGGCTGCTCAAAAGAATATGGTGCAAGGGAAATTCCGAGAATCATCAGAAGAAAAATAGAAAATCTTATTACTGACGAATTTTTTTCGCAAATTGAATGTAAATCGCTTTTGCTGTCTGTAAGTAACGGTGAATTCAATATTTGTAATGAAAGCAAATTAAGGCTTAACGCATAGGTCTTTTAATAAATTTTTATAGACAACTTAAGCATAATCGGAAACTGTTATGTTTAAGTTGTTTTAATTTTGCTTTTTGCTTGTGTATAAATTTATATGCTGAGGAAATAATAGTTTTAAATATCTATAAAAGGGAGAAATTTATTATGACTTCACATATGAGCAGACGGGCATTTGTCCGTATAATAACTTTTGTTACAGCAATTTTTCTTCTGCTGTTTGCTATTATACTGACTTTCAGTATAAGAGCGAAAAAAGCCGAGCTTGCACTTGAATACAATTATCTTAAAGCTATTGAAGAATTATCAATGGCAGCAGATAATATCAATACTTCCCTTCAAAAGGGTTTGTATTCCGGAACTTCAAATATGCTTGCCTCTATCTCAAACGACCTTCTTTTAGACTCTTCCAGTGCAAAGGCAGCTCTTTCTCAGCTTTCTTCGGCTGAGCAGAGTTTAGAGGGTGCAAATAAGTTTTTATCACAGGTAGGAAATTATGCTTTAAGCCTCAGCAAGAAGCTGGAGAAAGGTCAAAAGATTACCGAAGAAGAGTATAAGACTCTTGAAAAGCTTTATAATTATTCAAATGAGTTTAAAAACAAGCTGTGGGAGATTGAGCAGAGCATCAGGGGAAACGGAGAAGAGCTTTCATACAAGACAGTTTCAAAAATCAATAATCTTTCTGAAGATCAGGTAAAGAGTAACAACGGCAGTGAGAGCAATGCACATATAAGCTTAGGCAACATTGAAGAAAATTTTGAAAATTATCCTACTCTTATTTATGACGGACCTTTCTCTGATCATATTTTGGAAAAGGAACCGGAAATGCTTAAAGGCAAAAAAGAAATAACAGAGAAAAAGGCCAGAAAGCATGCTGCTGAGGTTTCCGTTGTTCAGGAGGATACACTAAAGCTTTCCAACAACGAAGACGGAAAAATGCCTTCTTATGTTTTTGAAAGTAATATAGAGGGTATAAATACCACTGTTGCAATAACTAAAAAAGGCGGTTATTGCTCTTATATGATAAGAAACCGTGATGTAAAAGAAAATAATATCGAAAACAAAGAAGCGGTTGATTATGCAAACGGTTATCTGAGTGAGCTTGGCATTTATGAAATGGAGCCGACATATTATGAAACAGTCGGAAATGTATGTACGGTAAACTTTGCATTTAAAGAGAATGATGTTTTTTATTATACAGACTTAATCAAGGTTAAAGTAGCAATGGATAACGGTGAAATCTTGGGCTTTGATGCAAGAGGATTTTTGGTAAATCACAAAAACAGAAAGCTTTCAAATCCTAAGATTACGAATGATGACGCTAAAAAAGTTGCTTCATCACGCCTGTCTGTAAAAAGTGTGCAAAAAGCGTTAATTCCATCAGACGGTGATGTTGAAATTTTATGCTATGAACTTAAATGCAAAACAAAGGATAATAAGAATGTTTTAGTATATGTCAACTGTGAAACAGGCGAAGAGGAGCAAATTCTGCTGCTGTTGGAATCTGAAACAGGAAGTCTTGCAGTTTAAAAAGTTATTTGAATATTGAGAAAGGAATTTGAATTTATGAGAATAAAGGATATAGACGGAATCGAGATATTGGATTCCCGCGGAAACCCGACAGTTAAAGCAATTGTAACGTTAGAGGACGGAACAAATGCAGCAGCCTGTGTTCCGTCAGGTGCGTCAACCGGCAGTTTTGAAGCATATGAGCTTCGTGACGGTAATGACGAAAGGTATTTCGGTAAAGGTGTTGTAAAGGCCATATCGAATATAACGGATATCATTAAACCTGCACTTATCACTAAGGGTGATATAGACCAGCAGGAGCTTGACGACACTTTAAAAGCAATTGACGGAACGCCTAATTTAAAAGCTTTGGGTGCTAATGCGGTTTTGGCAGTTTCACTGGCTTTTGCCCGTGCAACCGCAAAGGCAAGAAAAACCCCGCTTTACAAATCTCTTAGTCTTGATGATGAAAAGATACTTCCTATTCCTATGCTCAATATTTTAAACGGCGGTGCACACTCAAGCAATAATATTGATATTCAGGAATTTATGATTATGCCTCTTGGATTTTCACATTACAGTGAGGGGCTGAGAGCATCATGCGAGGTTTATCATACTCTCGGCAAGATATTGAAGAAAAAAGGATTGTCAACAGGTGTTGGCGATGAGGGAGGTTTTGCTCCTGATATAAGCAGTGACGAAGAGGCGTTGGATTTAATTTTAGAAGCAATTTTTCAAGCAGGTTTTGATGACGATAAATTTAAGCTTGCTCTTGATGTTGCTGCAACCGAATGGGTGTGCGACGGAGGATATAAGCTTCCTAAAAGAGGAAGAATGCTTGATACAAACGGTATGATTGAATATATTAAGGAACTGTGTAAGAGTTATCCTATCCGTTCAGTTGAAGACCCTTTGGGAGAAAGTGATTTTGCCGGCTTTGAAAAGCTTACTAAAGAAATAGGAGACAAGGTTCAGATTGTCGGTGATGATTTGTTTGTTACCAATCCTGACAGACTTCAAAAGGGAATTTCAAGCAAGGCGGCAAATGCGATTTTGATAAAAGTTAATCAGATCGGGACTTTAAGCGACGCAATTAAAGCGATAAGGCTTGCGTATGATAACGGTTATAATACGATTATTTCTCACAGAAGCGGAGAAACAGCTGATAGCTTTATCGCTGATTTGGCAGTGGCTCTTTCAGCCGGACAGATAAAGACCGGTGCTCCTTGCAGAAGTGAAAGGTGTGAAAAGTACAACAGACTTTTAGAAATTGAAAAAGAGTTAGGACCAGACGCTAGGTACGGAAGAATGTTTTAGATAAAAATAGGGCATTGCATATGCAATGCCCTTTGTGTTTGTTTATTTGTTATTATCAGGCTCATTTTCTATTTCAGGTGATTCCAGTTCAATTTCATTACCTTCAGAATCAAAAAGCTGTATGTTGTCTGATGAAAGTATCGGCTCATTATTTATGTTATCTGAACTGTTTTCAACCGGCTTTGATTCATCATCGGAATTTTCATAATAAGCTTCTTTATCTGTTAAATCATCTTTAGGTTCAGAATTTTCAATTGATTTTTTCTTTGCTTTCAGTTCAGCCTTTGCAGCTTCTTTTTCCGCTCTTTTTAATCTGTGTTCCTCTTCAAGAACATCCAGTGATTCAAAGCATTTCGGTCTGCGTTTTTTTACGAAGATACTCATAAAAATCAAAAGAACAAGTCCGGCAGCTGAAATTAGTACACCGGCAATAAATCCCGGAGGTGTGTATTTAAGCTCGACAGTATGCTTACCTTTATTAAGCTTTACTCCTAATACTGCATCGCAAAGCTCAGCAGTTTCGGCTTTTTCTCCGTCTACATAAGCTGTCCATCCATTGGCAGGAATTGCAGTGTACATATATCCGTCTGTTTTTGCATCAATTTCACCTTTGAAATAGGTGTCGCTGCGTTCAGTGATATTGTATGTTCCGTTTGCCTTTAGTTTGTTAAGTCCCTCTTTGAGAACATCGTCATTAATCTTATACACAAAGCAGAACAAATCGCCTGATGCTTTTAATGCTTCTTTGGTTGTTCCCGAAACAGTTGCGGTATCACCTGCTTTTGCAAATCCTACAGGGAAAACATATTCAAGGTCATCTTCAACGGTATATGAATATGTCTGGTCATCGGAACTCATTTTTGTATCAACATTTTCAATTATAGGAGTTTTAATGAATCCGTAAAGCATTGAATCCGAATCAACCTTATAATTGAATTTAAAGGTTGCAGTTTCGTTAGATGAGTCTGTTTGAGTATCATCGGTAGCATCAACAACCGAAACTTCATTAAGCACAACTCCAAAGCCTTCGATAACAAGACCTCTTTCCAGCATTTCCTCGGTGATTTCGGTCTTGAATTCAAAAGGCTGACCCGGGTCGTATTCATCCTCTACTGTCATCATGTCAGGATCTTCGTCTGAGTTTTCAGCCGGTGTATAGAATACAAATCTGTATTCGGAATCATCATTCCAAGCGTTCTCATCTTCTTGATATGTGAATGATATATATAGCTGCTTTTCTTTAAGAGCTTTTTGGCTTATAGTTTTTTCGTTATCGGGGTTGAGTATTTTAATCAGTTTTTCAGGCATAAGCTGATAGTATGTTTGTGCTTTTACTCCTGCAACATCGTTTTTAGATATATTTAAAGCTTTTTCACCTTTGAACAGAGATGTTCCGTGTTCTTCACCTGGTACATAACCATACATTCCTGTAGCGTCATCTTCGTTTGTAATTGTTGCATTTTCAGCTTCACCTTTGGTCATGACAACATATGAGTACAATTCTTTATCTATACCTGTCATGCTTGTGAACAATGCATTTAAATAATAAAACGGGTTGTCAGGGTTGTTTAATTTGAAATCCTTTAATCCGCTTTCAGTCATAAATCCAAAAGGCATATATGCTGTGTTTTCATATAGCTTAACACCGTCAACATCGTCGATTTCTTTTAGATAAGTATCTGAATTAGTGCCTGTTTTTGAAATAACATACTTCAGATTAAGCAAAGCATTTGTAAACGGACTGGTTGCACCATAGTAGTATCTGTTGCCGGCAAGCTGTGATACTACACCTAAGTTTTCCATATAAGCTGTTACAGATGAGTTTGACATTGAGCTGAATTGTGATACACCGTAATAACGATATAAGCAAGGGTCGTTTATAGTATACCATTTTGACATTTCAGTACGGTAGAAGTCATCATCAGCAGGTTCGGTTTTTGTTAAGAGTTTTTGAACTTCATCATTTTTGTCATAATAAGTGCTGTAGGTTGAAAGGTCAAGATTGTTATCCTTGAACAGGTTGTTTGCACTGTTATATGTTTCTATAATCATCGGAATAATCATAACAAGAGCAACTGTTTTTGTATTTATATATTTATACTTGACTAAAAGGATTGTTATGAGTGCCAGATATCCAAGTGCCAGTGCAACATTGTTTGTTATTACTTTGTTTGATACATTGTCTGAAAGAAGTCCTATAACCAGTATTCCGCCCGCAGCTGCGGCAGCACCTATAACATGAAATACAGATATTTTTTCAAGCTGAGTGAATGCACGATACGCCGTAACCAAAAGAACAAAGGCAAATATAAATGAAAATCTGAAAGGTATTTGGTTTGTGAAGTGGAAGCCGTGCCAAATGTAATCCAAAAAGTTGTTGTTACAGCTTATAATCAGGAATGAAAGAAGAAGCAGTATGACAACTTTTTCTCTTATTGAAATCTTTTTTGAAAGTGCATGAACACCTATCATCATAACCGCAAGAAGTGAGCAGTATAGGTTCGGAAGTCCCTCAAGGTGAGTAGGCGTCTGAAAAGCAAGAAGGTTTCCGAGCACTTCTTTGAAATCTTTATAGAAGGTCATTTGCTCAGGGAAGCTTGAGTTGCCGCTTGAATATGTCAGCTTTAATGCAAGGTATGCAGGCAGAATTAAAATCGCCGTCAGTGCAATACCTATTATTGAAAAGAGCAGAATCTGCCAAAGCTTTATCAAAATATTTTTAATGCTGAGTTTTAAGCAAATTACTTCTGCTATAAAATAAAGTGCGACAAATATGCATAGGAAAAATCCTATATAGAAGTTTGAGAAAAATGCAACAGCAAGTGAAATTGTATAAAGCTTGAATTTCCCTTGTTTAATGAGAAAATGCACACCAAGTGCAACAAGAGGCATAAGTGCAACTGTATCAAGCCACATAATATTCCAATAATATCCCACAATATATGCACACAAAGCATATGGAATTGAGAAAAGAACAACGGAAAAATCGTTTCTTTTAAATACATGCTTTAAATACATTCCCATAAAAAGACCTGCACAGCCGACTTTTATACACACAAACAGTGCTAAAAATTCACGCAGATGAGTTTCCGGAATCAGAAGTGATAGGAAGTTAAGCGGACTTGCCGTATAATAAGACATTATACCAAGAAAATTCTGTCCCCATCCTGAACGCAGAGAATATAACAATGAACCTCCGTTTTGCAGCTTGTCCTGCATTTCAGATGTAAAAGGGAAGTATTGATGCCAGAAGTCAATTATAAGAAGCTGTTTGTCACCGGCAGGATATACTTCATTTTTTATAAATATAGCCAGCATCACTAAAAACGGTATTAAAAATGCAAGTATGACAAAAATATGTTTTATAAAAAATTGTGTTCCTTTCATATTATAAAATTTATAAAATGCTTTATCTTTATTAAGGATAGCCTTTGAATTTTTCATAGCTTCCTCATCGGGATTATAAACATTTTGTTTTATTTTTATTGTGCTGCTTGATTTTTTGTTTGCCATTTTAATCACCATGTCTTTCTTGTGTGAAAAACTTATTTCTCACATTATACCAATCACTTTTTCAGGACTTTTTGCCTAATTGATTTTTTAAGCTTAAATATATAGACTAAGGTCTGAAAAGCATGTACATAGATAAAAATTATAATTAAAATTATTATATCATAATATAACTTAAAAGTAAATATAAGTTATTTTATTTTTATCGTTTTATATTTTGCCGATTTAATTAAATAAGAAAAATTTTATTGAAAAATATAAAATTATGCAGTAAAATATATAAAGAGAAGATTTAAAGAAAACAGGTGAATATATATGACTAAAAAAGAAAAAGCAATACTTGTTTGTGATGAGCTTGAAAGGATTTATCCTGACGCTGTATGCTCTCTTGTGTATTCAAAACCTCATGAACTTTTAATTGCAACCAGGCTTTCTGCACAGTGTACAGATGCAAGGGTTAATATTGTCACAAAAGATTTATTTAAAAAATTCAGGACTATAGACGATTTTGCTGATGCTGACATCACCGATATTGAAGAAATCGTTAAACCATGCGGGCTTTATAAAACTAAGGCCAAAAGCATTAAAGAGATGTGTGTTCAGCTAAGGGAAGATTATAATTATACTCTGCCTGATACAATAGAAGAGCTGACAAAACTAAGCGGAGTAGGAAGAAAAACTGCGAATTTAATTATGGGAGATATATTTCATAAGCCTGCAATAGTGACAGATACACATTGCATAAGAATATGCGGTCGTCTTGGGCTCACAAAAAATAAAGAGCCTGTTAAGGTGGAGAACGATTTAAGAAAAATTGTTCCTCCTGAAAAAGGCTCTGATTTTTGTCACAGACTTGTGCTTTTCGGAAGAGATACATGCAAAGCCAGAGGCGAAAAATGTTCTGAATGCAGTTTATCTCATTTATGTGTATATTACAGTAAAAAATAATTCTTTGACGATATTTGTCTTATTCGGTTATCGGCATTGTTGCAACGGCATTAAGGCTTTCATCTGCACGCTTTCCGGACAGATAATCAAAATACCCCTGGCTGGCAATCATAGCACCGTTGTCGCCGCAATATTTAAGCTCAGGACAAAAGAATTCAAATCCATTGTTTTTACATTCTTCTGATAAAAGCTTTCTGACGCCTGAATTCGCTGAAACGCCACCGGAAACAGCTATGGTTTTGTATCCCAGATTTTTTGCGGCTTTTATTGTTTTTGAAACCAGAATCTCGGATATGGTTTTTTGAAATGATGCACATAGGTCATCAAAGTTTATTTCATTTCCTTTTTGAGATGCATTGTGAACAAGATTGATAACGGCGGTTTTAAGTCCTGAAAATGAAAAGTCGTATTCGCTTCCCGTTACACGAGGATGAGGTAAAGGATATGTATTTGGGTTCCCTCTTTGTGAAGCTTCATCTATGCTTTTGCCGCCCGGATACGGATATCCTATTGTTCTTGCTGCTTTGTCAAAGCACTCTCCTGCGGCATCATCTCGTGTGCGACCGACAATTCGGTATTTCGTATAGTCTAAAACCTCTATAATATGGCTGTGTCCTCCGCTTATTACAAGCGAGAGATAAGGTGGCTTGAGGTTGGGATTAGATATGTAATTTGCAGCTATATGCCCCCCGATGTGATGAACGGGAATCAGCGGAAGTCCGGTATCCATCGCAAGTCCTTTGGCAAAAGAAACACCAACCAGCAATGCGCCGATTAGACCCGGAGCGTATGTTACTGCAATTGCATCAATATCATCAAGAGTGCAGCCGGCTTCCTTTAGTGCGTCTGATACCACGGTATGTATGTTTTCTGAGTGTCTGCGTGAAGCTATCTCAGGAACAACTCCGCCATATAACTTATGTTCTTCAATTTGTGATGCAACCACATTAGAAAGTACATATCTTCCGTCTTCGACAACAGAAGCAGCTGTTTCATCACAAGAGCTTTCTATACCTAAGATTTTCATAATCTGTGACTTTGCTCTGTGAAAAACAGAGCATTCCTCCTTTTGATGTTTTTATTATCGGTTTTAAAATATGCCTTCCGGTCAGTCGTTATTAAACAACTGCGGGAGGTTTTTTGTCATTAATACGGCGTTTTCAACCGGATCTCTGTAAAACTTTTTTCGTTTTCCCGATACTTCATATCCGAGTGATGAGTAAAGAGAAATTGCCGGTAAATTCGATTCCCTTACTTCGAGAGTCATAAATGAAGCATTGACTTTGCCGGCTTTTTTTTCAAGAGCTGAAAGTAAACCCTTTCCTACACCTTTTCTTCTGAATTCTTTTTTTACCGCTATGTTGTTTATATATACTTCGTCATTTATTATCCTTGCATTTATAAATCCTAACACATCTTCATTTTCAAAGTCCTGTGATTGCTGTGAACCGACAGCAACAACGGTAAATGAGAGCGGATTGTCAAGCTCTTCATAAAATGAAGCTTCACTCCATGGGTGTGAAAAACATTCTTTTTCAATTTGTGCAACAGATTGAACATTTGACTTATCCATTGCTTTAAATATTGTTGACATAAAAATATCCTTATCTTATTTTGATTTTTTTGACAGAATAAGGTCCGAAAGCAGTCTTGGTTTTTCCGTTTACAGAGTATTTTTTATATGCTCTTATTCTGATATAGTATTTCTTTTTCGATTTTAATTTTTTTATTGTACAGCTTTTTGATTTTTTATTTAATTTCTTAGATTTTGAAACTTTGAAATTTTTATTTAAAGAGTATTCGATAAAATACCCGTTAATATTGTTAAGCTTTTTCCATGAAGCTGATATGGTTTTTTTCTTTTTTGATTTTACTTTGAATGATTTTATTTTTTTGATTTCAGGCTTGACTGTTTTTTTATCTGCAGTTTTTGCTTTTGTGGTTTTTACAGGTATGCAGTCATTTTTTACAATCTGTGAGTCTTTAGAAGCCTTACAGTTTACAGCATTGTTAGAGAACTTGTTACCTAAAACTTTATTTGTTTTTGACTTACCGTTTAGCACAATAGCAAAGTTTGCAGAATTGCTTATTGTGTTGTTTATGATTTCTGAAACGCTTGAACCGGTGCTTAATGAAATGCCGTTTGCTTTGGAAACACTAATCTTATTATTTTTTATCAAAGCCGAGCTTGAATTATTATAAATAAAAATCCCGTTTTTTCCGCTTTGTGAAATTGTATTGTTTTCAATATTACCGGTGGTTTTAGAATTAGTTGAGAGAACAATGCCATGTTGTTTTGCATTTGATATTATGTTCCCTGAAATTGAATCTGCAGAAGATTTATACAGCCCTATACCGTGCTTGCCTGTATCCGAAATGCTGTTGTTCTCGATAGATTTTGACAAGCTTTTGTCATATATAAGGATACCATATGATGATGACTTTGTTATTGTATTAAGAGAAATTTTATCTGAAATACAAGAGTCTTTGCTTAGTGCTATTGCGTTGCCGGCAGGGCTGCTGATGTTATTTTTATCTATTGAACCGACCTTTGAATTGTCATAAATGAATATACCGTTTTGTTTAGGACATTTTATAATGTTTCGGGATATATTTTTTAATACTTGTGATTTTCCGCTTATTGAAACAGCATGACCGTCAGCATTTGTAATACTGTTGCCTGTTATGCTGTCTGCGCGGGAATCATCCTCAACCGATATTCCATGTTTTTTTGCTCTTATTATTTTATTATTATCTATTGAATTCAGAAAAGTAATTTTTTTGTTTTTATTGCCGTCAGGCAAGGTGCTTTTTTCAAACAGAAGTATTGCAGTATCATTTGTGTCAGTGATTGTATTATCTGTAACAATACCTCCAAGACTTCTTTTGATAATAATACCTTTTCCCACGCTGTTTGTTATTGTATTACCTTTAATAGTCACATTTTTATGACCTCTTGAAGCTATTGAAGTGTTTAAGCATCCGTTTATTGTATTATAAGAAATATTTATATCTTCATGATATATAGGTTCGCCCGGATTGCTGACAGGACCTGCACCGTCAGTAAGGGTTTTATCGCTTCCGCAGGCTGTATCAAAATTTCCGAAATCAGTTTTTTTAGTGCCCCATGAATTTGAAAGAATTCTTATGTTTTTGCACGCTGTATTATCAGGATAATATCCGCTTGGAATTGAATCATGGTCAGGACAGTTTATGTGTTCTCCGTCGTTTCGCTTGCAAGTATCATATGAATGTGCAATATCGATTTGAAAAGCCATATATGATGCAGAAGTATTTGATTTTTTTAGTCCGTCAAAAGAACAGTTCTGAACAAGAGAATTTGAAACAGCATTGAATTCAACCAGATGATTTTGAAAATTATTTTTAAATTCGGCATTGAGAAGATTTATATTATCAGCATGGCAGAAAATAATATTTGTCGAAGAAACAACATTGTCAGGAAGGTTTCCTCCGCTCCATATACCTCCGTTTATATATACATTTTTTGTTACATCATAGCCGCCGATTTTGTTGTTATATCCGGTTGTACCGTCTTTTGCACGATTTCTGATAATTCCTGTTCCTTGGTCATTCTTGTTATATGTTCTTTCTATCATTGCACCTTCGGCCTGAACGACAGTATTTGAATATATAAATAAAGGCAAGTCTATATAGTATGTTTCGCCTTTTTGCAATATAACTTCGGTATATTCATTTTCAGTATTATCTTTTGCTTTGTTAAATGCTTCCTGAATTGAATCTGATGGACTTACTTCAATAGTCTCAGACGGTTCGGGAAAAATAACAGTTTCTGTTTTATTGTTTTCAGCAAATGAAGTAAATGAGAAAGATGTTATAAGTATTGATAAAGAAGAAATAAAAGAAAGTGGTATTTTTATGCTTTTTGATATTTTCATAACCGGGTATGCTCTTGTTGTGAGCATTTCTCCTTTCTGGTTTATTTATTTGCATCAGAGCTTTTCATTTAAAATTTTAGAATATAATTCGCTCTTAGAAAAGCTTGTGATTTTTGCAATTTGTTTACAGGCGTCTGCTGCCCTTATGCCTTTATCAATAAGTTCGTGTATTTGTGTTACTGCGTTTTCAATAGTTTCCTGATGTTCGGTTTCTTTGGGCTTTCCCTCAATAACCAATACGAATTCGCCTTTAGGTGAAATCATGCTATATTTGTCAATAGCACCTGAAATAGTTGTTCTGATGACTTCTTCGTGTATTTTGGTGAGTTCTCGGCAAAGCGATATTTTTCTGTCGCCGAAGAAATCAAGCATGTCCTTTAAAGTATATATGAGCTTGTGGGGAGCTTCATAAAAAATCATTGTTCTTGATTCGTTTACTAGGCTTCCTAAGTGTTCAAGACGCTGTTTTTTTGTTGTGGATAAAAAGCCCTCAAATGTAAAACGGGATGTTGAAAGCCCGCTTATTGCCAATGCGGAAACAGCAGCAGAAGCAAGAGGAACGACAATTGTTTTTATGTCGTTTTCGGCACAAAGTTTAACTAAATCTTCTCCGGGATCTGAAATGCAAGGCATACCGGCATCGGTAACAATTGCACAGTTTTCGCCGGATTTTAATCTGTCGATAATATTTTTTCCGCTTTGCTTTGCATTATGCTCGTGATAGCTGATAAGGGATTTTTTTATTTCGAAATAATTTAAAAGTTTTGCAGTTACTCTTGTGTCTTCCGCACAAATAAAGTCTACTTTTTTTAATGTTTCAACGGCCCGTAATGTCATGTCAGAAAGATTTCCTATAGGTGTTCCGACAACATAAAGTGTTCCTGGCATTTTATTCTCCTTAAATTAGTGATACAATGTTTTTAAAGAAACAAGGTTTTTATTCTAAATCAACATAAATGTTTTTTAAAATATTTTGGTTTATAATCGATTTGAGTTTATTATACCATAAATTTTTTAAAAAGCCTATGATTTTTCAAAAAAATATGATAAAATTAAAATATATGTATTTTTGAATCTATGACATAAGTTAAGGAGGTGTAATGATGCCCTTAAAGCTAGACAGTGATATAACATATTTAAAAGGAGTAGGCCCTAAAAGAGCAGAGCTTTATAAAAAACTCGGTGTGTCAACTGTTGCGGATTTATTGTGTCATTATCCTCGTTCTTATATGGACTTTTCAAATTCTGTGCCGATTAAGGACTTAGTTCTTAATGAGAATAATATTATAAAGGGAAGGATAGTAAAAAAACTTGCTGCGGCCAGAATAAGAAAAGGGATGACAATATATAAAGCTGTTTTAACAGATGATGAAAGTGATATTACAATTATTATTTATAACAGTGAATTTGCTTTTAATAAGCTTGCTGAGGGAGAAGAGTATATTTTATATGGAAAGGTCACAGGAAACCTTATCAGAAAGGAAATTTCTTCCCCCATTATTTTAAATGCTGATATTCCCGATAAAATTCAACCTGTGTATTCGTTGACCGAGGGACTTACTCAGTCTTTAGTTCGTACAACCGTTCAAAATGCACTGAAATATCTTGACGGTGAAATTTATGAAACAATACCTAAAGAGATTGCAGCCAGAAGAGGACTTTGTTCACTTAATTTTGCGCTTAAAAATATTCATTATCCAAAGGACTTTTTAAGTCTTTCTATTGCAAAAAACAGGCTTGTGTTTGATGAGTTTCTTACACTCGGTCTTGGAATGCTCAGACTTAAAGGAAGAAACAAAGGTAAAACGGGCTGTAAAATGCAAGATATTCTGATTGATGAGTTTTATAATGGACTTCCGTTTAAACTTACTAATGCCCAGAAAAATGCAATCAGCGATTGTATTTCAGATATGAAAAGCGGTTCTTCGATGAACAGGCTTGTGCAGGGAGATGTCGGTTCCGGAAAAACAGCCGTTGCGGCAGGATGTGCTTTCTTTGCTTATAAAAACAGTTTTCAGACGGCATTAATGGCACCTACTGAAATACTTGCAAATCAGCATTTTAAAACCTTGTCTGATTTTCTGACGCCTTTCGGGGTGAAGCTATGTCTGCTTACAGGTTCGCTTTCAGTTAAGAGAAAGCGTGAGATAAAAGAGCAAATCAAATCGGGTGAGGTTTCTGTAGTTGTCGGTACTCATGCACTTGTTCAGGAATCTACGGTATTTCATAATCTGGGGCTAGTTATTACTGATGAACAGCATAGATTCGGTGTCGAACAGCGTGCTAATCTCTCGAATAAGGGTGATAATCCGCATTGCATGGTTATGTCGGCAACCCCTATACCGAGAACGCTCGCATTGATGATTTACGGTGACCTTGATATATCGGTAATTAATGAATTTCCAAAGGGCAGAAAGCCTATAGATACATTTGCTATAACAGGAAAAGGCAGAGAAAGAGCATTTGGATTTGTTCGTGACAGGCTTGATGAGGGACGTCAGGCTTATATAGTATGCCCTATGATTGAAGAAAACGATTTAGAGCTTCAATCGGTTAAGGAATATGCAGATAAAATTTCAAAGTCATATTTCAAAGGATATAATATCGGACTTTTGCACGGCAAGCTGAAGCCGAAGCAAAAGGACGACATAATGAAAGAATTCAAAGACGGCAGCATAGATGTTTTAGTGTCAACCACGGTGGTTGAAGTCGGCGTCGATGTTCCGAATGCAGCGGTTATGGTGATAGAAAACGCCGAACGCTTCGGGCTTTCACAGCTTCATCAGCTAAGAGGGCGTGTAGGAAGAGGAAGTGAAAAATCCTATTGTATTCTGATAACGGACAATCCTACCGAGGAATGCGTAAAAAGACTTAAAATAATGTCAAAGATTTCAGATGGTTTTAAAATATCAGAAGAGGACTTAAAGCTAAGAGGACCGGGTGACTTTTTCGGAAGCCGTCAGCATGGGCTTCCTGCCTTAAAGATAGCAGATATGTCTGAGGATACAGAGATTTTAAAACAGGCACAGGATGAAGCAAAAGCGATTATAAAGAATGACCCGAATCTTTCAAATCCTGAAAATAAGCATTTGGCAGAGTTGGTTAATAAGCTTTTTAACAGAAATATTGATTTGAATTAACTGCAAGCAGTCGGTGGCTATGCTTCTATATCAAATTTGAAAAAGTTTTAAATTTAAAAATTTGCGTATGTCTTTGATAAATAACTATATTAATGTAAAGTTTAAAAAAATTAAAAGGAGGATATCTATGAAAAATGAATTAAAATCAACGCTTGAAAAAGTGGCTGATAATTTAAGAAAAAATAATATGGAGGCTTTTATTGCAGAGGATAAGGCTCAGGCAAAGGAGATAGTTCAGTCGCTGTTAAAAGACGGAATGAGTGTTGCAGCGGGCGGCTCGGAATCGCTCAAAGAATGCGGAGTGTACGACCTTTTAACAAGCGGAAGGTATAGTTTCATTGACCGTTCAAAAGGAAAAACACCTGAAGAAGTTCACAAGCTTTATGAGGAGCAATACGGATGTGATACATATTTTTGCTCAAGCAATGCCGTAACTGAGGACGGCGTTTTATATAATGTTGACGGAAATTCCAACAGAGTTTCTATGATAGCATTCGGTCCAAGAAGTGTTGTAATGGTTGTGGGATATAATAAGATAGTTAAGGATTTGGACGAAGCGATTTTAAGAGTTAAGACTATTGCCGCACCGAAAAACACAGTCCGTCTGAATATAGATACTTATTGCAGTAAATGCGGGGAATGCGTATCAATCTCACAGGGCAAAGGAACTGTAATGAGCTGCGGCTGTGACAGTGACGCAAGAATATGCTGCAATTATCTTATTTCATCGAAGCAGAGGCATAAAGGAAGAATTAAAGTTGTTTTAGTCGGCGAAAAGCTTGGATATTAAATTTTAAACCGGGAGAAATGCAATTGTTAGAATATATAAATATCGGCAATGTCAAAATAAAAAAAACTGCTGCACTCGCACCTATGGCTTCAGTAGCTGACAGGGCATACAGACTTATGTGTAAAGAGTATGGAGCGTCATATTTAGTAAGCGAAATGATTTCTTCAAAAGGGCTTTGCTTTTCTGATAAAAAAACTAAAGCACTATGTTCTATAGATGAAAGAGAACGACCGATTGCACTCCAGCTTTTTGGTGAAGACCCTGTTTACATGGCAAGGGCTGCGGAAATTCTAAACAGCTTTGAGCCTGATATAATAGATATTAATATGGGTTGTCCCGTCCCTAAAATCGCAGGTAACGGAAGCGGTTCCGCTTTAATGAAATTTCCCAAAACCGCAGAGAAAATCGTTGAGGCTGTTGTTCGTGTGGCTGATTGCCCTGTTACGGTTAAAATTCGTTCAGGGTGGGATAAGGACAGTATTAATGCTCCTAAATTTGCCAAAAGCCTTGAAGCAGCGGGAGCGTCAGCGATAGCAGTTCATGCAAGGACAAAAATGCAGATGTATTCGGGAAAGGCGGACTGGAATATTATAAAACAGGTTAAAGAAGCAGTGAATATTCCTGTGATAGGCAATGGTGATATTAGGTGCGGTGCCGATGCTAAGGCTATGTATAAGAGTACCGGCTGTGACCTTGTTATGGTCGGCAGGGGAACATACGGAAGTCCTTGGGTGTTTAAAGAAATAGAGCATTATCTTGAAACGGGTGAGAGTATTCCCGAACCGGATTTAAAAGAACGCATTGAGATAATGAAACATCATGTTTCAATGATAATAGATTTCAAGGGTGAGCATCAGGGCATGAAAGAAGCAAGGAAAAATGTTGCATGGTATATAAAAGGGATAAAAAATGCAGCGAGCTTTCGCAATGCCTGCGGTACGCTTTCAACCTATGATGAGTTTTTGGAATTTTGTGATAATGTAATTAAAACTGAAGAAGAATAAGGTGACATTCAAGTATTATGAAATATAACGATTTAAGCTATGAAAAATTGTCAGATGATATTTCTGTATGTGTATCTTCTGAACATCGTTTCGGGACAGATGCATTTTTGCTTGCAAATTTCAGTCAGGCAAGGCATAAGGATATCACGGCTGATTTTTGTTCGGGGAACGGTATAGTCGCACTTTTGTTAGAGCGTGATTTTTCTCCGAAAAAAATTTATGCTTTAGAGATTCAGAAAAAAGCATTTGACCAAATTGATTTATCAATAGAAAATTCAAATATTGAAAAGAATAAAATAATACCTGTTCACTGTGATTTAAAGGAATTCAAAGCGAACGAGGAGTTAGACTTGATTACTTGCAATCCGCCTTATAAGGCAGACGGGTCTGGAATTAAAAATGATACAGAGTCAAGCTCAATAGCACGTCATGAAATGCTTTGTACTATTGATGATGTATGCAAATCAGCGTCACGAAATTTAAAATTCGGAGGAAGACTTTGTGTTTGCAACCGTCCGGAACGACTTTGTGATATAATGGTTGCAATGAGGGAAAATAATTTAGAGCCTAAACGTATCAGATTTGTTTCAAAGAATAAAAACACGGCACCATGGCTTGTTTTGGTTGAGGGAAAGAAAGGATCAAAACCTTTCATGAAGGTGGAGCCTCAGCTTTATACTCAGTCTGATGACGGTACCGGCTTTTCAGATGAGCTGAAAGCAATGTACAAAATAGATTAAAGGAATAGGGATAAGTATGAGAATATTAGCTATTGACGGAAACAGTATAATGAACAGAGCATATTACGGTATCCGTCTGCTTTCAAATACAAAGGGCTTTTTTACAAATGCACTTACAGGCTTTATGAATATCTATCTTAAAGAACTCGGCATTGTAAAGCCTGATTGTGTTGCTGTTGCGTTTGATTTAAAAGCACCGACATTCAGGCACAAAGCAGTGTCAAGCTATAAAGCAAACAGAAAAGGAATGCCCGATGAGCTTGCTATGCAAATGCCGAAAATAAAAGAGATTTTAAAAGGACTCGGAATAAAGGTTGTTGAGGTTGAGGGCTATGAAGCCGATGATATTCTGGGCACTATTTCCGATATATTTTCAAAAAGCGGGAATGAATGCTTTATTTTAACAGGCGACAGGGACAGCTTTCAGCTTGTTAGTGATAGTGTGACGGTAAGACTTGCAGGGACAAAAGAAACTAAGGTTTATACTCCTGAAAGAATTATGGAGGAATACGGCGTTGAGCCTCGTCAGATGATTGAAATAAAAGCCTTGATGGGCGACAGCAGCGACAATATTTCGGGAGTTAAGGGAATAGGTGAAAAAACAGCTCTTAGCTTAATACAGAAATACGGAAATATCGATAAGCTGTATAAGGAATTTAAAGATTCGAATTTGTCGAATGGTGTTAAATCGAAGCTTGAAGCAGGAAAGGACTCAGCTTTTGAAAGCAGATTTTTAGGTACTATTGCCTTAGATGTACCTATAAATACCGATGTTGATTATTATAAGTTCGGTGAAGTTGATAAGACAGCGTTATCTGAGACTCTTTCAGAACTTGAAATGTTCAAGCTTTTAGAAAAACTTGATTTGAAGCAGGTTTCTTCAAGTGACAACAGTCAGGCTTCGCTGTTTGATACGCCTAAAATTGATTTGCCTAAATTTGAAGTATGTGAACTGTCAGAAGAAATTTTGAATGAAATCGTAAATGCCGGAAATGAGATTTATTTTATCTTTGAAAATAACTTGAATGATGTTTATATAGAGTTAATGTCAGGCGATAAAATTTATAAAACCAATAAAGAGAATTTGATTAAGCGGATTTTTGAATGTGATAACCAAAAGCTTTGCTTTGAGGGAAAAGAAGCATATAAATTTGCTTTTTCAAATGACTTTGAACTTTTGGGCGTTAAGTTTATATGTGACCTGGCCGGGTATCTGTTAAAATCTCAGGCAAGTGATTATACCATTGAAAATCTTTGTTCTGCATATAAGGTGACATATAGGTATGATATGGAGGATTATGCAGATATAGCTTCACTTAAAAGTCTTTGCACAAGGCTTAAAGCTGAGATTGAACTAACGGAAATGGAATCGCTTTTATATGATATAGAACAGCCTTTGTGTGAGGTTTTGGCTTCAATGGAAGTATCAGGTGTAAAGGTTGATGTAAACGGCGTTGAGGAGTTTGGAAATGCTCTTAAAAAACAGATAGACGAGCTTCAAAAAAGCATTTATGAACTTGCAGGAAAAGAATTCAACATTGCGTCTCCTAAACAGCTTGGCATAGTGCTTTTTGAAGATCTTTCACTTCCTTGCAAAAAGAAAACCAAGAGCGGTTATTCGACAAATGCCGAAGTGCTAGAATCTCTTGTTGATGTACATCCTATTGTATCGATGATTTTAGAATACAGAACCCTGACTAAACTCAATTCAACATATGTAGACGGTCTTTTAAAACAGATTCACGATGACGGAAGAGTTCATTCTGTATTCAGGCAAACGGAAACAAGAACAGGCAGAATATCTTCAACTGAGCCTAATATGCAGAACATTCCTGTCAGAAAAGAGCTTGGAAGAAATATGCGAAAGTTCTTTGTTGCAGATGAGGGAAATGTTCTTTTAGACGCCGACTACAGTCAGATTGAACTAAGAGTTTTAGCATCTGTTTGCGGCGATGAGAATATGCAGTCTGCATTTATAAACGGCGAGGATATTCACACATCAACGGCAGCTCAAGTTTTTGATATGCCCGAGGATTTTGTGACCCCTGAGATGAGAAGTGCAGCTAAGGCGGTAAATTTCGGAATAATTTACGGAATAGGTGCATTCTCACTTTCAAAGGATATAGGGGTTTCTGTTGCTGAAGCAAAGAAGTATATAAATGATTATTTAAACCATTATCCAAAGGTCAGTGAGTTTATGGAAAAAACCGTTGAAGACGGTAAGAAAAACGGATATGTGACTACTGTTTTCGGAAGACGAAGATATATTCCTGAGCTTTCAGCGTCGAATAAAGTGCTTCAGGCTTTCGGAAAAAGAGCGGCTATGAATGCTCCGATTCAGGGTGCTGCTGCCGATATAATTAAAATTGCTATGGTAAAGGTTTATCAAAGAATAAAGTCCGAAAATCTAAATGCAAGGCTTATTTTGCAGGTTCATGACGAGCTTATCATTGAAGTTTCAAATGCAGATAAAGAAAAAGCAAAAGAAATTCTCGGCGAAGAAATGACCAATGCAGTTCAGCTTGCAGTACCTATGGTTGCGGATGTGAATGAGGGCAGAAGCTGGTATGATTCTAAAGGCGGCGGTGATGCTGTGCCTACTGATGCCTTTGGTGAGTTAGAGTGATAACAAGCCTTGATAAACAGCGGGCTATACAAGGGAGATGGTTAGATGGCTCTTGACGGAGTGTTTTTAAATTTAATAAAAAAAGAGCTTGAAAGTGTATTATCAGACGGGCGTGTAGATAAGATTCATCAGCCGTCAAAAGAAGAAATATTATTTACAATTCGTACCCGTGATGGAGCATTTAAACTATTGTTTAATACAAGTGCAGGGACATCAAGAGTGCATATAACAAATGCACAGATTGAAAATCCTAAAACTCCGCCGATGTTTTGTATGCTTATGCGAAAGCATTTATCGGGCGGAAAGCTTGTTTCAATCAGGCAGGACGGTTTTGAGAGAATACTTTATTTTGATTTTGATTCTGCAAACGAAATGGGTGATATTTGTCGTTTTACACTTGCAGTTGAAATAATGGGCAGACGCTCAAATCTTATTTTGATAAATTCAGACGGAAAAATTGTCGACAGTATAAAACGGGTGGGTCACGATATGTCAAGTGTTCGCATGGTGCTGCCTGGGATTACCTATCAGGTTCCGCCTAAGGAAAGCAGATTATCTTTATTCAGTTTTACAAAAGATGAGTTTATAGCTTGCTTATTTAAAAATGCAAATCAGATTTTTTCAAAAGCACTGACAAAAATTTTTGAGGGGATTTCTCCTGTTTTTTCTCGTGAGATTGAATTTTTTGCTTTAAAAGGCGAAGAAAAAATTTGTTCTGAACTGAGTGATGATGAAATTGACAGAGCTTTGTTTTTCATAAACAAAACAGCAGGGGAAATAAATACCCATAAAAACAAGTTTACGGTTTTAAAAACAAAAGAGGGACAGCTGAAAGACTTTTGCTTTTGTAATATTACTCAGTATGGAAACCTTATGATTACTAAAAATTTCGAATCTGCATGTGAGCTTTTAGATGTTTTTTATTCATCCCGTGATCAAATAGCAAGAACAAAGCAAAGGGCTTCTGATTTATTTAAGTTTTTGGTGAATACTTCTGACAGAATATCAAGGCGTATTGCTAATCAGCGTGAGGAGTTAAAAGACTGTGCCGAGCGTGACACGCTGAAAAATTACGGCGACCTTATTATGTCTAATATTTATAAGCTTGAAAAGGGTATGGCTTATGCAGAAGTCGAGGATTATACAAAAGAAGATATGCCAATAGTTAAGGTAAAGCTTGACAAGCGTCTTACACCTTCTCAAAATGCACAGAAGTATTATGCTGAATACAGAAAAGCCGATACTGCCGAAAAGATGCTGACCGGTCTTATTAAAGACGGCGAAGAGGAACTGAATTATATAGACAGTGTTTTTGATGCACTGACCCGTGCTTCAACCGAAAGCGATGTTATAGAGCTTCGTTCAGAGCTTGCTGAGCAGGGATATATAAAAAGCTCCCGTATTAAAGGAAAACCGCCTAAGGCACTGCCGCCTATAAAATTTATTTCATCTGACGGTTATGAGATTTTGGTTGGAAGAAATAATAAACAAAACGATAAGCTCACTCTTAAAGACAGTGAGAAATCAGATATTTGGCTTCATACTCAGAAAATTACAGGTTCACATACAGTTATTAAATGCAGAGGAGAAATACCTTCCGATAAAACAATTGAAGAGGCGTGTATGATAGCTGCGTTTCATTCAAGTGCGAAGAATTCTTCAACTGTGCCTGTGGATTATACGGAAATCCGATATGTAAAAAAGCCAAACGGTGCAAAGCCCGGAATGGTTATTTTCACTAACTACAAAACGGTTTTTGTAACTCCCGATGAAGAGATTGTAGAAAGTCTTAGAATGAAAAAATAATTATTATAAAACGGAGGAATGTTCTTAGCGGAGCATGAATATAGAAATGAAGCTTAATTATGATTTTTTTAACAGAGATGTATTAAAAGTAGCACCTGAACTTGTCGGCAAGACTCTTGTTCATGTTGTCGACGGCGAAGAAAGACGCTTAATGATTACAGAAACTGAGGCGTATAAGGGTACTGATGATACAGCCTGCCATGCACACAGAGGAAAAACTGAGAGGACAAAAATTTTATGGGAGCAGGCAGGAACTGTGTATGTTTATATTTGCTATGGTATACATTTTCTTTTGAATATTGTTACAGGTGACGAGGGTGACCCTCAGGCTGTTTTGATTCGTGCCTGTGAGGGAAAGTACAACGGTCCGGGTAAGCTGACAAAACATCTTGGTATTAATATGGATGCCAATTGGCAGTCTATTGTTAATAGTGATACAATATGGATAGAGGACACAGGCATTAAGGCAAAAATAAGGCGTGATAAGCGTGTTGGAATAGGATATGCCAGACAAAAGGATATAGACCGTCCCTGGCGGTATATTATGAAGATGAAGCCTGAGAAACCGGCGAGTTACCAGAGGCATTCTGTCTTTGGAAAGAATACAAAAAAAGGATAGTTTGATTGGCGGCAGGTTTGTACTTGCCGGAGTTATTTTATGTTGAAAGGAATAAGGCAAAATGCGATTATATAACTTTTTAACCTTGCAGCTTGGAAAGCTTATAGTCAAGGTTTTACAGCTTCTTCATAAAGGGGCAGGAAATCTTCCGGGTCTTATACTTCTTGGAATAAACAAAAATATCTTGGGATATTTTAAGGTTGATTGTCCTATAATTGCGGTTACGGGAACTAACGGCAAGACATCAGTCACCAACTTTGTAAATCATATTTTTGAAAGTAGCGGAAAAAATGTTATTACAAACAAGTTAGGCAATAATCTTGATACAGGAATTGTTTCTTTATTCTTAAAACTGTGTTCTCCGACAGGAAAAATTCATGCGGACTATCTTGTTCTTGAAATTGATGAATCTCATGTTCCTGTTATTTTTAAAAAGCTGAGTCTTGAAACTCTGGTTGTTTTAAATTTCTTCAGAGATCAGCTTGACCGAAACGGAGAGGTGGAAACACTTATTCTTAAAGTCAGAAGTTTTCTTGAAACATTTGAGGGCAATGTTATTTTAAACGGTGATGACCCGAATGTCGCACGTTTGGGACAAGCTAATCCAAATAACAAAAATGTTAAGTATTTCAGCGTTGAAAAATATAAATACGCAACTGAAAGTATTCATGAAGTCGGTGAAGGAAAATTCTGTCCTATATGCGGACAGCCTCTTAAATATGACTATTATCAGTATTCTCATATCGGACGCTTTAAATGCCCTGAATGTAATTTCGGAGATAACGATGTTTATCTTGAGGTAAAAAATGTTGACCTTGAAAACCGTAATTTCACAGTTGAAAATAAAGAATACAACATAAACAACCAAAGCATTTATTATGTCTATAATATGGCTGCTGTTTGTGCTGTGGCTAAGCTTTATAATATTGATGATAAGATTTTAAGTGATACGCTTAACACTTTTGAAGTCAATAACGGAAGAATGGAAAGGTTCAGTATAGGAAATTGTAATGCCGTTATAAACCTTGCTAAGAATCCGGTCGGAGCAAATATGACTATACGTGTAATGAACGAAACAAACTGCGAAAAAGAGCTTATGTTTGTGTTAAATGACAATCTAGCCGACGGATATGATGTTTCGTGGATTTGGGACATTAACTTTGAGGTTTTTAATAATGTTAAGCGGGTTATTACAAGCGGAAGACGTGCTTATGATATAGCGATAAGAATTAAAACCAGCGGATATGACCCCGAAAAAATCGAGGTATATCCTGATTTAGATGATGCAGTTTCAAATCTGTTTTCGACAGAAGGCGAGAAATTTATAATAGCAAACTATACATCGGTTCAGCCGACAAGAACTGCTGTAATTAACTATATAAATAACAACAAGAGGGAAGAATGAATTATGAAAACAATCAGGATTTTACATATGTATTCAGACATGCTTGACCTTTACGGTGATAACGGAAATATAGAGATATTACGCTATCGTGCGAAGGCAAGGGGCATTGAAACCGTTGTTGAGCATCACAGCGTCGGAACTGAAGACACAGATTTTTCATCATATGATTTGATTTATCTCGGAGGCGGGGCTGATTTTGAACAGCAGCTTTTGGCAGATGATTTGCAAAGCTGCCGTGAAGAAATAATAAAAGCTTATCAAAACGGCACATTTTTTTTGCTTATTTGCGGCGGTTATCAGCTCATGGGTGAGTTCTATAAGGACTCAAACGGTGAGGTTATTAACGGACTTGGAATGTTTCCTTATCATACGGAAGCTTCTCTTAATAAAAGTAAAAGATGTATAGGTAATATAATTATTGAGTCGGAGCTGGGCAATGAAAAGACCAAGATTATAGGATTTGAAAATCACGGCGGTCAGACTTCAGATACGGGCAAGCTGTTCGGAAAAGTTCTTTTCGGGAACGGAAATCGTTTTGAAAGCAGTGATGAAGGCTATTTTGATAAGAATGTAATAGCAACCTATCTTCACGGCCCGCTTCTTTCAAAAAATCCCGTATTAGCAGATTATATAATAAAGTATTGTGCCGAGCGTGACGGAGAGGCTGTTGAAATGACACCGCTTGATGACAGTCTTGAAGAAAAAGCAAGAGAAGTTTTGTTTGGAAGACTTTTAAATTCCAGGGAATAAATCAGATGTAATATAAAAGGATTGAAAGAAATGGAGATAAGGCATTTAACTGAAAGTGATGATTTGTTATCTGTAAGCCGAGTATATGAGCAAAGCTGGAAATATGCATATAAATCCATTATTCCTAAATCTTATCTTGATGGTATTTCTGAGGGTAAATGGGTAAAAAACATTAGCAATCCGATGTTAAAATCACTTATTGTTTTAGAAAACGATAATATTGTAGGAACAGCAAGCTATTGTGCTTCACGATTTTCTGAAATGAAGCACTGGGGTGAGATAGTTTCTATTTATCTTATACCCGAAGTTATGAGAAAAGGTTATGGAAAAGCTCTTTTGCAGGCGGCTGTCAAAGAGCTGACTGAAATGGGGTTTAAAGATATTTTTCTGTGGGTTCTAGAAGATAATGAAAATGCCCGATGTTTTTATGAAAAGTTCGGATTTATACAAAGCGGAAGATTTTTGAATGATAATATCGGCGGAAAGAATCTGAGAGAGATACAATATATTTATCATACAAAATAATAGTTTTAATAGTCAAAAGCCCTTACGAATATTTTCGTAAGGGCTTTTGTCACACTAAATATTGAGGAAGGTTGTAAGCTGAAAAATTAATTAATCCTTATGGCAGGAGCCTGAATTAGGACAGCCGGAGCATCCGCATCCACAGCCTGAGCAGGACTTTCCTGCCTTTTTGTTTTTATGCATTGTAATGATGATGAACACAACAATGCAAAGCAAAATTACACTAATAATGATTGTTGCTAAATTAGTTTTTAAAAAATCAATCATATGAATAACCATACCTTTCTACGGCATTCGGACCGATTTCGGTGACGAAATTGCCACATTGTTTTTTGCGGTAAAGTCTCGAAACCGTGCGTGAAAAATACTTTTTTACGCTATATCTTATGAAGTTTAATTGTTATGGCTTTAGGCTTTAACTCTTTTCGAGCTTAGTTTATTACTGTCTTTATATGGCTTAGCAAGCATATAAACTAAGAATGCGACTATCAAAAGTGCAGCAATAAGTCCTATAATATTCACACTTCCCGTGAACAGGCTTCCTATCTGATAAATGATAAGTGAAACCGCATATGCAAACACACACTGATATGTAATAGCGAAAGCTGTCCACTTTCCGTTGTTCATTTCACGCTTGATTGCTCCCATAGCGGCAAAGCAAGGTGCACAGAGAAGATTGAAAGCCAAGAATGAGTAGCCTGCAAGTTTTGTCATACCTTCAAAGTCGAGAACACCGAATACTCCTACTACTTCTTCTTTTGCAACAAGTCCCATGATAGTTGCAACTGTTGCTTTAATATCACCGAATCCAAGAGGTGCGAATATCCAAGCAATAGCATTGCCGATTATTCCGAGTATACTGTCTTCAAGCTCCATATCTGCACTGAAGGTGAAATTTCCGTTAACAACACCGAAACAAGATCCTGCCCAAATAAGAATTGAAGATACAAGGATTACAGTACCTGCTCTCTTAATAAATGACCATGCACGCTCCCACATTGAGCGAAGAACATTTGAAACTGTCGGCATATGGTATGCAGGAAGCTCCATTACAAACGGTGCAGGGTCACCTGAAAAGGCTTTTGTTTTCTTGAGTATTATTCCCGAAATAATTATTGCCGCAATACCTAAGAAATAAGCACTTGGTGCCACCCACCATGTTCCGCCGAATAATGCTGCTGCGATAAGTGCTATTATAGGAAGCTTAGCTCCGCATGGTATAAATGTTGTAGTCATAATCGTCATGCGGCGGTCTCTTTCGTTTTCAATTGTACGAGAGGCCATAATTCCCGGAACGCCGCACCCTGTTCCGATAAGCATCGGAATAAATGATTTTCCCGAAAGACCGAAACGGCGGAAAATTCTGTCCATAATAAATGCAATTCTCGCCATATATCCGCATGACTCTAAAAATGCCAAGAAGATAAACAGCACGATCATCTGAGGTACAAAGCCTAAAACTGCTCCGACGCCTCCGACTATACCGTTAAGAATCAGCCCCTGAAGCCAGTCAGCACAGTTTACAGCATTTAGTCCGTTTTCAACTAAAACAGGAATACCCGGTACCCACACACCGTAATCCGCAGGGTCAGGAGATTCAAATTCACCTTCTTCATCAAGAGGAAGCATGCCAGATATAGCGTACAATCCGTTTTCTTTTTCTTCAAGTTCTTCGCCGTAAGAACCGTATGCCTCTTCAAAAGCACCGAAGTCTTTGTCTTTAATTGCCGACTGAATTTCGTCGGCACCTGTGATACCGATATCGGCAGCCTTGTTGACAGTAACCGTGACTTCATTTGTGAACACTTCTTCAGCTGCCCATGTATCTGTTTCTTCTTCATATTTTGAACTGCCTATTCCGAACAAATGCCAGCCGTCTCCGAACAATCCGTCATTTGCCCAGTCAGTAGCCCATGTTCCCACTGTTGATACCGAAACATAGTAGACTATAAACATAATTACCGCAAAAATAGGAAGTGCAAGCCAGCGGTTTGTTACCACCTTATCAATTTTATCGGTAGTTGAAAGCTTGGACTTGTTTCTCTTAGTATAGCATTTTCCGATAATTGAAGCAATATATGTATATCTTTCGGATGTTATTATGCTTTCGCTGTCATCATCCATCTCGTCTTCACAGCTTTTAATATCCTCTTCAATATGAGACAGCGTATAAGCGTCAAGCTTTAACCTTTCGATTACATTTTCATCACGCTCAAAAAGCTTTATTGCCAAAAATCTTTGTTTATCTTCGGGAATGTCATGCAATACAGCTTCTTCAATGTGTGCAAGTGTATGTTCTACACATCCGTCAAAGCTGTGCTGTGCAGTCATTCTTTTACCGCTTTTTGCCGCTTTAACTGCCTTTTCTGCAAGAGTTTTTATACCTTCGCTTTTCAGTGCGGAGATTTCCGCTACTTCACAGCCCAGTTCTTTTGAAAGCTTATCAGTATCAAGCTTGTCACCGCTTTTTCTCACTATATCCATCATGTTTATTGCGGCAACAACAGGTATTCCGAGTTCAACAAGCTGAGTAGTGAGGTATAGATTTCTCTCTAAGTTTGAACCGTCTATTATATTTATTATTGCGTCGGGCTTTTCATCTAAAAGGAAGTTACGGGATACTACTTCTTCCAATGTATATGGTGATAAAGAATATATTCCCGGCAAATCGACAAGAATCACTTCATTATCTTTAGAAGTGTATCCTTTTATTTTTCCTTCCTTTTTTTCAACGGTAACTCCCGGCCAGTTTCCGACAAATTGATTAGAACCTGTCAATGCATTGAAAAGAGTTGTTTTACCGCTGTTAGGGTTTCCTGCAAGTGCGATTTTAATACTCATAGTTTATTACTCCTTATAATTATTTTTTACAATGTTAGCAATTGCTAACCTAATTATATAAAAATATCGTTACTCAATTTCTATCATTTCGGCGTCAGCCTTTCTTAGTGAAAGCTCATATCCCCTTACAGTAATTTCAACCGGGTCTCCCAGAGGAGCAACTTTTCTTACATGAATATCCACGCCTTTTGTGATACCCATATCCATAATTCTTCGTTTGACTGCACCCTCGCCATTAAGCCGTTTCACCCTGACGGTTTCGCCGACTTTTACATTTTTGAGTGTTTTCATTAAAATCTCTCCTTTTATGTTTATCAAAATTTTATGCAACTATAATTTTACTGGCCATTTCACGGCTTATTGCAACACGGGTATCTTTTATATTTACGATAAGATTTCCGCCGTTATCTGAAACTATTACTACTTCACCGCCTTCGACGAATCCAAGACTTCCCAAAAAACGCCTAGCATCATCTCTTCCGCTGATTTTTTTAATAGATGCTTTTTTACCGACAGCTGCAAATGTTAAAGGTATCATTATCCAGACTTCCTTTTTATATTGATAAATTTCAAGTTAGAGGTTGCTAACCTGACTGAATAAAAATAAGTTAGCAAAAACTAACTGAAGTAATAATACATCTTTTACAGTTAGTTGTCAATAGATTTTTTAAATTTTGTTGTTTTGAACAAATATGAGTTAGCGTTGGATAACCTGAGTTGTTGAAAATATAAAAATCAATAACAGATTAATTTTAAAATTTTTTTATAATATTATTTTTAATATATATAAAACTTTAATAAACCCACAAATCAAACTATTAAAATAGATAAAAACTATTGAAAAATTACAATATTTATGATAAAATTAATATAACTAAACTAAATTTCAGTAAAGGAGAAAGCTATGCCGGAATATCGCTATAATGCAACAGATATGTCTGGAAAAATCATAAAGGGAAAAGTAACTTTTAACAACCCTGATCAGCTTAAAAGAATGATTAGTGACAGGGGGTTAATCCTTGTTGATTTTACAGAAGCTGCTGATAAAGAAAAAACAAAAAGACTTAAAAGCGGTGAACTTGCTGAATTTTGCAGAGAGCTTAGTTCGATGTTAAGTTCTGGTGTTTCACTGGTGAGAGCTTTAAATATTATTTCAAACAGAGATATGAAGCCGAGGCTTAAAAATGCTTTTTCTGAGCTTAATTCTCAGATTAAACGTGGAATTGCACTTTCTGACGCTATGGAGATGCAGGGTCAGAAGTTCCCTCTGCTGCTGATTAATATGGTTAAGGTGGGTGAAGCAACCGGACGCCTTGACGATACAATGGATAAAATGGCAGCATATTTTGAAAAAGAAAAACGCTTGAACGGAAGTATCAAAAGTGCTCTTACATATCCGATAATACTTGCGGTTTTAACACTTCTTGTAGTTATAATATTATTTACATTTGTAATCCCTACATTTACATCTGTGTTTGATGGAATGGAAATTCCTAAAATTACTGAAATAATGCTTGGTATAAGCAATTTTTTCACACATCATTATTTTATTGTTTTGGGTGTTGTGCTGGCTTTAGCATCAGTGATATATATACTAAGAAAAAACGAACGGTTCCGTTTCTGGTTTGATAAGAAAAAGCTAAAGTTCCCGAAAATAGGAAAACTGCTTAAAATAATTTATACAGCAAGGTTTTCAAGAACCTTAGCTTCGCTTTATTCAAGCGGACTTACAATTATTAATTCACTTCAGATTGCAAAAGACACAATAGGCAACAGGTATATAACTTCTCAATTTGATGAGGTAATAAAGAGTGTAAGAGCCGGAAATCAGCTTTCAACAACTCTTATGACGGTAGACGGATTTGATAAAAAACTTGCACAGACAATTGCAGTCGGTGAAGAAACAGGACAGCTTGATACTTTGCTTGTATCTACTGCCGACTCATTTGACTATGAATCCGAAATGGCAACCAAACAATTGATTCAGTTTATTGAACCTGTTATGATAGTTATTATGGCGGTTATTGTGTGTGTTGTAATGCTGTCTGTTATGCTTCCTATTTTCGGAATGTACAGTCAGATTGAACAACAAGGGGAAATGGCGTCAATTATAAAGCTTGATACAGCAAATTTATGGGGTTTTATTATATAGGTGTTTATGATTAATATCAATTTTGAAATGTGAACTGAGTGGGTTGATTGCTCTTTAATATGCGAAAGGAATTAATTAAATATGGCTACTTCAATTTATATTTCCAATGAAAGAATAGATATTGTACAGGGTTCTGTTAAATCAAAAAAAATTGTTGTTAAGAATGTAATAGACATTCCGATTACCGAAGGTGCAATAATAAACGGTGTTATAACAGATGAATTTGAGATAACACAAAAGCTTAAAGAAGCATTTGATAAAAATCCGTCTCTTGATAAGAATATACTGCTTACTGTTGACAGCGGTTCTATTTATGTGAAAAAGCTTACTGTTCCGGCACTGAATATAAGAAAACTTAAAGGAATTATAAAGGACAACTTTTCAGAGATAGAAGGGTACGAGGATTTTCTTTATGATTTCGCAACTTTAGATATGGGTAATAAAAAAGACGGGGTTTTAGTTTTAGCCTGTGCAGTCGAAAAAGATTTGATAGAAAGCTATTATGAAATTTTTAAAAAGCTTAATATAAAAATAAAAAAGATAAATATTTCCCATGCGTGTGCAATAAGTCTTATATCAAAAGTCGGAACGCTTCTGAACGATACATTTGTTATTTCAATACTTGATAAAAACAATATGAGCAATATTTTATTTGTAAACGGTGTGTACAGTTATTCAAACAGAACCAGACTTGTTGAGCAAAGAGGCAGTGAAGCATGTGCTTCTGAAATTTTCAGCAATTTATCATCTCTTATTCAATTTAACAAGTCAGAGAAAAACGGAACTGATATTGAAAGTTTTTATTTCTGCGGAACTAATGAAAGTGAAAACGGACTTTTTGATACGCTTGCACATGATTTAGAGAGAAATGTTTCTGAATTTAAGACACAGGATAATATAATTTTTCGCGATAAAAAATCAAGTGCGGCTGAGCACTTTTATGCAATAGGAAATTTGATATAATCTATTTCAAAACTAAAAATAACAAATAGGAGGAAATGCTCTCGTTTAAGAGTATATATGTATTATGAGCTTGAAAAATAAAAGCATAAACCTTGCTGACAGCTTTAATAAAAAAGATGAAAAAGCATTAAAAAGGCAGAAAATGCTGTTGTTTATCAGTCCTGCAATTTGTTTGGTTATTGTTTTGGCAGGCATTTACGGCAGTATATTGTTAAAAACTAATAATGTTAAAAGTGATACTAAGGCATTAAAAGGAGATTTGGCTGTTTTAGAGCTTCAGCAGCAAAAGACAAAACAGCTTGAAGAAGAAAACAGAGTGCTTGCAGATGATATGGAAAAGTTGAAATTCGCTTTGGAAGAAAGGATGATTTTCAACGGAAAAAACACATATTTTGAAAAAAATCTTTTTTCAGATATAAAAAAATGCGGAAATTCCAAACTTAAAATAAGCGGATGTACTTTTTCAAACGGAATAATGATTCTGACTATGACATCGTCCAGTAATGACCCTTTGAATATATCTGAATTTGTAGGTAAAATGAAAAATCTAAAGTATTTTGACAAGGTTACATACAGCGGATATACAGGCGGAGAAGAATATACAGTCAGTATAACCTGCATACTTAAATAAACTGCAATAAAATTTTTTATTTTTACGAATGAAAGGAATGAGTTTTAATGAAAGATGTAACTCCTAAGCAGATAGCATTGCTTTATGTTCTTGTTTGTCTGTTAGTGATTATTGTTGCAGTTAAGTATTTATTATTGCCTGCAAAAGAAAATTATGACAAGGAGCAGCAGAGCTATATGTCAGTTTCTGCTGACTATGAAGAACTTGAAATGCAAAGCAGCTTTGCATCTGTTTATGAAACAAAGAATAAAGAAATACGGCAAAGTATAAATGAGATGAAAGACAATTTTCAGCCGGTTCTTGATAAAGAAGATATTGACAAAGTTATTACAAAATTAATATATAAAAACTCAATGGAAACACAAATGCTCTTTATCAGTGACCCTGTAGATTATGTCCTTAAAAAAGCTGATGTTACTGATAATGTTAACAATGCCGGCACTAATGCTCAGACAACTACTACAACCACAACAACTACTGCATTATCAGAAACTTCTGTATCGTCAAACGGCAATCAGCAAAATAATCAGCCTGCTGAAAACCAGACGCAAAATCAAAATGTTAAGGTTTCGCATGTAAATGTAACTGTAAGCGGAAAATATGTGAACTTTGTTAAGCTGCTTAATGATATTAAATCGACCAAAGGCATGACAGTATCTGATATCAGTTTTTCAACAGACCAGGGTGTATCACCCATGTCTAATATGATTGTTTCATTAGACATTAATGTTTATATGTATGACGATTCCGGTTCTGATACGATTGTTTCAGGTGATATAGCTGAGGAAGCTGTTAAGGAAAAATAATCTTACTGTTAAACTGACTGTCAGTTTTTAATAAAAGGAGGCATGTTTGAATGAAAAAGAATCTTAATGGTTCTGCTCTTGTATGGGCAATGATAACGGTATCTATGCTTGTTATTGTTGTCGGGGGGATTTTGACTTTAAGCATGGTATACTTTAACAAAAACGCTGAAATGGTAAAGGATACTCAGGCATATTTTAATGCAAGGTCGGGTATTGACTTTGTTAAAAATCAGCTTGAATCTAATGACTATGAATTCCGTGACGGATTTTTAACAAAGAAAGACGATGTAATATATAAAGATGATGATGGTGAGATTGTATTTATCGCAAAAAATTCAAAGGTATCTGACACTGGCAAATATTTGTATGTTACATCAGAAGGTAAGGATAACGATGAAACGGTAGTATTAACAGTCAGATTTGTAAAGACGGGAAAAGGAACAGCGGAAGACCCTGAAAAATATGTATTTGACGGTTATATAAATGAAGAATAACAGCTTGTAAAATTATAATCAGCAGGAAGGAGGTTGTCAGAGCAATGGCAGTTAGAAAAAATAAAAAGGGAATGACTATTGTAGAAGTTGTTATTGCTATGACAATTATTGCGATTTCGACGGCGATTATGTGTTCGGGCATATCGACATCCTTGAGTATTATAAGAAAGTCGGTTGATTTAATAAATAACAATGCTGAAAATAAAAGCAGTTTGTATGAAAATATTGCTGATAATAAAACAGAGAATATAAACAAAACAATTCTTGAGTTTAACGGAAAGAATTATGATGTTTATGAAGTAAAATCGGAAAATGATTCAGGAGAGCTTGTTTATTATTCGGTTTCTGAGGCTTCACTTAATTCAAGAGGTCTTCTGCAATGTTTTATTGAAACATATGAAAAGCTTTCAAGCGGTGATTTAGGCGGGACTGCTTTGGTTAAAAACAGTATTGATTTTTCTGAAAACTCAGATGTATCAAATACTTTCAAAGATTATTTGAAAGACACATATGGTATAGATGCAAACAGCTTTTACTGGAGAATAGTGAAAGACCTGTCGGATAATACATACAAAATAGCAATGACAGATGAATTAAAGCCTTATATTTCTGAAGGAAGCTTTGTAAAAATTAATCTGGCAAGCGTAAAAATCGGGTCGACAAATTACAGCAATCTTAAATCAGGATATTGTCAGTTTAAAAACATTCATCCTGACAGCAACAGCTTTAACGGTGGAAACGATTATCTTATTTTGAATACTGTAAAAGGACCAAATGTTGACATTGACACTTTTATAACGAAAGAAGCTTTCGATACGAAGAAAAACGGTTCCTTGATTTTTAATTTGTTTGAATATTTCTGTGTTTCAAATAATTATACAGGGGAAGTTAATTCTGACAGCTGTCCTGATATTGCAAAAGATGAACTTAAAAAAATGGGTATAGATGTAAATAAGCTCGCATTAAATTTCAGCTTTAATAACGGAAGTCCGACAATTTCATATTGTGACAATACTGATAAATCAAAGCTTAAAAATAATGATTATATTAAAGCTTCAAGCTCTGATATAACTAATGGTAAAGTTAAGTATTCGTCGGGTTTCACAAAAATAACAATTGATGAAAACGGTATAAAAATAGACGAAAATCTGAGGTCCATGGATGTTTTTGAGGATGACAGTATATTTAAAGACAAATCTAATGCTGTTATTATAAAAAATATGTTTGAATATTTTATGCTTGACAAGAGGATAGATAACAGTGTTTATTCCGAAAAGGCCGATGACATCGATAAAGATGAAGTGAAAAAAGAAACCGGTATTGACAGTGAGAATTCATTTTGGACAGTTAAGTGTGATAAGAATAATGAAAACTTGATGTTTAAATTTTCATCAACGCTTCCTGTTTCCGAAATGAAACAAGGTGACAATTATAAAAAATACAGTGACACTTTAGTTAAAACTATTAGTGCAAGATATGACTTTGAAAAAGATAAGTGGAGCTATACCGACGGATATTCACAGCTGAAATATACCGACGGAGTGTTTATTCTTTCGGATAAGGCTATATCAAAAGAGGATTTGTCTGAACAGCAGGCATTGCTGATATCAGCTGTTGAAAACGGCTGGTCACAAAACGGCAGACCTAATGAGCTTGACGGTGAAAGCGGATATACAATCCAAGACGGTGAAAAGATTGTAAATGATACTGCTGCCGGAAAAATAATTAAAAATGCAAAAGCTAATTTTAATGTTGATTTGGATAAGTATTACTGGAAAATATCTGATAACGGAGATTTGTTAATGTTTGTTAAAAAGTCCGATATTCCGCTTGACAGTGAGGGAAAACCGGATTCTTCAAAAAAAGTTCGGGCATTGCAGATTAAAATAAGCAGTCTTAAAAAGGAAGATATTGAAGTGAATATTTTGCAGCAAAGTGTTGAGTAAATTTTTTATACGGAGGTGAACCGCTTTGAAAATAAAATTTAATAAGAACAAAAGCGGCTTTACCCTTGTGGAGGTTGTTGTTGCTCTTGTTCTGCTTGTGATATTAGTGGGTTCTGCAGCGGCAATTTTACTTTCAGGTCAGAAACTTTATGCTAAAAATGCCAATTCAATTAAGGCTATGGACATTGCAAACGAAACCTTCAGAATATTAAATAACAGGGTAAAATATTCAACAAATTTGATTATTTCGGCAAGTGATGAAACAGCATCGGGAGGACTTCTGGATAATTCAACAGAGTCAGGGAAAAAACAATACCCTTATGTTGAGTCAATAAGATTTACTAAAAACGGTGATGTTCAGATTTCAAGAAACGGCAGCACAAGTTTCACTGATGTTTTAGATAAAGGAAAATACAAAGTTATTCTCAGCGTTGAAAAAATGCCTGTGGGTGATAGTGCTAAAAAGCTTAACAGTATGTCGATAACTATTAATATTATTGACAGCAGGGACTCAAGCATAGCTTACACGATTTCATCTGACACAGGAAAAATAGAGCTTCTTAATTTTAAAAGCGGCAGTACATTTTTTCCTGAAGGTGATGTGGGCGAACAAAAGGATAAATATACGGTTGACAATACATCAACAGATTTGTATTTCAGCTATTCGTATATAGAATAGATATATACTGTTGTTATTAGTAATTTACGATATTTAGGAGGAATCTGAAATTGAAAAACGTTCCTATCGGAGAGGTACTTAAAGAATACGGATATATAACAGAAGATCATATAAAAGAGGCTCTTGATTATCAAAAGACCGAAAACGGAAAGGGAAAAAGACTTGGTGACTTATTGCTTGAACTTGGGTTTGTTACTGAACACCAGGTTTTAGAAGCTTTGGGTAAAAAGTTCGATTATCCTCTTATTGATTTTAATGACATTGATGTTGACACTGAGTGTGTTGCAAAAATTCCTAAACAGCTTGCTCAAAGCTACAGCGTTATTGCTGTTAAAGAGAATAACGGTCGTCTGGTAATCGTTATGAGTGACCCTCTTAATCTTTATGCTCAGGAAGATGTTAAGCAGCTTGCCAGAATGCCTATTGAGATAACACTTGCCGAGAAAATAAAAATCGAAAAGGCAATTGAGCTTTATTACTCTGAGGTTGAGTCAAAAAATGCTGCAAAAAAGGCTAATATTTCCGCTGTTGATGTTGAGGTTCCGTCTATGAATTATGTTGACGAGGCCGATGACGATGCACCTATTATCAATTTGATAAACAGTCTTTTGGCAAGAGGGTATTCAATCAATGTCAGTGATATTCATATAGAACCTTTTGAAGAAGAAACAAAGGTAAGAATGCGTGTTGACGGAATGATATTAGATTATGTTACACTTTCAAAATCGCTTCATGCATCGATTATTGCCAGAATAAAAATTATGTCAAATTTAGACATTGCCGAGAAAAGAATACCTCAGGACGGTAATTTCAGAGTCATTGTCGAAGGATTTGATATAAGCGTTCGTGTGTCAATAATTCCTACAGTTCACGGTGAGAAAGCAGTTTTAAGATTTTTGTCATCAAATGCTGTTATAGATAAAGCGGACAATTTCGGAATGGAACCTGATGCTTATGAAAAGTTTTCAAGAATGCTTAAAGCACCTAACGGTATTATCTATATAACAGGACCTACAGGAAGCGGAAAAACTACGACTCTTTATATGGTGCTTGAAGAGGTGTCCAAGCGTGCTGTGAACATTTCTACAATTGAGGACCCGGTTGAAAAAGCCCTTCCGAAAATAAATCAAATGTCAGTTAATGTTGCAGCCGGACTTACTTTTGAAAAGGGGCTCAGAGCACTATTGCGTCAGGACCCTGATGTTATAATGCTCGGTGAAACCCGTGACGCAGAAACTGCTTCTATTTCAGTCAGAGCGGCTATTACCGGACATTTGGTATTTTCAACTTTACATACAAATGACGCTATTTCCTCTATAGTTCGTCTTGAGGACATGGGGCTTGAACCGTATCTTGTAGCAAACTCTGTTGTGGGGATTGTTGCACAGCGTTTGGTTAGAAAGGTCTGTCCTAACTGTGCTTATGAATGCATACCGACGGAAGAGGAGAAAGCTGTTATCGGAAATGATATTCCTGTTATACGCAAGGGCAGGGGGTGCCGAAGCTGTAACAACACAGGATACAAGGGAAGAGTTTCAATTCATGAAATAGTTGAGATTGACAAGACATTAAAGAGAATGATAGCTAAGGGAGCCCAAACTGAAGATATGCAGGCTTATGCAAGAGAACAGGGTATGAAAACACTTGCTGAAAGTGCGGTTGACCTTGTCAGAAAGGGCATAACAACTCCCCAAGAAGTATTAAAGGTTGCGTATTATTCCGATTAGAATTTCAAGGGTTAAGAAAGGCGGATTTTTATGACAATACATGAGCTTGTTATAAATGCAAGAGCAAGAAAATGTTCAGATGTGCATATTTCATCCGGGCTTCCGACTGTATTTCGTATTAACGGAAAGTTAACTGACTGCGGGTTTGATATACAGCCGGACGAAGCTGAAAATATGATTTTTTCACTTTTAAATGAGAAACAGAAAAAAGAACTCGAAAGCGGAAATGATGTTGATTTTGCATTTGAAACTCAAGACGGATACAGGCAGAGAGTTAATGTGTTTAGGTATAAAGGCAAGTATGCTGCAACTATTCGTCTTTTGAATGATTATATACCGAGTTTATCTGAGCTTAATCTTCCCGGTGTTTTACAGTCTTTAGCTGACGAGCCGAGAGGGCTTATCCTGGTGACTGGCCCGACGGGAAGCGGAAAGTCCACGACATTAGCTGCTATGATTAATCATATAAACCATACAAGGTCAGAACATGTTTTAACTGTTGAAGACCCGATTGAATATGTATATAAGCAGGACAAAGCAACTATTCATCAGAGAGAAGTCGGTCAGGATGTGTCAAGCTTCGCTGCTGCACTGAGAAGTGCACTTCGTGAGGACCCGGATATTATTCTTGTTGGAGAAATGCGTGATTATGAAACCATTTCAGCTGCTGTTACCGCTGCTGAAACAGGTCACCTTGTTATGTCAACTCTTCATACAATAGGAGCAGCTCAGACAATAGACAGAATAATAGACTCATGTCCTTCTGAAAAACAAGGTCAGATAAGAACACAGCTGGCAAGCATTATTAAAGGAGTAATAACTCAGTCACTTATACCTAAGGCTGACGGAACGGGAAGAATTGCCGCAACAGAAATTCTTATCGGTACAGATGCAGCATGTAATTTAATTCGTGAAAATAAATGTCATCAGTTAAATACAGTTATGCAGTCGGGAAAGAATCTCGGAATGCATACACTGAATAATGATTTGGCAAGGCTTGTGACAACGGGTGTTATTACAAGGGAAAACGCATTGAGAGTTTCTCCTGATAAATCCGATTTAAAACAGTATATTTAATATAAAAAAGCAAAAAATAATTATTTAAGGAGAAAGTATTATGCCACATATATCAGTTAAAATGTTAAAGGGAAGAACAGACGAACAAAAGAAACTCGCAGCAAATGAGCTTACTAAAGCTTTATGTGAGGCTCTGGGGTGCACACCTGAACATGTTTCCGTAGCGGTAGAGGACTATTCACCTGAGCAGTGGCAGGATGTATTTGCAAAGGAAATTAATGATAATGAAAATATTATAAAAAAGCCTGATTACGACCCTAAGGATTTGCTTTAATCATTTATCAGGAATTTAAAAAATTGCTCTTTCATATATACGGCTTGTAATAAGGTTTGGTGTGAAAAGCGATTGCTCATACAGAAACGGAGATTTATAATGATTATACAAACAGATAAAAAGATTGTTTTGGCGTCTGCTTCACCCAGAAGAAAAACTTTGATTAAATACTTGTTCAGCGATTATGAAGTAGTACCTTCAAGCATTAATGAAGATAACTATAAAATGCTTTCTCCGCTTGAAATGTCAGAGTTTCTTGCGACTCAGAAAACTAAGGATATTGCAAAATATTATCCTGATGCAATTGTTATAGGATGTGACACATCCGTTGTTTTAGGAGAAAGAATTTTAGGAAAACCAAAAGATGAAGCACAGGCAAGGAATATGCTTTCTCTTTTATCTGATAAGACACATAAGGTTATTACAGGCGTATGCCTTACCTACGGTGACACATCAATGTCTTTTTCGGTTTCTACTGATGTTACATTTTATGAACTGAATGATGAGGAAATCGATGAGTACATTCAGTCAGGTGAGCCGTATGATAAGGCAGGAGGATACGGAATTCAGGGATTGGGTGCAGTATTTGTAAAAGAGATATCAGGTGATTTTTATAATGTTGTAGGTCTTCCCGTTTCAAGACTTTACAGAGAGGTCATCGAATTTTTAAATCTTATCGGCGGGTAAATTTAATTTTAATCAAAAATATTTTTGAGATTTTTTTCTTTTTGGAAATCATATATATGCAGAGTGTTGGTCTGGTCTAATGTAGCAAGAAAAATGTCCTTAGCTTTTTTGCCTCTTGCTGAAAGCTCCTTTTTCAGCCATGCTTCGTCAACACCGCAGTATTTTAAATTTTGGTGCATTATATTTCCGTCGATTATTATGTTCAAATTCAAGTATTCAGGCTGTGGTCTTGGTTCAAGATTTAAGTCACACGCATTGACAGGACGGTATTTAGAGTATGGAAAAAAGCTGATTTCACCGTTGTTTTCCATAATTGCATAGTTTATTTGAGAAATATCAAAGTATCCGTTTGTTCTGGCTTTTGTAAGAAGATCATTGACATCAAGCTTTGATTTTTTTAAGTTTTCGCTGTATATTTTTCCGTTTTCTATTAAAAGCAGTGTTCTGCCGGCAAAAAATCTGCGGCATTTTATTGACTTAACAGTAGCCATGGAAATTGCAAATACAACAATACCATATACAAGCATTGCAATAAGAGCAATAAAAATTTCTTCTGCTTCTTGTGAAACGGACATTTCAGCGGCAATTGAACCGATTGTTATTCCGTTTATATAGTCAAACATATTCAGTTCTGAAATCTGCTTGTTTCCTAAAAGTTTTGATATTAACAGCATTACTAGTATTGATAATAATGCAGCACCTATTATTTTGATTACTAACATAAATAAACCGCCTTTTAAATTTAGTGAATTTATATTAGTATTTTCATGTAAATTAAAATTATGCAATCACAAATAAGTTTATCAAATTAAAAATAAAATGGAGATAGTTATGGGATTATTTAAGAAAAATAAAAAAGGCACTCCGTTAAAAGAACTTTTAGAGTTCAACGGGAAGAGCCTTTCATATGCTGTTGAGCGTATTGACGGAAATGAAATAGTCCTCGGAAAATCAGGTGCGATAACAGTTACCGAAAATGAAATTGTTATTGTTTGTGACGGAAAAGAGGTTTTCAGATGCGTTACTCAAGGTGCTGTGATAGCAGCTCTTATGAGCGGTAACGGCTGTGATATAAAAGGAATAGACAATGACGGAACAAAGCGTCATGTCGTTGCACATTTTGCTTCGTTGAGATAACACAAATATCTTATGCTTTTAATATAAATAAAAAACTGTCAAAGTACATATTTGACAGTTTTATTTTTATTTCTGTAAATTCTCTTCTGTGTTAAAAATATAGTTAGCGTCTATTTGATATAATTTAATCAGCTTTTGCATAGTATCTAATTTAGGTTCTAATTGTCCATTTTCATATTTTGAAATATTGCTTCTTGATATATTTAGTTTTAGCGCTACTTGTAATTGAGAATATCCTGCCTTTTTTCTAGCTCTTTTTAATTTTTCTGCAATTTGATTCATTTTTTCACACCCTTTGTTCTATTTTAGCACATGTAAACAATAAAAATGTTCTTTTTTAGAACATTTGTCAATTGAAACAGGGGATTTTATGTGATAAAATAAAAATGTTCCAAAACAGAACATATTGAACGATTGAAAACAGAGTATATGAAAAGAGGTAAAAGCATGAATAAAATCAGAAATTTAACAGTACGGATAGAAGCCCGGCTGCTTGACAAACTGCATTATGCAGCAGATTATGACGGACGCTCGGCGAACTCACAAATACTGTATTTAATACGACAGTATATAAAAGAGCATGAAAAGGAAAA
>UQYQ01000006.1 GCA_900545345.1 uncultured Ruminococcus sp.
TGACTGCTGCTGCAAGTGATAAGCATAGAATTTTTCTGAGTTTCATGTTAATATTTCCTTTCATGGTTATTACGGAGCATTTCCATCCATATTATAACATTTAAAAAATGTAAAGTAAAGGAAATAATAAACATTTGTATACATATACAAATAAAGATGTTTATATTTGTGCATATATTACATGATATGGTAATGTATCAGACTTTATCCCTCCCTCCTATATTATTAAGCGTTTCAAAAAGCAAAAAGTCTCCTTAAATTAAAAAGTTTTTGCAGAAAAGCTAATCAACTTTCGTCAGCTTAAAATTTTATTTGGCAACAATCACACCATAAGGCGGAATTACGACACGATTTTTTATTTTTTCCTCAGTCAAAACATTTGTAAATTTCATATCTTTTTTCAGATTGATGATTTCTTCATGCTTATTGAAGTTCTGGAAGAAATAAAGATTTCCCCGTTTCCCCACAGTGACATTTTTCGGAAGGTCAACATCAAGATTTCGCTGAATGTTTATATTATGGCAGATGGCAGAGTAGAGTTTTTTAAGCAGTGTAATATCTGCAAAAGAAGCCAGATAATAAGCTTCGCCTTTTCCGTATTTGTTAACAAGCAGAGCAGGCCAGCCGGCATACCAGTCTTTTGTATAAGTGCCTATAACATTTGCTGTTGTCGGGTGAACAAGATCACAAATAATAGATGCTTTAAAAGACCCCTTAAACCCTGTCTTTTTATCTTCAACTGCTATTTCATTTTCCTGATGGTCGTATAAAGCATCAAAATCTTCTTCCCAAAGACCGAATAAATCTGATAATCCTTGTGCGGGAAGTTCGCCGTTAAAGCACAAATCGGTTTCATTAGCAAGTCCTGTGAAATATGTACCGACAAGAGTTCCGCCGTTTTTAACAAAAGCTTTCAGTCTTTCGGCTACTCCGTCTTTCAGCATATAAAGCATAGGTGCTATAAGCAGGTCGTATTTTTCAAATCCGGCAGTCGAATCAATAACATCACAAGGTATTCCCTCTTCCCAAAATGATGCATAGTGGCTCAGGCAGGCTTCGTTATATTTCATTCCTATATTTCTCGGCCCTTTTCCGTCATCAATTGCCCATTTGTTTTCTGTGTCGAATATGACAGCAACTTTAGCATTGATATCGGCGTTGTATAAATCAGCATTTAGCTTTTTAATGTCCTCGCCCACCTTGGAAACATTTTTAAATATTATTGTGTCATCTGCTCCGCGGTGAGAAATAACAGCACTATGCCATTTTTCACAAGAGCCGTTTGATTGACGCCACTGAAAATACTGAACTGTATTTGAACCGTGAGCTAAAGCCTGCATTGAAGTAAGCTCTAACAGATTAGGGTGACGAAGCCTTGAAACCCCGCACCAATTAGCGGTTGACGGGGTGTTTTCCATCATCATGAAAGGCTGATTTTTTAAAGAACGCATTAGGTCATGATTAAATGCTGTGGACATAGCATTCCAGTAATCATCACCCTCATGCCATGAAGGATATGAGTCCCATGAAATAACATCAACATCATTTATAAATTTTGAATAGTCAATGCCTGTATATAATCCCATCATATTAATTGTGCAGGGGATATCGGGATTTACAGCTTTAACGGCTTTAACCTCTTCCCTATAGAAATCAAGCGTTTGTTCTGTACAAAATCTGTTCCAATCAAGATTAAGTCCATGAAGAACGGGCATTCCATGCTCGGCCGGTGCTTCAATTTGCTCCCAGTCTGTATATTTCTGACTCCAGAAGATTGTATACCAAGCGTCGTTTAGCGCTTCTAAATCATTGTTGTATTTTTCTTTAAGCCAGTTTCTGAAAGCGTGCTGACACTTGCCACAATAGCATTGTCCGCCCAGCTCATTAGAAATATGCCACATAATTACTGCCGGGTTGTTTGCATATCTTTCAGCTAAACGGGTGTTTATTTCTTTGGTTTTTCTTCTGTAAACAGGAGAAGTATAACAGTGATTGTGTCGGCCGCCGTGAAGATTTCTTACTCTGTTTCTCTCAACTCTTGAAACCTCAGGATATTTGTGTGTGAGCCAAACAGGCCGTGCACCTGTAGGAGTTGCAAGAATAGTGTATATTCCGTTTTCATAAAGTGTGTTTATGACTTTGTCCATCCATGAAAAATCATATACTCCGTCATCGGTTTCAAGCATTGACCATGCAAAAACTCCGAGTGTAACGCAGTTAAATCCCGCCTTTTTCATATATTCAATATCTTTTTCAAAAACTCCGTCAGTTTTTAACCACTGTTCAGGGTTATAATCTGCACCGTGAAGCAGATTCGGGAATTTCGGTGTTATTGACATTTTATTATTCATGTTTTTTCCTTTCTCGTCACCGGGTATTGCCGGATGTTTGATTTTCTGCCTGATTTGTAATATCTTCTGTTTCTTTAACATTTAGAATATACCATCTTGAACCTATTTTTGCAGCATAAACATTGAACTCTGTTTCATCGGCTGATTTTGAGCCTTCAAATTTAACTGTGGCCTTTATATTTTTTCCTTCTTCAATACTTATGACTTTTCCGAATTGAGATTGATAGTTCATCTCTTCTTCAATAATTTCTCCTTTATTCATATCAGAAACTTTATCAATCTTAACGTCGGTTTCAAAGTCTTTTCCGTAAACATCTATATAGTCAGAATAAAGCACCTTTAAAGCCTCATCTTTTTTCAACTCCTGTGCTTTTATACCTTTGTCATTTGCATCTGCAAGGTCATCTGTAAAACATCCGTTATATTTATCATAATCCATTTCGGCAATCGAAGTAAAGTATTGTTCAACTAATTCTTCAGGACTGTTTTTAAACAGTATTCCCTGACTATACAAAGCAAAAAAAATTATGCCCGCAACCAAAATAATGAGTGCAATTAAAACGATTTTTTGATTTGTCTTTTGTTTGGTCGTTTTAGTTTTAGGCTTTTTGCCCATTGCTAAACGCTCTTTTGCCAGACGTTCCTGTTCTTCAGGCGGAAGAAATCTTTCGGGAGTTTTAGTTTTATATTTATCTGCCGCTTTTATCTTTATGTCGGGATTTCCGTATCCGCAGTGTTCGCAGTATTCTTCTGTATATTCTTTGCCGCAGCTTTTGCATATTTTAGGCATGGTAATTATCCTTTCTTTACTATTGAATTTAAGAAAAGTGTAACATAATTAAAGCGTGTTTGCAAGTGGGTTTTATCAATGTATTAACATTTTATTGTAAATTTAATTCGGTCTTTCCTTTATTATTCGTTTACTGCAAAGTAAGCCTATTAAAAGAATGACAGGAAACATAACGGCAGATAAAAGACCTGTTTTAAGATTATCATTTAATGAACTTGATACAAATCCTACTGTTGCAGGTCCCAGAGAGCAACCTGTATCTCCCGCTAAAGCAAGAAGAGCAAACATTGCAGTTGAGCCTTTCGGGCATTTCTCTGAAGCTAGGCTGTATGTTCCCGGCCACATTGCACCGACTGAAAATCCGCATATTCCGCAGCCGAGCAGTGAAAGAATAGCTATAGGCGATAAAGATGACAAAATATAGCTGAATATACAAATCAAAGCACAGATGCTCAAATATTTTGTCAGGTTAACCTTATCGGCAATTTTTGCATGAAATACTCTTGAAGAGCCCATTAATATGGCAAAGAAGCACGGACCGGCAAGGTCGCCGACAGTTTTTGAAACCTTCAGTCCGCTTTCTGCGAATGCAGACGCCCATTGACTCATTGCAAGTTCTGAAGCTCCTGCACAAACCATAAGAAGTGCCAAAATCCAAAAGATTTTTGTTTTCAGTAATTGCGTAATTGTCATACCTTCGCCGTTTTCGACAAGGTTTGAAATAGGAACCTGAGTAAAATAAAGAGCATTGAAAATAGGTATGATTGCCCAAAGGCAGGCAACAAGCTTCCATGAATTCATACCTAACACAGAAAACAGAGCAGTTGAAATTAAAACAACAAGTACGGACCCCCAGCAATAAAAAGAATGCAGCAAACTCATTGCGGCCGATTTACCATCAGTCGGACAAGCTTCAACTATAGGGCTTATTATGACTTCAGCCAGTCCTCCGCCGACAGCATATAAAACAACAGCGATACATATTCCGATATAATGATTTGAAAATAAATCAGGCAGAAGACCCAAAGCTATAAGTCCGACTGCTGCGAAGATGTGTGCAATAACAGCTAAAACCCGATAACCGATTTTGTCTGCGAATTTTGCCGAAATCAAATCGACAATCAGCTGCGTTCCGAAGTTGATTGTAACAAGAAGTCCTATTTTATCAAGTGAAATATTATAAGCATTGTGAAATGTCAGAAATAACAGCGGTGCAAAATTATTGACGATTGCCTGAGTTATGTAACCTATATAGCTGGCGGCTATGGTATGTTTGTAATTATTGCGAATGCTCATATAATCAGTCCTTCGTTTTTATATAATTGGCTTTGTTAATGACTATATTATATTATAAGTTTTCAGTCAAGTATAGTATTATATTACCTTGTTTTTGTCAATTATTATCCTAATTGTTTTAAAAAGAAAAACATATGACGGTTATTTAACAAAAGAACGAATAAAATCGACATAAAATTTAAGGCTGTAAGCACTTAGTTGCTTACAGCCTTTTTGTAAAGAGCCTGTGAAAAAGATGAATGAAATCTATCCGACAGCCTACAAAATACCATCTTACTTGTTCTTTCAATGCCTTGATTTGTCACATTTATTTGAGATATATGGAATTTGGATTGTTTTGTCAGACATTGAAGACCCTGTGTAAACTGTTGTTTCTCTGATTATCGAACAGGTCTGATTATTTTTATTAACAGTAAAATTCCATTGGATAGGCTAAATACGAGATTTCATCTAATTCATCAACAGTTACCAAACCCGACGGTGCATTTAAAACGCTCGGAATGCGGTTGACAATAGTTGCGCATGTATGCTCAACTGTAGCGGGTTTGACTACGTGAAATTCGGTATTAGGTTCGCCTGTGATTTTCCAGTCGCACATATCGCCGTCATCGGGACCGTATACCTTGCCTATACATTTGGTTTCAATTATCGGACCTTGAAATGTTTCGGTTTCTACAACAGCCGCCATTCCAATACACTCTCCCTTAGGAATTGTTCGCTGCATTGTAGAGGAGTAAACATCATCGTCCTTAAAATACGGAACACACTTTTGTGTCTGGCTTTTAATTGTAAGCCCAAGCTTTGCTGCAAGGCTTTCGTTTGAGTTCCATACATAGCACGGCTCTATAGTTTCGGGATGTGCAATTTGATTTTCAAATTCCTCTGCGCTTAATCCTACCCCATGAGCCTTTGCCAAAGCCAGTCCGTAATCCTCAACATTGTAGCTTACCGCACCTTCGATTTTTTTGATACTGTTACAGCTTCCGGCAATCATACCAATCATGTTTATCCAGAAAGTATCCTCCATTCCGCTTCCGACAAATGTACAGCCATGTTCTTTTGCGATTACATCAAGAGTGTTAGCGCGTACAGGGTCGGTTGTCCAGCAATAGGTAGCCTCCTCGCAGGTCGAGATGACGTTGATTCCGCGGCTTAGACATTTAACATATTGTTCGTAGCAGTCACTAACCAGACTGAAAAGTGTAACAACTGCGATATCGGCATCGGTGTTGTCCAAGACTTCATCGGCATTGCTGCTGATAATCACACCTGTTTTCACACCAAGCTCTGCAAAATCACCGATATCCATACCTACCACTTCAGGATCTATATCAATTGCACCGACAATTTGAACTCCGTGCTCATACATATATCGCAATGTATATTTGCTCATTTTTCCGCATCCATATTGAATAGCTTTGATTTTTTTCATGATTAACAATCCTCTTTCCTTAAAAATTTATATAGTTAAATCCTTGTAAAACTGTCGAAGTGTTTCACATGAATTTTTAAATTTACTCATTTCATCATCATTCAAATCTAATTCCAAAATATCTTTTATGCCGTTTCTGTTCACCACCGCGGGAACGCCGATAGTTACACCCTGTTCTCCGAACTCTCCGTTAAGCGCCGAGGAAACTGTTAAAATTCTGTTTTCATCACGGAAAATTGCCTTTGTAATTTCGGTAAGTGCCATGCCGATTCCGTAATAGGTTGCTTGTTTTGCTTTGATTATGATTTGTGCGGATGTACGCACTTCCTCTTGAATATTTAAAAGCTCATCCATGGAGAATTTATTGTTTCGTCTTACAATGTCGATAACGGATTTTGTTGAAATAAGAGCCTGCGACCATGGAACAAATTCACTGTCACCGTGTTCTCCGATTACATAAGCGTGAATGTTTCTCGGACTTATATCGAAATATTTTCCGACAAGGAAACGGAGTCGTGCCGTATCAAGCGTTGTGCCGCTGCCGATAACCTGTTTTGCAGGAAATCCCGAAATTTTTCGTGTGATATATGTCAAAATATCCACAGGATTTGTTGCAACGAGAAAAATTCCATTAAATCCCGCCTTCACAATAGGGTCGATAATGGTTTTGAAAACTGCGGCGTTTCTGTTGAGAAGATTTAATCGGGATTCTCCCGGCTTTTGTGCCACACCCGCACAAATAACAACAATATCCGCATCGCTGCAATCGTTGTAATCTCCTGCATAAATCTTCATGGCAGACGGAGCGAACGGTAATCCGTGGTTTAGGTCCATGGATTCTCCGATAGTTTTTTCTCTGTTAATGTCAATGAGCACCATTTCGTCGCAGCCGTTTTGATTAAGCATTGCATAAGCGTAAGTCATGCCAACCATTCCTGTTCCGACAATTGCAATTTTTTTAGCATCCTTTTCCATTCAAACATCTCCTTATTCTAGGACAGTGCCCGCACAGCCAGCGGCTAAGGGTTTACTGAAAAATCTGTTGTGATATTATTATGCACCGAATTTTATAAAATAGACATATAGACTGAAAATTAACCGTTCAGTTACAATTGTTTCTATTAAAAAGCAGAAAACAACTGACAGAGGAAGCTTGCAAACTAACTGATAAAAACGACCTTCTGGCTTAATATTTCAAAAATTATTAAGGCAATAACCGCTCTCTAACAGTGAGATGTTTTAACTGTGTATTCAATCCCCATCGTAAAAATATAATTTACGATAAAAAATGTTTAAAATGGCCTTAACAATTGTGTCAACTTAAGATGCCGTAAAACTGAAAGTATAACCTAAAAAAAAGGCTCGCAAAGATTTAAGAGTCTTTGCAAGCCTTTTGTCTTGTGGTAACCATGTAATGAACGGTGATTTTAGTGTAAGTTCAAGTGCGTTTATTTAAAGGAAATAATATAAATAAAAAAAGCTCGGTTTAACCGAGCTTTTTTGGTGCGGATAACAGGACTTGAACCTGCACCGAGTTGCCCCGACTAGAACCTGAATCTAGCGCGTCTGCCTATTCCGCCATATCCGCATATGTTGTTTTCTGTTTTTTACCCGACAGAAACACTTAAAGGTACTTTAAGTAAAGACTCGAGGCGGACGCTGTTGCGTTGACCCGCATATTTCAAAAAGCTATTATATGCTTTTAACTAAAACAATCTGACTATCCAGGGAATGCCATATGTTATAAAACACATTATTGCAGTTGCCAAAAACAATCCTAAGAGTATTGCAGGAACTGCTTTCTTTAGCTTAACACCTAAAAGTGCGGCAAGCAATGCCCCGGTCCATGCGCCCGTTCCCGGAAGGGGAATACCTACAAAAAGCATCAATCCCAAAAATTCGACCTCTTTTATTTTATCGGCTTTTGGTGAGTTTTGCTTTTCCTCAAGCCAAATTGCACATTTTCTTGTAGGCTTCCATTTTTTCATCAATTCTAACACTTTTTTTATAAAAAGTAAAATAAATGGAATCGGCAGAATGTTCCCTGCTATGCAGAATACAATCGCTTTTATCATTGAAATATGAAGAAGCGGTGCAACAATTAAACCGCCCCTGAGTTCAACAATCGGTATCATTGAAACGAAAAACAAAATCATTTCTTTTGGAAGAAACGGGAATGTTGAAGTAAACCAGTTTGTAATCGTCTCAGCCAAAAAACCACTCCTTTGTCTCAGCGTCATTTTTATGATATTTGAATAATAAAAAACCAACTTTGATAATGATACCATATTTGTTTGAAATAATCAAGTACAATTTTTATTTTAATTTTGCAAAACCGAGTATTATTAAGAGTATTCCGCTCAAAAAAGATAAATCAAGCCTGTTAGAAATTTTAAGGGAAATTATTTCACCTATTCTAGACCCAAGCTTTATTCCTATAAGTCCAAGGAAAAAACATAAAAGCACTCCGTATATAAAATAGCCTTGACTTATTCCTAGCCCCCCTGAAAAACCGCTTGCCAAGGAATCAACAGACAATGCGAGTCCTAAAAAAGAAGCTTCTTTGATAGAAAGGCTTTTCGATTTGTCCAAGTCTGCTTTTGTTTCATCAAGAAAAATGACAAGAAGTATTGATTTTTTTACACATTCTAAATTAAAAAGCTCTTTTCCTTTGCAATGTGCCAAAATACTTTTTATAAACGGCAGGAATAAGTTTAAACACCCAATTGTGAACAGAAGTCCTCCGCTTAATATTTTAATTGTTTTTAAACTAAGTCTATCCGAAATGAAATCGGCAAATATCAATGAAACGGCAAATATTACCGCACTTATTAAATTTATTATAAATGCACAATGAAAAGGAATTTTTATTTTTCCAAGTCCATAGGTTATTGAAGTTGCAAAGCTGTCGATGCACACAGCCAGTACCAATAAAGATATAATGAGCATTTTATTCACCCTCTCAAATCATCGTATGATTTTAAGAGGTTTTGTGTGAGTAAAATATTTTTTGTCAAATATGCATTTATTAGATTGTATTATGATTATCGAAGTATGTACTTAGGTTGTGTTTATACAAAATAAAAATTCAATTGTCAACTTATATCCAACAAACGGTTGACAATCAAAAAACAGCGTGCTAATCTATTATAGGTGATGAAAATGACATTAAAAGAAGAAGTGTTGAATATTCTCGAAGAAAACAAGGGTAAAAATGTTTCAGGAGCAGATTTGTCTGAAAAATTATTTGTTTCAAGAAGTGCAATATGGAAAGTTATTAAATCATTGAGAAGTGACGGATATGAGATTTCTGCCGCAACAAATAAAGGATATACATTGTCAAAAGACAGCAATATTCTTTCAAAATCCGGGATAATTGCATATTTGGATGAAAAAACAAAAAACAGCACTATAATTGATGTCCGCCAAAATGTTACTTCAACTAACACGGTATTAAAAGAAATTGCTGTGAACGGAGGCAAGCAGGGATATGTTTTAATTGCACAGGAACAAACAGCGGGCAAAGGCCGTCTTGGACGCACATTTTATTCTCCGAACAGCACAGGTATTTATATGTCTGTTCTTTTAAGACCTAAAATGACAATAGAAGATTCGCTTTTGATAACGACATCAGCGGCTGTAGCCGTTTCGAGAGCTGTTGAAAAGCTATCTGAAAAAAAGGCTCAGATAAAGTGGGTAAATGATGTATTTGTTGACGGACGAAAAATATGCGGAATTTTAACGGAATCATCTTTGGACTTTGAATCCGGATGTCTTGAATACGCTGTTGTCGGGATAGGTGTAAATATTTCAAAACCGGACGGGGATTTTCCTGATGAGATAAAAGGTATTGCAGGAGGATTTCTTGATAATGTAACAGGGAATGTAAGGTGCAAGCTCATAGCCGAAATAATTAACGAGCTTGCTAATCAGATGGAGAATCTAAGTTCAAGATATTATCTTGATGAATACAAACGCAGAAGTTTCTTGTTAGGCAAAAACATTATTGTTATAAAACCAAATAAAAAAAGAAAGGCAAAAGCTATTGATATCGACAGCAGAGCAAAGCTCGTTGTTGAATACGAGGATAAGTCCGTTGAGCATTTATCAAGCGGAGAAGTCAGCATAAGGCTTGAAAAATAAAATTTATATAATTTAAAAGGCAGTAAAGAAAGGAAGATTTAATTATGAAAATAACAACAAAAGAAATTACGATTGCGGCAGTTTTAACTGCGATAACATGTGTTTTAGCACCTATCTCTATACCAATCGGCCCTGTTCCGATTTCACTGGGATTTTTCTGTATTTTTCTTGTCGGGGCAATGCTTCCTCCTCATCTTGCTGTCATGTCAACACTTGTTTACATAGTACTGGGAGCTGTCGGTGTTCCTGTGTTCACAAACTTTGAGGGCGGTTTGCAAAAGCTTGTCGGTCCAACCGGCGGATATCTCACAGCTTATCCGTTAATGGCATTGATTATAGCTCTTTCAATTGTTTTATTCAAGAAGAAAAATATTATTTCAATTGTTGTGGGTATGGTTATATCACTTATTGTGGGTTATACTTTCGGCACTGCTTGGTTTGTTATTTCGACAGGAAGCACTATAAAAAATGCATTGCTGCTTTGTGTTACTCCTTTTATAATAGTAGATTTAGTTAAACTTGTTTGTGCGTCTGTATTATCACTGGCTATGAGTAAGGCTCTTTTGAAAGCAAACATCAAAGTATAAGGTTTATTTAATAAGTAAAGTTCAGATAATAATGTTAAAACAAAAATCCCCTAAAAGAGAAGAATTACTCCTTTAGGGGATTTTTATATGGTCGAGATGACAGGACTTGAACCTGCGGCCTCTGCGTCCCGAACGCAGCGCTCTACCAAACTGAGCCACATCTCGATATGAGAGATTGAAAAATCAATCTCTTTTTATTTTGTTAACCTCTTAATAAATGTTTGTATATCCATGCTGTGAAGCGTTCAGGCAAAATGAATAAAAGCAGCTGAGCTGTGCACGGAATTAAAAAATCGAATATATTGGAAAATCCGCTTTTAAAAAGATTTTTTCTAACCTTTATAAATGATTTGGTGTTAGCCCAATTTTTACGGCGTTTTAGATTGTCCTTTGAAACACGGTATTTAACCAAAACTTCGGGAAGATTTTCGCCGACGGCACCTGCCATTAGCATTTTTGTAACGAATTCATAATCTTCACAGCGTTTTATATTAGTATATCCTCCGACCTTTTCAGCCATGGATTTTTTGAAAATCAAGGTCTGATTGTTAAAAGGATTTCTTCTCTTTGCGTATTTTAAAATTTCTTTATGAGTAACGGGAGTTTTTTTGACGGCAATGGACTTGCCGGTATCGTTATCAAACTCTTCAATATATGCACCGACCATATCGAGTTTTGGATTTTTCAAAAACATCAAAAGCTGTTTTTGACAGCGTTCAGGAAGACAAACATCATCTGAATCCATTTTAGCAATTAAATCATATTTGCATGCTTTTATGCCTGCATTTGCAGCAAGACCTGTTCCCACATTTTCAATAAGGCGTACAGAATTGAAAATGCCGCTGTATTCACTTTCAAAAGATTTAACTATTACATTTAACTCATCTGTAAGCTTCCCGTCGCAAACTAAAACAAAGTCTGAAGGGGGCACAGTTTGAGTAAGCATGCTTTCTAAACTTTCAGAAAGGTATGCGGGATTTTCTTTTATATAAACTGACATAAGTACGCTGTATGGCGGTAAATTATTCCTTATAAAATCCATAATTGTTTATCCTTTTTATAAATATAACAAGCAGCTTATGTTTACTGTATCTATTAAAAAAATTGCTTTGATTGCAGTTAACTGAAAAATAAAAACTTTCTTATATTTTAAGTTATAAGCAGTCATTAATATTGACATATATAATTATAGTATAATCATTTTAATTTGTCAATTAAAATATTAGTATTAACATGTTAAATTGCGTCTTTTTTTATACTTGATTATATGGTTAAAAGATGATATAATAACATTAAATAATGGCAAAGCCCATGTTAAATAACTTGAAAATAGGTTTTCAGTAAAACTGCGTTTCGCAAATTGTGATATTATGAAATTAATGTGTAAATCTCAGAATTCAGATTATGTTATAATCAATAATATCATACATATGAATTAGAAAGGCGTTGCAAAAATGAATAATAAAGAACAGTTCAAAAGAATGGTAATGTTCTTTTCGGGATTTATAATAGCACTTGCAGTTTCGGGAGTATTCAGTGTTATATGGACATCATGCTATAACTATAGTGAGGATTTAAAACAGGATATTTTTTGGCGGAACGGAAATGTTCTGCTTGTTTTATTGTATATGCTTTTATATATGGTGTTCGGAAGATCATTCGGGGGATTTCGTGTCGGCTCGCTTAAAACGGTTGGTTTAATCGGTTCACAGGTTCTGACGATATTGTTTACCAACTTTTTCGCTTATATTTTTATCAGTTTAATAAGCAGGGGATTTCTCAAACTCGGTCCGACTGTTCTTATGACTATAATTGATTTTATTTGTATTATCATTTGGTCGTTTGCCAGTAAGGCTATTTATTCGAGAATATATCCGCCTAAGAAGATGATTATTGTTTTCGGAAGTACTTCTGCACGTGATTTAGTTCAGAAAATGAGCACTCGTGTTGATAAATACCTTATTTGTTCTTCAATAAGTATCGAGAATCCTCTTGAGGTTATTAACCAAAAAATATTGGGGTATGACGGAGTAATTTTATGTGATATTCCTTCTCAGATAAGGAATAAAATATTAAAGTACGCATATGAACATTCTATCAGGACTTATATAAATCCTAAAATTTCTGATATTATTGTACGTGGTGCCGATGAGGTTCATTTGTTTGATACACCTCTTATATTAAGCAAAAATATCGGTCTCGGTTTTGAAGAGAAATTAGTCAAAAGGGTTGTCGACATTTTTTTATCACTTATCGGCGTTGTCATAACTTCACCGTTTATGTTGATTATTGCACTATGTATAAAGTTTTATGACAGAGGACCGGTTTTTTACAAGCAAACTCGTCTGACACAGGGCGGAAGAGAGTTTAATGTTGTAAAATTCAGAAGCATGATTGTAAATGCCGAGAAAGACGGTGTGGCAAGACTTGCATCAGATAATGATAAGAGAATTACCCCTATCGGGAAGTTTATAAGAAAAATTCGTTTTGATGAGCTTCCGCAGCTTTTTAATATTTTGATTGGTGATATGTCGTTTGTCGGACCTAGACCGGAACGCCCCGAAATAGCAAAGCAGTATGCTGAGGATATGCCGGAATTTAATTTCAGATTAAAGGTAAAAGCCGGACTTACGGGATATGCACAGGTTCTCGGCAAGTATAATACTACGCCTTATGATAAGTTAAAGCTTGACTTGATGTATATAGAAAATTATTCTGTTTTGCTTGATTTAAAAATTATGCTTCAGACGTTGAAGATAATTTTTGTTCCTGAGAGTACTGCGGGAATTGAAAACGGAAGAACCACAGCCCAAAAAGAGAATAAAAAAATAGATGCAAAATAAATTTCATTTGTTAGGAGAGTGCTTTTAAATGAGTAAAAAAACTAGAAGAAAGGTTTCAAAAAAAGAAGAAATATTAGCGGCAGTTTTGCTTTTTGTAGGTGTCGGATTAATACTTTTATATACTTTTTCCGCTAAAGAATATATAGATTCAGAGACAGAAGCTCTCAGCAGAACACTTGAGGCTTATGCTATAGAGGGCAGCGGCAATCAGTTTGAAGATTATGATAATTCATTGGATATTAAGACAGACAAAGATGGATATCAATATATCGTAAATTTGAAACTGGATGCTTCAGTTTCGTTGGTAGCAGTAGAAAACGGCGGATATAAATTGCAGCTCAATGATAAATCAGAAGTTGATGAAACAACAATTATTGATGACAGCGGTAATGCTATTGAAATGAAACAATCAGATAACTTTGTTATCTCAACGTTAAACGATAAGACAATAGATACTTTTAATCTTGACGGACATTCAATTGTTATAAAAAATAATACATATTATGCTGATGGCATTGAGATTAATTTGCCGCAGAATCCAACAGAGACGCAGACTGTAACAGAAACAGAGTCTAAAACTAAGGTATCAAAGAACAGTGTAATTAGCACAAGCAAGACATCTTCTGCTAATACAGTTAAAACAACTGCTGTTAATACTGTAACTCAGAATAATACGACCAAAAGAGCAGCAGTCAATACCACAAAGAAGGTTGTTAAAACCACTAAGGTTATTACGAAAAAGCCTAAAAAAACCACAACGAAAAAGACAACCACTACTGAAGAAGAATCATATGTAAGCCCAAACTCAGACTTGAATGAAGTAGTTAAGCTTGTAAATGAGGAGCGTGCAAGTCGAGGTATTGCACCATTAAAAATGAAGCTTGTACTCAACAAAATGGCTCAGGTCAGAGCGAAAGAATCATCAAAGTTCTGGTCACACACAAGACCTGACGGTTCAAGTGCCGAAACAATAATGGCAGATTACGGAGTAAGCTACAGATACTTCGGTGAAAACTTAACCAGCGGTGCTCCTACTCCTGCAGAAGCAGTTAAAGACTGGATGAATTCACCGCCTCATAAAGCAGCTATTTTGAACAAGAAATTCGAATATATCGGTGTAGGATATTATTATTATAAGAATGACCCTGATAATTACAAGTACTATTGGTCACAAATTTTCTATACTCCATAATAAAATTGCAAAAAACCGACGCAGAATTTATTACTGCGTCGGTTAATTTATTATTTTATTTTTACAGATTTAATTTTGCTCCACTCTTTACCGTAAACATTAACTCTTTTCCCGTTTAATATAACATTCTGATATGCTTTAACCTTAACATAATATTTTTTCTTGCGTTTTAGCTTTTTAATGGTTATTGAATTTTTCTTTACAGCATACCGTTTAGTTTTTGCAAAATTAAATTTCTTATTCGGAGAAATCTTTACAATATATCCTGTGGCATTTTTAACTTTTTTCCATGATACTTTAATGGTTTTCTTTTTTGGTGATTTTACTTTGAGCTTAGTTACTTTTTGTACTTTAGGTGCTTGGTCAGGTGTAAAGTCATAAATTTTTTCAGGATACAGCCATTCTGTTTCTGATTTTCCATTGCTAGCATATGTATTGTTAAGTGATATAATACCATTAAAATCAGTATTCTTATCAACGATTAAATAATCAGTATATGTTGCACGGCATTTGCATAGATATTTAGGATAGTAAACATTGTATTTAAAAGGTTCGGCATATCTGACTGTAGCCGCACCATTTACTGAAAAGCTTAGTACATAAATTTTATATTTTAAGAAAAATTCAGGTGAGCACTTATTCAGTATTTCAGGTTTGTCTTTTAGTTTATTTTTAGCAGTAGTATAATTTGTAATCACAGACCAAGTGCAACCATGAGTGGCACCACCACCAGACCTTTCAAGATTACTCTGTGGAGCTTGAACCGAGTTATCAGCCAGTGAAGTAACACTGCTGAACATAGTCAGGCTCATAATCACTGTAATAAAAATGCTTATAATTTTTTTCATTTTAATACCCCCACATAATGTTATAGTTTAATTATAAGGAATATTTACAGGGGTGTCAAGTATTTCCATAAAAAATACCGATACGAGATAATCGTATCGGTATTTCTGATATATAAGCTTTGTAGTGCTTAATTATTTCTCTTCTTCACCGTAAAGCTTTTGCAGTCTTAACAAATAATCATATCTGTCAGCTGCGTTCTTAACAGCGTTGTCAAAGAGCTTTTCAGCTCTTTCAGGATTTTGTCTTGCAAGAGCGTTGTATCTAACCTCACCCATGATAAAGTCTTTATAATCAGCAGTTGGAGCCTTAGAATCAAGAATAAACGGATTCTTTCCCTCTGCTCTTAGTGCTGGGTTGTATCTGTATAGATGCCAGTAACCTGCCTGAACAGCCTTCTTTTCTTCTGTTTGAGCGATTGACATTCCGCCCTTGATACCGTGGTTGATACATGGAGCATAACCGATAATTAATGAAGGACCGTTGTAAGCTTCAGCTTCGGTAATAGCCTTGATACACTGGTTGTAATCAGCACCCATAGCAACATGTGCAACATATACATAACCATAGCTCATGGCAATTCCGGCTAAGTCTTTCTTCTTAACTTCCTTACCTGCAGCAGCGAACTGTGCGATAGCACCTGTTGGAGTTGACTTAGATGACTGACCGCCTGTGTTTGAGTAAACCTCAGTATCAAATACGAAGATGTTTACATCTTCACCCTGTGCGATAACGTGGTCAAGACCTGAGAATCCGATATCATAAGCCCAGCCGTCTCCTCCGAATACCCACATAGATTTCTTTCTCAAGAAGTCTTTGTCTTTTAGGATTTCGTCAGCAGCTTTTGTTTTAGCCTTTGTGAGTGCAGCGATTAACTCGTCAGTTGCAGCTGAGTTAGCAGCACCGTCATCAATAGTTGTCAGATAGTTATCAATAGCTTTCTTTAGAGGTGCACTCTTTGAAGTTTTCTTTAGTTCAAGAATTTTAGCAATTGCTCTTTGTCTGATAGTGTTCTGAGCTAAGAACATACCATAACCATACTCAGCGTTATCCTCGAACAATGAGTTTGCCCAAGCAGGACCCTTGCCAAGCTTGTTGGTTGTGTATGGTGTTGTAGGTGCAGAACCGCCCCAGATTGATGAACATCCTGTTGCGTTTGCAATATACATTCTGTCACCGAATAATTGAGTTATAAGCTTTGCGTATGGAGTTTCTCCGCATCCTGCACAAGCACCTGAGAATTCAAGTAATGGCTGTTTGAACTGTGAACCCTTAACTGTTGTAGTTTTGAATTTTTCAAGAACATCAGCCTTTTCAGGAAGTGTTAATGCGTAGTTGAATACTTCTTGTTCTGCAATTTGTGACTCAAGAGGCATCATGTTAAGTGCCTTGTTGCCCTTCTTACCAGGACATACATTTACACAAGAGCCGCATCCTGTACAGTCAAGTGCTGAAATTGTCATAACAAAGTTATAACCAGGCATACCTGTCATAGGAACTGCCTTGTCCTTAGCAAGCTGAGGAGCGTTAGCAAGCTCTTCGTCTGTCATTACAGCAGGACGAATTACAGCATGAGGGCAAACATATGAACAGAAGTTACATTGGATACAGTTTTCGCTGTTCCATGATGGAACATCAACTGCAATTCCTCTCTTCTCGAATGCTGCTGAACCCTGAGGGAAAGTACCGTCTGCCATATCAACAAATGTTGAAACAGGGAGCTTATCTCCCTCTTGAGCGTTACAAGGAATCTGAATATCATTAACAAACTTCTGAAGTGTTTTATCGTTTGTCTTAACCTTAGCCATACCCATTTTTGAGTCTTTAGCTTTCTTCCATGATTCCGGAACTTCGATTTCAACAACTTGTTCGCAGCCAGCATCGATAGCGTCATGGTTCATCTTAACGATAGCTTCACCCTTCTTTGAATAAGAAGCGGTAGCAGCGTCCTTCATATATTTAATAGCGTCGTTCATTGGAATGATACCTGAAAGCTTGAAGAATGCAGACTGTAAAACAGTGTTGATTCTGTTTCCAAGACCGATTTCCTTACCAATCTTGACACCGTTGATTGTATAGAATTTAATGTTGTTTTCTGCAATATATCTCTTAACCTGACCAGGTAAGTGTTTTTCAAGACCTGCCATATCCCATTGTGTGTTGAGAAGGAATGTTCCGCCCGGCTTGATATCAGAAACCATATCATATTTATTGATGTACGATTCGTTATGACAAGCAACGAAATCAGCTTGGTTAATCAGATATGTTGACTTGATAGGAGTTTCACCGAATCTCAAGTGAGAAACTGTTACACCGCCTGACTTCTTTGAGTCATATGAGAAATATGCCTGAGCATAAAGGTCTGTGTGGTCACCGATAATCTTGATAGAGTTCTTGTTAGCACCAACAGTACCGTCAGCACCAAGTCCCCAGAACTTACAAGCAGTTGTTCCCTTAGGAGCTGAGTCAAGCTTTTCATTAGCATCAAGTGAGAGGTAAGTTACATCATCATCAATACCGATTGTGAATTTAGGCTTAAAGCTTTCTTTCCACTCAGCATTCCAGTATACAGCCTTGATTTGTGCAGGGGTTGTATCTTTTGAACCCAGACCGTATCTTCCTGAAGCAACTGTGATGTTGTGGAACTGTGTTCCTTTAAGAGCAGCTACTACATCCAAGTATAGAGGCTCGCCCAATGCACCAGGCTCTTTTGTTCTGTCAAGAACAGAAATCTGTGTACATGTATCAGGAATAGCTTCAACTAATTTATCAGCACAGAAAGGTCTGTATAGTCTAACCTTAACAAGACCAAGCTTTGTGCCTTCTGTTGCGTTTAAATAATCAATTGTTTCTTCAATTGTGTCACAAACTGAACCCATAGCAACGATAACATGCTCAGCATCAGGTGCACCGTAGTAGTTGAAGAGTTTATAGTCTGTTCCGATCTTCTTATTAACCTTATCCATGTATTCTTCAACAATACCAGGAATAGCGTCATAGTACTTGTTACAAGCTTCACGAGCTTGGAAGAAAATATCAGGGTTCTGAGCTGTACCACGTAAAACAGGGTGCTCAGGGTTTAATGCTTTATCTCTGAAAGCTTGAATTGCTTTTTTATCAACCATTTTTGCAACATCTTCTTTATCCCAGACTTCAATCTTTTGAATTTCGTGAGATGTTCTGAAACCGTCAAAGAAGTGTAAGAAAGGAACTCTTCCCTTGATTGTTGCAAGATGAGCAATTGTACCTAAATCCATAACTTCTTGAGGGTTTGTTGAACATAGCATTGCAAAACCTGTCTGACGGCATGCATAAATATCTGAGTGATCTCCGAAAATGTTAAGTGCATGTGATGCAACACAACGAGCTGAAACATGAATTACACATGGAAGCAGTTCTCCGGCAATCTTATACATATTAGGAATCATTAGAAGCAATCCCTGTGAAGCTGTATAAGTTGTTGTAAGAGCACCGGCTGCCAAAGAACCGTGAACTGTTCCTGAAGCACCTGCTTCTGATTGCATTTCCGCAACTTTAACAGGTGTATCGAAAATGTTAGTTTGACCTTTTGCAGACCACTGGTCAGTAACTTCAGCCATAACTGAAGAAGGTGTGATAGGATAGATAGCAGCTACCTCTGTAAATGGGTATGACGCCCATGCAGCGGCATTGTTACCATCCATGGTTTTCATTTTTCTTGCCATTTTTAAAATCCTCCTCAAAAATGTTTAGCAATGAATATTTTATTACCCGATTGAGTAAAAACTTTTAAAAATATACCGAATTAAAATCCATTACTTCAACTATATATTTTATCACAAGTTAATTTATTTGTAAAGGCATAAAGCAGGTTTTATTGCGATTTTTGTTATTTAAATAATACTATAGAATTAAAAGTACATGCAGTAATTAATATTTTTTAATATGCTTTATTTTTTCACACGGTTACAATTAAAAAACGACTTCTAGAAAAGAAGCCGTTTCATATAGATTAAAAAATATTAGTTTCCGTATTTTGCAATAGAAAGCTTAATGCCAACACCCATTGTTGAAGCTACAGTCAAGCTTTTTAGGTATTGTCCTTTAAGAGCAGCCGGTCTGGCCTTAATAACTGCATCCATTAAAGTTTCTAGGTTTTCGCCTAGCTTATCTTTACCGAATGAAGCTTTTCCGATTGGGCAGTGGATGATGTTTGATTTGTCAAGACGGTATTCGATTTTACCGGCCTTGGCCTCAGTAACAGCCTTAGCAACATCAGGAGTAACTGTTCCTGCCTTTGGGTTAGGCATAAGTCCACGAGGTCCTAAAATCTTACCGAGACGTCCAACAAGACCCATCATGTCAGGGCTTGCTACAACTACGTCAAAGTCCATCCAGTTTTCTTTTGTGATTTTTTCAACAAGGTCCATACCGCCAACATATTCAGCACCTGCTTCTTTAGCAGCGTCATATTTGTCTTCTTTACAGAAAACGCAGACCTTAACGTTTTTACCTGTACCGTTTGGTAAAACTACTGCACCACGAACCTGCTGGTCAGCATATCGTGAATCAACGCCAAGACGAATGTGTGCTTCAATAGTTTCATCAAACTTAGCTTTTGCACCGCTGCAAGCTAACTCAAGAGCTTCAGGTGCATCATATAATTTTGACTTATCGACAGCTTTTTCGCTTTCGATATATTTCTTGCCATGTTTCATTATAATTTTCCTCCTCATTAAGTGGTAATACCGAATTGCTTTTTCGCAAATCGGTTAGCGGAATAATCCTCCCACGATTAGAAGTCAGATTTCAGAAGCCAGAGGTCAAAGCCTTTACTTCTTCCTCGTCATTCTTAGTCAACAACCTCAATACCCATTGAGCGAGCTGTTCCTGCAATCATGCTCATTGCAGCTTCTTCTGAAGCGGCATTTAGGTCAGGTTTTTTCTGCTCGGCAATTTGCTTAATTTGCTCTTTTGTAATCTTTGCAACCTTTTTCTTGTTTGGCTCACCTGATGCGTGATCAATTCCGCATGCTTTCTTGATTAATACAGCAGCCGGCGGAGTTTTTGTAATAAAAGTGAATGAACGGTCAGCATAAACTGTGATTACAACAGGAATGATAAGACCTGCGTCATTTTTAGTTCTCTCGTTGAAATCCTTAGTGAATGCTCCGATGTTAATACCATGTTGTCCTAATGCAGGTCCAACCGGTGGTGCAGGTGTTGCTTTTCCTGCAGGAATTTGTAGCTTTACATAGCCTACTACTTTTTGTGCCATCTTTTCGCACCTCCATAATTTGTGGTAAAGGCGAGTTAATGAATATTTTAACTCTCCCACTTGTGAAGCAAGATGTTTATATAAATCAGCTTCTTAAAAACGAATGAATTAATCCAATTTTGCAACTTGCGTTATAGGCAGACTAACCGGAGTTTCCCGTCCGAACATTGATACTATAACATCAACAGTCTGTTCCTCAAGATTTACAGACTCAACTGTTCCTGTAAATCCTTCAAATGAACCGCCGGTGACGGAAATACTGTCGCCTTCCTTATAATCAACCTCAATATTAGTTGATTTAAGATCAACGCCCAAAGCTTCAACTTCAGCTTCAGTCAGTGGAATAGGTTTTGATCCCGGACCGACAAAGCCTGTAACACCTCGGGTATTTCTTACGATGTACCATGTGTCATCTGTCATAACCATTTTTACAAGCACATAGCTTGGAAAAAGCTTTCTTTCCGCTTCCTTGATTTCTCCTTCTTTTCCGACCTCGGAATAAGATTCCATAGGAACTCTTATTTCAGGAATAAGATCATGAAGCTTTCGGTTTTCAACAACCTTTTCAATATTTTGAGCTACTTTATTTTCATAGCCTGAATAGGTATGAATAACGTACCATTTAGCTTGTTCTGACATAATCAGCAATACCTCCCGTTGTTAAAAAACCATTGTGATTTCAATTACTTAAGACCAAGCAGCAGTTTAACCAGCTGTGATAATCCCAAGTCAATACCAGCCAAAACCAAACCGCATATAACGCAGATAACAAGTACGATACCTGTGTTGTTGATAACTTGGCTTCTGCTAGGCCATACAACTTTCTTGATTTCTGACTTTAAGTCTCTGAAATATTTGACGATTTTGTTTCCGCTCTTCGGTTTAGCGGTTGTGGAATCTTTAGCCATTATAAAAACTCCTTTCGTCTACTTTGTTTCTTTGTGAAGAGTGTGTTTCTTACAGTACTTGCAATGTTTCTTCATTTCAAGTCTGTCAGGATCATTCTTCTTGTTCTTCTTTGTAGCGTAGTTTCTTTGCTTACATTCTGTGCAAGCTAGTGTTACCTTTACTCTCATTTCGGCACCTCCCGACGAAATTTGCGTTCCAAAAGAACGGTGAAACGCATGTCCAATTGCCTCCCTCCATATAGTCCGTATAACTATATGCCGATTGCTTTTCGGTTTGAAGTCCTTATGTGTGATTTTTTACAGCTTGACTCCGGGTTAAAAGCAAAGCCTTAAAAAATTGCACAAAAAATAGACCTCATAAAGAGGTACAACAATCATACCATACTTTACAAGGTTTTGTCAAGGGATTTTATACTTGTTTTAGTATTAATTTGAAAAGCACAATATATGGTGTTTAATATAGTGTTTTAAATTCTGTATATATGAGGCAGTATATTATACAAAGTTGTTTTTTGTATTAGTATCTTCATCCAAAAACTCTTCAATTATATATCTCGGACGGCTTTTAGTTTCTAAAAACACTTTACCTATATATTCTCCGATAATTCCTATTGCTAAAAGCTGAAGTCCGCCTATCGCCCAGATAGATGTAATCAGAGAAGCCCATCCGCTTACCGAATGTCCTGTAAAATAGCTTATAAGAGAATATAAAAGCATAATGCCGCTGACAACAACAAAAATTATTCCCAGTGAAGATATCATCTTGATTGGTTTTATACTAAAAGATGTTATACCGTCCAGTGCAAATGAAATCATTTTTTTCACAGGATATTTACTTTCGCCTGCAAATCTTTCTTTTCTTTCATAATAAACCCTTGCCGATTTATATCCGATAAGCGGAACAATACCTCTTAAAAACAAATTAACTTCATTAAATTCAAATAAGGCTTCAAGTGCTTTGCTTCCTAACAATCTGTAATCAGCATGATTAGGGACGATTTCCGCACCCATAAGGCTCATTATTTTATAAAATGCTTTTGCAGTTCTGCTCTTTAAAAAGCTATCTTTTTTTCTTGAACTTCTGACACCGTATACGATTTCGTTTCCTTCTTCATATTTTTTGATGAACTGATCAATTGCCTCTATATCATCCTGCAAGTCTGAATCCATAGATATAACAGCATCACATTTTCCTTTTGCACAATCAAGACCCGACAAAAGTGCATTTTGATGACCTCGGTTTCTTGACAGCTTACAGCCGGAAAACATTTTATCATTGCGGTGTATTTCAGCGATAAGCTCCCATGTGCTGTCGGTTGAACCGTCATCAACAAAGATAACTTTACTGTCCTTAGTAATAATGTTTTCGGTCATAAGCTTCTGCATTTTTTCTTTTAATCTTTTTGATGTTTCCAAAAGAACGGAATCTTCGTTGAAGCAAGGTATAACAATGTATAGTTTAGTCATTTTATATTCTCCGCAGCAATGCTAATATATCAATTAGTTTTTAGTTAGGCAATGCCATTAATAAAATAATGCCCGAAATTTATATTGATAATCAAATGCTTGATGAATTTTAATTGTTATTTTTTGAATTCATCAATATTTTTCTTTATTTGTTTGATGCAGTTTTTGCAGACTGATTTACCTTTATAAATTTTTTCTTCTCCTTTGCTAAAAGGATTATCACATAAAGCACATTTAGTTTGGTGCTTATATAAAACAATAGAATCTTCTTCTGTAAAAATTTCGACACAATCACTGGTTGATAACTCAAGCAGTCTTCTCATTTCAATCGGAAGAGTTATTCTTCCTAATGGATCGGTATGTCTAACTATTCCTATACTTGTCATTTAAATCACCTATTCTTTTATTTTTTATTAATATGCTTTTCCCCACAAAACCATGTGTTTTGCAGGTTCTCCGCAGCATACGCATTTATCGTTTATGTTTTCCTGTTCAAACGGGATACATCTTGAACCGGCACCGGTCAGTTCTTTTACCTTATCTTCACAGGCTTCGTCACCGCACCACATTGCTTTTATAAATCCGTCACCGTTTTGTTCAAGCGCTTTTGATATTTCGTCAATGCTATTGCACCTATAGGTTTTATTTTCACGGTTTTGAAGAGCTTTTTCATAAAGCCCGTCATGAACATCTTTCAGCTTTTGGTTTACGGCTTTTTCAAGATCATCAAGAGAAACAAAAGCTTTCTCTCTGTTGTGTCTTGTAACAAGCACACATTGATTATTTTCAATATCTTTAGGACCTATTTCAAGCCTTACCGGAACGCCTTTCATCTCATATTCGGAGAATTTCCAGCCCGGCGAGTTCTCACTGTCATCAAGTTTTACTCTTATTCCGGCATTTTTCAGTTTATCATAAATTTCAGCTGCTTTATCCAAAACTCCTTCTTTATGCTGTGCGATAGGAATTATAACAACCTGTACAGGTGCAACGGCAGGCGGAAGAACAAGGCCGTTATCGTCACCGTGAGTCATTATAATAGCACCAATCAGACGGGTTGTAACACCCCATGATGTTTGATGAGGGTTAACCTTTTTATTTTCCTTGTCTGTATATTCTATTCCGAATGCTTTTGCGAATCCGTCCCCGAAATAATGTGAGGTTCCGGCCTGAAGTGCTTTTCCGTCATGCATGAGCGCTTCAATTGCATAGGTTGAAACAGCACCCGCAAATTTATCGCTTTCGGTTTTTATGCCCTTAACCACAGGCATAGCAAGAGAATCTTCGCAGAATTTTGCATAGCAGTTGAGCATTTGTTCTGTTTCCGCAATAGCTTCTTGAGCAGTAGCGTGAATGGTATGACCTTCCTGCCATAGAAATTCACGGGAGCGAAGGAAAGGTCTTGTTGTCTTTTCCCATCTGACAACTGAAACCCATTGATTATAAAGCTTAGGTAAATCTCTGTAAGAGTGAATAATATTAGTGTAATGCTCGCAGAAAAGAGTTTCTGATGTCGGGCGAACACAAAGACGTTCCTCCAGTTTTTCACTTCCTCCGTGAGTAACCCATGCTACTTCCGGAGCAAATCCCTCAACATGGTCCTTTTCTTTGTTTAGCAGGCTTTCAGGAATAAACATCGGCATACATACATTTTCGTGACCGAGTTCTTTAAACATTCCGTCTAAAATTTTTTGTATGTTTTCCCAGATAGCGTATCCATAAGGCCTTATTACCATGCAGCCCTTTACGCTCGTATATTCAATAAGCTCTGCTTTTTTTACTATATCAGTATACCATTTTGCAAAATCCACATCCATAGATGTGATTTGTTCAACCATTTTATTATTTCCTTTATTTTCAGCCATTATTTTTTCTCCTTATCGGTTTTGTTTTTTCTGTTAAATCCGTATATATCTTCATTATATATTTTATAATTCGGGTCAAAGTCCTCTAGTTTTTCGCCTTTTCCATAAGGGTCTTTGACAGTATAGTTTTTTGGGTCAATATAATCTCCACCCTCAGAGGGGAAAGGAGTGTTTTTTCTTCTTTTATCTATAAACGCTGCAAGCTTCGGGGTGATTACTGCAATCAGAAAAACTAAAAGTAAAATTGCAATCACGCCGCCAGCATATTTAATCAGCGTTATAACCATTGTTTTATCCATTTTTTATATACTCCCTTTGGGAGCAGTCCTCCTTAAAATTTATCAAACAAGAAAACTTATGGAAATATTATACCAACAATATTCATTATTTGCAAGGGGGTAATAATTTTTCAGTGAAAATATTAAATAAAATCCCGTTTAGAAATTATCCAAACGGGAGTATATTTATTCTGATTTAGCCGATGAAGTATCGGTTTCTGCTTTTTGTACATTGAATATCAGTGGTATTGATTCACTTTTTTTCATAGAAGTTTTAATTTCAAAAGTATATTCGTCTGTTGTCCAGACAATATAGCATTTTCCGTCAATTTGATATGCTGTATAATCCTGACCGTCTCCTCTCGAAAAATGAGAAGTGACAAGCTTTTCGTCAGCTTTATCATATTCAGGTTCATATTCTTTTATAGTTGACTGAGTAAATACTATTTCAGTCGTTTTATTTTTATATGTTGAAACAACCTTTGTGTCTAAAATATCCTGATTGGAAAGCTCATAATCTTCAGGCATATTCCCAAGAATATATAAATCCTTTATTTTTTTCGGGGCAGGTTTTGCCGGAGCGGTTGTCGGAGTTTCTGTTATTGATGAAGATGAAACATTGTTCTTAATTGTGCCTTTGAAAAAAATATTTTTGCCGAGTACAATTAAACACAAAACAATTATGATTGCTGAAATAACATATAAAATGACTTTAGAAGCCTTATTCATTCTGTTTTGCTCGTCCGAATCCTTATTATCTTCATTTTCTGAAAGACTTTCATAAATATTGCCGGCCGTATCAGTTTCAATGTTATTTTCGTTATCCGAAATTTCAATTGTGATGTTTTCTTGATTTTTTAAATCTTCATTGTTTTCAAGTGACATTTTTTATACACCTTTCATTTGTCTTTTTTAAAGTTATTATAACATTTTAATTTTGCAATAGCAAGGCTTTTAAATAAGGTAAGATAATAAAATGAAAACAGCTATCCTTTATTTTTAAAGAATAGCTGCTTTCAAGGAAGTAATGAAATATGAAAAAATATATAATATCTCGTAATCGTAATTAATTAAGAAGCTTCGCTTTGTGATTGTTTTTGTCCGAATGACCCGAATGAGTCTAATCCGTTATTTCCATAGCTGCCGAACGGATTAGAAGGTTCAGTTGAGCTTTGAGTTTCATTGCTGGTAGCTGTTGATGTGTCTTCGTCAAGGGTAGCTTCAACATTTTTCTTGTTTCCGTTTCTGTAAAGAGTGATAGTAATTTTGTCGCCGGCTTTAAATTTTGATTTAATTCCGTTAAACTCTGAAATGGAAGTTATTGTTGTATCATTAATGCCAATAACTATATCTCCTACCTGAATACCTGCCTTATCAGCGGCAGAACCGTCTTCAACGCTTCTTACTATAAAGCCTTGCGGAACACCGAAATACTCTGAATAAAGCTCAGTGATTGTTTCACCGCCGAGTCCTAAAACAGGGCGTCCTTTAACATATCCGTATTTCATAAGGTCGTTAATTATAGGAGTTGCATTATCAATAGGAATTGCAAATCCAAGACCTTCACCATATGTCGAGTTTACTTTAGCTGATGTAATGCCGATTACTTGTCCGTAAGCATTTACTAAGGCACCGCCTGAGTTACCGCTGTTAATGGAAGCGTCGGTTTGTATGAGGTTCATTTCCTGATCCTCAATAGTCAGAGTTCTGTCGGTAGCGGAAATTATTCCCGCTGTAACAGAGCCTGCAAGCTGAAATCCCAGAGGGTTTCCTATAGCAATTGCAACCTCACCTACCTGAAGTTCAGATGATTTGCCGAACTCAGCGGGAGTAAGGTCGGTTTTATCAATTTTTATTACAGCAAGGTCAGTTTGTGAGTCGATGCCGATTAGCTTTGCCTCAATTGAAGTTTTGTCATTATCGGTGAACACTACTGAAATGTTATCAGCTCCGCTTACAACATGAGCATTTGTGATAATATATCCGTCTTTGCTCATTATAACACCTGTACCTGTTGCTATCTGAGAAGAACTTGAAGCCGATATGCCGACGACAGAGCCTGAAACCTTATCTACTATCTCCGGAATGGAGAGTGCATCTGAAGGAGTTGCAAGCTGAGTAATTGTAGGAAGATTCTCTAAATCTCTGTTGGATGTTTTCGATGAGTTGTTATCGGGAAGTTTTGATTCCCTTTGTGAATTTTCTGATTTTGTCGTCGAAACATTTATTCCGTTTCCCGATATTAATGCGTATCCGACAGCTGAGGTTACTCCGATTGCAAGTACACAGATTACAGCAACCAAACCTGTTAAAACCTTTTTGCTTTTCTTTTTGTTTTTGTTAGGATAGTATGAAACCTCGTTTACATCAGCATAGCTTTGGCTGTTGTTATATGAATATTCTTGTGCATATTTGTTAGGAGTATAATTCTCAGCCGGCATTCTTGTCATATTTGACTCAACTTCATTTTGATTGTAGTTTTTAATTTCGGGCTGAGCAGCGTCCGGCTTTATTTCATTCTGAACATGATTTTCAGAATCTGAATTTGCTGCATTATCTATATTTTCATTGCCGATATTTTTGTTTTCATCCATTTGATACGGCCTCCTTAAATTATGAAATAGATTTTAAATGTTTTTGATTTATCATATTTTCTATTATAATGTCATTTGTGATAAACATATGATAAAATTTAGAATTTTTATTACATATGAAATTCATGTTTATATGTTTGATACTTGAAAGTTGTAATCTTTTGAGTTATACTATTATTATAATGCAAAAATAAGAATTTTATTTAATTATATATTTTTTAGCTTTTAAAATGAAAGGATAAACTAACATGATGACAATAACTTATGTTTTAGATAATAAGCTTTATCTGAATATTACAAATAAGTGTCCCTGTGCATGTCAATTCTGCATCAGGAGAAACGGTGACGGTGCATACGGCTCAGACAGTCTTTGGCTGGAGCATCAGCCGACTGCCGAAGAAGTTATAGAAGCGTTAAAGAAAGAAAATCTGGACAGCTTTGATGAAATTATATTCTGCGGTTTCGGTGAACCGACATGCGAGCTCGGTATTTTAATTAAATCAGCAAAATTTATAAGGAGTGTTACCAGAACACCTATAAGAATCAATACAAACGGATTATCTGATTTGATAAATGAGTTTTCTACCTGCAAGCTTATGACAGGTCTTTTTGATACGGTTTCTGTCAGTTTGAACGCATCAGACAGAGAAGAGTATAATAAAGTTACTCAGCCGAAATGGACGGATAAAGCATTTGATACTATGATTAATTTTGCGGTTGAAGCAAAAGAGATTTTTCCTAGGGTTATTTTATCTGTTGTTGATGTTATATCAGAAGAGGAAATTGAAAAATGCAGGGAGCTCTGCAAAAATTTGGGCATAGAACTCAGGGTCAGAGCTTATTCGGAATAATCATATATAAATATAAAGCTTTAATATGTTTTTAGAATAAAGTAAAAAACAAGGCATTTTATAATGCCTTGTTTTTGTTTGCTTTTATTTTGCGGGGTTACCCATGATAATTCCTCGTCCGTTTGTTGAAATATATACCCGTCCGAATGTTTTCGGGTCTCCTGAAATCTTTTTGTTTACATTTCCCCATCTTTGAGTATCATCATTTATACGACTCCATGATTTTCCCTCATCGGTAGAGCGATAAACACCGTAACCTTTGTTGTCGCATTCACCCAGAATATAAATAGCCATTGGGTCGCCGTCTTTTTCTCCTTTTCCGAGTCCAAGACTGTCAATGCCCTGCATATCCTTATACGGAACTTCTATCTCACAGTTTTCTTCGCCTGCATTTTTAACATGGAAAATAAGTCCTGACGAAATCCAAAGATCGCCTTCTTTTTCGGGGTTTGCGACGATTTGAGAGCTTGCAATCATAAGACTGTAGAACTCCTTGAAGGTTTTTCCTTTATCGGTTGAAACATATAATGAATCGCCGCCTTCGGCATATATTTTATTAGGATTTACTTGGTCCGGGGTTATGGTTGCGTTAGCAGGAAGCCCCTTGCATATATTCCAAGTCTTGCCCCAATCGTTTGTAAAGTAGGTGTTGACGCTTGAATCACCGGGCGACCAGAACAGCGTTTTTCCGTCAGCAGAAAGACTTGCTCTTCCGCCTTCGTGAATATTGACATCGCTAGGGATAGACTTTGCGAACTTCCATGTTTTTGTTCCGTCGGTCGAATAGCAGATTGAATTTTTAAATTCAGCGTCTCTTGTTGTCCTGACCACTATATCAGGGTTGTTTGCTGCGACAGCCAGAGATTCCGCTTTAAAGCTCTGAGCACCCCAGTGTTCCTTTGGTGCAATATTTACATCGTCATGTCTGAATCCGTAAAGGTCACCGAGTATTGAATACAATTCCGGTGTATTCTCACCGCAGTCTTTCGGTGAATAGAAATCAAATATTGCGGTTTCTTCAATGCCTGAAGCACGAACAGAGATGTTTATCTTTTCCTGACCTATTTTTGTTGCATTATCAGTACCGAATATCGTAGCACCTGTTCCGTAAAGGATTTCGTCAGGGTTAAACGGGTTTATTGCAACTCCTGATGTCCACCAGCCGAGCTTTAGCTGACCCTGCCAATCCAGCCATGGAGATTCAGAAATATCAAGGTTGTAATCCTTTTCTTCTGTTTCTATATTCCATAGACCTTTCCAGGTATCTCCGCCGTCAAAGCTTATGCAGACATTGTCTTCGCCGCCCCAATGGCATATTGTTGTGACAGCTATCATATCTCCTTTATATTTTTCATTGTTGCATACCGAAAGTCCGCACCAGCCGTTTCCTTTTATATTAGGTGTGATATTTGTCCATTTTCCGTCTTTTATGTTATATCTGCACACAAGACCAAGCGGAGGGTTCTTTTCCTGCGTAACCATGTTTGAATATGTTACATAAAGGTTTCCGTTGTTTGAAACCCTTCCTTGCTGCGGGTAATATTGAAGTTTCCCGTCAGAAAATTCATTTGAAACAGCAGTCCATGTTTTTCCCGCATCATCAGTGCGGTAAATTTTTTCGGTGTCTTTATTTGCAACACCGCAGAAAAATGTCTTGGTGGCTTCGCCTTTTTCGGAGCTTGATTTATCCATGCTTATCCAAAGGATACCATAGCTGTACCCACCGTCGCCGTAATTTCCTGTTGACGGAAAAGATTCAACATTGCTCCATGTCTGACCATAGTCTTTTGAAACAAACAAACCTCTTGCATGTGAAGCATAATAAACAATACTGTTGTCATTCGGGTCAACGCAAAGGCGTTCACCGGTATTTCTTCCCCAGTCATTGCCGCCCATAGTCATGTTGTCCATATCTACTTTAGTCCAGTTCTTGCCGTAATCATAAGAATACATTATACATCCGTATCCTGAGTATGATGTTCCGCATGAAATGTAAACACGGTTAGGCTCAACAGGGTCAGTAGCTATGCTTTCTATACAGTTGTATCCCCAGTCATCGCCGCCGAAGCTGTCAGTGATACATTCCCACTTGTTTTTGTCTTTGTTAAATTTATAAGCACCGCCGATGTCGGTTTTGGCGTATATTAAATTTTCTTCGCTTTCATTATAAACCATTCCCGGCACATATCCTCCGCCGACAATTTTTACATTACTCCATTCATATCCTGTGTCGGCAGGCTGGCTGTTATAGTATTTTTCAGGATCTGCTTTACCTTTTTCGTCTTCTTTGTCCCCGCAGCCTGATAATACCGATGCTGAAAGACAAAGACTTGTTGCAAGTGCAATTATCTTAGAAATCTTCATACTTCCTCCTTTAATATTTTAATATATAATATAAATTATAAATGTATCAATGATTGTTAAAATAATTATATCAGAACGAAAAGGATATTACAATATTTTTTTGTTTGTTATTTGTAACAAGGTATAACATGGTTTTTTGTTTAATATACATATTAATAAACTTATTTTATAAATTTATTAATGAAGAAAGGGCGTTTTGTTTATGAACACTTTAAATCAACAGAGTATAAAGAAAAATCACAATGCGATTTTAGAGAACAGAAAAAGACTTCTTTTGTCCGGCATTAATGATGTTGACAGCTTTAATGAAAATCAAATGCTTCTTTTCACTGAACTGGGTGAACTTATTATAAAAGGAAAAAATCTTCATATTAATGAAATGAATGTAGAAACCGGAGATTTTTCAGTTGAGGGTGATATTTGGGCTTTGATTTACGGTGACAAAGATAAAAATCAGCGTTTTGGATTTTTAAAGAAAATATTCAAATAATAAAAAATAAGGTGGTCGGCATGCCTGATTATATTTTCGGACTTCAATATGAAACTAAGCTTTTTCTGTTGTCTTTTCTTATAGGTGCATTATTCGGTGCTGTTTATGATTTTTTCAGGATTGTCAGAATAATAAAAAGACATCATAAAATAGTTATTTTTATTGAAGATTTTTTATTTGTTCTATTTTGCGGATTTTGGTATTTTGTATTTTCAACTGATTTGGCAAGAGGCCAGATACGATTATTCACATTTATAGGAATGATTATAGGTTTTATAGTTTATCTTATGACTGTCGGTAGTATTACTGTAAGGTTTGCATCTGTTATAAAATCGGTTTATGATAAAATTGAAAATTGGCTTAAACATAAAATTTTCACTCCAATTTACACAAATATCAAGAGGAAATTTGTTCAAAATTACATATCTTTTATAAAAAGAGAAAAAAGTAGAAAAAAGGGCTTGAAAGTTAGTGAAAATGTAGTGTATAATGAAGATAAGTAAATGTATTTACAGAAATGGGGGAGATAAACGGTGTCAGGAAGCAGAGACAGTTTAAATGAATTGCTGTCAAATCAGAAAAAAAAGAAATCTCTTGCTTCAAAAATTGCAACAATTGCAATTTTGGTTTTTTTAGTTTATGCACTGTATACTGTTATTTCTCAGCAGGCAGAGCTGAATGAACAGCAAAAAGAACTGACAAATATTAAATCTCAGATTACCGTTGCCAAGCAGGAGAACGATGAATACACCCGTCTGCTCAGCGGTAAAGATGAAAGTGAATACATGAAAAAAATCGCTATTGAAAGATACGGCTACGCTTATCCGAATGAACGCCGTTTTTATGTAGCAAGCTTAGGTTAAATATGTTAGAGAGGATTAATAAAATTTTATGGCGGTCGAGATTGGCAAGATTTATGAAGGTAAGGTAACCGGAATTACAAAGTTCGGAGCTTTTGTTGAAATCGAGGATGGAATAAGCGGAATGGTACATATTTCCGAGGTTTCAAGTTCATTTGTAAATGATATTAATGATGTTTTGAAAAAGGGAGACCAGGTTAAAGTCAAGGTTATTAAGAAAACTGATGACGGGAAAATAAGTATGTCTATCAAACAGACAGAAGCCCGTCCGCGCAGTAAAGGATATAGCAAATCACCTGATATGAAATCACAAAGGCCTTTTCATCAGAACGGACATCAGGGCGGAAAGCCTCAAGCTAAACCTAAACAGTCTTTTTCAGCTTCGGATATTACTAAAGATGTGGTTTACAGTGACGGTTTCGTTCAAAAGACAAGCGGTGACGCTAACTTTGAAGACATGCTAAGTAAATTTAAGGCTTCAAGTGAAGAGAGAATGTCTGAACTCAAAAGAGCAGGGGACAACCGAAGAAGCAGATCAAGAAAAAGATAGATTTTACAGGGTCGCTGCTGTGTCTGATGCCGGCAGTGACCGTTTTCTTTAGATAAAGCTAATGATGTTTTTTAAATGGTGATTGGAATGAAAAAAAACAAAAACATACTATTATGTATAAGCGTGATCCTGACATTGTTTCTTATGTCGGGCTGCGGGGCAAATGATGTTGCCGGAAGCGAGCTTGTCGAAAAGGCAAGAAAAGAATATGTCAAACTTGACAGCGCCAAGGTTGTTATGACTAATACCGAAACAAATGAGATTGAACAAACTTTTGTGTTCAAATATGATGAAAAGGATGTTTTGACATTTGCGTATCAAGGAAAGTATATGGAAGAAAGCTATGCACAGTATAACAACGGCTATGAAAGTTATACTTTAGAAAACGGTAAGTATGAGTTTTCACAGCGCGGTGATAAAAACTTTCAGTCTTATGACCGTGATTCAACACACCCTCAGGCAAATGAGGGGCTAATCATATTTTCGGCAAATTCCATAAAGGATTCTTCTGTGAAAGAGGAAAATGGAGTTATATGTGTTGAACACAGCTATGACCCCGAAAAAATAGGTGCGACTTCCGATGAGGGAAATGTTACAGGATTTTTTGCGAAGTTTTATTTTGATAAAGAAGAAAAGCTTTTGTATTTTACGGAGGAAACAGTTATAGACAGTGACGGAAAAGAAATAAAACATTCATATAAGGTTGAAATTACCGAGCAGAATAAAGTTAAGGACATAGAAAACCCGGTTGAGATACCGAAAAACAGCTGATTAAACTATTGTTAATAAATATATAATTAAATATTATTGGTATTGCAAAGCTCATAACCACTATATTTAGTGGTTTGGTTTACTGTTTGTACCCAATTAAAGATGTGTAAAGCTCCAGTTGTGAAATATGCACAAAAATACTAACGAAAACGCTTAAAATTTCTACATTTGTATTTTTGCAATTTGCTTGCTTTTATGGATTATAAATGGTACAATTTATCTTGCATTGCGGCTAATTCCCGCACTGCGACTGCACAGATATGCGATGAAGCGGAAGGTTGCCGGCGGTTTGCCGGGTAATTTTCGTGGAGTATGTCCGATTTTAAACCGGGCGACTGTAATACTGAACACGGTATGTGCTTTATGCTTCTTGCGAAGGGCAGCTTCTCAGGTTAATGCTGCTTTTTGGCGTAAAGAGATACTTATCGTTGTGTTATGTCGACCGAAAAACCTCGTTAGTTTTTCGGTTTTTTTAAATAGACTTTCACGAAACACACGGTACAGTGTAAATTTACAGATAAGCTTTTATACCATCATAAAAGCTGTCAGCCCCCATTCATAAAATTCAGAGGAGGCGATTTAAGTGGCAGTCAATGAAAGAATTAGAATTAAAATCAAAGGCTATGAGCACGCAGTAGTAGATGCAGCAGCAGAGAAAATTGTTGAAGCAGCTAAGCGTTCGGGTGCTAAGGTGTCGGGTCCTATCCCACTGCCTACAGACAAGGAAATCATTACAATCCTTCGTGCTGTTCATAAGTATAAGGACAGCCGTGAGCAATTCGAAATGAGAACTCACAAGAGATTGATTGACGTGCTGAGACCTACAAATGACACTACAGCAGCACTTCAGAGTCTTGACCTTCCTGCAGGTGTTGATATTGTAATGGAAATCAAGTAATTTCCAACGGAAATCGCAAGCGGCGATTTCAAAACAATACTCACGCAGGTCATGTTGAAGCGTTTTGCTTCAACCAATAACCAATTAGGAGGAAAAAATAATGCAAAAGGGAATCATCGGTAAGAAAATCGGTATGACACAGATTTTCGATGAAGCAGGAAAATTTATTCCTGTAACAGTTGTAGAGGCCGGTCCTTGCGTTGTTGTTCAGAAGAAAACAGTTGAAAACGACGGCTATAACGCTGTTCAGCTTGGTTTCGGCGACATCAGGGCAAAGAGAGTAAACAAGCCGCTGCAAGGACATTTCAAAAAAGCTGACGTTGCTTTAAAGAGAACTTTAAAGGAATTCAGACTTGACGACATCGACGCATTAAATGTCGGTGACATTGTAAAAGCAGATACTTTTGCCGAGGGTGACATCGTTGATGTCAGCGGAACAAGCAAAGGTAAAGGTTTTGCAGGAACAATTAAGCGTCACAACTTTTCAAGATTAAAAGAATCTCACGGTACAGGTCCTGTTCACAGACATGCAGGTTCTATGGGTGCTTGTTCATCACCATCAAGAATCTTCAAGGGAAAAGGAATGCCTGGACAGATGGGTAACGAAAAGGTTACTGTTCAGAACCTGGAAATCGTAAAGGTTGACGCAGAAAATAATCTTATCGCAATCAAAGGTGCTATTCCTGGACCTAAGAACGGTACAGTTACTGTTGTTGATTGTGTTAAGAAGGCTTAGTGGAAGGAGGAAGTAATTATGCCAAAGGTTTCAGTATTTGATATGACAGGCAAAGAGGTTGCTACCGCTGAGCTTAAGGATTCAATTTTCGGAATTGAGCCAAATAAAGCTATAATGCACGCAATGGTTGTAAATTACCTTGCTAACCAAAGACAGGGTACACAGTCAACTCTGACTCGTACAGAAGTAAGAGGAGGCGGAAGAAAGCCATGGCGTCAAAAGGGTACTGGTCATGCAAGACAAGGTTCTACAAGAGCTCCTCAATGGGTTCACGGCGGAATTGCTTTAGGACCAAAGCCTAGAGATTACAGCTATTCATTAAATAAGAAGGAAAAGAGACTTGCTATGAAGTCGGCTCTTTCTTCAAAGGTAGTAGATAATGACCTTGTTGTTGTTGACTCAATCAAGTGTGATGAGTTCAAGACAAAGACAATGGTTGAAATGCTAAAAGCACTTAATGTTGAAGGCAAGGCACTCGTTGTTATGCCTGAGGTTGATTTGAAAGTTGTTAAGAGCCTTTCAAACATTCCTGGTGTAAAGCCTACACTTGTAAACACATTAAATGTTTATGACATTCTGAATTATGATAAATTCATCGTTGTAAAGGATGCCGTAGATAAGATTGAGGAGGTTTATGCATAATGGAAAAAACTGCTCAAGACATTATTTTGACACCTGTCATCACAGAAGCTTCAATGGAAGCTTTAGAGATGAATAAGTACACATTTAAGGTTGCTAAGAATGCAAATAAAATTGAAATTGCCAAGGCTGTTGAAGAACTTTTCGGAGTTAAAGTTGTCAAAGTGAACACAATCAATTGCAGAGGCCGTAAAAAGAGAATGGGCATTCACGAGGGTATGACACCTTCATGGAAAAAAGCAATCGTTACACTTGCTGAGGGAGAAAAGACAATCGAATTCTTCAATAATTTAGTATAATCTAAATTTCAGCAAAAGGCTTTACGGTTTTAAGTAAAGCGTAAGTATGGGAACTGAAATATAGTTCTCGCAAAACAAACTTCAGAAGGAGTGAATTTCAAATGGCAATAAAGAGCTATAAGCCTACGACTCCGGGAAGAAGAGGTATGACTAGTATCGATTATTCTTCCTTGTCAAAGGTTGCTCCAGAAAAAAGCCTGATTCAGCCGGTTAAGAAAAATTCCGGAAGAAACAGCTACGGCAGAATCACTGTTCGTCACAGAGGCGGCGGTGCAAGAAGAAAATACCGTATAATTGATTTCAAGAGAAATAAGCTTGACATGAATGCAGAGGTTATGACTCTTGAGTATGACCCAAACCGTTCAGCATTTATTGCACTTTTAAAATATGAAGACGGCGAAAAAAGATATATTCTCGCACCTCATGGTTTAGAGGTCGGAGATATAGTTCGTGCCGGTGCTGATGTTGATATCAAGCCTGGTAACGCACTTGAAATGCAGAATATCCCTGTTGGTACTTTCATCCACAATATTGAGCTTTATCCAAGCAAAGGCGGACAGTTAGTTCGTTCAGCAGGTAACATGGCTCAGCTTATGGGTAAGGAAAACGGATATGCATTAGTTAGACTTCCGTCAGGTGAAATGAGAAACATTCCGCTTAACTGTATGGCTACTATCGGTCAGGTTTCAAACATTGACCACAGCAATGTAAACTACGGTAAAGCAGGAAGAAAACGTCACATGGGATGGAGACCTACTGTTCGTGGTTCTGTAATGAACCCTAACGATCACCCTCACGGCGGTGGTGAAGGTAAGTCACCAATCGGACGTCCGGGACCTGTATCTCCTTGGGGTAAACCAACTCTCGGATACAAGACTCGTTCAAAGCACAATCGTTCAGATAAGTTTATCGTAAAACGCAGAAACGGCAAGTAACGAAAGGAGAACTGAATAATGGGTAGAAGTGTTAAAAAGGGACCTTTCGTGCAAGAGGTTCTACTAAAAAGAGTAAAGGCTATGAATGAAGCAGGCGAAAAGAAAGTCCTAAAGACATGGAGCAGAGCTTCAACAATTTTCCCTGATTTCGTAGGTCATACATTCGCAGTTCACGACGGACGCAAACATGTTCCTGTTTATGTTACCGAAGATATGGTAGGACATAAGCTCGGTGAGTTTGCACCGACAAGAACATACAAAGGCCACGCCGGTTCAAAATTATCAAATAACGGAAAGTAGTAGCCGAAGGGAGGATTTCAAATGGAAGCAAGAGCTATACTAAAAGACGCTCGTATTGCTCCTCGTAAGGTTCAGATTGTTCTTGACCTTATCAGAGGAAAGGATTACGATGTTGCAATGGCAACATTAAAGCACACACCAAAAGCTGCATGTGAATATCTTGAAAAGCTTCTAAAGTCGGCCGCTGCAAATGCAGAAAACAACCACAACATGGATAAGAATAATCTTTATGTTGCTGAGTGTTTTGTGTGTCCGGGAAGAACTTTGAAGAGAATTATGCCAAGAGCACAAGGCAGAGCTTTCAGAATCTTAAAGAGAACATCTCATGTTACTTTGGTTCTGAAAGAAAAGGAATAAAGCTGAAAGAGGAGGTAAACTATGGGCCAGAAAGTAAATCCACATGGATTCCGTGTCGGAGTAATTAAGGATTGGGATTCCCGTTGGTTTGCGAATAAATCAACTTTCGGCGATACACTTGTAGAAGATTATAAGGTTAGAAATTACATTAAGAAAACTTTATATTCAGCAGGTGTTCCACGTATCGAGATTGAGAGATTTGCAGATAAAGTTAAGATTCACATTCACTGTGCAAAGCCGGGAATGGTAATCGGACAAAAGGGAGCTACAATCGAGAAGCTTCGTCAAAAGATTGAAAAGATGATTAATAAGTCAGTTGCAATCAATATTATTGAGGTAAGACAGCCTGACTTAAATGCACAGCTTGTTGCTGAAAAGATTGCTTTAGATCTTGAGAACAGAATTTCTTTCAGAAGAGCTATGAAGCAGACTATCGGAAGAGCAATGAAGTTCGGAGCTAAGGGTATCAAGACAAGATGTTCAGGTCGTTTAGGCGGTGCTGAAATCGCAAGAGCTGAAAGCTATCATGAGGGTACAATCCCACTTCAGACAATCAGAGCTGATATTGATTATGGTTTTGCTGAGGCAGACACAACTTACGGTAAGATTGGTGTTAAGGTTTGGATTTACCGCGGAGAAGTTCTAAAGGGTGAAGTTCCTGCTACTCAGAAGAGAGAGTCAAAGGACAGACCTGAGAGAAAACGCCGCAGCAGAACAAACGGTGACGAAAGACCAAGACGTCGTCCTGCAAAGCCAAGAAATGATAAAAAAGAAGGAGGTAACGACTAATGCTACTTCCAAAGAGAGTAAAACATCGTAAGCAGCACAGAGGCCGTATGACAGGTAAGGCACTCCGTGGAAATAAAGTTACAAATGGTCAGTTCGGCTTACAGGCACTTGAGCCTGCATGGATCACATCTAACCAAATCGAATCAGCCCGTATCGCTATGACAAGATATATCAAGCGTGGCGGACAGGTTTGGATTAAGATTTTCCCAGATAAGCCAATCACTAAGAAGCCTTTAGAAACTCGTATGGGTAAAGGTAAGGGTGCTCCTGAATATTGGGTAGCAGTTGTTAAACCCGGAAGAGTTATGTTTGAGATTGAAGGCGTTTCAGAAGAAGTTGCAAGAGAGGCTATGCGTCTTGCAGCACATAAACTTCCGATTAAGTGTAAGTTTATAGCTAAAGAAACTCAAGAAACGGGTGGTGAGCAATAATGAAAGCAAGTGAAATCAGAGATTTATCAGAGCAGGAGCTTTTAGAAAAGCTAGCAGAATTAAAGCAGGAGCTGTTTAACCTTCGTTTTCAGCATGCTATCAATCAGCTTGACAATCCTTTAAGAATGAAGGCAGTTAAGAGAGATATTGCTCGTGTTAAGACATTCATTCGTAAGCAAGAGTCCAGCGTACAATAATAAAGAGGAGGATTAACTGTGAGCGAAAGAAATCTTAGAAAAACAAGAGTAGGAAAAGTTGTTTCTAACAAGATGGATAAGACAATTGTTGTCGCTATCGAAGATAAGGTTCAACATCCGCTTTATAAGAAAATTATCAACAGAACTATGAAGCTAAAAGCACACGACGAGAACAACACATGTAACATTGGCGACATTGTTGAAGTTATGGAAACTCGTCCTCTGTCAAAGGATAAGAGATGGCGTTTAGTTAAAGTTCTTGAAGAAGTTAAGTAATAGTAAGTAGGTTGAAAAAGAGAAATTCTCTTAATTTAGACCTTTTAAGTTTGAAAGGAGGAACGCACTGTGATACAAATGCAAACTTCACTAAAGGTTGCTGATAACACCGGAGCTAAAGAGCTTATGTGTATCAGAGTCTTGGGCGGAACACGCAGAAGATATGCAAACATCGGTGACGTAGTTGTTGCTTCAGTTAAAAAAGCAACACCAGGCGGCGTTGTTAAAAAAGGTGATGTTGTTAAAGCAGTTATCGTTCGTTCAGCAAAGGGTCTTCGTCGTGAGGATGGAACCTACATCCGTTTCGATGAAAACGCTGCTGTAATTATAAAAGAAGATCAGAATCCAAGAGGTACTCGTATCTTTGGACCAGTTGCCAGAGAGCTTCGTGATAAGAACTATATGAAAATCTTATCTCTTGCTCCTGAAGTATTATAATCGGAGGGCGGTTTAGAATGAATAAATTACACATTAAAACCGGCGACACTGTTGTAGTTCTTTCAGGAAAAGAGAAAGGCAAAAAGGGTAAGGTACTTGCTGTATCTCCTAAGGAGTCAAAGGTTATTATTGAAGGCGTAAATATGTGCACAAAGCATGTTAAGCCAAGAAGACAGGGCCAGGCAGGCGGAATTGTTAAGGCTGAGGCTGCAATGTATGCTTGTAAGGTTCAGGCTGTTTGTCCGAAATGCGGAAAGCCAACCCGTGTTGGTCACAAAATTTTAGATGACGGCTCAAAAGTAAGAGTATGTAAAAACGCTGATTGCGGCGAAGAATTTTAAGGAGGAGTAAACGATGGCTAGACTTAAAGAAGAGTATGTTAGCAGCGTAGCTCCTGCTATGATGAAAAAATTCGGCTACAAAAACGTTATGCAAATTCCAAAGCTCGATAAGGTTGTTATTAATGTAGGATGCGGTGAAGCAAAGGATAACTCTAAGGTTATCGACGCTATCATGGCTGACTTAGCAGCAATCACAGGTCAAAAGCCTATTGCTTGTAAAGCTAAGAAATCAGTTGCTAACTTTAAGCTTAGAGAAGGACAAATCATCGGCGTTAAGGTAACTTTAAGAGCTGAGAAGATGTACGAATTCTGTGATAGACTATTTAATGTAGCTTTCCCTCGTGTTCGTGACTTCAGAGGAATTAATCCTAACTCATTCGACGGAAGAGGAAACTACTCAACAGGTATTAAAGAGCAGCTTATCTTCCCTGAAATCGAGTATGATAAAATCGACAAGGTTCGTGGTATGGATATTAACTTTATCACTACTGCAAAAACTGATGAAGAAGCTAAGGAGCTATTATCACTATTAGGTGCTCCGTTCGCTGATAAGTAAGATAAGAGGAGGAAATCATTATGGCAAAGAAGGCTATGAAAAATAAGCAACAGTTAGAGCCAAAGTATTCCACTCGTGCTTACAACAGATGTAAAATCTGTGGAAGACCTCACGCTTATCTAAGAAAATTCGGTATCTGCCGTATTTGTTTTAGAGAGCTAGCACACAAAGGTCAAATCCCGGGTGTAAAAAAGGCAAGTTGGTAAAGAAGATTCATTTAAAGGAGGTTAACTGCAATGCAAATTACTGATACAATAGCTGATTTATTGACCAGAATTCGTAATGCAAGTTCTGCTAAGCACGCAACAGTTGACATTCCTGCATCTAATATGAAGAAAGCTATCACACAAATCCTTGTTGATGAGGGTTATATAGCAGGCTTTCAATTCATTGAAGACGAAAAGCAGGGTATCATTAGAATTACTCTAAAATATGACGAGAACAACACACCGGTTATTTCAGGACTTAGAAGAGTATCAAAGCCTGGCTTGAGAATTTATTCAAGCTGCGAAGATATGCCTAAGGTAATGAAAGGACTTGGAGTAGCAATCATCTCAACATCAAAGGGAATTGTTACAGACAAGAAAGCCAGAGAGCTTAATGTCGGCGGAGAAGTTCTTGCGTTTATCTGGTAAGGAGGACACACATTATGTCAAGAATAGGTATTAAACCAATCAGTGTTCCTGCCGGAGTAGATGTAACAATTGCTGATGGTAATGCAGTCACTGTTAAAGGTGCTAAAGGAACATTAGAAAAAACATTTCACAAGGATATGATTATTACCCTTGAGAATAACGAAATTAAAGTAGAGCGTCCTTCAGAGGACAAGATGCACAAGTCGCTTCACGGCTTAACCAGAACACTTATCGCTAACATGGTTGAGGGTGTTACAAACGGTTATTCAAAAACACTTGTAATTGAGGGTGTTGGATACAGAGCAGCTAAACAGGGTAAAGACTTAGTTATGAACTTAGGTTTTTCACACCAGGTTATTATGTCTGAGACTGACGATGTTAAAATCGAGGTTACGAATCCAAACACAGTTGTAGTTTCAGGTGCTGACAAGCAAGCGGTAGGTCAGTTCGCTAGCGAAATTCGTGAAAAGCGTCCGCCGGAGCCTTATAAGGGTAAGGGAATTCGTTACGAAAACGAAAGAATTATCCGTAAAGAAGGTAAAGCCGGTAAGGGTGCAAAATCTTAATAAGGGAGTGTTCACACTATGGTTAAAAAGATTGATAGAGCTCAAGCCAGAGTCAAAAGACATCAAAGAGTTCGTAATAAGATTTCGGGAACTCCTGAGTGTCCGCGTCTAAGTGTATTCCGCTCCTCAAAGCATATATATGCACAAATCATTGATGACTTAAACGGCGTTACACTTGCTGCTGCATCAAGTCTTGATAAAGGATTTGACGGAAACGGCGGCAATATAGAAGGTGCTAAAAAGGTCGGCGAGGCTATTGCTAAGGCTGCTTTGGATAAGAAAATCGAAAATGTTGTATTCGACAGAGGCGGTTATCTATATCACGGAAGAGTTAAGGAATTAGCTGAGGGAGCTCGTGAGGGCGGTCTGAAGTTCTAAGAAACTTTAGATTCATTTGTGCAGAACAAAGTAAATTTTACACTTTGTTCCTAAGTTTTTAAGGAGGTTATACTTTTGGCTTTAATAGATGCTTCAACACTAGAACTAAGTGAAAAGGTAGTTTCCATTAACAGAGTTTCAAAAACTGTTAAGGGCGGCCGTATTATGAAGTTTTCAGCACTTGTTGTTGTTGGAGACGGAAACGGCATCGTAGGTTTTGGTATGGGTAAGTCTTCTGAAGTTCCTGACGCTATTCGTAAAGGAATTGAAGACGCTAAGAAAAACCTGATAAAGATTTCACTTAGAGGAACAACTATTCCACACGAAATTGTTGGTGCTTTCGGTGCCGGCAGAGTTTTGATGAAGCCGGCTGCTCCTGGTACAGGAGTTATCGCAGGCGGTCCAGTCAGAGCTGTTGTGGAAATTGCAGGAATTAAGGATATCAGAACAAAGTCACTTCGTTCTAATAATCCATGTAATGTAGTAAGAGCTACAATAAACGGTCTGGCTTCAGTTAAATCAGCAGAAGAAGTTGCTGCAAAGAGAGGCAAGACAGTTAAAGAAATTTTAGGCTAAGGAGGAATAAAGCAATGGCAAACCTAAAAATAACATTAGTTAAAAGTCTTATTTCATCAAAGAAAGACCAAATTGCTACCGCTCATTCTCTTGGTCTGAAAAAGATCGGTGCGGAAACAATTCAACCTGATAACGCACAGACACAAGGTAAGATTAAAAAGATTAGTCACCTTATTAAAGTAACCGAAGCGTAATGCAAGGAGGTGCGTAATAAATGAAATTGCACGAATTATCACCAAACGCTGGCGCTAATAAAGAGTCAAAGCGTATTGGAAGAGGACATGGTTCAGGTCAGGGTAAAACTGCCGGAAAAGGACACAAGGGTCAGAAGGCTCGTTCAGGCGGCGGTGTTAGACCGGGCTTTGAGGGTGGTCAAATGCCGTTGACCCAAAGAATCCCTAAGCGTGGATTCAATAATATATTCGCTGATAAAGTCGTTGCATTAAATGTTTCAGATTTAGAAAGATTTAACGACGGAATCACTGTTGATGCTGAGATTCTTAAAGCAGCTGGTCTTGTAAAAGGCAAGTATGATGTTATAAAGATTCTCGGAAACGGCGAGCTTACAAAAAACCTAACCGTAAAGGCGAATGCTTTTTCTGCCAGTGCTAAGGAAAAAATAGAAAAAGCCGGCGGAAAGGCTGAGGTGATGTAAGGTGTTAGAGACTTTAAGAAATGCCTGGAAAGTGACTGATTTAAGAAAGAAAATTTTATTCACTCTTTTTATCATCATAATTTACAGAATAGGCGGAACAATTCCTGTTCCATTTTTGGATCAGGCAGCACTAGCTTCATGGTTTGAAACCAGCACTGCTGAAAAAGCAAACTTCTTCAGTTATCTGAATATTCTTTCCGGAGGTAACTTCTCAAAGGCTACCTTGCTTGCATTATCTATTTCACCTTATATTAATGCACAGATTATTATTCAGCTTCTGACATATGCACTTCCTCCATTGGAGAATTTGGCTAAGGAAGGCGAAGAAGGCAGAAAGAAAATCAACAAGATTACAAGATATACATCATTCGGAATTGCAATATTCCAGGCTTGGGCTTATTATCTTACACTTAAGAATTCAGCAGGAGCTTTGGTATATACAACCGGATGGCAGAAAATCTTCTCGGAGATTATCATTATCGCTTGCTTCACTGCGGGTGCTTCACTTGTAATCTGGCTTGGCGATGAAATCAATGAAAAGGGTATCGGAAACGGTATTTCAATGATTTTGTTTGCAGGTATTATCGCAAGAGGTCCGACAGCTGTTTATACATTATATCAGCTTCTTACAACAGGTGAAGTTAAGTATATGGTTCTTGTACCTATTGTAATAGTAATTTTTGTTGCAATGATTGCATTCATTATCTTTATGGATAATGCAGAACGAAGAATTCCGATTCAATATGCTAAGCGTGTTGTCGGAAGAAAGATGTACGGCGGACAAAGTTCATTTATTCCTATTAAGGTTGCAATGTCAGGCGTTTTGCCGATTATCTTTGCAATGTCATTTATGTCATTGCCTTCGACACTTGAGCTGTTCATTGCAAAGCCTGCCAGTCCGGAAGGATTCTGGGAGAAATTCTATGTAGGAATGCTTAATGTGTTCAGCTATGACAGCTTAGTATATGCGGCAATCTACTTCTTATTGATTATCGGATTTAACTATTTCTATGTATCAATGCAGTACAATCCGGTTGAGATTGCAAACAATTTAAGACAGAACAACGGCGGTATCCCTGGTATAAGACCTGGTAAGCCGACAAGTACATTCATTAAGAGAGTATTATCGAAGATTACTTTGGTTGGAGCTGTATTCCTAGGAATTATCGCTATCTTCCCTATCTTCTTTGCTAAATTCTCAGGTGTAGGAAGCATTGCAATGGGCGGTACATCTATCCTTATCGTTGTTTCTGTTGCACTTGAAACTGTTCGTACACTGGAATCACAAATGATGATGCGTCATCACAAAGGATTCTTGGAATAAGAAATTTAAAGGCTGACATAAATTGATTTATGTCAGAATGGTGATTAACAATGAATCTGATTTTATTAGGAGCTCCGGGAGCCGGTAAGGGAACACAAGCCGAGGTTATCTGCAAGGCTTTGAATATTCCTACTATCTCAACGGGTAATATGCTCAGAGAAGCTGTAAAGAACGGAACAAAAAGCGGTCTTGAAGCTAAAAGCTTTATGGACAGCGGAAAATTAGTTCCTGATGAAGTTGTTATCGGAATTTTAAAGGACAGAATTGCTGAGGATGACTGTAAAAACGGTTTTATCCTTGACGGTTTTCCAAGAACAGTTCCTCAGGCAGAAGCACTTGACAATATGGGTGTTACTATTGATAAAGTTGTTGAAATCTATGTTCCTGATGAGAAGATAAAACAAAGACTTTCAGGCAGAAGAGTCTGTGAAGGCTGCGGGAATTCTTATCATGTTGACTTTAAGCCTACAAAGGTTGAGGGAATCTGTGATGCTTGCGGTGCTAAAACTGTTATTCGTAAGGACGACGAGCCTGAAACAGTTAATAACAGATTAGCAATCTATCACGAGCAGACAGCTCCGCTGAAAGGCTATTATGAGAAACAAGGGAAGCTTGTCACTGTTGAAGGACAAGAAGAGGTTTCAGAAACTTCAAAACTGACACTTGCTGCAATTGAGGCGTAATTGATGTTAATTATTAAATCTGCTAAAGAGATTGAAAAAATGAAGAAGGCAGGTAAAATCACTGCCGGGGCATTAAAAATTGCCGGTGAGTCAATCAGAGCGGGAATGACAACTAAAGAACTGGATAAGATTATTCACAAGTTTATTACTTCGCATGGTGCTGTACCATCATTTCTAGGGTACGGCGGATTTCCGGCTTCGGCTTGTATATCTGTAAATGATGAAGTAATTCATGGTATTCCTGACGGAAGAAAACTCGAAAACGGCGATATAGTTTCTGTCGATGTGGGAGCGTATATTGACGGCTTTCACGGAGACAGTGCAAAAACCTTTGCTGTCGGAGAAATTTCAGACGAAGCAAAGGCGCTTATGAAATCGACCGAAGAAAGCCTGTATCTTGCAATAGATATGGCAAAACCGGGTGTAAGGCTCGGGGATATCGGTCATGCTATTCAAAAGCATAATGAAGACAACGGATACAGTATAGTTAAGCAGTTTGTCGGTCACGGTGTGGGGAAAAATCTTCACGAAGATCCTGAAGTGCCGAATTTCGGCAGGGAAGGACACGGTCTTAGATTAGTTCCCGGTATGGTTATTGCAATAGAACCTATGATAAATATAGGGACCGAAAATGTAAAAACCATGTCAAATGACTGGACTGTTAAAACTACAGACGGTTCGCTGTCAGCTCATTTTGAGCATACAATCGCTATTACTGATGACGGTGCGGTTATTTTAACCCAAACCGATTAGGAGGAGCGTTGTGAATATAAAGGTTGGCTCTATTGTAAAAAGCTGTGCAGGTCGCGATAAAAATTCCTTTTTCGTTGCAGTAGGAATAAGCGACGGCTTTGTGGAAATCGCAGACGGAAAAGTGCGTAAGCTCGAAAAGCCGAAGCGGAAAAACATAAAGCACATTTCACCTACCAACACAGTGATTTCGGTAGAAGCTTTAACAAACAAAAAACTCAAAAAGGTGTTGAATGAGTTCTCGACCCAAGAATTCAGACAAACCGTAACCTATTAAGGAAGGGTGTAAACATTTATGTCAAAAGAAGATGTAATCGAGGTTGAAGGTACAGTTTTGGAAGCGATGCCTAACGCAACATTTAAAGTTGAGCTTGCAAACGGACATCAAATTCTCGCACATGTATCAGGTAAACTAAGACTTAACTACATTCGTATTATTCCGGGCGATAAGGTAACGGTTGAAATGTCACCTTATGATTTAACAAAAGGAAGAATTACTTGGAGAGCAAAATAAATTGAGCTTTCCTAAATCCAATCGTTTGAGAAAGCGTAACGCTTTCGTTAATTTAAGGAGGTATTAACATGAAAGTAAGACCTTCAGTTAAGCCAATTTGTGAAAAATGCAAGGTTATTAAGCGTAAAGGTAAAGTAATGGTTATCTGCGAAAATCCAAAGCATAAGCAAAGACAAGGCTAACGAATCAATAATGGAGGTGCAGCTAAATAATGGCTCGTATTGCTGGAATCGACCTTCCGAAAAATAAGAGAGTTGAAATCGGACTCACTTATATTTACGGAATCGGTCAGAACACTGCAACAAAAATTCTAGAGGCAACAGGAATTAATCCTGATACAAGAGTTAAGGACTTAACAGATGATGACGAAGCAAAGATTCGTGATTATATCGATAAGAATCTTACAGTTGAGGGTGACCTTAGAAGAAATGTTGCTTTAAATATCAAGAGATTAACTGAAATCGGTTGTTACAGAGGACTTCGCCATCGCAGAGGACTTCCTGTAAGAGGTCAAAGAACAAAGACTAATGCAAGAACTCGTAAGGGTCCTGTAAAGACAATCGCTAATAAGAAGAAGTAAGGAGGGTATGAACAATGGCTCAGAAGAAACCTATTCGTCGTAGACGTGAAAGAAAAAACATTGAACAGGGACAGGTTCATATCCAGTCTACATTCAATAATACAATCGTAACAATTACTGATTTGCAAGGTAACGCTATTTCTTGGGCAAGTGCCGGCGGACTTGGCTTCAGAGGCTCAAAGAAATCAACTCCTTTTGCTGCACAGACAGCTGCAGAAACAGCTGCTAAGGCTGCTAAGGAGCACGGCCTTAAAACTGTTGAGGTTTATGTTAAAGGACCTGGTGCAGGCCGTGAAGCTGCTATCAGAGCACTTCAGACAGAGGAGCTTGAGGTTAGACTTATCAAAGATGTAACTCCGATTCCTCACAACGGATGCCGTCCTCCAAAGAGAAGACGTGTCTAGTAATCAAAACTAAGTTTAAAAGTTTGCTTAGTGTCCAATAATCAAGATTGGATATTAACTTAAAAAACGGAGGTAACAACTTATGGCAGTAAGTAGAGAACCGATTCTAAAGAGATGTAAATCTTTAGGTATCAGCCCTATGGTAATGGGTGTTGGTAAAGAAACTAAGAGAGAACCAAATAAAAACTCAAGAAGAAAAGTATCAGAATACGGACTTCAATTAAGAGAAAAGCAAAAGCTCAAATTCATTTACGGTGTTTTAGAAAAGCCGTTCAGACACTATTATGAATTGGCTGAAAAGCAGGAAGGTCAAGCAGGTACAAACCTATTGACTATGCTTGAGTCACGACTTGATAACATTGTTTTCAGAATGGGTCTTTCAATGACAAGAAGAGAAGCTAGACAGCTTGTTGTTCACGGACATTTTGAGGTTAATGGAAAGAAAGTTGACATCCCTTCATACAGAGTAAAAGTCGGCGATGTTATTTCTCTGAAAGAGAATAGCAAAAAGAGTGTTAAGTTCAAGGAAATTGTTGAGGCAACAAAGGGCAGAACAGTTCCTTCATGGCTTGACAAGGACAACAACACTTTATCTGCAAAGGTAGTCAGAGCTCCTGAAAAAGAAGATCTTGACTATGAGATTGAAGAACATCTTATCGTCGAGTTATACTCAAAATAATAAGCTTTTGTTTATGGCTTCAGCTTGTTGTTTGGTTGAAGTCATAAAAACAAAACTTTTTATCATTCGTTAAAACAATTGTCGTTATTACGAACAGGAGGGTTTTAAATGCTTGAAAAAATTGAAAAGCCAGAAATTGAAATAGCAGAGCAAAAGGGCGATGGAACATATGGTAAATTTGTTCTCGAGCCACTGGAGCGCGGCTATGGTATTACCCTGGGTAACAGCCTAAGAAGGGTATTACTCTCCTCATTACCTGGTGTTGCTGTTAATTCAGTTAAGATTGACGGTGTGCACCACGAATTATCAACTGTTCCGGGTGTTAAGGAAGATGTAACTGAAATCATTCTTAACTTAAAGGGACTGACAGCAAAGCTATACGGCGAAGGACCAAAGACTATTTATGTTGAAGCAGAGGGTGAATGTGAGGTTACTGCAGGTGACATTAAAACAGACTCTGAGGTAGATATTCTTGTTCCTGATATGCATATTGCAACATTGGGCGAAGGTGCAAAGCTTTATATGGAAATCGTCATCGACAGAGGACGCGGATATGTTTCTGCCGAGAAAAACAAAAGTTATATGCCAAATGCTCCAATAGGTGTTATTGCTGTCGACAGTATTTATACGCCGGTATTAAAAGTAAATTACACAGTAGAAAACACTCGTGTAGGACAAATTACTGATTATGATAAGCTGATTCTTGAGGTTTGGACAGACGGCACAATCTCAGCTAAAGAAGCGGTATCATTAGCAGCCAAACTCCTCAACGAGCACCTAAATCTTTTTGTTGACCTGTCTGAAGAAACAAGTGTTGTCGAGATAATGGTTGAAAAAGATGATAAAGGAAAAGAAAAAGTACTTGAGATGACCATTGAGGAACTTGACTTATCTGTGCGTTCCTTTAACTGCTTGAAGAGAGCGGGAATAAATACTGTTAATGACTTGATTGAAAAGTCAGAAGAAGAAATGATGAAGGTAAGAAACCTTGGAAAGAAATCCTTTGATGAAGTTAAAGAAAAGCTCAGAAGCCTTGGATATGACTTAAGCTCAGAGGAAAACAACTAAAAATATCATTTCGTTTGAAATAAAATATAAGGAGTGAATATCATGCCAGGTTCAAGAAAATTAGGTAGAACAAGCGACCAAAGAAAAGCAATGCTTAGAGCTATGGTTACTTTTCTTCTCGAAAACGGTAAGATAGAAACAACTGTATCAAGAGCTAAAGAAGTTCAGGCTATGACCGAAAAGATGATAACACTAGGTAAAACTCCTGAACTGCATAATAAACGTCAGGTTTTTTCATATGTTACAAAAGAGAGCGTAGCAAAGAAACTATTTGATGAGATTTCACCTAAGTACGCAGAGCGTAACGGCGGTTATACAAAAATCATTAAGATTGGACCACGCCGCGGTGATGCTGCTGAAATGGCAATTATTCAGTTGGTATAATTAAAAATAAGACAGCTTTTAGGGTTTTCTAAAGGTTGTCTTTTTTGTTGGATAAACAAAAGTTTTATAACAATTAGATTTTATAAAAGAATTATATTTCTTCTGCGGGGAAAAATAAATCAGCAGACCATAATAACAATTGATATTATCTTGTTAATTTATTAGTTGTCCTATAAAAAGATACGAAGGCTTTGTCGTCAGATGTTTTGGTATATATGTTAAAAAAACCTTGAAATTTTAATTAAATTTTACTAAAATGGTACTAGTCAAATAAAATATAATAGTGTATAATAATTGAGGGTTTATAAACAAGAAGGGAAAAATGATTAAGATATGGACATTTTTGCAGTTTTAACTCTAATAGGCGGACTTGCCATGTTTTTATATGGAATGAATGTAATGGGGTCCGGTCTTGAAAAGCTTGCCGGCGGAAAACTTGAAAAGCTGTTTGATAAACTGACTTCAAATCCTTTTAAAGGCTTTTTGCTGGGATTTGTTGTTACAGCGATAATTCAGTCGTCTTCTGCAACAACCGTAATGCTTGTCGGTTTTGTAAATTCGGGAATTATGAAATTAAAGCAGACGATAGGAATTATAATGGGTGCAAATATCGGAACTGCTGTTACCGCATGGCTTTTATCACTTACGGGAATAGAAGGCGGAAATATTTGGCTTGAGATGCTGAAGCCTTCGTCATTTACACCGATTTTAGCTCTTATAGGTATAATTTTTTATATGTTCATGAAGGACGAAAAGCATAAGTATATCGGAATGATTTTACTCGGATTTACGGTTTTGATGTATGGAATGGACATAATGAGCGGAGCAGTTGAACCGCTTAAAGATATGCCTGAGTTTTCAAACATTCTTTTAATGTTCGACAATCCTTTGCTCGGTATTTTAGCCGGAGCTGTTTTGACTGCAATTATTCAGTCATCATCGGCATCTGTTGGAATTTTGCAGGCTCTTTCTTCAACAGGGGCAGTCCACTTTTCGACAGCTTTGCCTATAATTTTAGGACAAAATATCGGAACTTGCATTACTGCGGCAATTTCAGCTATCGGAACAAATAAGAATGCAAGAAGAGTAGCGGTGATTCACTTGTCTTTCAATATTATCGGTACGCTTATATTTGTTGCGATTTATTATCCGATTAATGCATTTATACATTTCTCATTTGCAAATTCAGTTGTGAACGCACTGGATATTGCAGTTATTCATACACTGTTTAAGGTTATTACAACGATAGTATTGTTCCCGTTTATAAATGCTCTTGAAAAGCTTTCGTATGTTATAATAAGAGATAAAAAGGATAAGGAAACATCTGAGAATTCGGGCCCGGTGATTGATGAGAGATTTATGTCAACACCTGCATTTGCGGTCGCACAGTGTAAAACTCAGACAATCAAAATGGCAGAGCTTGCAAGACAAAATATAATAAATGCGTTTACACTTATGAAAAACTGGGACAAATATATGGCTCAGGAGATTTCGGATACTGAAAAAGCAGTGGATAAGTACGAAGATGTTATCGGAACGTACCTTGTAAAGCTTTCAAGTCAGGAGATGAGCTTGCAGGAATCAAGAACGGTTTCTACAATACTTCATACGCTGAGCGATTTTGAAAGAATTTCAGACCATGCTAAGAATATTTTAAAATCAGCTAAAGAGCTTCATGAGAAAAAAATACAGTTCAGCAAAAAAGCTCAATCTGAATTAGAGGTTATATATAAAGCTATCGATGAAATAATCGGGCTTGCAATAAAGGCATTTAAAGATAATGACCTTTATAGTGCATATTTGGTAGAGCCTCTTGAAGAAGTGGTAGACCAGCTTCGTACAAAGCTTAAGAGCAGACATATAAAAAGGCTTCAAAAGGGTTTGTGTTCTATGGAAACCGGCTTTATCTATATTGATTTGCTTACAAGCTTAGAGAGGGTTTCGGACCATTGTTCAAATGTAGCAGTTTGTCTGATACAGGTTAACGATGATAATTTTGAAACTCATGAGTATCTAAGAACTGTTAAAACCTCCGGTGAGGAGTTTGACAGTTGTGTTGAAAAATATCTGAAGAAGTATCCTCTTCCTAAAAAAGCATAGACAATTATCATTATAAAAAAGTACAGATTTGACTGACTTATTATATAAGGACAGTCAAAATCGACAGATGAAAGTAAAATTTAAGCATCACATATTTTAGGGAACTAAATTCGTGGTGCTTTTTTGTTTTATTAATTTAAAACTTTGTATAAGAGATGATATAAGAAACTCTGAAGCACAATAAGATTGACTTTATGTGTTGCAATTTTGATATATTTTATATATACTGTAATTACAGCCTGAATTTCTCAAAGAATTAGATATTAAAGGAGATTGTCATGAGTAAGATATATAAAAAGCTTGAGAAGTGTTATAAATGCATTCGTGAAAAGACTGATTTTGTGCCGGAAATTGCACTTGTTCTCGGTTCAGGGCTTGGAGATTATGCAGAAGGTGCTAATGTAAATGTTGAGATGACTATTCCATATTCCGAAATAAACGGATTTCCGACATCAACAGTTTCAGGGCATAAGGGACAATTCGTTTTAGGAACAGTGAACGGAGTTAAAACAGCGATAATGCAGGGAAGAGTTCACTTCTATGAGGGATATGACATATCTGATGTAGTTTTGCCTGTCAGATTGATGGGAATGATGGGTGCAAAGGTTTTATTTTTGACAAATGCGTCCGGCGGAATAAATGAAAGCTTTGAGTGTGGGGACTTTATGCTTATAACCGACCACATTTCTTCATTGGTTAAAAGTCCTCTTGTCGGTGAAAATATTGACGAACTGGGTGTTCGCTTTCCTGATATGAGTGAGATTTATGATAGAGATTTGAGAGATATTATAAAAAAATCGGCTGATGAACTTGATATAAAGCTTAAAGAAGGCGTATACATTCAGACCACAGGACCTCAGTATGAATCTCCTGCAGAGATAAGAGCTTTTAAAACTTTCGGTGCTGATGCTGTCGGAATGAGCACTGCCTGTGAGGCAATTGCTGCAAATCATATGGGAATGAAAATCTGCGGAATATCATGTATTTCCAACTTAGCTGCAGGAATAAGCAAAACACCTTTGACACATAAAGAGGTTCAGGAAACTGCTGACAGGGTTGCCCCTGACTTTAAAAAACTTCTGACCGAATCAATTGAAAACATATCTGACTATCTGAATATGAAGTAAAATGAAAGGAAGCATAGTATGATAAGATTTTATAACGGTAAAATTCTTACCCTTTCTGGTGGCTTTGAGGTGACAAAGGGTGAGGTTTGGACGGATAATGATAAAATATCTTTTGTCGGTGCTGTGACTGATGAAGATTTGAAAAACAAAAGCTTTGAAAGAGAAATTGATTTAGACGGAAATCTTTTGATGCCCAGCTTTAAAGACGCACATACACACTCTGCAATGACTTTTCTGCGTTCATATGCAGATGATATGCCTCTTCAGGAATGGCTGACCAAGCAGGTTTTCCCAATGGAAGCTAAGCTGACAGGAGAAAATATTTATACTTTCACAAAGCTTGCGATTTTAGAATATTTATCAAGCGGAATAACAGCTTCTTTTGATATGTATTTTAAATTGGACGATTATGTCAAAGCAAATACAGATGCAGGTTTCAGAACGGTTATTTGTTCGTCAACTAACGATTTCGGAGGAAGTCCCAAACAGGATGAGCAGGATTATTTGAAATTTAACAGTATATCTCCGCTTGTTTCGTATAAGTTCGGATGTCACGCTGAATATACAACAAAACTCGAAACTATAAAAGAAATAGCAAAGTTATGTCAAAAATACGAAGCACCTTTTTATGTTCATAATTCCGAAACCGGGCTTGAAGTGGAGGAATGTGTTGCCCGTCACGGAAAAACTCCGACAGAGCTTTTTAATGACCTTGGATTGTTTGAGTACGGGGGAGGCGGATATCACTGTGTGTATCTTAGTGAAAACGACCTAAAAATCTTTAAAGAAAAAGGTCTTTGGGCGATAACGAATCCGGGTTCTAACACAAAGCTTGCAAGCGGTGTTGCAGACATTTCAAAAATGCTTGATATGGGTATCAATATCGCCATAGGAACAGACGGTGCGGCTTCTAACAATGCACTTGATATGTTCAGGGAAATGTATCTTGTCACAGGGCTCCAGAAATTAAAATATATGGACGCTGCTATTTGTCCTGCAAATGATGTTTTGTATATGGCTACAGTCGGTTCTGCCAGAGCGATGGGGCTTGATTGCTGTGATACAATTGAGGTTGGAAAGCAAGCCGACCTGATAGTAATAGACCTTAAAAAGCCTAATATGCAGCCTGTTCATAACATTACTAAAAATCTTGTGTTCAGCGGTTCAAAGCAGAATGTGAAAATGACAATGTGTGCAGGCAGAATACTTTATGAGGACGGAAAATATTTTATCGATGAAGATGAATTCGATATTTATAAAAAGGCAAATAAAATGATTGAAAACTTTTAACTGAAATTATATGTATCGCAGTGAGTGCTGTTTGCTTAGAAAATAGAAAAGATTTGAAAAAATACTTGCAATATATAATAAAAAGTGCTATAATTATTTTAATAGTTTTAATGAAAGGCTGGAAATTTGACTTCCGGTCTTTCGTCTTTGTTGGGATTTTTAAAATTAACAATTCATTTTGGTTGATGGAGGAAGCTTATGAAAAATAAAAAGTCCGGCTCAACTGTCGAAAGAATTGCCGAGCTTGCACAGCCGCTTTGTGATGAACTCGGACTTCAGCTGTGGGATGTTAAGTTTGAAAAAGAGGGTGCAACTTGGTATCTTAGAGTATTTATCGATAAAGACAGCGGTATAAACATTGATGACTGTGAGAATTTTTCAAGACCGTTTAATAAACTTCTTGATGAAACGGACCCTATATCACAGTCGTATGTTTTTGAAGTTTCAGGACCGGGTTTGGGGAGAGAACTGAGAAAGCCCGAACACTTTGAAAGGTTTATCGGCGAGAAGATAAGAATTAGATTTATAAGAGCAAGAAACGGAGAAAAAGAAGCGGTTGCGGTACTTAAAGAATTTTCAAAGCCGAATATTACTGTAAGCTTTGATGGTTTGGAAAATGAAGTGATTTCTCTTTCGGAATGTGCATATGTAAAGCTTAATGATGACGAAGATTTATTTGACATAAATATATAAGGAGGATAAATGAAAAATGAATAAGGAATTTTTTGAGGCACTTTCACTTTTGGAACAGGAAAACGGGATAGATACAGCTGTTTTGGTCGAAAAGATCGAACAAGGTATTTTAAAGGCTGTAAAAAGGGATTATCCTAATACCGATGAAGAGAATATTGTTGTTAAAATTGATTTAGAGAAAAACAGGCTTACTTTAAAAATTAACAAGAACGTTGTTGAGACTGTTGAAGATGAAGCAAATGAAATTACTCTTGAAGACGCACTTGAAATTTCAAAGAGAGCAAAGATTGGTTCTCAGGTCGCAATAAAGCTAAATCCTGCGAAGTTCGGAAGAGTTGCCGCACAATCGGCAAAGCAGTCAATCAAGCATGATATAAAAGAAATCGAAAGAGAAAAGCTTTTGGCTCAGTATCAGGGAAAAGAACACGAATGCGTTTCGGCAACTGTTCAGAAAGTTGAGCCTGCAACAGGAAATGCCGTTTTAACAATAGACGGAAGCGAAGTTTATTTAGTTAAGAATGAACAAATTCCCGGTGAAGTTCTGCATGAAGGTGACATTATTAAAATATATGTAGTCGGTATTGTGAATCCTGAGAGAAGACCGACTGTAAGAATTTCAAGAACACATAAGGATTTAGTAAAAAGATTATTTGAACTTGAAGTACCTGAGGTTTATGACGGAACAGTTGAAATTATGTCAATTTCAAGAGAAGCCGGTGCGAGAAGCAAGGTTGCCGTATGGTCAAAGGATGAAAATGTTGATGCGGTCGGTGCTTGCATCGGACCTAGACGCTCAAGAATTTCTGCTATTGTGAATGAGCTAAACGGTGAAAAGATAGATATAATTCCTTACAGTGAAGATGATGCAGAGTTTATTTCTGCTGCACTTTCTCCGGCAGATGTAATTAAGGTTACTCTTGCTGAGGACGGAACAAAGGCTTGTGAGGTTGTAGTACCTGACAATCAGCTGTCACTGGCTATCGGTAACAGAGGACAAAATGCGAAGCTCGCCGCAAAGCTTACAGGATATAAAATTGATATCGGACCTGAAAATCCTATTCAGATAGACTAAGGTTTTTAGAAAATGTTGATTGATAAGGAAGATAGCCATATATGAAAACAAAGAAAATCCCTATGAGAATGTGTTTAGGGTGCGGAGAAATGAAGCAGAAAAAAGAACTTATCCGTGTTGTGAAATCAAAAGAGGGTGAAATTTCACTCGATTTAACAGGTAAAAAATCAGGTCGTGGAGCATATATTTGTAAGGACTTGAAATGCTTGCAGAAAGCCAGAAAATCAAGGAAACTTGAACGCAGCTTCTCATGTCAGATTTCAGATGAAATATATGATAATATGGAAGCGGAACTGACGGTTTAATCACTCAGCTTTTAAAATTTGCTTATGCAGAATACAAAAAATCCGGAAGGAGGTCATATTCCGCTTTGGGATATGGTCATAGAAAATGAATAAGATAATGGGACTTATGACTATGGCGAGGAGAGCAGGAAAGCTTTCTTTGGGTATGGATATGAGTAAGGACGCTTGCAAAAACGGAATTTCAAAGGGAGTTTGTACGGCGGTTGATATTTCAGCTAAAAGCCTTAAAGAAATAAAGTTTGTATGTATGTGTGAAAATGTTCCGCTTTATTCTCTGGGAATAGATATGGAATCAGTTGGTATAGAGCTTGGAAAAAATGTCGGAATAATATCGGTCAACGACAGCGGATTTATGAAAAAAGCAAAGACTTATATGGAAGAAATAGAAATTGATAATGATATGTTTAATGTTTAAGGAGGTTATTGAAACCTATGGCAAAAAATTATAAACTCGGAGAACTTGCAAAAAATTTAAAGGTGCCTTCATCTGAGGTCATTGAATGTCTGAACGGTGTGTTTGGAGAGCCTAAAAAGACTGTTTCATCACTCAGTCCGGAAGAGACAACATATGTTTTTGAGTATTTTACTCAGAAAAATCAGGTGGAAAGCTTCGACAAATATTTTGCAAGCAACAATGTGAAAGAAGAGGTTTTGGAAGAAAAGCCTAAGCCTAAAAAGCCTGAAAAGAAGCCTGCTGAAAAGGAAGATAACAAACCCGATAAAAAGGCTCAAAAGAAAGCTTTGCCAAAAGCAGAACCGGAGAAAAAACCGATTGTTAAAGATGCAAAGCCTGAGAAAAAGGTTGAAGCTGAGGTTAAAAAGCCTCAGCAGCAAAAGAAAAAGACACCTCCTAAAAAGCAGGATCACGGAACAAAGCAAAAACTTGTTGCAACGGGGTCATCTCATGAAGGCATAACTGTTTCCAAAAGTGAAGATACACTCCCTAAGACTAAAACTGTCGACACAAGAGGAAGCTATGTAAACCTGGATAAATATAATGAAAAATATGATACTCTTGCCGATTCAAGACCTGGCAGGGGCAAGGATAACTATACCAAAAAGCAGAAAATCAAACAGAAGTCACAGCAATACAGAAAACAGCACAAGTCAAACAAGGTAGAGACTGAAGCACAAAAGCTTAAACGTCTTGAACTTGAACGTGCCAGAAAGCAGCAGCTGAAGATTTCTATTCCTGATGAGATTACTGTTTCAGAGCTTGCTTCAAGGCTTAAGGTTGTTGCAACCGAGGTTATAAAGAAGCTTATGGGACTCGGAATTATGGCTTCAATTAATGAAGTTGTTGATTTTGATACAGCTTCACTTGTTGCAGAAGAGCTTGGTGCAAAGGTTGAAAAGGAAGTTCATGTTACAATTGAAGAGCGTTTGATAGTTGACGAAGAGGATAGTGAAGAGGACTTAGTGGAAAGATGTCCTGTAGTTGTTGTTATGGGACACGTAGACCACGGAAAAACCTCAATCCTTGACAGAATACGCAATGCTCATGTTACAGATTCCGAAGCCGGAGGAATAACACAGCATATAGGTGCATATCAGGTCATGTGCGGTGATAAACCTATCACATTTTTGGATACTCCGGGACACGAGGCATTCACTGCTATGAGACTTAGAGGAGCACAAGCTACTGATATAGCAATTTTGGTTGTTGCGGCAGATGACGGAATAATGCCGCAGACTGTTGAAGCTATTAACCACGCTAAGGCAGCAGGTGTTTCTATAATTGTTGCTATAAATAAAATGGATAAAGAGGGTGCAAACCCAGACAGAGTTAAGCAGGCATTAACTGAGCATGAACTTCTTTGTGAAGAATGGGGCGGAGATATAATTTGTGTTCCTGTATCAGCACTTACAGGCATGGGAATTGACGAGCTATTAGAAAGTATTCTTCTTGTTGCAGAAGTTAAAGAGCTAAAGGCTAATCCTAACAGACTCGGAAAAGGAACAGTTATTGAAGCCAAGCTTGATAAAGGTCGTGGTCCTGTTGCTACAATCCTTGTTCAGAATGGAACGCTTAATGCAGGGGATATTATTATAGCAGGAACTGCTGTCGGAAGAGTTAGAACAATGAGGAACGACAAGGGTGAAGAAATCAAGTCGGCCGGTCCGTCAACACCTGTTGAGATTACAGGCTTGGGTGAGGTTCCTGACGCAGGCGAGGCCTTCAATGTCGTTGCTGATGAAAGACTGGCGAGAGAGCTTGCAGAAGAAAGAAAACAGCAGGCTAAGGAAGAAGTCTTCGGACAGTATCAAAAGGTTACTCTTGAAAATCTGTTCAGTCAGATTACCGAGGGTGAGCGAAAAGAGCTCCCTATCATTGTTAAGGCTGATGTACAGGGTTCAGTTGAGGCTGTAAAACAATCACTTGAGAAGATTTCTAATGAAGAGGTCAGAGTTAAGGTTATTCACGGTGCAGTGGGAGCAGTTTCCGAAGGCGATGTTATGTTAGCTGCTGCTTCAAACGCTATCATAGTCGGATTTAATGTCCGTCCTGACCCAATAGCAAAGGAAAGTGCTGAGCGCGACGGGGTAGACATTCGTCTTTACAGAATTATTTATGATGCAATTGAAGAAATTGAAGATGCTATGAAGGGAATGCTTGCACCTAAATATCGTGAGGTTGAAGCTGCCCGTGTTGAGGTAAGACAGGTTTATAAAATTTCAAATGTCGGTCAGGTGGCCGGTTCTTATGTATTAAGCGGCAAGGTCGGCAGAAATAATGAGATAAGAGTTGTACGTGACGGAATAGTAATTGCAGAGGATAAGATGTCGAGCTTAAAGAGATTTAAGGATGACGTTAAAGAGGTTGCCGAAGGTTATGAATGCGGTATAACTCTTGAGAAGTTCTCTGATATTAAAGAGGGAGATATTTTAGAAGCTTTTTATATGGAAGAGTACAGAGACTAGCGTAAAAAATACTTTTTTGCGCATGTTTTTGAGTCTTTGCCGCAAAAGTCATTTAGCAATTCCGTTGATATGTGAAGATTAAGCTATTAATTATTTTAAGGAGAAGATAAATTGGCCGGATTTAAACCAAGAAGATTATCTGAGGATATAAGAAGAATTATTTCGGGAAAAATAAGAGATTTAAAGGATCCGAGAATTAATTGCGGAGGAATGATAACTATTATTCGCTGTGATGTTTCGAATGACAGCTCGTACTGCAAAGTCTATGTTTCATCATTTGAGGGCTATGAAAAAGCGAAAGAGGCAGTTAAAGGCTTTGAATCAGCGTCGGGACTTTTAAAAAGAGAAATTTCTAATGTTTTAAGGCTTAGAAAATGTCCTGAGCTTGAGTTCGTTGCTGATGATTCTATGGAACATTCTATGAAAATCAATAAAATTTTAAAGGATGTTTCAAAAGACGGCTCAGATGTTTATGAAAATGAAGATAAGCAGGAAAACACGGATTAATTCCTGATTTTTTGCTTAGGCAAAAAAATTAACTGCACAGTTTCCTTTAAAGGAGTGATAGACAGATGGATTTTTCAGAAATTAAAAGTTTTTTGGAAAGTGATGAATGTGATAACGTTACAATTCTGACACATAAAAGTCCTGACGGTGATACTTTAGGAAGCGGATTCGCTATGTGTGAAATGCTTCGCAGTATGGGTAAGAAAGCAAATGTTATAAATAACGAGCCTTTTCCTCAAAGGTACAAAGAATTTATATATCCTGACTATGAGCCTATGGATTTTGAGGAGAAATGTGTCATAGCAGTGGATATTGCGGATTTGAATTTGCTTGGCGATAATCTGTCAGAGTATAAAAAAGAGGGTAAAATTGACCTTTGCATTGACCATCACATAACCAATAAGAAATATGCAAAGCTGTATTATATTGATGAAAATGCCGCAGCTGCCTGTCAGATAGTTTATCAGCTTATAGAATTTATGGGAAGACCTATTAATAAACTGATTGCCACTTGTCTTTATTTAGGTTTGGCAACAGACACAGGCTGTTTTAAATTTGAAAGTGTTACACCTGAAACCCATATGATTGCAGCACAGCTTATATCTTATGGCATTAATCACTCGTATATAAACCGTATGATGTTTGATGTAAAACCTAAAAGCGTTATTTCTGTGGAACAGCAGGTGATAGGTAATTTGCAATTTTATTTTAATGACAGATGTGCTGTTGAATTTGTTCCTAAAGCACTCATCGATAACAGTGGTGTTGAGGCGGCTGAGTTTGAAGATTTGTCAACAATTCCGCTTTCAGTTGAAGGTGTTGAAATCGGCATTACCATTAAGGAAAAGGGTGAGAATGACTATAAGCTGTCGGTCAGAACAACCGAGAAGCATGATGCCAGTGCATTTTGTCAAAGCTTCGGCGGCGGCGGTCATCTTCGTGCTGCCGGATGTCAGATTATCGGAACATATGATGAGGTAATAAAAAAGGTTATTGATAAGGCTTCAGAGCTTTTTGTCAATTAAGATATTATGGAAAAAGAATTAAACGGAATTATTATTATAAACAAGCCTGAAGGTTTTACATCATTTGATGTTATTGCAAAGCTGAGGGGCATGCTTCATATGAAAAGGCTCGGTCATGCAGGAACATTAGACCCAATGGCAACCGGTGTGCTTCCTGTTTTTGTCGGCAAAGCAACAAAGGCATGCGATATTTTACCCAATGATGAGAAAAGCTATGAAGCAGGATTTAAGCTTGGGGTAAAAACTGACACGCAGGACATAACAGGGCGTATTGTTTTTGAGGAAAAATCAAATGCAAAGCCTGATGATATTTATGAAAAGGTAAAGTTGTTTTTAGGCGAAACAGAACAGATTCCGCCTATGTATTCGGCTGTTTCTATCGGCGGAAAACGTCTTTATGAGCTTGCCCGTGAGGGAAAAGAAATTGAGAGACGCCCACGGAAAATTCGCGTAGATAAAATAGAAGTTTTGAATTTTGATGAAAATTCACAGACAGGAAGCTTAAAAATATACTGCTCTAAGGGAACATATATAAGAACAATAATTCACGATTTGGGGGATGCTCTCGGAACCGGCGGTGTTTTAACATCACTTGAGAGGACTTCTTCAAGCGGATATGATATTTCACAAAGCCATACACTAGATGAAATTCAAACGCTTGTTGACAGTGGGAAAAGCGTTGAAGATATAATGCTTTCAATTGACAGTGCGTTTGAGGAATATGAAAAGATAGTTTTAAATCAAAAGCACACAAGATTATATAAAAATGGTGTAAGACTGAGAGATGAACAGGTGGGGGTAAGTCCTGACAAAAGTCTATATAGAGTTTATGGCTTTGATAATGAATTTCTTGGGTTGGGATGCTTCAAAAACGGGGAGTTCTGCAGTCGTAAAAACTTTTATTAACACTGGAAAAAGGTGGAATCCCTTTGAAAGATATAACGAATTGGCATCATGTGCCTAAAGAAAAAACTGCGGTGGCACTTGGTCTTTTTGACGGAGTTCACAAGGGACATCAGTTGGTTATCAGCCGTGTTGTCGACAGCAAACCGCAGTATAAGGCGACAGTATTTACTTTCAAGACGGATACCGTTACATCTAAAGGTTATGACGGAAAGATTCAAATGCTGATAACTGATGAAGAAAAACAACGAAGATTTGACGAACAGGGTGTTGATTATATCTATTGTTCGGATTTTTCTTCATTAAAGGATATGTCTGACGAAGACTTTGTGAGAAAAATACTTATTGGAAAACTTAATGCAGGCTATGTAGCATGCGGTGCGGATTTCCGTTTTGGAAAAGGTGCAATGGGTAATGCACAAAGGCTGTGTGAGCTTGGTAGAAAATACGGTATAAAGGTTGAGGTTGTAAATCAGCTTGTTTATAACGGCGAAGTGATAAGCTCAACTGAAATAAGAAATCTTATCAGTGAAGGTAAAATTTCACAGGCAAATAAACTGCTTGGGTATAATTACGGTTATACACTTTATGTTGAACATGGATTTCATCGGGGAAGCACATGGGATTTCCCTACTATTAATCAGTCTATTCCGAAAGGTCTTGTTTTGCCCAAGTTCGGTGTGTATTGTTCAAAAGTAACAATTGACGGTGAAGCTTATAGAGGGGTTACGAATATCGGAGTTAAACCTACTGTGAAAGAAAATATTGCCGGTCCTCTTGCAGAAACCTTTATAATTGATTTCAGCGGGGATTTGTATGGACAAATAATAAAAATTGAGCTATATGAATTTGTTCGCCCTGAAAGAATGTTTGACAGTTTTGATGAGCTTAAAGCGGAAATCAGCAGAAATACAGAGTTCACAAAACAGTATTTTGCCGATAGGGATAAAAGTCTTAACAGTTAAATTTATTAATGAAACATCACTGGAAATGCAATTGTGTTTTCGGTTTGAAAGATATAATTTCAAGAAAGGATAGATTTAAAATGAATAAGGTTAGAACAAGATTTGCACCAAGTCCAACAGGATACATGCATATCGGGAATTTAAGAACAGCACTTTTTACTTATATTATTGCGAAAAAAAACGGCGGAGATTTTATTCTGAGGATTGAAGATACCGATAGAGAAAGATTAGTTGAGGGTGCAACAGATGTTATTTATAACACGCTTAAAGAATGCGGACTAAACTGGGACGAAGGTCCTGACGTTGGAGGCGAATATGGTCCTTATATTCAGTCTGAAAGAATGGGAATGTATAAGGATTTTGCAATAGAGCTTGTTGAAAAAGGCGAAGCATATTACTGCTTCTGTGATAAAGAGCGTCTGGACGAGCTAAAGGCTGTTCAGGAGGCAAGCGGTGTTATGCCTATGTATGACAGGCATTGCAGAAATCTAAGTGAAGAAGAAGTAAAAGAAAAGCTTGAAGCGGGAATCCCTTATGTTATTCGTCAGAAAATTCCTACAGAGGGCGAAACAACTTTCCACGATGAGCTTTATGGTGACATAACAACACCTAACTCAACTCTTGACGACCAGATTCTTTTAAAGAGTGACGGTTATCCGACATATAATTTCGCGAATGTTATTGACGACCACCTGATGGGTATTACACATATTGTAAGAGGAAATGAGTATCTTTCTTCAACACCTAAGTACAATCTTCTTTATGAGGCATTCGGCTGGGAAGTTCCAAAGTATATACATGTTGAGCATATTATGAAGGACAAGCAGCATAAGCTTGCTAAGCGTGACGGAGACGCTTCATATCAGGATTTAATTAAGCAGGGTTATCTGACAGAAGCAATACTGAATTACATTGCTTTGCTTGGTTGGGCACCAAAGGGTGAAAGAGAGATTTTCACACTTCCCGAACTGATTGAAGAATTTGAAATTTCGGGGCTTTCAAAGTCACCTGCTATATTCGACCCAATGAAACTGAAGGCTATAAACGGAGAGTATATCAGAAAAATGCCTATTGAAGAGTTTGAAGCACACGCAATGCCTTATTTAAAGCAGGCTATTAAGCGTGAGGATATTAATCTTCGTGAAGTGGCAGAGCTTCTTCAGCCAAGAACAGAACTTTTCACAGATATTCCTGAACAGATTGATTTTATTGATGAAATGCCTGAGTATGATAATTCTTTATATTGTCATAAAAAGATGAAAACAAATGAAGAAAATTCTCTGACTTCATTAAAAGAAGTTCTTCCTGTTTTAGAGGGCATTGATGAGGATAACTGGAATCAGGATACTATATACAATACAGTTGTAGAACTTGTTAAGAAGATGGAAGTCAAGAACGGTATTGTTTTCTGGCCTCTTAGAGTTGCTGTTTCCGGAAAGTCATTTACACCAGGCGGCGGAGTAGAACTTTGCGTTATTTTAGGAAAAGATGAATCAATTAAGAGAGTTAAGGCAGCCATTGAAAAACTATCTCAATAACTTTTCATATAACTATCACAATAAGCTGTTAAAATACAGAAAAAGTTTTAAATAACAATAGCTTGAGGAGGTTATTCTCAAATGATTGAGGTTAAAAATCTTTCAAAGCATTTTGGTGATAAAAAAGCAGTTGACGGTATTTCTTTCACAGTGAATGACGGTGAAATACTTGGCTTTTTAGGTCCTAATGGTGCTGGAAAATCAACAACAATGAATATTTTGACCGGATATATTTCGTCAACAGACGGTGTTGCGTTAATAGACGGCATTGATATATTGGAAAACCCTATCAAAGCTAAGCAGAAGATAGGTTATCTTCCTGAGCAGCCGCCGTTTTATGTGGACATGACGGTTAAGGAATATCTTTGTTTTGTTTATGATTTGAAAAAATGCAAGCTTCCCAGAAACACTCACTTAGCTGATATTTGCAGGCTTGTGAAAATAGACAATGTTTATAACAGGGTGATAAAGAATTTATCAAAGGGGTATAAGCAAAGAGTGGGTCTGGCTCAGGCGTTGATAGGCAATCCTAATGTGCTTATTTTAGACGAGCCTACGGTCGGACTTGACCCGAATCAGATTATAGAAATAAGGACTCTTATCAAAAGACTCGGTAAAAATCATACTGTTATTTTATCATCTCATATTTTGTCTGAGGTTCAGGCTGTATGCGATAAAATTGTCGTAATAAATCAGGGTAAGATTGTTGCCGACGACACCGAAGAAAATCTTTCAAGAAATCTTGTAAATAATAATAAAATTTCAGTGAAGATTGACGGGCCTTCAAGTGAAGTTGAAAAGGTAATAAGCTCAATATCAGATGTTAAGATTGTTGAGCTTACTTCAAAGGAAACTGATGATTTCTGTGAATTTTCTATTGAGTCTAATGAGGGTGCCGACATTCGTCGTGAATTGTTTAAGAGAATTGCCGAGAGAAACTGGTGTATTATGGAGCTTAAAACTTCTGATATGTCGCTTGAAGATATATTCTTGAAATTAACTGTCGGAGAGAGTGTTCCGACAGTTAAGAAATACGGAGGTGTAAGATAATGAAAGCAATTTTTAGAAGAGAATTTGTTTCGTATTTTACCACACCGATAGGATACATATTTCTTGCAATTTTCTTTGCGTTAGCAGGAATTGATTATTCTGTTACATCAATAGCTAAAGGTTCGGCAGGGTCTTCAGGTGAGGTTCAGGGATACGGAACAGCAGAGCTTACACAGTTCTTCTTATGGCTTTTGCTTATTATAGTAATTTTAATTCCTATACTGACTATGAGAACATTATCAGAGGACAAAAGACAAAAGACCGACCAGGTGTTATTGACTTCTCCTGTGAATTTATCCGGCGTTGTGGGCGGAAAGTTTTTAGCGTCATTTTTAGTTTACATGATCGGTGTTTCAATTACACTTGTGTTTTCTGTAATTGTTTCTGCATTTGCAAAGCCTGACTGGATAACAATAGCAGGAAATATTGTAGGATTGCTTCTTTTAGGGGCAGCGTGTATTTCAATAGGAATATTCGCTTCAAGCTTAACTGAAAATCAAGTTATTTCTGCGGTTATCAGCTTGGCTTCAATTGGACTTATGAGCTTGTTGTCGGTTATTGCAAGCTTCATACCTATTGAGTTTATTCAAAAAATACTGACTAAAATATGCTTCTTAGAAAGATATATCGGTTTCACATACGGACAATTTGATTTGTCGAGTGCGTTGTATTTTATCAGCGTTACCGTTGCATTCTTGTTCTTTACAGTAAGAGTGCTTGAAAAACGCCGCTGGGCATAAGGGAGGTAGCGATATGAGCAATATGGACGATAAGGAACTTAAAAAGAATTCAACAGAAGCTTCGGTTGAAGCTGATAACACAGAGGCTTTAGAAAGCAAAGTGAAGGAGTCAGAAAAAAAAGATAAAAAAAATATGGTAAAGAAGAATCATAAAAAGCTTAAACATGGCACTATGGCGACTGTTTTAACAGTTGTATTCGTTGCTGTTTTAGTGCTTGTCAATGTCGTTGCAACAAGTGTTTTCGAGAGATTTCCGCTTACAATTGATATGACATCAGATGATTCTTATACAATTTCAGATGAAACTCTGGATTATATAAAAAATGTAGATAAGAAAATAAAAGTTACAGTTTTAGCCGAAGAAAGTGAATTTACTTCAACATCGAAATATATTCGTCAGGCTAATGAAATTTTACAGAACATCTCAAAGAGCAATAAAAATATAAGTGTTGAATATATAGATTTAATGTCTAATCCGGAACTTAAATCAGAATATGAAGAGTCACTTTCAGAGTATGATATAATAGTTGAAGCAGGTGACAATCATGAGAGAACAACTGTTGTCCACCCTCAGGATTTGGTTAAATTTTCATCTGACTTTGAAACTTCTTTTCAGCAGAATATGGGTGCGACGCTTGAAACCTTTATAGAGTATTACGGAGGTATGACTGCTATTAAGTCTTATGCGACGGGAATTGAGAGCAATTGTGCAGAGCAGGCATTTGCATCTGCTATTTTGAAGGTAACAGATGCTGATCCTAAAACCGTTACTTTTTTAACAGGAAGAAATGAAATTGCTGCTTTATCTTATTTTCAAACGCTTCTTAAAGCAAACGGATATATTGTAAACAGCGTTGACATCACCACGCAGGAGATTCCAAAGGAAACAAACCTTGTTGTAATGGGAGCACCGAGTGTTGATTATACGGCTAAAGAAGTTGAAAAGGTATCTGCATTTTTAGACAACGGCGGAAAGCTTAAAAAGAATCTTTTATATATTGAAAGCGTTCAACAGGGTGATACACCTAATATTGACGAACTTTTAGAGGAATACGGAATAAAGTTCAGAAATGAATTTGTATATGATTCAAACGGCAGTAATGCGAGCAACGGATATGTGTTCATGGAACGGGCAAACGATAAGTTCATGGAAGACATCAAAGATGATTCTCTCAGACTGTTTACGAGTATATATACAAAACCTATTACAATTGAATTTAATGAAAAATCTATGAAGACCTGTGAAGCATATGTTCAGACTTCGGATACAGGTTATACAATGGACAGCAAGCAAAAAGAACTTACCAGCGGTGTCACAGTTACTGCTGCTGTTGGTTCAAAAGCAGTTTTCATTGATAACGGGGCAGAATACAGCAATTTAATTGCACTTGGTTCAGAATATTTTCTTGATGACACCGTTCTTCAGATGTCACAGTATTTAAACAGACAGTGGATATTAAGCCTTGTAAACGGAGTAACAGGAAAATCTTCGGATATAACAATTGAACCGAAAACCGTTGAGGGAAGTTTATTCGATCTTACAAACACACAAATCAGAGTACTTGAATGGACATTTATAGTCATAATTCCGATCATTGTACTTGCAATCGGTATTACAGTTTGGATTAAGAGAAAGAACAGATAAGTTAAGCAAAAACATGCTTAAAGCATTATTGGAGCAATACTTCTGAGGAGCATAGATATATATGAATTCTAAAATTAAAAGCATAATTATTTGTGCTGTCGTAATTGTTTGTTTGGGTGTTACATTACTTGTGCTTAATTTAACAGGTAAGAATGATGACAGCTCAAGTGATATTTCGTCAAGTATAGCTGACAGCAAGTCTGCTATACCGCTTATGAACGGCATTGCAGACAATCTCGACAATACATATGTAAAATCTGTTGAAATAACAAATGAAAAAGACAGTTTTACAATAAGCCAGATTAAAAGCAAGACAGCCGAATGGGAAATAAAAGAATTAAAAGAAATTGAGCAATCTAATATTGTATACAGCGGACTTGCTTCAGGGATAGCCAGTTTATCTGCCACGGACATAGTGGAAGAGAATGCAGGTGATTTAAGTAAATACGGACTCAAAAATCCTAAGACTAAATTTACGGTTGAGTTTTCTGATGATAAGAACACGAAAAAAACATATTTAATCGGTGACGTTTCCCCTAAGGACAGTGACTATTATATTTGTGAAGATGGGAAGAGCACAGTATATACGATAGATTCGGGTTCGTTGGCATATTTTTTCTATACAAAGGAAGATTTCATTTCTCTTACATTGCTTGATAAACCGGCAAGTGATGATGACTATCCTGATTTTATAAAAGAAACGATTTCAGTTAAGTCACTTGGTTATGATATGGTTATTACCACCCCGAAGGAAACTTTAGATTATATGCCGTCGGCACAGGTTATGACAGAACCGGTTTTTGCATATCTTGATGTGACAAACTCAGCAAGTATAACACACGGTATGTGGGGCCTGTCAGCGTCAGCGGCAGTGGTAGCACACCCTGATAAAAATGACTTTAAGAAATATGGAATTTCAGACCCTATGACTAAGGTAACGCTTAAAACCGGTGACGGGACATATACCTTGTCGATAGGCAACCCGATTTATGCAAAGGATTCAGACGGAAAAGAAACATCGGCAGTTGAGTATTATTACACATACTTGGACGGTGTAAGCGGCAAGGATGTTATATTTAAGGTTTCAACAGCCAGTCTGCCATGGGCGGGAGTTAATCCGTCAGACTTTATATCAGGACTTATGACATATAATGCTGCAACAGATTTAAAATCAGTTGTTGTTGACGATGGAAAAGAAAAGACTGAATTTAAGCTCAAGTCTGTTGTTGACCCTGATGCTGAGGCTGATGAGGACGGACAAAAGCAGATGCTGCTGAATTCAGTAACATCAAACGGAAAGAGCCTTGATGTTGAAGTCTGGAAAGGCTGGTATCAGTATCTTCTTCAATGTCCGACTACTGAGGTCTATTTTAAAGAACCTGAGACCGAGTGCTATCTGACAGTTAGCATTAACAGGAACGACGGCGGTAAAGATGTTTTGAAATTCTTTAAGGACACAACCAGAAGAACTATTGTAAAATTAAACGGAAAAACAAGCTATCGTATTGAAAGTTCTTATGTAAATAAGCTGGTTTCTAATATGAAGCTTGCAATAGAAGGCAAAGAAATTAATACAGACGATTTATAAACCATTACTTTTGTCACTTTTAGGTGAGTGACAACTGAAAGCTTTAATTTGTTAAAGCTTTCAAGGCCAAAGCTTAGTCATTTTAAATGATGAGTTAAAGCTTCTTATAAATTTTTATTAAGGCTAATAAAAGACAATTTTCACATTGAGAATTTGCTATAATTGGTCTTAGCAAAGAAAGGGAGGAAACAAAATGGCAACGAAGAAATGCGACTTTTTCACATATAAAGGATTACCGCTTGTGAGAAAAGGAAGAGAAATTTATTACGGAAATATGACTGATGCTTATGTTGTTATGATTCAAATACTTTCAACAGAGAAAATCGGTGATTTAGATGTTGCAAATAAGGTTAGAATTTTCAGAATGGCAACTGATGAGAGCTTACCGCCGAATGAGAGAATAAACAAGACTGCTGAAAAAACAAGTCTGTATGACGCTCTTGATATTGCTAGTGCATGGCTCTCTGATTATATTGAAAAGTAAAAAATATAAGTACGGGTATTCCGATTGATTTCGGAATACCTTTTCTTTTCGTATTAATAAAATTTGCCTTGATAAAAAGCATAGTTTATGATAAAATAAAGTTTAAACTAAATTGATTTAAGGAGTATGTGATTTGTTATATTCGGATCTTATATTTATATATGGTTTGCTGCCGATAACTGTCTTATTAACCTTTTTAGACAGAAGCACAGAGTATAAAAATCTTATACTCGTTTTGACATCGGTTGTGTTCTTTACCTTCGGGAAACCGATTATAATTCTAATGCTTTTTTCAACTGTAATTCTCGACTATTTGTTCGGACTTATTGCAGGTTATGGAAGAACAAAAATTTTAAGGGCCTCAGGATTCTTTTTTTCAATAGTGATGAATTCAGCATTGTTTATTCTTTTCAGCTGGAACTCAATATTTAAAAATCTCGGAATAGAATCTTTGACATTTACAAAAAAGCTCATTCCTATCTGTATAGCATTTTATACTATAAAAGGAATTTCATATGTTGGGGATGTTTACAAAAAGAGAATTAAAGCGGAAAAGAATATATTCTGTCTCTTAGTTTATATGGTCAGCTATCACTTTATGATAGTAGGGCCTATTGTAAGATACGGTGACATATCAAACCAGATCAGACGAAGAACTATAACAGGACAAAATTTAAACGACGGTCTAAATCGATTTATAATAGGTTTTGCAAAAGTAATAATACTCGGAACAGCCTTTGGCAAAATTAAAACAGCGGGGTTGAATTTGAATGAATTGACGCCGTTTGGTGCATGGATGGGAATGGCGGCATTTATCGGCAGCATTTATTTTCTTTTCACAGGCTATACAGATATGGCTATGGGGCTTGGAGCTTTGGGCGGATTTAGATATAAAGAAAACTTCTCGCCTATAAATTTAAGCGAATATGTCAGTGGAATTGTAAAAGGTTTTAATAAGCTCTTGGTAGAGTTTTTTGAGGACTTTTTAGTTGTTCCGTTTAAAACAGATAAAATTAAGTATATTTCGGGAGTTTTGCTTTCGGGGATTTTAATAGGTTTTTGGTATGGCTTCAGTCAGCATTTTATGATATTCGGAATATATTTTGCACTTCTTGTTATAATTGAAAAATTATTTTTAAAACGAGTTTTAGATAAGCTTCCTAAAATTGTCGGATATGTTTATACATTATTTGCTGTTTTTATAGGCTCGGCTATTGCTTATTTTTCTGATTTAGAAAGCTTTGCACTTTGGTTTAAGGCATTGTTTGGAATAAACACCGACTATATGTGGAGTGTTAATATGAGAAATAAAACACTTTCATATCTATTCCTTATTATAATCGGTTTGTTTATTATGTTCCCGGGATTAAAAAATGCAATAAAATCTCAGCTTGAAGCATTCGGTGCTAAAAATGAAAGAAACTATGCGGCAGTCAGAATTTCACAAACTGCCGGCATTTGCCTGTTGCTTATTATGGCTACAGCATCAAGTATTACTGTTTAATTTAGATTACTATTATGGTTATTTATAAAGGATAAATTATTAATGAGTAAAAAAAGAAAAAGAAAACTTAATAATTTACAGGGGAAGAATAGCGGCAATAATATTGTGTCGAAAAGTCAAGGAAATAATTCAAAAGCAGATGATTATGATTTTAAAAACGCCGTGTATCCTGATAATTCCCGCCTGAAGATTCCATCTGATTATAACAGGTCAGATTTATCCGAAGGCGACATTGTCATGCATAAAGCAGGGAAAGACGCCGTTATAGGAGAGTATAATTTTATCAATGTAGCGATAATTTTTGTTGTTATTATGTTGATAGGACTTTCTTTTGCACTTTTAAGAAATACAGGTGAGTATGTTGAAAAAGACAATAAGATTTCTGCAGAAACTGTGTTAAACGGAAAATTCACAAAAAAGCTTTCAAAGAATTATATAAAAAGGCTTCCGGGCAAGCAGCTTTTGCTTGATACAAACAGGTGTTTGTCATATGTGTATGGTCTGGGAAGCTTCAATGATGAAAAAGGATTTGTTTCTGCTGATACAGGACGAATAATCAATATAAAGACTTATGAAAATCCTGTTTTTGTTACACTGGCAACAAAGCCTACAGTTCCTCCGACTACAACACAGTACACAGGAAAAACTACAAACACTACTGTGAAATTAAATAAAACTTTGTTTGTCGGCCCCGGTCAGCTGACAACCACTAAAAAGACCAAGAAAACCAAAAAGACCACAACCACTAAGGCGACTACTACTACGACTGCGTTCACCGGTACAACATGGTCATTCAAGGGAACAACGACAACGCCGTCTGCTGCAACCACAACCACCACTACAACGACACCTGCGACTTCGCCGACCGAGTGGGAGGATAATCAAACACAGAGTTCAGACTATGAAGAATACTAGTTTTAAATTTTCGGATGACAACAAAAGATATCATACTTATAACTATTATTTAAGACGTAAGTATGGGGGAAAAGTATTTAAAATTCCGCTTAATGTTAATTTCGGCTGTCCCAATAGGGATGGAACAAAGGGAATCGGCGGCTGTACATATTGCTCGGAAAAAATGAGCGGAGATTATGCAGGCAATCCTATTCATAATATAGAAAGACAGTACGAAGAAGTAAAGCGGGTTCTCTTCAAGAAGTGGGAGAACGCAAAATGCATTCCATATTTTCAGGCGGGTACAAACACATATGCACCTCTTGAAATACAGAAAAGTCTTTTTGAAAGGGCTTTAACTTTTGATGATGCTGTCGGTCTTAATATTTCTACAAGGGCAGACTGTATTAACGAAGAAATAGCAGATATGCTCTATAATATCTCTAAGAAAACCAATCTTGAGGTTGAACTTGGGCTTCAGACTATATATGACAGCACAGCGGAGAAAATTAATCGATGTCATACATACAGCGATTTTTTATGCGGTTATAATTTGCTGAAAGAACGGGGTATAGATATTTGTGTTCATATAATAAACGGACTTCCCGGTGAAAGCCGTGAAATGATGATAAATACGGCACAGACAGTTGGTGAGTTGAATCCGCACAGTATAAAAATACATCTTCTTTATATAATAAGAGGAACAAAGATGCATAAGCAGTTTTTAGACGGAGAGGTTAAAGAACTGTCATTAAATGAATATGTACAGACAGTTTGTGACCAGCTTGAGAGAATTTCCGAAAGTGTGGTTATCCAGCGTGTGACAGGTGACGGAGTTAAGGAAGATTTGGTTTCTCCTCTTTGGAGCTTGAAAAAGTTTTGCGTTATGAATGAGATAGATAAAGAAATGGCAAGAAGAAATTCATATCAAGGAATATTCGTGAAAAAGGATTAATATATTATAGTGAGGGAAAATTCAAAATGAAAAGATTTCTCGAAATCGGAAAAATAGTTTCTGTTCATGGCCTTAAAGGTGATGTAAAAGTCGAGCCTTGGTGCAATGAACCGGAATTCATCTGTGAATTTGACAGGCTTTATTCAAAAGACGGAAAAAAAGAATATGAAATCGAACGATGCCGAATTCAGAAGAATATGGCGATAATGAAGATAAAAGGAATAGATTCTGTTGAAGAAGGACAAGCTGTCAGAAATAAAATTCTTTTTATGGACAGAAATGATGTTGAGCTTGAAGACGGATACTATTTCTTTCAGGATTTAATAGGGCTTGAGGTTATTGATTCTGAAAATCAAAAGGTTTACGGAAAAATTAAAGAGGTGCTTCAAACAGGTGCAAACGATGTGTATCACATAAAAAATGACGGTGGAAAGTCATACTATATACCGGCTATTCCCGATGTTGTAGACAAGGTTGATTTGACTGATGAAAAAATGTTCATAACACCATTGGAGGGGCTTTTTGATGAGGATTGATATAGCAACTCTTTTTCCTGAGATGTGTGAAGCATATTTATCTGAAAGCATTATCGGACGAGCAAGAGCAAAGGGCCTTTTTGAAGTCAATTGCCACAATATTCGTCATTATACTCTAGATAAGCACAGGCGTGTTGATGATACACCATACAGCGAACAGAAGGGTATGCTCATGCAGGCAGAGCCTATATACAGATGTTTCAGGACTGTTACAGAAGGGATAAAGCCTCATGTTGTGTATGTTTCTCCGCAGGGGAAGCCTTTTAATCAAGAAAAGGCAAAGGAACTTTCTTCGTATGACAGCATATTTTTATTATGTGGGCATTATGAAGGTGTTGATAACAGAATAATTGAAGAAATTGTTGATGAAGAGATTTCAATCGGTGATTTTGTACTTACAGGAGGAGAGCTTCCGGCACTTTGCATAGTTGATGCTGTTGTAAGAATGATTGACGGCGTTTTGTCAAGTCCGGATTGTTATCAGGATGAGAGTCATTACAGCGGACTTCTTGAATACCCACAGTATACACGCCCTGAAATATGGCATGATAAAAGAGTTCCGCCGATTCTTTTGTCAGGACATCATGCTAATATTGACAGGTGGAGACATGAACAGTCACTTATAGCTACCTATGAAAAGCGTCCTGATTTGATTGATTTTGAAAAACTTTCTGAAGAAGATAAAAACTTTTTGAAAGATTATATTGAAAATGAATAATTAATTCGATTAAATTTAATCGACTGATGATGACACAAAACTTTATATATGTGAATATTATTAATGTTTTTTGTACAAATTGCATTGTACATTAATTAGTTTATAGTGAAATTATACAAATATTAAGAGTTTAAGAACGCAGTCTGTAATCAAATAGCAGAATTTTTGTTCAATTCACAATTTTATATCATTTTTTCGTTGACTAAGATAAATAATAAGGTATAATATATTTATATAAATAGCACAAAGTTACTTTTTGAGTAATTAAATGAAATGGAGAGATATGTAATGTTTGTTAAAGATGTTGTTGTTCAGAATCAGGTAGGTCTTCACGCTCGTCCTGCTACTTTCTTTATTCAGAAAGCTAACGAGTTCAAATCATCAATATGGATTGAAAAGGAAGACAGAAGAGTTAACGCTAAGAGCTTATTGGGTATTCTTTCATTAGGTATTGTCGGCGGAACAGCTATCAGAATAATTGCTGACGGTGCAGATGAAAAGGATGCTGTAGACGGTCTTGTTGAGCTTGTTGAAAGCGGTTTCACAGAGGAAGTTTAATCCTTTATTTAATAAAATGAGTATTATAAATTCGGCGAAGCTTTATTGCTTCGCTTTTTTATATTACATATTAAATCCTTGTATTCACAGGATTTACAACTAAGGATTATGTTTTTTGCAAGAGATGAACCAGAAACTTATATCACTTAATAATGTAGGATTTTGCATCATTAAGTGATGGTGCAATATGATTTTAGATGGGTACAAGGTTATAGTTCATGATTTATTAACATAAATATAACAATAATGTGTTACAATTTGTAATATATACAAATTGTTATATGATAGCTTTAAAAATTTTTTATGTATTATTGATTTTCACCATAAAATCAATAAAATATTGTTGCAAAATTATCGGATTTTTGGTATTATAATAATGATAGCTTGACCTATTAGGCATACTAAAATTTATTCAGAGGAGTAATAAAGACATGTCAAACAGATTGTTCCAAAGCGTTGTTCACCAGATGAAGGATACGATGGATTGCATTATTGGAGTTATTGATGAAACGGCTGCAATAATTGCTTGTTCAGAGCTTTCTAAAATCGGAACAACCAACGAATTTGTATCTCTTGATTTGAATGACTCGCATGATATTTTTATTCGTGACGGGTATACTTACAAGCCGTTCGGTACTCATATGAAACCTGATTTTGCAGTTTTTGTTGAAGGTGTTGACGATACTGCCGCTAAGTATGCGAATATTCTTGCAATATCATTGTCAAGCTTAAAACAATATTATGACGAAAAGTATGACAGAAATAATTTTATTAAAAATGTTGTGCTTGATAATGTTCTTCCTGCCGATATTTTAGTTAAGGCAAGGGAGCTTCACTTCAATTCCGATGTTTCAAGAGTTGTGCTTTTAATAAGAATTCTTTCATCTAATGATGTTTCGGCTTTTGATGTTATACAAAATCTTTTTCCTGATAAGAGCAAGGATTTTGTTTTCAATATTTCAGAATCGGACATTGTTCTTGTAAAAGAAGTAAACGAAAATATTGAATCATCTGATTTGGAAAAACTGGCTAAATCGATTTCCGATACACTAAGCTCCGAGTTCTATACAAGGGTTAATGTCGGAATCGGTATGGTTGTTGAAGGAATTAACGGACTTGCAAGCTCATTTAAAGAAGCACAGATTGCTCTTGAAGTGGGAAAGGTATTCGATACCGAAAAGACAATCGTTTCTTATGACAACTTAGGAATAGCAAGGCTTATTTATCATCTTCCTACGACTTTATGTGAAACATTTTTAAGAGAAGTATTTAAAAAGGGTTCAATTGACTCACTTGACCATGAAACACTGTTTACTATACAGAAGTTTTTCGAAAATAATTTAAATGTTTCAGAGACATCAAGGAAGCTTTTCGTTCACAGGAACACCTTGGTTTACAGACTTGAAAAAATAAAGAAGCTGACAGGGCTTGACCTTAGAGAATTTGACCATGCAATTATCTTTAAAATTGCTTTAATGGTTAAAAAGTATTTGTCAGCAAATCCAGTTAAGTTTTAATGTTTAGGAAATTGTCTTTGAATGGGGATACCTCAAAGGCATAAATTGAAGGCGGTGTAATTTTGGTAGAATTTGATAATGTGTCGGTAACATACTCATCAGGAGTAGACGCTTTAAATCATGTTTCTCTTAAAATTAATGACGGCGATTTTGCATTTGTTGTCGGTTCATCAGGTGCGGGAAAGTCAACACTTATAAAGCTGATTTTAAAAGAAATTGACGCCACAGAGGGAACCGTTACCGTAAATGGATTTAATCTCAGAAAACTTAAAAGAAGAAAAATTCCGAACTTGAGAAGAACATTGGGAATAGTTTTTCAGGATTTCAGACTTATCCCGACAATGACAGTATATGAAAATGTTGCGTTCGTACTCAGAGTTATTGACGCACCTAAAAAATACATAAGAAGCAGAGTTCCTTATGTAATATCACTTGTAGGACTTGCTCATAAGGCAAAAGCATATCCCGAACAGCTTTCGGGAGGCGAACAGCAGAGGGTTGCCCTTGCCCGTGCATTGGTAAACGACCCTCAGCTTATTATTGCGGACGAGCCTACTGGAAATATTGACCCTGCACTTTCATATGAAATTGTAGAGCTGCTTAAAGGAATAAACGAATGCGGTACAACAATACTCATGGTTACTCATGAGCATGATATTGTAAGGCATTTCGGTGGAAGAATTATCAATATCAATGCCGGCAATATTGCCTTCGATGAAACAATAGGAGGCGTCAATGAAGCTCAGTAGTATTAATTACCTTGTTGGAAAAGGTGTAAAAAGTGTATGGAAAAATAAAATGATGTCGTTTGCATCATTTTGCATAATGCTTGTTTCACTGCTTATGGTGGGACTTTCTGTTCTTGCTGCAATTAATATAAATAAAATTATCAGCGGAATCGAAGGTAAAAACGAAGTTATAGTTGTTATAAAAGACGGTACAACCGATGAGGCTATAACTGCTCTGGAAGCAAATATAAAGGGTATAAGCAATGTTGATACTGTTTCTTTCTATTCAAGGGAGGAAGCATGGGAATCAATGATGAAGAATTTTTCAGAAGCGGAAAGGGATTTATTCCAATATACTGACGGTGACAACCCGCTTCCCGATACATATAAGGTTTCTGTAAAGAATATCGAAAAGATGGCCGATACAACAAACCTGATGACTACTTTTGAAAATGTTGAGTCCGTACAGGCGTCGAATGAATTCGCCGATGTGCTGATTAGTATAAGAAATATCTTCTCCGTTATTGCATTAGCGGTTGTAATAGCACTTATTATCGTGTGTCTTGTTATTATTTCAAATACAACAAGGACAAGCGTGTTTGCAAGAAGAAAAGAAATCAACATTATGAAGTATGTCGGTGCAACAAATAAGTTTATTAAGATACCGTTCCAGATTGAAGGAACTCTTATCGGACTTCTTGCTGCTGTTGCTGCATTTGTTTTGACAATGTTCGTTTACAGAGGGGTATTCAACTTGTTTGAGGGCAATTATCAGCTCTTGACTATTCTAGGAGTAAATTCTCTTTATTCATTCAAGGATATATTTATTCCTGTTGCCGTTTCTTATTTGGCAGTCGGTGCAGTTATCGGTGCTATCGGTACAACTATCAGCACAAGCAAATATGTTAAGGTTTAAAACAAAAAAGACAGAGAATAACACTTAATTATTAATAAAAATGTGAAGAACAATAAAAGCACATAGCTTTTAAAACTGAGAGAGGAATAAAATGAGAGTACAAAGACTTATAAAAAGAGCTTTTACTTGCATTATAGCTTTGGCTTTAAGTTTCGGTATTTTTTCGGGGATATCATCTTCAAAAATAATAGAAAGTTCTGCTTCAAAGATTTCCGACGCTAAACAGAAGGTTGATGAATATCAGGCACAGCAGGATGAATATGACCAACAGATAAAAGATACTGAGAACGATATCGCTAAGGAAGAAGAAAATCAAAAAGCCATTCAGAAGCAAATGGATACTGTCCAGAAAACAATTAAAAGCTTGGACGAGTATATTTCCGAGCTTCAGGGCAATATCGATAATCTGAACAGCCAAATCGACGAAACTCAAAAGCTCGTTGATACAAAGAAAACCGAGATTGATACGGGAATAAGTGATTTCAAAAAACGGCTTCGTGCTATGTATATTGCAGGTAATGACTCGTATACATCTATAATTTTAGGCGCAGAAGACTTTTATGATGTTCTCATGAAGGTCGAGCTCGTGAAAAGAGTTGCCGACCATGATAATAAGGTTATAGACGGTCTGGTTAAATTGAAAAATGAATACGAAGCGGCAGAGAAAAAGCTCGAAACTCAAAAATCCGATGTTGAAAAAGAAAAAGCCGCATACGATAAGCAAAAAGCCGCAAAGACTAAACAAAAAGAAAAGCTGAAGGCTTTATACGCTAAGAGTGCCGAGTCTAAAAAGGCTCTTGAAGAGGACAAGGCTGTTTATGAGAAAAAGAAAAGCGAAATAGCTAAAGAGCAGGAAGCCGCTGAGGCACAATGGCAGAAGCTTGTTGAAGAAGCTAAAAAGCGTGCCGCTGAAGAGAAAGCGGCAAGAGAAGCTGCCGAAAGGGCAAACAACGATACCCCAAGCGGTAATACAGAAAGAACTGACGGCGGGTCCTCTAAAGTGACAGGCAACTTTATTTGGCCTGTTCCGGGATTTTATAATATCACCTACGGCGTCGGCTGGCGTTGGGGTGCTTATCATGCAGGTATTGATATTGCTTCTAGCGGAATCAGAGGTGCACAGATTGTGGCTTCTGACGCAGGTACGGTTGTTCAGGCAACAAATTCATGTCCTCATGATTATGGCAAGAACGGAAGCTGCGGCTGCGGCGGCGGTTTCGGAAGGTATTGTATCGTTGACCACGGCAATGGATATATGACCTTGTACGGACATATGGAAAATTGTATAGTAAGCGTAGGTCAGAAAGTAAATCAGGGCGAAACCTTGGGTTATGTCGGTTCGACAGGTTTCTCGACGGGTGCTCATCTTCACTTTGAAGTCAGACTTAACGGTGCGGCACAAAACCCTGAAAATTATGTATAAAATTAAATAAGATAAAAAATCAGAACCATTCAATTGTTGAGTGGTTCTGTTTTTTATTTCACCGATATTTTTTAGCGGAATTCTCGCTAAAAGTCAATGGCGGGTAATCCGCTAAGGTATAATAATATTGGTGATAATTATGTATGAACGAATTAGAAATCTGCGTATGGACAAAGATTTAAAACAGAGAGAAATTGCTGAAATTTTGCATTGCAGTCAAAGAACTTACAGTGACTATGAATGTGGGGTTTCAGATATACCTACGGAAGTTCTTATCAAACTGGCTGACTTTTATAATGTATCGGTTGATTATATACTCGGTCGGGTTGATGAAAAATAGTTTTAATTATAATATAAAATCATAATATTTAATTTTTGTGTTAATACTTTGAGCATATTTTTCTGCATATGATTTATTGCTTTGTTTTCCGAATACGAAGACTGTATCACCGTGATTAATCATGGTTTTGCAAGCGTCATTATGGCAATTTTCATGGTAACACTTATTCACGAAAATAACACTGTCTGCTTTTGAATGAACATCATAGTATCTGTTACGCCATTCTTCACACCAATTAAGACATTGTTCTTCGTATGGAATAACAATATGCAGATAAATTTTATTATAAAGTTTTAAAGCACAAATTATTTCTGCAGACCATAGAGGTATTCCAAATTCACAGTTTGTATAAAAATCAGTATAACCGCTGCAATATGCCTGCCAAATAATTTCAAGCAGTTTTTGTTTGATAGTAATACAAGTTTTTTCAGATTCGTTTCTATTTTTAAAGTATTTTTCATTATAATTTGATATGATTACACTAGTCATATATATCACCATAAAATATTTTAGCGGAATTCTCGCTAAAAGTCAATAGCGGGTAATCCGCTAAGGTATAATGATATTGGTGATAAATATGTATGAACAAATGAGAGATTTGCGTCTGGACAAAAATTTAAAACAGAGAGAAATTGCTGAAATTTTGCATTGCAGTCAAAGAAGTTACAGTGACTATGAACGAGGAGCTACGAATATACCTATAGATATTCTTATTAAGCTTGCTGACTTTCATAATGTATCAATTGATTATCTGCTTGGGCGTGTTAATGAAAAATAAAAAAATCAGAGGGTTTTTATACTCTCTGATTTTTTATTTCCAAAATTTTCGCTTGTCATTTGTTAAACCTGCAATATAATCAATAGAAACATTATAATGTTTTGCAAGGTTTACTATTACATCAAACGGAGGTATTCTTTCTCCCTTTTCGTATCGAATGTAACTGTTCTTGCTTATAAAAGCAATTTTTGCACATTCTGCTTGCGACATATCCATGTCTTGTCTCAAATCTCTTAATCTAGTATACATGTTTATCACCTTATCCGTTATTATAACAAATTACTCCATATGGGGTTGACATTGTACCCCATATGGAGTATAATATAAGTACCCTGTATGGAGTACAAGACTCGATTTGCATATTAATTAATAATGGAGGAAAAAGAATGAGTATAAAGAAAAACGATAAGAAGCATCTGGGCTTAACAATAAATCCGACATTGCATGCCAAGCTTAAATACATATCAAAATTTTACGGGCGTTCAATCAGCGGACAGTTTATTTTTATAATCAGACAATGCATAGCTGTTTTTGAAAAAAATCATGGGGTAATAGAGTATAATCCCGACAAGGAAAAGGAAAAATAAAAAAACGAAGGAATTTGTCCTTCGTTTTTTGTTTTATTGAAATATTATTGAATTTGGGATTTTAGCATCAGCAGGAAATAATATCTGACATATGGTTATAATAAGAATCATCAACGCTGACAGCTAAAGTTTTCGGATAGTCGGTTATGCCTTTGCCGATATTAGGGTTAAATTTTGAATAAACCAAATCGGCAGCAAAGAAAAACAATAGTACAATACAAATGCACACAGCCAGTCTTTTAGGAATTTTTTTAATCATATCATCTAATACGGGGCCGAGATAATAAATACCTAAGCACCCGCCGATACCGAAGAAAACAGCACCGAACAAACAAACTCTTCCGTTGAGGTTCATTATATATTCACTGTAATCCCACCAGCGAACATCTCTGGTGTATTCAAAATACCAGCTGGTTATGTATTCAATAACTGTAGACAAAACGGCTATAATAAGGAATGTATTAAAAGGATTTTTTGAAATTTTCCTAGGCATAAGCAGGGTGAGTGTACCGCCGAATCCGTAAATAGGAAGCCAAGGACCGAAAAGCATACCTCTGTTGACAAAAACACCGTCGGTGATTAGGTGGAAAAACACTTCCCATGACCAGCCGATAAAAGAAAAGATGAAAAACAGAAGCACCACAGAGGTTGCAGAATATTTTCTTTTATATGTATGCTTGAGATTAGGCAGGTGAAGACTGAATTTATTTGCGTCGGAAAGCTTCATTGTCGGATTTGTGCAGTCTAAATCAACAAGTTCGGTTTTGTCTTGTGTTTGATTTAACATAATAAAGCCTCCTTTAGTTTGTTTTATTAATTATAACATAAAAAAGATAAAAGTGCAATAATGTGTCGAAGAATGTTTCAATATATTATTGTACTATTGATATAATACAATAGTACAATTCAATTGTCAACACTTTTTTGAAAATATACGATATTAAGGTGAATTTTCGATTTTATTGAAAACTTATGCAGAAAGTGATATAATAAATAATGTATTTATTGAATTTAAAAAATTAAAAGCTTTGAGCATTGTAGAATAAATTTCGTATAAAAAGAAAGGAATCTCAAAAATATGATTTCGGTACTGTTAACTCCTATATATGCATTGCTGCTTATATATATAACAAGAAGAACGCTTCAGTGGATAGGTGCTTGTGTTAATCCGCTTAAAGCGAGATGGTTTACCATTGTGTTTTCAGCTATTATATTTCTGCTTGCCGTATCGCCGGTTATTGCATTTTTCATGCCGGATATAGGAGCATTGACCAGGATAGTAAGACGGACAAGCACATACAGCTTGGGTGTTTTGCTTTATGCGGTTATGTTTCTTGCTTTAGCGGATTTAGTTGCTTTAATTTTAAAGAAAACAAAATTCATTTCAAAGAATGTGGCAAAGTCCAAGAAAGCATTTATTATACTGGGGGTTTGCATTTGTCTTGCGACTTCTTCAATGAGCATATACGGGCGTATAAATGCATCGAATATAAAAACAAAGAATTACGATGTGACTATAGCCAAAGAATGTGCGGGGCATGATAAGCTTACGGTTGCACTTGTTGCGGATTTACATTTGGGATATAGTATAGGCCTTGAAATGATGGAGGATATGGTTTCAAAAATAAATGCTATGAATGCAGATGTTGTAGTAATAGCAGGTGACATATTCGATAATGATTACGACGCAGTCTATCAGCCTGAAAAGATTATCGAATGTCTTAAAACAATTAAAAGCAAGTATGGTGTTTATGCATGCTACGGCAACCATGATGTTGAAGAGAACACGCTGGTCGGGTTTACATTTAAGTCTATTTACGCACCTACAAGCGGGAATGCAATGTACAGCTTTTTAGAAAAAGCAGGCATAAAGCTTTTACAGGACGAAAGTATTTTGATAGATAACAGTTTTTATCTTGCAGGAAGAATCGATTATTCCAGGCCGGGAAGAGATGAGCCGAGAAAAACACCTAATCAGCTTTTATACGGACTTGACAAATCAAAGCCTGTAATAGTTATAGACCATCAGCCAAAGGAGCTGTCTGAGCTTGCACAGGCAGGAGTAGATTTAGACCTTTCAGGACACACACATGACGGTCAGATTTTTCCCGGAAATATAATGATAAATTTCTTTTGGGAAAATGCCTGCGGAAAGATGCAGAAAGACAACATGACATCAATTGTAACGTCGGGGGTAGGACTGTTTGGTCCGAACATGAGAACCTTTACTGACAGTGAGGTTGTAAAAATAAATGTTAATTTCAGCAAAGAAAGTTAAAATGAAAATCAGAAAGCCTTAACCGAAACATGTTAAGGCTTTTGTATATTATATTCGATTTTAATTATATAGGTTCTTGTATTATGGGAAAGCCTTAATAGTCAAATAAATGAATTACTAGAAAGTGAAATAAATAACGCTTAGTAGAATCAATCTGTTAAGCGTTTGTTTTTATTATACTTATTGCAGTATTATTGCAACACTAAAACGACAAAAGCACGATAAATCGGCGTTCATCGTGCTTTTTTGTTTGGTCTGCCCAGCGAGAATCGAACTCACATCAAAGGAGTCGGAGTCCTTTATTTTATCCGTTAAACTATGGGCAGAAATTAAATATCCACTAGATTTTATTCGCAGCTAGTGGATATTGTTTTTATCTGATTTTGCTTCCTGCAGGAATGCTTTGATCAGGGAAGATAACACCGGCTGAGCCGTCAGGCATATCAGCGGCACAAATCATTCCGTTTGAAAGTTCACCGCATAGCTTGACAGGCTTAAGATTTGCAACAACAATAACCTTTTTGCCGATTAAATCATCAGGTGAGTACCATTCGGAAATACCTGAAACAACCTGTCTTCCGCCGCGACCGTCATCAAGCTGAAGCTTTAACAGCTTTTTAGATCTTTTAACCTTTTCACATTTTAAGACTTCAGCTACAATCAGTTCTACTTTGGCAAAGTCGTCAATTGATATTTCAGGAAGAGTTTCTTCCGGGATTTCTTCATTTTTTGAATCATTGTTTTTTATAATTGCATTAAGCTCCTCGATTTCCTTTTCGGCGTCAATTCTCGGGAAAAGAACTTCGCCCGGATTTACTTCAACATCAAGAGGCAGCACACCGAATTTTTTTGCATTTTCATAGGTTGCATAGCCTGACGCACCGATTTGTTCTAATGCTTTCGGCATTACAGACGGCATAAAGCATGATAACAAAGTAGAAGTGATTCTGATTGCCTCCAACAAATTGTATAAAACCGATGCCAATCTTGCTCGTTTTGTTTCATCTTTAGCAAGCGCCCACGGCATTGTTTCGTCAATGTATTTGTTAGCCCGTGAAACAACTTTGAAAATTTCAGCCAGAACATTGTTAAGCTCGGTTTTGTCCATTAAAGTATCAACCTTATCGCATAACCCTTCGCACATTGAAATAAGCTCGTTATCAAATTCTCCGCTTTTACGATCGGTAATAAGTTTTTTTCCGAAGTATTTTTTGACCATTGCAACAGTTCTTGAAACAAGGTTTCCGAAATCGTTTGCAAGGTCGGAATTAATTCGGTTAATCATAATTTCGTTTGAGAAAGAGCTGTCAGCACCAAGTGCCATTTCTCTTAAAATATGATAGCGTATTGCGTCTGCACCATATCGTTCACCGAGTATAAACGGGTCAACAACATTTCCGAGTGATTTGCTCATCTTCTGTCCGTTGAATGTAATCCAGCCGTGAACAGCTAAATGCTCAGGAAGCGGCAAATCAAGTGCCATCAGCATAGCAGGCCAGATAATAGCATGAAATCTCATAATATCTTTTGCTACCATGTGAATGTCAGCCGGCCAGAACTTGTCAAAATCGCTGTATTGTTCATTATAAAACCCAAGTGCCGAAATATAGTTTGAAAGTGCGTCTATCCAGACATAGACAACATGACCTTCATCAAATGTAACAGGAATACCCCATTTGAATGTAGTTCTTGATACACATAAATCCTCAAGACCCGGCTTGATAAAATTATTTACAAGTTCGACAGCTCTTGTTTTTGGCTGAAGGTAATCTGTTTCAGTGAGCAGCTTTTCAATTCTGTCAGCAAACGGTGACATTTTAAAGAAGTATGCTTCTTCTTTTGCCTCAGTTACTTCACGGCCGCATTCAGGGCACTTCCCGTCAACAAGCTGAGAGTCAGTCCAGAAGCTTTCGCATGGAGTACAGTATTTTCCGCTGTATTCACCTTTATAAATAAACCCTTTGTCATAAAGCTCCTTGAAAATCTTTTGAACGGTTTTTACATGATAATCATCAGTTGTCCTGATATATCTGTCATAGCTGATATTCATATAGTCCCAAAGGCTTTTAAAGGTTTTAACTATTTCATCAACATATTCTTTTGGAGTAACACCTTTTTCAGCGGCTTTTTGTTCGATTTTAAGACCGTGTTCATCTGTTCCCGTGAGAAACATCACATCTTTACCCTGCATTCGTCTGTAGCGTGCAATAGAGTCGCACGCAACCGTTGTATAGCAATGACCGATATGCGGATTGCCTGACGGATAATAAATAGGTGTTGTGATATAATATGGTTTCGACATATTATCTTCCTCCTTTTCTTAATATTATTTTCACATATAAGATATTATATAACATTTATCTGGTAAAATCAAGTATAGAAATATACAACTTGTATTGGATATAAAAAAATATGCAGTACCTATTGGCACTGCAACAAAATAAAAAAACTATGTGTAGAACAAAAGAAAGGAGACAACAAAACGAATGTTAATTTAGAAATTAACATCAACTACATTATATGACAACAAACAGATTAAGTCAATAGAATATCCAATTTTTAACCGAATTGTATTTTATTTTGTAACCTTTCGCCATAATTGTGTAATAATTGCGTTTAATTGCTGATGGTTATGCTGTTTTATAAGATAAAATAATCTGAATTGTAAAAGAATTGACGCAAAAAGAAAAAAGAGAGCTTAAAACTTTGTTAATCGCAATATGCAAACTCATAAAAATTGCAAAAAACACTTTCAAGCTCTCTTTTGTCTTTTCAAAAAAGATATTTTTTCCTTAGCGAGCTCCGTGAGCATCGGCAAGAGGACTCTCTCTTTTGAAAAACAGTGATATGCACCATAATGCTGAAATAGCAACAAGCACATATACTATTCTGCTGATAATTGCGGCAGAGCCACCAAATAGGAAAGCAACTAAATCAAACTGGAATATTCCAACCAGACCCCAGTTAATACCGCCTATAATCAACAGAAGCATAGCGATTTTATCTAACATAATAAAACACCTCCGACACAAAACTTGTTTTATGTTTTGTGTGTAATCTTATTATGCCTTAAGTATTTTAAAATATTCATTTTTAATAATAAAAAAATATAAACATATAATAAAGATAATAGACAAAACAATATATATATGATATAATTAATTGGATTTTAAAAGAAAAAAGTACAATATCAATTGTTTAAAAGGAGGATTTATCTTTGTCTTCTGCCGAAAAAATAATTTTTAAAAATGAAGAGTGTGTAATGCTTAAAGCCGGAGGATATACAGCAATTATCGCACCTGCAATCGGTTCAAGTGTTCTGAGGCTTCGTGATGAAAAGCTAAAGGTTGAAATTTTCAGATATAAAGATGATGTGACAATGGATACTATTAATGAAGCCAGAGAAATATGGGGACTTCCGACGCTGTATCTTCCGAATCGCTTTGACGGCGGTGTTTTAAAAACTTCTGATGCAGTATATAATCTTCCCGTAAACGATAAAGACTTAAATAACCATCTTCACGGATTTGTGCAAAACAGGGTTCATAACGTTGAGAAGATGTTTGCTGATGATAAAAATGACATAGCAGTTTTAACTACATATTATGATTATAACGAAAATGATGAGTTTTTTAAATATTTTCCCCTTAAATTCAGGATTTCATACACATTTACACTTTCAGATGACGGACTTTTGCAGGAGATAAAATTGACAAGCTTGGCAGATAATAAGCTCCCTGTTTCTATATGTACACATACTTGCATCAATGCTCCTATCTGTGACGGGGGAAATGAAGAGGATATGACTTTGTCAGTTCCTGTCGGGCAAAAATGTGAGCTTAATGAAAGATACCTTCCTACTGAAAAACTTATGGAGCTTTCAGACTGGGATAAAGAATACAAAGACGGTGTTAAAATGCCGACTCTTCAGGACATTTCAAACGATATGTATACGGCAGTCATGAATAAACTCGACGGTGAAGATTTCTATGGCTGTTATGTTACAGATAACAAACAAGGTGTGCGTATTTGCAACGAAGTTTCAAAAGAATTCAAGTTTTGGAATATATGGAATGATGAGGGTAACAAAGGGTATTTCTGCCCCGAGCCTATGACTGCTATGATAAATGCACCTAATCTTTCTATTGACCGTGAAGTCAGTGGTTATACTGAGCTGTCAAAGGGTGAAACTTTCACTTGCCGGCAGAGATTTTTCACTAAAAAGTTATAAATGATTATGAGTAAAAAAGATAATAGGTTTATAAGAATATTCAAAGAAGATTACGGCATTAGTGCTGTAACTGAAATATGGGTTGACAGAGAAACAGGGGTTAATTATATTTGTCATAAAAGCGGTTATGGAATGGGTTTGACACCTCTTTTAGACAGCAGCGGGAAACCTGTTGTATCATCAGTTTATGATTTGGAAGAAAAATTTTAATAAGAATATTGCATGGGAAATAAAATATCATGCATAATGGAGGATAAATAATGAAATACGGTTTTTTTGACGATGCAAAAAAAGAATATGTGATTAATAATCCTAAGACACCATATCCGTGGATTAACTATTTGGGTTCTCAGGAATTTTTCACGCTCATTTCTAATACTGCCGGAGGTTATAGCTTCTTTAAAGACGCAAGACTCAGAAGAATAACAAGATACCGTTATAATAATGCACCGATTGATATGGGCGGAAAGTATTTTTATATAAATGACGGTGAGTGTGTCTGGTCGCCGGGCTGGTCACCTGTTAAGACAGAGCTTGACAGCTATACCTGCCGTCACGGAATGGGGTATACTGTTATAACCGGCGAAAAGAACGGTTTAAAAGCAGAGGTTACGTTTTTTGTTCCTCTGAATTTCAGGGGTGAAGTTCAAAAGGTGACAATTGAGAATACTTCCGATAAAGCAAAGACTTTCAAGCTGTTTTCATTTGTTGAATGGTGTTTGTGGAATGCTCAGGATGACGGAGAGAATTTCCAGAGAAACTTTAACACAGGTGAGGTTCAGATTGAGGGCTCAACTATTTATCATATAACCGAGTATAAAGAACGCCGTGACCACTTCGCTTTCTATACGGTAAATCACGATATTGACGGATTTGATACGGACAGAGAAAGCTTTATGGGTCTGTATAACGGCTTTGGAAATCCTCAGACTGTTATGGCGGGTGAGCCTAATAACTCAGTTGCTGACGGATGGTCACCTGTTGCTTCTCATTGTATTGAAATCACTTTAAATCCGGGTGAGAAAAAGAATTTAGTATTTACACTGGGATATGTTGAAAATACAGACGGTGACAAGTGGAATGAAGACGGTTCAATCAATAAGACAAAGGCTTATGAAATGATTGAAGCTATGAATACTCACGAAAAAGCAGATAAAGCATTGGCCGAGCTTAAAGATAACTGGGATAAGCTGTTGTCAAAGTATACCGTTAAGACAGATGACGAAAATCTCAACAGAATGGTAAATATCTGGAATCAGTATCAATGTATGGTTACCTTTAATTTAAGCCGTTCAGCTTCGTATTTTGAAAGCGGTATCGGCAGGGGAATGGGCTTTAGGGATTCAAACCAGGACTTGCTTGGGTTTGTACATCAGATACCTGAAAGAGCAAGAGAAAGAATATTGGATTTGGCTGCTACTCAGCTTGAAGACGGAGGATGCTATCACCAATATCAGCCTCTGACTAAAAAGGGCAATAATGAAATCGGCGGAGATTTTTCAGATGACCCGCTTTGGATGATTCTTTCAACTGCACAGTATATAAAAGAAACAGGTGACTATTCGATTTTAGACGAGATGGTTCCTTATGACAATGATGAATCAAAATCACAAAGAATGATGCACCATCTTCACCAGTCGTTCTATCATGTAGTTGATAATGTCGGACCTCATGGTCTTCCTCTTATCGGAAGAGCTGACTGGAACGATTGTTTAAACTTAAACTGCTTCTCAAGCACTCCGGGTGAAAGCTTCCAGACTTCTACTTCAAAAGACGGTAAGGTTGCAGAGTCTGTTATGGTTGCGGGAATGTTCACCTTTATAGGCCCTGAATATGTTAAGCTTTGTGAGTACAAGGGACTTGATGATGAAGCTCAAAAGGCTCAGGAAGCTATTGATAAAATGAAAGAAAACATATTAGGGCATGGTTTTGACGGTGAATGGTTCCTGAGGGCATATGATGACTGCGGAAACAAAGTAGGTTCAAAGGACTGTGAAGAGGGAAAAATCTTCATTGAGCCTCAGGGCTTCTGTGTTATGAGTGAAATAGGGAAAGACGATGGTCTGGATATTAAAACTATGGACAGTGTTAAAAAATATCTTGACACTAAATACGGTCTTGTGCTTAATAACCCTGCATTTACAAAGTATTATATTGAATACGGTGAGATTTCAACATACCCTGCCGGATATAAGGAAAATGCAGGTATCTTCTGTCACAACAACGCATGGATAATCTGTGCCGAGGCGTTTATAGGAAGAGGCAATCAAGCTTTTGAATACTATTCAAAAATTGCTCCGGCTTATCTTGAAGACATATCCGATATCCACAGAACAGAACCGTATGTTTATGCTCAGATGATTGCAGGAAAAGATGCAAAACGTCACGGTGAAGCTAAAAACAGCTGGCTGACAGGAACGGCAGCATGGAATTTTGTTGCAGTTTCTCAGTACATTTTGGGTATCATTCCTGATTATAAAGGTCTAAAGCTTGACCCGTCGATTCCGAAAGAATGGGACGGATTTGAGCTGTCAAGAGAATTCAGAGGTATAAGATACAATATTACATTTAAAAACCCTGACCATGTTTCGAAGGGGATAAAGAGTATTATTGTTGACGGGAAGCATATCGACGGAAATATCCTGCCTCTGTTTGAAAGCGGAACAGAACATAATGTTGAAGTTGTAATGGGCAAAAAAGGCTTTTTTGAAAAGCTTAAAGAAGAAATAACTAAACAGTAATTATAGTACAATTTTATATTCAGGCACTGTGATATTTACAGTGCCTGTTTTTGCATTAATAAACTGGACAATAAAATTCAAATATGTTATTATAATATAGTATGTAATTAAAAATATTTTGATTAAATCGGAGTTTAAAAGGAGATTAAAAATGATTACAGTTTCAAATGTCAGTCTTCAATTCGGCGGACAAATGCTTTTTAAAGATGTAGATTTGAAGTTTACAAACGGAAATTGTTATGGAATAATCGGTGCAAACGGTGCAGGAAAATCTACATTTTTGAGAATTCTCTGCGGGGAAATCGAACCGACAACAGGTGAGGTTATAATTCCAAAAGAAACAAGACTTTCTGTGTTGAAGCAGGATCATTTTGCATATGATGAATATACAGTGTTAGATACTGTGATTATGGGAAACGAACGCCTTTATGAAATTATGAAGCAGAAAGATGAGCTTTATGCAAAAGAGGATTTTTCAGAGGCGGACGGTGACCTTGCCGCTGAACTTGAAGGAGAATTTGCTGAGCTTAACGGTTGGGAAGCTGAAAGCGATGCGTCAAAGCTTATTCAGGGACTTGGTCTTTCAGAAGAGCTTTTATATGCACAGATGTCATCACTGTCAGGTAACGAAAAGGTTAAGGTTCTTTTAGCTCAGGCATTGTTCGGAAATCCTGATATTATTCTTCTGGATGAGCCGACTAACCATTTGGATATCGATGCAATCCGCTGGCTGGAAGACTTTTTAGCTGAGTATTTCGGAACGGTTTTGGTTGTTTCTCATGACAGACATTTTTTGAATAATGTGTGCACACATATAGTTGATATAGATTATACTAAAATAAAGATGTATGTCGGAAACTATGAATTCTGGTATGAGTCAAGCCAGCTTATGCAGAGAATGATAAAACAACAGAACAAAAAAGCAGAAGAAAAAATAAAAGAGCTTCAGGAGTTCATTTCACGCTTTTCTGCTAACAAATCAAAATCCAAGCAGGCTACATCAAGAAGAAAGCTATTGGATAAATTAACTGTCGAAGAAATGCCGGCATCATCAAGGAAATACCCTTATATTGGTTTTGATATGGATAGAGAGCTTGGAAAGGAAATTCTTTCGGTAAATGGATTATCAAAAACAGTTGATGGTGAGAAGCTTTTGAATAACATCAGCTTTACTGTCGGCAGAGAAGATAAAATTGCGATTATCGGTGAGTCTGAACAGGCAATAACCATGCTTTTCGAAATTTTAACCGAGGAACAAACGGCGGATGAGGGAGATTTTAAGTGGGGAATTTCAACTTCTCTATCTTATTTCCCAAAAGATAATTCAAAGTTTTTCGATGGAAAGAGTATGTCGATAATCGATTGGATAAGGCAGTACTCTGAAACTGATGAAACAGAAACATATCTTCGTGGATTTTTAGGCAAAATGCTTTTTTCAGGCGATGAGGTTTATAAGCCTGTAGAGGTTTTGTCCGGAGGCGAAAAAGTAAGATGTATGTTTTCGAGAATGATGCTGTTCGGTTCAAATGTACTTCTTCTCGACCAGCCGACTAACCATCTTGATTTGGAAAGTATTACGGCTGTAAATAACGGATTATCGGATTTTAAGGGAGTAGTGATTTTCACATCACATGACCATGAGATAATGCAGACGGTGGCAAACAGAATTATCGAAATTACTCCTGATGGGATAATAGACCGACAGGGAACATATGAAGAATTTTTAGAGTTTAAAAAAGCTATGCAGGACAAATAATTTGCTTGTGTAATATAATCACGATATTGATGTCCCCACGCCTCTATAGGCGACGGGTTTCATCTCATTCTTTCAGAGGGGAGATATAATCCCTAACTGAAATCCAATGGGCTAACGCCCAAGTCGTTGGTTGAATGACGGGGCGATGTTCCTTAATAAAAAGTTTCTAATTAGGAGGTATCAAATTGAAAAAGCGCAGAAAATGTATAGGAGTTTTAATGAGAGGCGTTGAAAATAAACTTCAGAAATCTATATTAGAAGGCATACTGCGTCAGGCATATTCATTAGACTATAATGTTGCAGTTTTTTCGATGATTGATGAAAGCTATGATAATAAGTGCTTTGAAGCAGGAGAAAAAAATATCTTTTCACTTGTTAATCCTGATTTGATTGAAGGATTCATTTATCCGCAGAATACATTTAAATCCGCGGCTCTTCAAGATGAAGTAACGGAAATATTAAAGGGCTATGGAAAACCGGTGGTTTGTGCGGATTTCAGAAACCAGGCATTTCCGTATACGATAGTAGATAATAAAACCGGATTTTCTAATTTGGTTTCTCATTTGATTGAAGAACATGGATGCAAGAAGATTTATTGTCTTACAGGGTATACTGATTTTGAGCAAACACAAGTCAGATTAAACGGATATTATGATGCTATGAATTCTCATGGCCTGTATTATGATGACAGTTATATTTTTGAGGGCGATTTTTGGCAGAATGCAGCAGTAAAGCTTGCTGAAGATATTTATGAGGGAAGAGTTGAACAGCCTGACGGTATAGCTTGCCAGAATGACTGGATGGCAATACATCTTTGCAATAAACTTACTGATTTGGGAATAAAAGTTCCTGAAGATATTGCTATAGTAGGATATGACGGAATACACGAATCCAGGGATAATGTTCCGACTATAACAACATATCAGACACCCGATGTTGATGTTGGTGCAGACGCAGTTTGTATGCTCTATAAAATTCTAACAGGCAAGGAATGTACACGGGCTTATCAAACAGGAGGATATCTTATAATAGGCGAGAGCTGCGGCTGCAAAGAGGATATATCCAGAAATATGGATAATCAGAAAAAGCAGATTCGTGATATTGAAACATATAAGGAATATTACAGAACAAGTAATATGCTTGAAGAATTGACTGCAACAAAGTCATTTGATGCTTTTTGCAATCGATTGATGGAACTTACATATGTCATCAGGAATTGTTCAAGAATTGACTTATGTATGTGCAGTGATTGGGATAGTCTTGCCAGTGATAAGGTGTATGTTAAGGAAGGATATACAGAAAAGGTCACTCCTGTTATGTGGGAAATGAGCAAGAGAGTGCCTTTTAAAACTAAGTTTATGCATCCTGAACTTTGGAAAGAGAAGGAATATCCGGGAGTCTATTATTTCTTTCCGGTACATTTTAGTGACAGGACTTTTGGATATTCTGTTTTTATATATGAGAATTCGTATGAGTCGTGTGACGAGGTGTATTGGGACTGGATAAGATCCTTATCAGTGTCGCTTGAATATCTGAGAACATCAAACTGTTTGCAGACATTAAATAATATGCTGAAACAGGATTCTATGACGGATTCACTTACGGGAATACATAACTCATATGGGTATAAGTTATCCCGTGAAGAGCTTTTTGAAAAGTTTAAAGATTCAAATTCGAGTATGCTTGTTATTTCGGTTGACATGGATGATTTAAAAATAACCAATGATACATACGGCCATGTAGAAGGTAATAATGCCCTAAAAACAATTGCAAATGCTCTTCGTGTTGCATGTATTAAGAATGAAGTCTGTGCAAGAACCGGAGGAGATGAGTTTGTAATTTTGGGAATAGGAGATTATACTGACGAAGATGCTGACGAGATAATTAAAAATGTTAATGACTATATATCTAAATATAACAGTGCCTCAAACAAACCATATCAAGTTCATGCAAGCCTGGGATATGCAATTACGAAATATCATGATGACTTTAATTATGATGATGTTTTAAAAATAGCTGATAGTGATATGTATAAAAACAAGGCGAAATATAAAGGTTTTAGAAATATAAGATAATAAAAAAGAGCAAGGTGATTTTTTTGCTTTGCTCTTTTCGTTATCAAAAAATAAAAGGCATACGATTAATTCGTATGCCTTTTATTTTTTGATTATTTATAAAGACCTCTCTTTACATATGTTGTATGCAGTATGTGATGAGCCTTTTCACTTCCGGGTTCGCCGAAGTATTCTTTATAAAGTTCTTTAATAGCAGGGTTTTCATGAGATTTTCTTATTGATTTAGCAGCATCATTTTTATAAAGAACGCTTGCTCTTAAAGATTTGATGTCAACAGTATTTCTGACAGAAGCAGGCTGCTGCGGCTGACCGCCTCCGTTTACACATCCGCCGGGACAGCCCATTATCTCAATGAAGTGATAATCAGCTTCTCCGCTTTCAACTTTTTTAAGAATTTCTTTTGCATTAGCAAGTCCTGAAGCTACTGCAACATTTACTTTCATACCGGCAACATCATAGCTTGCTTCTTTAATTCCTTCAGTGCCTCTAACATCACTGAATTCAACATTCTGAAGCTCTTCACCTGTTAAAGTTTCAACAGCTGTACGAAGTGCAGCTTCCATAACTCCGCCTGTTGCACCGAAGATAACGCCTGCACCGGTTGAGATTCCGAGAGGAGCGTCAAACTCTTCATCTTCAAGCTCTAAGAATTTGATTCCGGCACGCTCGATCATGCGAGCAAGCTCTCTTGTGGTGATAGAAATATCAACGTCAGGAACACCTGCAGCATCTTCATCGTCTCTTCCGATTTCAAACTTTTTAGCAGTACAAGGCATAACGGCGACAACAACCATATCTCTTGGGTCAATGCCCATTTTTTCAGCATAATATGTTTTAGCTGTTGCACCGAACATCTGCATAGGTGATTTACAGCTTGAAAGATTGTCAATCATATCAGGGAAGTAATGCTCGCAGTATTTAACCCATCCCGGTGAACAGGAAGTGATAAGAGGAAGCTTTCCTCCGTTTTGAACTCTGTCTAAGAATTCGTGTGCTTCTTCCATAATAGTAAGGTCAGCTGCAAAGTCGGTATCAAACACTTTGTCAAAGCCAAGCTTACGAAGTGCACAAGCCATTTTTCCTTCAACATCTGTTCCGATAGGAAGTCCGAAAGCTTCACCTAAAGCTGCTCTTACAGCAGGAGCAGTCTGAACAATAACGGTTTTAGTATCATCAGCTAAGGCTTCAAAAACCTCAGTAGTATTATCCTTTTCATACAATGCACCGGTCGGACAAACTGCAATACACTGTCCGCATGATACACATGAAGTATTTCCTAAATCATCTTCAAATGCACAGCTGATATTTGTTTTAAATCCTCTTTCATTAGCACCGATAATACCGATTCCCTGGGTCTTTTCGCAAACAGCAACACAGCGGCGGCAGAGAATACATTTGCTGTTATCTCTGACCATATGAGGTGCTGAACAGTCAAGAATGGCTTCTGTTTTAGCACCGTCATAAATGCCTTCGTCTTCAATTTTATAATCCTTTGCGAGCTTTTGAAGCTCACAGTTTCCGCTTCTTACACATGACAGACATTTTCTGTCGTGGTTAGAAAGGATAAGTTCTAATGTTTTCTTTCTTGAGTCAATTACCTTCGGTGTGCTTGTGAATACATTCATTCCTTCTGATATAGGGTATACACATGAAGCGACAATTCTCTTAGGGCCTAAGCCGTCGCCTCTTTTTTCCTGTACTTCAACAACACAGATACGGCAAGCTCCTATTTCATTGATTTCTTTTAAGAAACAAAGTGTAGGAATCTCAACATTGGCAAGACGAGCCGCTTCCAGGACTGTTGAACCTTTAGGAGCCTGATAATCTGCTCCGTTGATTTTAATATTAATCATATCCATCTAAAACGCCTCCCTACTTCTTTGAAATAGCACCGAACTTACATTTTTCAATACAAGCTCCGCACTTAATACATTTATTTTGATCGATAACATGTGGATTTTTAACGCTTCCTTCAATTGCACCGGCAGGACATTGTCTTGCACATAGAGTACAGCCCTTACACTTATCTGTATCGATAACGTATTTGAGAAGGTCTTTACATACGCCGGCAGGACAAGTTTTGTCAACAACGTGTGCAATGTATTCGTCTTTGAAGTAACGAAGAGTTGAAAGAACAGGGTTCGGAGCTGTTTGTCCAAGTCCGCAAAGTGAATTGTTCTTTATGTAGTAGCATAACTCTTCAATTCTATCTAAGTCTTCAAGTGTTCCCTGTCCTTTGGTAACCTTATCAAGAAGCTCGTACAAACGCTTTGTACCGATACGGCAAGGTGTACACTTTCCGCAGGATTCATCAACTGTGAAAGCCAGGAAGAACTTAGCGATATCAACCATACAGTTATCCTCGTCCATAACGATAAGTCCGCCTGAACCCATCATAGAACCGATAGCTATGAGGTTATCATAGTCAATTTCAATATCATAATGTTCAGCA
>UQYQ01000007.1 GCA_900545345.1 uncultured Ruminococcus sp.
AATTAAGGATTTAGAGGAGGAACAGCATGAACATAACTAGAGGAACAATCACAAGAACGGCAATACTCGGACTTGCATTAACAAATCAGGTACTAACAATATTCGGGGTGTCACCCATACCAGTTGAAGATGGCACAATAACAAATTTAATTTCAGCAGGATTTACAATTGGGGCGAGTGTGACAGCTTGGTGGAAAAACAACAGCTTTACGCAGAAAGCTATTGAAGCGGACAAGATTTTGAAAGAGTAGTAAATTAAATAAAAATATCAAAGCCTCTTGCATTTTGTTTTGAGCATAATGTAAGGGGCTCTTTGAGTTTGTATTATTTATAAATTGAAAATAAATATTATGTTAAGAAACGACCTAGTTATCCATTTTTAGTGATATATAAAGAAAATTACTTAAGTGTAATTTGCACTGTGGTTATTATGAAATATCAGATACTTTATTGGTTTAGATATGATAAGTATATTACTTAAAATAGATAATCACATGAATCTAATTTAGTACAATCTAGTTTTGCTAAAGCGTAATCTACTCTATCATCACTATATTGAGGACGAGTACCATTTGTCCAGTTTCCTTCTAATTCAACTTTTTTCAACAACAATGATTCAAGATATTTATACTTTATACTGTCAAAATATAAACTATTTAAGTTATTTATAAGATGTGCTCGTTTCATGTGCTTTATTTCGATTGTGTGTCTTTTTAACCAGAGCCGGTCTTTCAAATAAAGCCAGCCTAGAAATACTATGTACACAAGTATAGCTATAAATGATACAACCATGCAAGCAATTAATAAATATAGTAATACTTTGAATATTTTTATTAAAACTATAATAGCAAATATAATGATAACTATTAATAGGACCAGTATTAATTCTTGGACTATCTTTTTTTTAAATACTTTAATTATCGTTTTAAAATTTTTAACATAATATTTAAAGTCATGAATGATTATTAATATATTGATTGCCATGAAAATTATCCACGAAATAGTAAATATAGTAAATGTAGTAATACGTATAATAAACATTTTATTATTCACATTCATAAGTGTAAGGATTGTCATTGCTTCAGTAAGTATTAGAAATGTTTGATTGGGATAAAACCTAATTGTACGCATTATAATTGCAAGTATCAATAGAGAAAATACTGCAAAGCATGCTGACAGGATAATAACTATAAAATTTGGTTGTAATTGTATACTGTTTGTGTTATTAGGTATCTTATGGATAATTTGAAAGATGTCTATTTTAGATAAATCAATATGTAAAATAAAGTCGATTAAGTTCATAATTGCAAGTGCTCCAATTGGAAACAATGTAAGCACACATGCTGCATTAAAAAGCATCGTCAAAAAATGCATGTTTCTAATATATCTAAATTTTGGTGATATAGATAAGGAAAATCTGGTATTAGAAAACCTTTTAAAAAAAATTCTCATATTCAACTGTCCAAAATAGTTGATGAATTTATTTTCAATATTATACCCTAGTGTATTAATAGTTCTACAATTCTGCATAATTACATCATTTAACCAACGATTATTAATCCGAAACACTTCTAATACTAGTTTTTCTAACTGTTTTTTTGAAAATAAAACCATACTATTTACAATAGCTAACAAAATAATGTAATCAACTTTAGTATCATTTGTATTTGTATTTTTAGTGTGCTTTCTTAACACAATATGTGTTAATATATAGTTACTTTTTTGTGCTTTTTTAGATTTAAGTATCTTTTTTACTAACTGGTAGAATTCTTTCTGAAAATCCGAAAGCACCTGTTTTCTATTTCGGAACGCCTCTTTCATGAAATATAGAACACAGATCAATTCCTGACTTTCTTTTGAGTGTATATTATTAGCGTGATTGATATTTGTTTGAATTGTTTTCCAACAGAAATTGGCGATTTCCCTTGCTTTTTTTTCTTCTGCTACTTCACAATAAAGTACCAGTGCGTCTCTCATTCCGGTATCAGTAAGAATATTTCTGTAGTTCTCATATGCAATTACTTGCTTCTGATCAATAATATTTTCTACTAAAAAGAATTCTTGAAATCTGCGATGAACAAAAGAAATCGATTCATTTTGACCGCCAAAGCGACAAATTTTAGCATATCTAAGTAACTCAAATATCTTTCTCCAGTATTCTTCGTTTTCATTTTTATACAAAAGTTTAGTAGGACATTCTAAACCGCATTCTTCTGTTTCATGCATAAAGAAAGACAGTTTTTTGGCTGCCTGATAAATATCATCAGCCTTCATGTTTTCTTTTTCAAGTTTATCAGCACATTTTTTCAATCGTTCCTCTATAAATCCGTGATATAGTTCCATTTGATTTTTCGGTAAAACTAGCCCTTTGTCCATAATGAAGTTAATTAGCAATACCAGATAAAATGGATTACGGCATAACGACACTAAATCCTCACGTCCATTAAAAAGAAGATTTGTTACATCCTCGGAATGAATCAAATACTTTTTTAACATAGTCTTTATTTTTATATCACTAAATTCTTGTATTTTTAATGTAACAGTAGCACCCACAGATGCAGAAGGAGATTTATAGAGGCGTGATGCGACCACACCGCCACTTTGATTGGGACCAGTTAAAAATTGGTAAATTAGAGCCGAAATGCCATCTATCAATTCTTGACAGTTTTTCTTTCCCATCAGGCATGGCATTTCATCAAAGGAGTCAAATACAAAGTACCATCGTCCATCATCAAGCATTCGTTGAAAATATTCATTTAAAAAACTTTCTGTTGAAAAGTCTGCTTTCGTTTCGAATGTTTTTCTAATAAATGCAATCAAGTCTTTTTTATTTGGCATATGTTCCAGATTCCATTCCTCATTCCATTCTTTTAGGTTTACATAAACAGGAATTTTGTTCGTCTTTTTTGATTCTTTTAATAAATCTAAGCAAAGTTTTCTCATAGATACGCTTTTACCAGTACCAGGAGATCCCAAAACTAGATAAACAGTTCTATTGCGTCGGTTGCTTTTTAAACATTTGAGTAAGTCTTCATATTTTTTCTTTCTTTTTCCACCATTATCTACTTCAACTTCTGCTTCTAAAGGGGTAAACTGGCTTTCGCTCCAATTCGTTTCTCGATTTATTTCTTCTATCCACTGTTGAAGTGTTTTACAAAACATTTCACTTTTTTCTGTAAAACTTTTTTCTTTCAGCTCTTCATCTTTACTACCACGTAGTTTTTTCATTGCAGTATGATCTTTTCTATTATAAAAAACTTCAAATACGATCCATATAAGTACAATTGTAATCGTAGTACTCATCTCATTGCTAATATTTATAACGATATCTTTTCCAATTGCTAAACAGATTTTTTGAGCAAAAAATGTATATACTTTACTTGCTATATACATAAATGGAATATTTGAAAACCAATGAATTAATACTGCAATAATTTCTGGGATGAGAAGTTCAATAATACTAGACATTCCATCTGTTTCAAGACCTTTTACAATGGACATAACGATAACAGCTATAACTACAAAACCGATAATACATTTTGCTATAGTTTCTTCGATTAAAAAATGTATTAATAGAAAACTCAGAACAATTAAGCTAATTTTAAAAAAGATACATAATTTTTTCTTCTTTTTCATATGTTTCACCCAGTTTTCTGATTTTTTGAAATTTGACTAAGAATTACAAGTTTCTTAATATTATACCATAATTCGTCAAGATTGTCCAGTATATCTCAAATGATGTGGTGCTTTGTACAAATAAACCTAATGCTATTTGAATTATCAAGCCCAAATGAAGTTAACTTTTTTCAGAAAGACTTAATTATATGTTTATTATGGAACTTTTTAACTAAAAATTTGAGGTGAAATAAAAACATTAAAAAGTTGAATTTATAAAATAATTAGAGTATTTTCCGTTACCTAAACCTCATTAATACCAAATATTCATCAACAAAAATATAATATGGTTTATCAAGTTTTTTACATAGTTAACCACCACACAAGCTAGTCGTAATTGACTGGCTTGTTTTTTATTGCTTATCACTTTTTACAATTAAGACCGCCGAATTGAGTTATGATAACTTTAGCAAGTGCAGGATTAGGATTTTTAATGTTTACCGGATATTCAAGCTTTTTTTCATATTGCCACATTAGTTCTCACTCCTTTCCCATGGCCATGGTGTAGTTGCCCAAGTCCATTCATCTGTACTGTTTACACCGCTTACTCTCAGCGGAGCATATTTTTTCTCATATTTTTCTAAGGCTTCTTCGTATTCTTTTTGATGTTTTTGGAAATATTCTAAAGCCATTTTACAATTAGGATGGCTGTCAAGGTAAAGATTGGCTTCTGTTACTGCAAAGCTGTGCATTCTTATTAATTTTAAAAGCTTACTTTGTTCTGCGTCCATTTTTTACAGCCTCCTCTCCTATAAACGGTTTGTCAAGTGATGGGAAAATGGTACCCCTTGATAATGCTATATTATCATCATATGGCCTCTCCCATTTCTGGAATGGTACATATGCCATGGCTATAGGTGTGTGCGTTGGAAACTCACCTTCAGGCTGAGGGCAGCCTTCGTCAAAGCCCATTGCGGAGAGGTCGTTTTTATTAGTAAAAATCTCCATGTATGATTCTCCTTATAATTATTTGTGGTTTTATACCTTAAGTGATGAAGTGATTATGTTTAATAAACGATTTGAATTAAAATAAAACAGGCATAAAATATGTAACTACCTCGTGGTTGTTACATCACATTTTATTATATGTGATTAAATTTTTTTTGTTATTACAAAAAATATTGTCGTTACATTTTGTGTTTTGTCAAAAAAATTTTTACATAAGAAAAATATGGCAGAGAAACGACTTAATGCTATTAATAAAAACAAAAAAACGATAATATAATATTTACTTGAAAAATATCACATATTAGTATATAATTGATTATGTATCTTATAATTTTAAAAGGAGAACAGTTATGAAAAGGTTTAAACTATACAGCAATTATGAACCTGAGAAAATAGGGAAAATTGCACTGTTTTCTTTTTTAATGAGCTTTGTTTTTAAGGGGAGAAAAAAAGACGGCAGGCATAAAAATATATTTAATCGTTTTATAAAAAACTTCGGAAGAGTATCAGCGGTTGTTGGACTTGCATCGGCAATCGGTGCAAAAAATGCTGTGAAGGCTAAGGAAGATGAAATGAGCTTTGAAGAAGCGGTAAAAAAGTATAATGAATCTGTCGGTGAAACAGTTATAGATATTGAGTATGATAAAAACGGTTATGCAAAAAGTACATGTAAAAGTACTAAGACATTTACGAACACAAGTGCTATGACAGAGTAAGTTTCTTTGTCGCCGAGAAAGGTTATGAATTTTAATGAAAAAGGAAATCCTTATTTCATTAGGCGTTTTGTCAGCAGGCGCAATACTGTTAAAGCCTAAGAAAGCAAGTGCGTGGTTTTCAGACACTCATTCTGCTATTTTTGAAAACGCTCTTGAGATATTGAAAAATGATAATAAAACTGACGCATACGAATTTTATAAAACTAATCAGGACAGAATTGCATATGGTGTAATAGTTCCTGATTTTAAAGGGGACAGAAATAAGGGCAGCGGAATGCACTACTATTCTTCGTGCGATAAAAACGGGAATGCTCTTGCACCGTCGGTCACTGGTTTTTATGCAAACAGATTGGGTGATTATGCCCCTTCTGCCAGAACAATGCTTGAAGAAAACTATACTATGAGTTTAATTCAGTATAAAAACAATATGACGGATATGGCTTTTGATTCTTTGGGAAGATGTGTTCATTTTATTTCAGATGTCGGATGTACTGTTCATACTACAAATCTTATATCGCTTCCGATAAGAAATAATCCGCATCATTGCTATGAGAAGTATTCACTTGCAAATATGGAAAAGTATCATGCTAAAGCTTGTGAGGATACTCTTTATGATGAATACATGAATAAAAGCTTAGGAGATATGCTGAATAATCTTTCTGAAAAGTCTTCAAAGTATTATGCTGATGTAAAAGCTGTTGAAGATGTTACATTCAAAAATGCACTTGAGCATATGCTTCCTCTGACTGAAAAGAATGTCGCCGCATTTTTAAACGCTTATTATGAAAAGCTTTCGGAGAATTTAAGGACGACAATAAAAATCATGACGGATTTGAAGATAAAATCTGTATGTGATAACACATATCTTACCGTTTTTGAAAACGGTAGGGTTGGATTATCAAAGCTTGATGACAAGTTAAACCAGACTTTTAACATAAGGCTCAATCTTGACGGAAGCGTTAGAATTGTAAACAAACAAGGCAATATTGTTTGTGACGGCATGTTTGGTTTCAAATGTGGAAAAGCAATTAAAAATAACGGTTTCAGATTGACTGAAACAAACGGGGATTTTAAAATTACAACCGAGTATTCACGATTTTCAAAAATGCTTACGAATTCAAAAAGACTTTCTAAGTACAGAGTTTTTCAAAAACATTTTGCTCCTGTGAATGAAGGTCAGCTTTGGAAGTTTGAATAGTTTTATTTGAGAATATATCATTGAAGATATTTTAATTAGTATTTTACTTTGAGAAAGGAAAATTTATATTATGAAAACACTTGTACTTCTATGTGACGGAATGGCAGATTACCCTGTGAAGGAGTTGGGTGATAAAACTCCTATGGGTGCGTCATTTACTCCTAATATGGATAGGCTGGCTAAAAAAAGCTATATGGGACTTGTAAAGACGGTTGCCGATAATATGAAACCGGGAAGCGATGTTGCAAATCTTGCGGTTTTGGGATATGACCCTCAGGTTTATTATTCAGGTCGTTCACCGCTTGAAGCAGGTTCAATCGGTATTGATATGAAGCCTACTGATGTTTCTTTAAGATGCAATCTGGTTACACTGTCGGATGAGCCGGATTACGCAGACAAAACTATTCTTGATTATTGTGCTGATGATATTTCAACAGCTGAGGCAAAAGAAATTGTAAAAACCTTGGCTGAACATTTTAACAATGATGAATTTCAGCTTTATGCAGGTGTTTCATACCGTCACTGCTTGATTTGGAATAACGGTACTACAGATGTCGGAACGCTGACTCCTCCTCATGATATAACAGGAAAGCCGATTAAGGATTACATACCTGCTCATGATAATGCAAAGAAGCTTTATGATATGATGGTTGAAAGCTATGAAATACTTAAAGACCATCCGGTTAATAAGGCCAGAGAAGCAAAAGGATTAAGACCTGCTAATTCTATGTGGTTCTGGGGTGAGGGAACAAGAAAAGCACTTATGCCGTTTGAAGAAAAATACGGACTAAAAGGTTCGATAATCTCTGCAGTTGACCTATTAAAGGGTATAGGAAAATTCAGCGGTATGAATGTTGTTGATGTAGAAGGTGCAACAGGTTATATTGATACTGATTTTGAGGGTAAGGCAAATGCGGCAATAAAAGAATTTAAAAACGGTCAGGATTTTGTTTACATTCATGTTGAAGCCCCTGATGAGTGCGGACACAGACATGAGATTGAAAATAAGAAAAAATCTCTCGAACTGATTGATGAAAAGATTTTAGGGCCTGTTTTAAATGCGTTGGAAGAATATGATGACTATAAAGTTTTGATTATGCCTGACCATGCAACACCTTTAGAGCTTAGAACTCATACAAATGACCCTATTCCTTTCTTAATGTATCACAAAAACGGTGAGGTTGAGGGTAAGAACGAATTTACTGAGCAAACCTGCAAGGATACAGGTGTTTATATCGAGGACGGTCACAATATTCTAAGTAAATTTCTTGCAAGGTAATATGTAGTTCATGCAAATACAGTTGTATTTGAACAAAAAACACGGGAAAATTAAGAGTTATTTGTATTATATGTCAATTGACTGTTTTTCTAATTTTGAATATAATATATAAAGATATTTTGACATTTAAAAATCTGGAAACAGGAGGAATGCTCGAAACAGGGCATATTTATTAAAAATGATTAAAGTTGTAAAGTTCGGAGGAAGCTCGCTTGCAGATGCAAACCAGTTTAAGAAGGTTGCTGATATAATAAAAAGCGACAGTTCGAGAAAGTTTGTTATTCCGTCAGCACCCGGCAAACGGTTTGATGATGATATCAAAATCACTGATATGCTGTATTCCTGCTATTCAAAGGCAGCTAAAGGTCAGGACTTTGAAGATGAGTTTAAAGCTATAAAAGAAAGATATAACGGCATTATTAAAGAGCTTTCTCTTGATATTTCACTTGATGAAGAGTTTAACACAATAAGAGCATGCTTCACACAAAAGGCCGGAAGAGATTATGCAGCTTCCAGGGGCGAATATTTAAACGGAAAGCTTTTGGCAAATTATTTGGGATTTGATTTTATTGATGCTGCCGATGTTATTTTCTTTGATGATAAGGGAGCATACGACAGTAATAAAACAGCTTTTGTCATGAAAGAGCGTTTAGAGGGTTTGGACCATGTTGTTATTCCGGGATTTTACGGTTCAATGCCTAATGATACGATAAAGACCTTTTCAAGGGGAGGCTCTGATATAACCGGTTCAATTGTGGCGTCTGTTGTTATGGCTGACATTTACGAGAACTGGACCGATGTTTCGGGATTTTTAATAGCGGACCCTAGAATTATTGAAAACCCTATGCCTATTACATCAATTACTTATAAAGAATTGCGTGAGCTTTCTTATATGGGTGCAACTGTTTTGCATGACGAGGCTATTTTTCCTGTAAGAAAAGCGGGTATTCCTATTAACATAAAAAATACAAACAAGCCGGATGATGTAGGAACAATGATTGTTGAGTCTACATCCCAAAAATCTGAGTATACAATTACAGGTATTGCAGGAAAGAAAGGCTTTGCCGTTATCAATATTGAAAAGGATATGATGAATTCAGAGCTTGGCTTCGGCAGGCGTGTTTTGGAAGTGTTTGAAAAGAACGGTGTTTCTTTTGAGCATATGCCGTCAGGTATAGACACAATGAGTGTTATTGTTCACCTCGATGAATTCGCTGAAAAGGAGCAGGAAATCTTAGCAGGACTTCATAGAAATGTTCAGCCTGATTCTATCGAAATTGAAACAGAGCTTGCACTTGTTGCTGTTGTGGGACGGGGAATGAAGTCTAACAGAGGAACTGCCGGCAGAATTTTTTCTTCACTTGCTCACAACCATGTGAATGTTAAGATGATTGATCAGGGGTCAAGTGAGCTTAACATAATTGTCGGTGTCAAAGAAGAAGACTTTAAAACTGCAATTAAAGCTATTTATGATATTTTTGTTTTACAAAAGCTTTAAGCAGCGGTGACGATATAATTAACTCATGTTTTGTGTTTTGCAGGGCATGAGTTTTTATTTTGCCAATCTATGCTTGACATTAATGTTATAATATAAGTATTAATACAACAACGAGCTAATGCCCGGTCGTATCTAAATGATAGTGTAATGCTCGCTTATTGAAAAAATTTCAGCATTGGGACGGAGATAAAAATGGCAGATTTCAGTGGAATTTTAAACAGTGTTTCGTCACTGGTGATATTCAGAAATTTACTCAAAAATCAGGTCGTTGAAAAGTTTATTGAGCTTTTTAAATTAATCGATAACAATAAAACCGAACAAAATAATTTGATATATGCATATTCGGAAGCGGTAGGTGAACTTTACAAGCTCAGTGATAATTTGACTGAGTATATGTTAAAAATCGTTTTAGAAGATGAAAACATATACATGCTTAAAAAGGGTGCAGGCGAAAAGATAGGCGTTCTTTTGGAAGAATGTTTAGCCAGCGAACTTATGACCCTTGAGAATCTTGCAAAGACTCAGAGCTGTAATATCATTGACACCATAGGGTATAAAGGATTTTTACCTAGATGGAAAACTGATGAGGATTTGGATTTTTCAAAGATTTATGCTGACAGAATTCATGAAATAAATAAGTTTGGATATGGAATGTATGCGAGAAATCATATTTTTATCATTAAAGACGGAAAAATCAAACCTGTAAGTTATCCTGATACAACAAGGCTTTCACAGCTTTCGGGGTATGAGATGGAAAGACAGACGGTTATTGACAACACTCTTGCACTTTTAAAGGGTAAGCCGGCTAATAATGTTTTGCTTTACGGAGATTGCGGAACAGGTAAATCTTCAACGGTCAAAGCTATTGCAAATGAATATAAAGACAAAGGATTAAGACTGATTGAGATTAAGAAAAAACAGCTCCATGAGATTCCGTCGATTGTTGAAACAGTTAGTAAAAATCCTTTGAAATTCATTTTGTTTATTGATGACTTGTCATTTACCGAAGACGATGATGATTTCGCTGCTTTGAAAGCAATTTTAGAGGGAAGTGTTTCATCAACTGCCGATAATCTTGTTATATATGCAACATCAAACCGCAGGCATTTAATAAAAGAATCATTTTCAAGCCGTGAGGGTGACGATATACATTTTAATGATACTATGCAGGAGCTTTTATCGTTGTCAGACAGATTTGGTATCAGGGTAGTTTTCCAAAAGCCCGATAAAAATCTGTATCTGAATGTTGTTGAAGATTTGGCTGAACAGTATAATCTGAGTATGCCGATTGAAGAGGTTAAGAAAAAAGCCGAAACTTTTGCTTTAGAACGGGGTGGACGCTCGCCGAGAGCGGCTAAACAGTTTATCGAGATGATTAAAGGAGCTGAAGAATAATGGAACTTATTATAGTAAAAACTAAAAAACAAATTGATGAAACGGCACGGCTTGCCAACGAGATTTGGCATGAGCATTACAGCAGCATTATTTCTGAAGAACAGATAGATTATATGGTCGAGAAATTTCAGTCTGCTGAGAAAATTTCAACTCAGATAAAAAAAGAAAATTATGAATATTATAATTTCGTTGAAGACGGAAAAAGCGTTGGATATTTCGGGTTTGTTGAACAAAATAATGATGTTTTATTTTTGTCGAAAATTTATTTGCTTAAATCAGAACGAGGAAAGGGCTTCTCAAGAAGAGCGTTTGAGTTTTTAAAAGAAGAAGCTAAAAAACGAGGACTTTCAAAAATATGGCTTACTGTTAACAAAAATAATAAGCACTCAATAGAAATTTATAAAAAGTTCGGAATGTACATAGAACGCACTCAGGTTGCCGATATAGGTGACGATTTTGTTATGGATGATTATGTTTTTGTATATGATGTATAAGAATAATTGTATTAATAATATAATTAAGAGCAGGAAAGATATAAAGTTCTCTGCTCTTTTTGGTTTAAGCTTATTTGTTTTAAAAAAATTTATCACATTTTTAAGAACGATGTCATATAATAAATTATCATACCTTTTGCTCCCCGTTTTTTTAATGAAGGTGTTTAAAAAGTATTTATGCTGTCAACACTAATATCAAATGATAATGGGAGTGTTATGTGTGTCGGGTTATTTTGACAATGGAATTCATAGGGGAGAAATTTATTATGCTGATTTAAGTCCGGTTGTGGGTTCAGAACAGGGCGGAATGCGGCCGGTACTTATTGTTCAAAACGATGTCGGAAACAAACACAGTCCAACTGTTATTGCAGCAGCGATAACAAGTAAAATGGACAAAGCCAAGCTTCCGACACATATTGCCGTGAATGCTTCAAGCTGCGGACTTGCGAAAAATTCGGTAGTGCTTTTGGAACAAATAAGAACTATAGATAAAACCCGCCTGAAAGAAAGAATGGGCGAGCTTGACACGGGTTCAATGTCAGCTGTAAACAGTGCACTGTCAATTTCATTCGGACTTGGCGGCGGTAACAGAACTTAATTACTTATAATCGAATAAAATAATTCTGCTTGTGTTATACTTTAAATTTCGTCAATTTGTCAGGCAGATTTATAATTCTTTACTAATCCATGATTAACATAGTAAGTATCATATAAAAAATCCCTTCAAAATGCTATGAAGGGATTTTTTTGTTTACTTATCCTCAAGTTCCTTTAATTCTTTTAGTTCTTCTTTATTAATTCTGTTATTTCCGTCTTTTAGAACCTTAATATCGTCTTTAGAATAAGTATTTATTGCTTCGGTATCTGAATTTTTAACTCTTATTCTTCCGGTTAGCATATTTGAGTCAACAACATTGCCTTTTCCGTCAGGAGTTTCTACATACGCACCTATTTTAGGAGTGATTTTAATCAATTCCTCATATCCGTCCTGCTCATATTTTAAACAGCACATAAGTCTTCCGCATGTCCCTGAAATTTTTGTTGGGTTTAAAGATAAGCTTTGATCCTTTGCCATTTTGATAGAAACCGGCTGAAAATCTCCTAAGAAAGATTTGCAGCAAAAAGGCCTGCCGCATATTCCGAGTCCGCCGAGCATTTTTGCTTCATCACGAACTCCGATTTGTCTTAATTCTATTCTTGTTCTGAATACAGAGGCTAAATCCTTGACAAGTTCTCTGAAATCAACCCTGTTTTCCGATGTAAAGTAAAAAAGCAGTTTGTTATTGTCAAATGTACACTCAACATCAACGAGCTTCATACTAAGTCCGTGTTTTGCAATTTTCTCTTCACAGATTTTAAAAGCATCTGCTTCACTTTTTTTATTTTTTTCAATTTTCTCAAGGTCAGCTTTTGTAGCAACCCTTATGATACTTTTCAGCGGAGCAGTAAGCTCAGCGTCATCTATTTCACGGTTTGAAAGAACAACTTCACCGCATTCAACACCACGGGAAGTTTCTACAATCACCTTTTGTCCAACATCAATTTGAGTTCCCTTAGGTGAAAAGTAGTATATTTTCCCTACGCTTTTGAAGCGTACACCTATTATTTCAGACATATTATTCCTCCATCATTGTGCAAACGAATTTGCACCGAATATTTTTTATTGAAAAATCTATAAAATCTCTTTTATCTCAGAACATAAAGCATTCAATGCTAAGTTTAAATTGCCGTTTGAATTAATCCTGTCTATATATTTTGTGACTACAAAATAAAGTTTTCTTGCTTTCATTTTAGAAATGCTTTCAGATAGTTTAATCGCTCCCTGTTTATATGTGCTGATGAGGATTTTTTCATCACAGCCGGCAGACGCAGACATTGCATCACGCAAAACTTCACAAATAAGATTTAAAACTAAAACAGTCATAGGCTTATCTCCGATAAGCTCACTCAGTTCTCTGAGCATTAAATATTCATCACATGAAATTATGGCGTCAGTAATGCTTTTGGTTGTTTTTACAGCGTCAACTATGCTGTCATTATCTAAATAGTTTTTGCATCTTCCTATATTTCCGCCTAAAGTTTCAACCGCTTCTTTTATGCTGTCACTGTCGTAGTTATATGAAAGAAGTGCTTGTACACATGAATCATTACTCACCTCATGCACAGGAAGAGATACAACTCTTGAAACAATTGTCGGAAGAAGCGAAGACCGTGAAGATGCAGTGAGAATAATTATACAATGGTCAGGCGGTTCTTCGATAAGTTTCAGCAGAGCATTTTGTGCCGTAACAAGGGTATTGTCCATATCAGCGATAATGTAAACTTTGAATTTCCCTTCATTAGGCATTACAGGTGCATTCTGAACGATTTCACGAAATGTATCTATTTTATAATTACTGCTTTTACCGCCGGCAACAGCATATATGACATCAGGGTGTGTTCTGTGCAAAATCATTCTGCATGATTTGCAGCTGCCGCATGGAACCCCTTTTTCGCTTTCACAAAGAACAGAAGCCGCAATATAATCAGCAGCGGTTTTCTTCCCAAGACCTTTTTCACCGTAAATAAGAAGTGATTTTACAATCCTGTCCTTTAATATCATAGAGCTTATTGTGTTTTTTATTATATTATTTTCATATAACGAAAAATTGTCCATAAAAATAACCTTTTAGAAATCAGTGAATTATATAAGCTGTCAGACGTGTTTTGCTTATATTATAGATTTAATCATATTGTACCACATTTACATGAGAAATGCTATACCCTTTGAGCAAATTTATAGTGTTTCTGTCAAAAACCTCTCCGCTGATTACAAGCGGTATGCACGGAGGGCATACAGATACAGGTGATGAACATACTCTTCCGAGTGCTTGTTCAAGAGGTACAGTTTCCGATTTGCAGAAAAAAGCTTCTCGGATTGATAATTTTTTTTCGTTTTTATGAAGAGAAAGCTTATGCTGCTTTTTATTAAAAGATTTGATATTAAAACTCTTTTTTATATTTTTTAACGCTGATATGAGAATTTCAAAATCGTTATCATCATTCTCGGGTGAAACCATCAAAATAACCGATGAAGTATCAGCATATTCACAATAAACATTATGTTTTTCAAGTTCGGCCATAAGCCGGTATCCGCTTAAGCCTGTGCTTTCGCTGATTAGAACAATTTTCAGCGGTTCGGTATTGTCATTATCAATAATGTCAATGCCCAATGATTTAATTTTATTTTTGATTTCTTTTACTTTTTCACAGGTTTTGTTCAACTTATCTGTATATCTGCCGTCGCTTAACAGCTTGTTGCATAAATCAAGGGATTGTAAAATCAAATATGAAGGAGATGTAGTAGCAAAAAGCTGCATTGCTTCTTTTATATTTGATTTAATTTTGAATTCATCTTTTGTATTTTTTGAAATATGGAGATATGCTCCTCCTGTTAAACAAGAAAGTGTTTTGTGTGCAGAATCGCAGCACATATCAGCACCGAGATGCAAAGGATGCCGATTGTCTTTTAAAAAGTTGAGATATGCTCCGTGTGCATTATCAACAATTAGGGGAATATCATATTTTCTGCAAACTAAGGATAAGTTTTTTATATCAAGCATATTACCGATATAGTCGGGAGATGTAACATAAACAGCAGCCGGAAGCTCATTTTTTTGGTATGAGTTTAAAGCTTCTTCTAAATCTTTATCAGAAAGACTCATAGTACATATTGAAGACAGCTCTTTATTTGGATAGAGCCAGTCGACATCAATATCCAGTAACGCACAGGCATTGATAAATGATTTGTGAACATTTCTGGCAGCAAGGATTTTCTTGCTTCTATTACCTTTGGTAACAAGAAAAAGCATAGTTTTTATGCAAAGTGTGGAGCCCTCGGTTGAATACAGAGAAAAAGCAGAATCAAAAAGCTTGGAAGCATTTTTTTCACTTTGACCTATAATTTCCGAGTCTGATGCCGAGAATAGAAAATCAGCACCGGTGATTTCGGTGATATCAAATGGCGTAATGCAATTTATTTCATCGGGACCTCTGCCCTTATGACCGGGCATATGAAACCTGATGGCGTTTTTATTTTTATAATCGTTTAAAAAATCAGAAATCGGTGTGTTCATCATCAATAAAGCTCCTGAAATGAGTGTATTTTAACCGTTCGTAAATTCTATTTTTTGCTCTTTGAATTGTTCTTGATACTGTTGACTTGTTAACTCCGAATTCAAGAGCAATTTCTTGAATTTTCATATTGTTCATATAATACATAATGATATATTGTTTCTGAGTTTTTGTCAAATCGTCTTTTATTATTTCACGGAGAAATTTAATTATTTCTTTGTTTGTCGAGGAGGCATATTCACCTGTTTTCACCTTTTGTTCAGAATAAAGAAATTCTATAGGAACACGCTTGTTAGTATACTTTTGCTTCAAAAAATCATCTCCCTTTTGTTAATTGAATGCTGTTTAAGTTCTTTTTCCTGTTCGGGAAATGCTTGTATCTGACTTCGGTTTAAAATAATTTTCTATCATCTTTGCACTATGCAAAACATCAAGATATTCGGAATAGAGCGTATCGGAAAGCTTTGATATTCTCTTTTTTTCATTGATATCGTCAGTTTCTATGTCTTTAATTTTTAAAGATTCGATTTTCTGTTTGATTGCATCTGCAGTTTTCATATAAGCTCTGAATAAGTTTTCCATAATTTTTATGTCCTTTCTGAAATTGTCAAATTTGATTTATATCGAACATATGTTCTACATGTTATGATAAATCAAGTTCCTGTATTTGTCAATGGGTTTTCATAAAAATAAAATTTCAGGGAATTTTTTTGGACTGATTATCTGACTTTCATTGATTTTTATGGAATGTTGTGATAGAATAAATATCGGTTAAAAAATTTGAAAGGTTATGAAATAATGGAGAAGAAAAAGCTTGACAGAATTTCTCAGCTTTACAGACTGTCAAAGCAGCGTGACTTGACAGAGGATGAATTAAAAGAACAGAAAGAACTTCGTGATGAATATCGCAGAGGATATGTCAGAAATCTTACGCAGCAGCTTGAACATACAGAGATTTTACGCCCTGACGGAACGAAGATAAAAGTTTCTGATATGAAAAGAAGCAAGGATTTTTCAAAAAATTAGTTTGCCTATTAATATTATTAAAGGAAGTTGAGTAATGGAGAAAAACTTTAGTTTGGTTTCGGTCGGCGGTTTTTCAAGGCAAAAGCAGAAGCTTTTAACTTTGGAAAAAATATTGCTGAGCGAAACTGATGAAAACCACGCTTTGACTGTAAAAGAACTTATATCAAAGCTTGATTCGTACGGAATAAAGGTTGAGCGAAAGACTGTTTATGATGATATCAATACATTGCAGGAAAGCGGACTTGATATTCTGTGTGAACGAATAGGTCATGCAAATGCTTATTATATTGGGTCAAGGATTTTTCAGGATGAGGAGCTTTATGTACTGGCTGATGCTGTATCATCATCTGTTTTTCTGACGAAGAAAAAGTCTGATGAGCTTATCAAAAAACTTCAGACTCTTACTTCAAAGTATAAGGCACGCGGGCTTAGAAGAAATGTCTATGTTGCAAATCGAATAAAGGCATTTAATGAACACATATACTATAATATTAATACTATACATGAGGCAGTATTTTCAAATTATCAGATTGAGTTTAAATATTTTGAATACAGCCTGGATAAAAAAGCACAGTTTCGTCATGGCGGTGAGGTTTACAGCGTTTCTCCGTATCAGCTTATCTGGGAAAATGATAAATACTATTTAATTTGTTTTTGCAATAAGCATCAAAAGCTGTGCAGATACAGAGTAGACAGAATGTCAGAAGTAAGGATTTGTGAGGATAAGAGGCGTTCTTTGACCGTTAATGAAAATGAAATTGTAAAAAGTCTTAAAGCTGCGTACGATATGTATGGCGGAGAACCTGAAAGAGTAGAGCTTGAATTTGACAACTCACTTATTAATGTAGTTATTGACAGGTTCGGAAGTAAGGTCATTATTAACAAAGTAAATGAAAACAGGTTCAGAATAAAGGCCGATGTAGAAATAAGTCCTACATTCTGGGGATGGCTGTTCACATTCGGCACTAATGCTAAGGTTGTAGGACCGGAAAAAATCGTCGACATGGCTAAACAAAAGATAAAGGAAATATCCGATTGCTATGAATAACAAAGATAATGTAAATAAAGCTTCTTTTGCCGATAATTTAAGAAGTTGTATAAAAACTCAATATAACAAATATGCTTATATTTCAAAATCATTTGGTGAGAGTTTTTTAAAATTTTTAAAATGGCTTGCTGTTGCGTTTTTGCTGGGTGTTTTTGTGGGAGCAGTCGGTGTTGCATTTCATTATTGCTTGAGTGGTGCAGCACAAATCAGATCAGCACATGAGTGGATAATATTTTTTATACCTATAGCCGGATTGTTTATTGTGTTTTGTTACAAAACTTTCGGAATGTATAACGACAAAGGTACAAATTTAGTTCTTATGGCGGTTCGTGACAATGAGCCTATGACTGCTAAAACCGTTCTTTTGATTTTTTCGTCAACAGTGATAACGCACCTCTTCGGCGGCTCGGCCGGAAGAGAAGGAGCAGCACTTCAAATAGGCGGTACGATAGGCTCGCTGTTTGGGAATGTGCTCCGCTTTGATGATAAGGACAAAAGGGTAATAACAATGTGCGGAATGAGTGCGGGTTTTGCCGCACTTTTCGGAACACCTGTTGCATCTTCTGTTTTTGCGATGGAGGTCACAAGCGTCGGGGTTATGTATTATTCTGCTATTGTTCCATGTGTTGTTTCGGCGTTCACAGCGGCAAGCATGGCAAAACTATTCGGCGTTAAAGCAGTCAAATATTCCGTAATAGGATTACCCGATATATCAGTTTTATTGGTTTTAAAAGTTATTATTCTTGCTTTGCTTTGTGCTGTGATAAGCCTTGTTTTTTGTTTGTCTATGAGAGGCTTGCACCATGTTTTTCAAAAAATCAGCAAGGATAATAAGTTTATCAGAATTTTTATTGGCGGTACAGTTATAATTATTATAACTTTGCTTATCGGAAGTCAGAAATATAACGGTGCAGGCAGTGAAGTTATTAATCAGTGTTTTAATGAAAGCGTTGGATTTCAGGTTTTTGCATTAAAAATCCTGCTGACGGCAATAACCCTCGGCTGCGGATTTAAAGGCGGAGAAATTGTTCCGACTTTTTTCACAGGCTCGGCATTCGGAAGTGCAATGTCATCTATACTTGGAATTTCACCGTCATTAGGTGCTGGAGTAGGTTTGGTTTCGGTTTTCTGCGGTGTTACTAACTGTCCGCTGACTTCGATAATTCTTTCGGTTGAGCTTTTCGGAAGCGAGGGTCTTATATTATTTGCTGTTGCCTGTGCGGTTTCCTATATGCTGTCCGGTTATATCGGACTTTATAATGAACAGACAATTGTATATTCGAAAACAAAAACACAGTTTATTGACAAATCGGTTGCAGAGCGTTCTATGGAAATTAAGAAAGCAAAGCTGAAGGGAATAGAAGCTTCTGAAAAAGAAAAATAGACAAGGTATAGTCTTAAAAGAAAGGAAAAACATATATGAAAATTATGGCAGTGGATTTTGGGGATGCGAGAACAGGACTTGCTGTGTGTGACAGGACAGAGTTCTTGGCATCTCCTATAGGAACGATAGAAGAGAGAAACTTCAATGTGCTTGTGACAAAGGTTGCACATATGTCAAGAGAATATGAAGTAGGTGAAATTATTGTCGGGCTTCCGCTGAATATGAACGGAAGCTTCGGTCCCAGGGCTGAAAAATGCAGGCAGTTTGCCAATGCTTTGAATGAGATTGTTGATGTTCCTGTGAATATGTGGGACGAACGTTCGACTACAGTTTCGGCACATAATTATCTTAACGAAACAAACACAAGAGGAAAAAAGCGTAAAGAGGTTATTGACCAGGTGGCCGCAACTATTATTCTTGAAAGCTATCTTGAGTTCAGAAGAAAGAAAGCGAACCGCGACTAGTTCTGACGCCTTTGAATAGTTAAAATAATGTTAAGGATTCTTTGGCGCCGTATCAGATTTTTTAAAATAACAAAAGTTTATATTAATGTTCAATAAAGGGTTAACAACTAAGATGTATGGACACAAACAGGGAATTTTCAATTAACTGATAAAAAAATGCAGGGCAATTATTTTTGTCCTGCATTGTTTTGTTTATTCGGTTTTTTTATAAGCTCACGAATACCGATTATTATTATAAACACGGAAAAGATTTTTGAAAGAATTTCCGAGCCCAGCATGCTTGCCACCAAACTGAAAATCAGTGCGGCAATTATGCCTGTAATAATAGACGGTATGATTTTTTTCCATATAATAAGCTTTGACTTTGTGTGAAGAATGATTGATATCAAAGCAATCGGTATAAAGAAAATAAGATTTATACCCTGAGCCTCAAGCTGTTCCATTCCTGTGAAAATTGCAAGATATATAATAAGAACCATTCCGCCTCCGAGTCCTAAAGAGGCAATAAATCCGCTCAGAAACGAAACAACGGCGATAACGAAAATATTCATAATACTAACATCCTGATTCCCGATATAATTAAAATAACACCGAATATTTTTTTCAGAAGTTTATTTGAAATTTTTTTTAGCAGCTTGCTTCCTATTATTGCTCCGAGTATTCCCAACGGAACGAATTTGAGAGCAAGAGAATAGTCAATATGTCCTTTTACGGAATAAATAATCATACTTATCAACGACAAAGGAAGTGTAATTGCGATTGAAGAAGCATGAGCTTTCTTAGCTTCAAGTCCTGTGCTTTCGAGAAGAGGAACACTGAGCATTCCGCCTCCCGACCCGAAAAGACCGTTTGCTATTCCCGTTACACCTCCTACGATGTAATAATATGCCTTGCTGTTTTTTAAATTTTTCAGTTTATTTTTTATTCTCATAAAATTATTATCTGTGATTTTAAATAATTTATTCAGAAAGCAATTGTTTTTGTTTACTTAAAATAATATATGTGATAAAATGAAATCATAGAAAAAATATTCAGCTGCTGTGAAATTAAGCACAAAAGGAGGAGTTAAAATGAACTATATTGAACACTTTGGATTTTATGACAATATTGTTCATTTTCCCGAGCATCATCATACAGCTTGTGAAATTTTGTATTTGCATAAAGGAAATATATCGGTTTCACATGAAAATAATATGTATGAAATGACAGACGGTATGCTATACATAATTCCCAGCTGTTTTAAGCATAGAGTAATAATAAATGATGAATCATGCTATGAACGCACTCTTGTTTTTCTCAATCCTTGGATTTATACCAAAGAGTATTTTTCGGATGTTATTTATAATATGCTTATAGGGTTTGATTTACAAAAGCCTGTTGTTATAGAAGATGACTTTAATGCACTGGCGACTATAAACACGATTAAGGACGAGCTTGAAAAGGGGGATATTATATCGGAAGATATTATTGTTTCATCACTTACCGAGCTGTTTGCAAAAATAATCAGAAAAATCGGATATACGGGAAAAACCGCTAAGACGCCGAACAAGCTGGTTACTGAGATTCAAAGCTATATTCAGGAAAACTGCGGCTTGAACATTTTAATTTCGGATGTTGCCGAAAAGTATTTTATAAGCAAGTTTTATTTAAGTCATATTTTCAAAGAACAAACGGGTATGTCACCTAAACAGTTTTTAATATTTGCACGGCTTTCAAAAGCGTATAATATGCTTCATGAACCGGATATGAAGATTTCAGAGATTTCTGAGTTATGCGGTTTTGCAAGCCCCAGTGATATGACAAAGAAGTTTAAAGAGCAGTATAATATTTCACCAAACGGATTTAGAAAACAGCTTTTATCAAAAAGCAAAAACGATACAAATTAGAGCAAGTTTTATATAGAATTGGTTCGACCAAGATGTTATACTTAAAATAACATAATAGGAGGAATGTTATTATGAGACTTAAGCTTTTAAAAACAATTGCCGGTTTTACAGCGGCAGCATTAACATGTTCGGTAATGGGGGTTATGCCTATGTCAAAGCAGGAAAACGGGGTTAAAGCCGAGAGTACATTCAGTATTAATATTGACGGAAACAAAATTACTTCCGATTCGCTTAGATTAGGAGCGGTTTCCGCAAATAATTCATCAAGACTTCTTATGGATTATAAAGAAAAGAATCCTGAGGCTTATTGGGAAATAATGAATTATTTGTTCAATAAAGAAACAGGAATAGGACTTTCTCATATTAAATTGGAAATGGGTTCTGACTGTGATTCAAGTTCGGGAACAGAGCCTGCAACTATGCGTTATGAAAATGAAAAAGCCAATGTAAATCGTGGGGCCGGCTTTCATCTTTGTGCCGATGCGTTGACAATAAATCCTGATATTTCCATAGATATGCTTCGCTGGGGAGCTCCGGGCTGGACAGCCGGCTCAATGGAAAAGAGATTTAAGTGGTATAAAAACACATTGGATGCGGCATTTGATGAATTTGGACTGAAATTTAATTATATTAGTGCCGATAGAAATGAGCCATACAATGGTGTAGATGCTGAATGGATAAAATATTTAAGAAAGCATCTTGATTCTTCTTCAAAAGAAAAGAATGCAAAATACGATTACAGCAAAATTAAACTTGTCGCTTCCGATGAAGTCGGACGCTATGAAATAGCTGATGAGATGATGAAGGATTCAGAGCTTAGAAATGCAGTTGATGTTTTGGGATTTCACTATTCCACATGGTCGAGTGAAAATGCATTAAAACTGAAAAAAGATTACGGTAAAGAGATTTGGTACTCTGAAGGGTCATCAGTTGCAATTAATGCCGAACAGGCAGTAAACGCAAATAATGCTTCAGGTGATACACTTGACGAAGCTGCTAAGGGAACGGGTCTTACAGGTGTAAACAGTGCTTTGGAAATCGGAGTAAGAGTACTTAATATGTATGCACAAAGCGGAAGCAAGGGCGGAAAAATGACCATGTATCAATTCCAGCCTGCAGTTGCTGCATACTATACGGGAGCACAATATGTTCCTAAACAGTTAATACAAGCCGATACACCTTGGAACGGCTATTATGATGTTCAGGCAGGAGCATATGTAATGCAGCATTTTACAAAATTCCAGACTGATAACATGAAATATGTAGACGGTGCATGCTTCGGTGACGGAGAACCTGCAGGTGACGGTCACGGAATAGGTAAAACAACAAATAACTACATAACTTTGGCCGACCCTGACACAGGGGATTATACAATGGTATTTGTCAACGATTCATCTGCTGCAAGAAGCTATGATGTTTCTGTTTCAAATTTAAGTAAATCAAATTCTTCATTAACTGCATGGGTAACAAAAGGACCGGACGCCGGTCAGGCTTATAATGCCAACTGGCTGAAAAAATCGGGAACAATTGCTCCTGTGAATGGAAAATTTTCTTATACAGTAGAGCCTTATTCTATTGTCACTTTGACTACAACTACCGGTCAGAAAGGCTATGCCGATGAAGAGAAATCAGAATATCGAAATCGAAGCAATAACACTCACCTCAATCTTCCTTATACAGATGATTTTAATTATACTGATGAGTTTTTAAAAGAAAGGGGAGGCACTCCGCTTTATACTTGTGATGCAGGAGGAGCTTTTGAAGTTGTTAAAAAAGCCGACGGTTCCAAAGTTCTTCAGCAGAAAATTACTAATGACAATAAACCTATAAATTGGGGAACTACTACTTCACCTTCTACCACTTTAGGAGATACAGATTGGGCTGATTACAGTGTTTCAATTGATGTGAAACTTATAAAGGATAATTCTGTATCAAATTTTGCCGGAGTAGGATTGAGATCGGTAGGAACTTGTAATGGTGTTTCTAGAGTAAATAAATCAGGTTACTGGATAAAATTAATAAGTGACGGTACTTATGTTTGCTTAAAGGAAAATACAGAGCTTCACAAGGGAAGTATAAAAAACTTCAACTTAAATTCATCTCACAACCTTAAAGTCAGTGCAGTTGGCAATGAAATTATTTTCTATATCAACGGAATATCTGTTTTCGGATATACCGACACAACAAATCCTTATTTATCAGGAAGAGTAGGAATTTACAGTAATTTCTTTAATACCGAATTTGATAATCTGAAAATCGAAAAGGCTTATGAAAGCTTAAGCGGATTGAATGCGGGTGCTTATGCTGCCAGAGTGGACTCTCTTGACAGTAATGTTAAATACAGCGGAAACTGGACGCTTAAAATCGGTGATTCATACAAGCTTTTTAACAGAACAAGCGCTGCGGCAAACGAAGACGGAGCTTCCCTTGAATATACTTTTAATGGAACCGGAATTAACTTTGTTGCCGGAAATTTAAGGTCAGCATCTGAAGTAAGTGTTGAGATTGACGGAAAAACAATCGAAAGCGGTTTAAGTTTAGAATCAGCAAGACTTAACCGCCAAGGCTTGTATTCACTAAATGGTCTTTCAGACGGTGAGCATACAATCAAAGTAACCGTATTAAGCGGAAAATTTGCAATAGATTGTATAGAGGTTTTAAAGGCAACAGACAAGACTGCAAAAGCAACTATAACAGGAAATGTAGCAGATCCTGTACAGCCGACTGTTAAAGTTCCTCAAAAAACAAAAGTAAATCCTAAAACAAAAGCAACAAGAAGTGCTTCAGATGTTAAAAAAGACAGAGCCTCAGCAAAAAAGGCAATGAAACAGGCAAAGATTATCAAGCTTACTGCTAAGAGTAAGGCAAAGAGGAAAATAAATGTTTCCTGGAAGAAGGTCAAGAAAGCTAAGGGCTATCAGATTCAGGTTTCAGCAAAGAAGAATTTCAAGAAAGTTATCTTCAAGAAAGACCTTAAAAAGACAAAGCTCACAATCAAGAACAAGAAGATTAAAAGCAAGAAAACCTATTTCGTTCGAGTTAGGGCATATGCTGCATACAAAGATGCTAACAACAAGGCTGTCAAAGTATATAGTAAATGGAATAAGAAAATCAGGAAGGTTAAAGTGAAGTAAAGACCTGACGTTACTGATTTTCTACATGGCACCGGCTTATCATAGGCAGAGAGCCGGCGGCGGCTCGCCGCAAATGTAATAAGAAACTCAGAAAAGTAAAGGTTAAGCAGTAAAATAAAGATAAGACAGAGTTAAAAATAAGCGTTCAGAATTTTCTGAACGCTTTTTTTGCGGTAATTTAATTATAGGCTGTACTTTTTATCGGTTATTTTAAATATTTTTCCTGAAAAAGTCCCATCCACTCTCTTAACCAGTAATACGGCAGATCTATTTTTGTTGTTTTTGCATATACGGCATATGAATTTATGCCTTGTTTTTTTGCTATGATTGAAGCACGGTATTCGTGAAATCCGTCTGTGACGATTGTTATATCACGAGGAAGATTCATTCTCTCGATAATTTCATATGAAAACTTTATATTCTCATATGTGCTGGTAGACTTGTCCTCAATAATAATCCTGTCACTGTTTATACCTAATTCAACCAAATAATTATACATACACTCAGCTTCTGAAATTTTCTCGTCAGGTCCTTTGCCGCCTGAAACTATGCAGGTTATTTCTTCATTTTCCGAAAGATAGTCAAATGCCGCTTCTAATCTGTGGCGGAGCATTTTACTCGGATGTTCGCCGTTTACCTTACAGCCGAGAACAACAACAGTAGTTTCTTTGTCAGGATAGTTTTTATAAGCCATAATCATTCGTGCGGAATTATAAATGCACCATCCGACAACAACTAAAATCAGAACGGATAAAGCAATTAATGCTGTTTTTCCGCCTGTTCCTTGCCAGAGCTTTAATATAAACTTCCAGATATAAGACCAAAACAGAGTGATAATCATTAGACATATGGTAATAAACAATCCTGCAACATTGCCGATATTGCTGATATGCTTATAAAACGGAAGTATAAAGATTACCAAAAAAACGAGTTCAATCCCAAATAAAATAAATTTAACTATGTTTTGCAGCATGACAAATTCCCCCTAAATTTTTCTAATATTAATTATAAAGAGAATTAATATTAAAGTCAAGCTATGTAAACAACTTAAACTGATTATTCAGACATTTTAGGAGCATTATCCTGTCGTTTTAGAACGACCGTATGAGGTGTCAGTTTATCGGTACTTCAGCGGGGGAGTATATTTCCGGCCGAATAATTAATATACAGCACATAAACTCTGACGAGAGGATAAATGTTCGCAGATATAAGTAAAATTTATATCAAATATCAAAAATATATATTTTACTTATACTTTATAATATGATATAATATAAATAAGTTATTGAAAAAGGAGATTTATGTTATGGGTATGACTATGACTCAAAAGGTGCTTGCTGCACACGCAGGTCTTGACAGCGTTAAAGCAGGCGACTTGATTATGGCAAACTTGGATATGGTACTTGGAAATGATATTACCTCTCCTGTTGCTATAAACGAATTTAACAAAGCAGGCTTCAAAAGCGTTTTTGACGGAAGCAAAGTTTCTATGGTCATGGACCACTTTGCACCTAACAAGGACATTAAGGCTGCAACACAGTGCAAGCAGTGCAGGGATTTCTGCGGTGAGCTTGGAGTGAAAAACTTTTTTGATGTAGGTGACATGGGTGTTGAGCACGCTATTTTGCCTGAAAAAGGACTTGTTGCACCGGGTGATTTGGTTATCGGTGCTGATTCTCATACTTGTACATACGGTGCATTGGGTGCATTTTCAACAGGCGTCGGTTCAACAGATATGGCAGCCGGTATGGCAACAGGAAAAGCTTGGTTTAAAGTTCCTTCGGCACTGAAATTCAATATCACAGGAAAACTGAACAAATGGGTTTCAGGCAAAGATGTTATTTTGCACATTATCGGAATGATTGGTGTTGACGGTGCGTTATACAAGTCGATGGAATTTTCAGGTGAGGGACTGAAGAATCTTACAATGGAAGACAGATTGTGCATGGCTAATATGGCTATTGAAGCCGGTGCAAAAAATGGTATTTTTGCAGTTGATGATGTTACTCTTGACTTTGTTAAGGATAAGGTTTCAAAGGAATTCAAGGTTTATGAGGCAGATGCTGATGCTGAATACGAAAAGGTTTATGATATTAACTTATCTGAAATTAAGCCTACTGTATCATTTCCTCATCTTCCTGAAAATGCAAAAACATTTGATGAATTCGGTGATATAAAAATCGATCAGGTTGTTATCGGTTCCTGCACAAACGGAAGAATTGAAGACCTGAGAGCTGCCGCTGAAATCCTAAAAGGAAAGACAGTTGCAGACGGTGTAAGATGTATTGTTATACCTGCGACTCAGAAGATTTATCTTCAGGCTATGGAAGAGGGTCTTTTAAAGATATTTATCGATTCAAGATGTGCGGTTTCAACACCTACTTGCGGTCCTTGTCTGGGCGGACATATGGGTATTCTCGCTAAGGGTGAGAGAGCAGTTGCCACAACAAACAGAAACTTTGTCGGAAGAATGGGACACCCTGAGAGTGAAGTTTATTTGGCTTCTCCTGCTGTTGCTGCAGCTTCAGCTGTTACAGGTAAGATTTCACAGCCATCTGAAGTAATGTAAGGAACGGAATCCGGCGTAAAAGAGTATAACGACAATTCCGAAACTGAAAATGGCTCATAAAACCGAAGAAAGGAAAATATTATTATGAAAGCATTAGGAAAAGTACATAAATACGGTGATAATGTTGATACAGATGTTATTATCCCTGCAAGATATTTAAACACAGCCGACCATAAAGAGCTTGCGTCACATTGCATGGAAGATATTGATATTGACTTTGTTAAGAAAGTAAAAGACGGCGATATTATGGTTGCTGAGGCTAATTTCGGATGCGGCTCATCAAGAGAACACGCACCTATAGCTATAAAAGAGAGCGGTATTTCCTGTGTTATTGCAAAGACTTTTGCAAGGATTTTTTACCGCAACGCTATCAATATCGGACTTCCGATTATTGAGTGTCCTGAGGCTGCTGAAAGCATAAGTGACGGTGATGAGGTTGAAATAGATTTCGACAGCGGTATTATTACTAATAAAACTAAGGGTGAAAGCTATAAAGGTCAGCCTTTCCCTGAGTTTATAAAAAATATTATTAATAAAAACGGTCTTTTAAATTCATTAAAAGGCTAAGTGTGAAAAGTGAATTTTTCACACATGTTTTTGAGCCTTTGCCGTAAAAATGTGTCACGGCAATTTCGGTAAAGCCGAAACCGACTCAAATTCCAAACAAGGTGACCTTTGCTATACAAAGGCATAATAATATGGAGGGTTTATTTATGATTTTATTAACTATCGATACTGTTCCGGGGCAGGAAATTCAAGCACTGAGTGTTGTTAAAGGAAGTACCGTTCAGTCTAAAAATATGTTTAAGGACATGGGACAGGGATTTAAGAGTATGGTTGGAGGAGAGCTTAAAAGCTATACTAAAATGATGAATGAGGCAAGAGAAATTGCTACTCAGAGAATGATTGCCGAAGCAGAGAGCATGGGTGCCGATGCAATTGTAGGACTCAGATATGCAACTTCATCGGTAATGCAGGGTGCTGCTGAAATCATGGCATTTGGTACAGCGGTAAAATTTGTAGGCTAACTTTTGAAGGAGAACTAAAAATGAATAAAAAAATTGCAGTAATTAAGGGTGACGGAATAGGACCTGAAATTGTAAATGAGGCCGAAAAGGTCCTAAACAAGGTCGGTGAGAAATTCGGTCACACATTTGAGTATACAGATGTTCTTATGGGAGGCTGTGCAATAGACGCAACAGGTGTTCCTCTTCCTCAGGAAACAATAGACACCTGCCTTGCTTCTGACAGTGTTTTGCTTGGAGCTGTAGGCGGTCCTAAATGGGATACACTTCCCGGACATCTTCGTCCTGAAGCAGGACTGCTCGGTATCAGAGGTGCTTTAAAGCTGTTTGCTAACATTCGTCCGGCAAAGCTTATACCTGCATTGTCAGGTGCTTGTCCTCTTAAAGATGAAATCACACAAAACGGACTTGATTTGGTTATTGTTCGTGAGCTTATCGGCGGAGCTTATTTCGGAGAGCGTGATACTCATGTTGACGAAAACGGAGTAAAGCATGCAAGTGATTCAATGGCTTATGCTGATTATGAAGTTGAAAGAATCTGCCGTGTTGCATTTGACATGGCGAGAAAGAGAAACAAGAAAGTTCACTCAGTTGATAAGGCTAATGTTCTTGACTCATCTCGTTTGTGGAGAGAGGTTGCACACAAGGTTGCTGAAGAATATCCTGATGTTGAGTTCCAAGACATTCTTGTTGACAATACAGCTATGCAGCTTGTTCATAATCCTGCACAGTTTGATGTTATGGTAACAGAAAACTTATTCGGTGATATTCTTTCTGATGAGGCTTCAATGATTACAGGTTCACTTGGTATGATTCCGTCAGCTTCACTCGGTGAGGGTTCACTCGGATTATATGAGCCTATTCACGGTTCTGCTCCTGATATTGCAGGACAAAACAAGGCTAACCCATTAGCTACAATTTTATCGGTTGCTATGATGCTTCGTTATTCATTCGATATGGGCAAAGAGGCAGACGCAATCGAAAAGGCTGTTGACGATGTGCTGGCCGAAGGTTATCGCACAGGTGATATCATGTCAGAGGGTATGAACTGCGTTTCATGTACTGAAATGGGAGATTTAGTTGCTGAAAAAATCTAACTGGGATATATCCGGTAATAATTTAAAGTTTATAGCTTAACAGCTTATATAAAAAAACGGTAAGAACTTTTGTTTTGTTCCTGCCGTTTTTTAATAGTAAAAACAGCTTTACAGTTAATGCTCAATAGTGTGAGCGTTGTCTGTAAAGCTGTAGTTTTTTATGAATTTTTTAATACTTAAATCATACTGTCTTCCCAGCAGCTTGGTGCTTCAAGTCCCAGAACCTTAGCTACTGTTGGTGCTACATTAGAAAGTCCGAAGCTTCCTTCTTTGATAGTATACTCTGTGTTCTTATCATAAATAATGAAGGGAACTCTGTTAAGTGAATGAGCAGTTCTGACCTGAACATTACCTTTTTTATTCTTCTCCATCATTTCATCAGCGTTTCCGTGATCAGCTGTAATCATGATTGTACAGTCAATATCTTCACAGGCTTTGATAAGTCTTGCCAGACCTAAATCAACCGATTCAACACCGACAATAGTGGCAGCCATGTTACCTGTATGACCAACCATATCACCATTAGGATAATTACAGCGTAAGAAATCGTATTTGCCTGACTTAATTGCAGCAATTAAGTCATCAGTAACCTCTGCTGATTTCATCCAAGGTCTTTCATCAAATGAAACCTTATCAGAAGGAATCTCTTTCCATGTTTCAAGCTCTTCACTGAACTTCTCGGACTTGTTACCGTTCCAGAAGTATGTAACATGACCATACTTCTGAGTTTCGGAAACAGCATATGAGCTCAAACCATTCTTAACAAGAAGTTCTGAAAGTGTGTTTGTAATTTCAGGAGGGCTGACTAAATATTTATTCGGAAGATTTAAGTCTCCGTCATATTGAAGCATACCTGCAAAGACAACATTAGGCTTTGAACCCCTGTCAAATGCAGTGAAGTTTTCGTCATCAAATGCCATTGAAAGCTCAATAGCCCTGTCACCTCTGAAGTTAAATAAAACTACGCTGTCATTGTCAACGATTTTTCCTACAGGCTCGCCGTTTTCAGCGATAACAAACGGAGGTAAGTCCTGATCGATTATTCCGTCGTTTTCGCTTCTGAATGTTTCAATAGCGAGAGTTGCATTGTCAAACTGTCTTCCTTCACCTAAAACATGAGTTTTCCAGCCAAGCTCAACCATTGCCCAGTCAGCTTGATATCTGTCCATAGTTATTTTCATTCGTCCGCCGCCTGATGCAATCTTAGCGTCAAACGAAGCATCGTTAAGCTCTGACATACATGTTTCAAGCTCATCGATATACTGAAGTCCTGATGTTGCAGGAACATCTCTTCCGTCTAAAAGAACATGGCATCTTACCTTTGAAACGCCCTGCTCTTTTGCCTTTTTAATCATTGTTTTAAGGTGAGAAATGTTTGAGTGAACATTACCGTCTGAAAGAAGTCCGATAAAGTGAAGTGTTGATGAATTTGTCTTAACATTGTCAACAACTTCGTTCCATGTTTCACTTGCAAACATTTTACCGCTTTCAATAGATTCATTTACCAGCTTTGCACCCTGTGAATAAATCTGTCCGCAGCCAAGTGCGTTATGTCCGACCTCGCTGTTTCCCATGTCTTCATCAGTAGGAAGTCCTACTGCATCACCATGAGCTTTCAGTGAAGTGTTAGGACAACTTTTCAAAAGCTTGTCAAGTGTTGGTGTATTAGCTTCTGAAACAGCGTCACCAAGACCTGTAACGCTGTAGCCTATACCATCCATTACTACTAATATAACAGGTTTTTTTGCCATATAATTTTCTCCTTTCAGGGGTGGCCCCTGACGCAATTTGCGTTTTGCATTTTTTATAGCGTGAATTTTCGTATTCCGCTTTTATCATTTGTACAAAATTTCAGTCCGCCGTTGTACAAACTTTGATATTAATGAAAATTTTCCAAAGGCAGAGAGCCTCCGGCGGTTCGCCGGCTATTTTGATGCTTCTTCAAGAAGTACACCGAACTTTTCAGCAACAAGTGAAGCGCCGCCGATAAGTCCGCCGTCAACATCTTCTTTTGAAAGAAGCTCGGCACAGTTCTTTTCGTTCATAGAACCGCCGTACTGAATTGTGATAGCATCAGCAGTTTCCTTGTCATAAATCTTAGCAAGTGTATCACGGATAAATTTGCAAACTTCCTGTGCCTGGTCAGCTGTAGCAGTCTTTCCTGTACCGATTGCCCATACAGGTTCATAAGCAATAATGCATTTTTTCAAATCTTCTGCACTTATACCGAAGAAATCAAGCTTAATCTGACGGGCAATGACTTCTTCTGTGATATCACATTCACGCTCCCATAGAAGCTCTCCAACGCAAACGATTGGCTTTAGCCCTGCTTCAAGTGCAGCCTTTGTTCTCTTGTTTACTGTTTCATCAGTTTCAGCAAAATACTGTCTTCTCTCTGAATGACCGAGAACAACATATTCAACGCCCATTTCAGCAAGCATATCTGCTGAAATTTCACCTGTGAATGCTCCGCTCTTTTCAAAATGGCAATTCTCAGCACCAACCTTTATATTTGTTCCCTCAGTCAGTGAAAGAGCTGTTTCAAGGTTTGTGAACGGTACGCATATTACAACACCGCAAGTCTTATCAGCTGCGATTGGCTTTAACTCTTCAATAAGGGCTTTAGCCTCAGGTCTTGTCTTGTTCATTTTCCAGTTACCGGCGATAACTGCTTGTCTTAAATCTTTTCTCATTTTAATAACTCCTTAAAATAATTATTTTTCTTGTGTTCTGTCAAAATTTAAGGACTGCCCGAAAAAACGGGCAATCCTGATTTTTTAAATTACTTGTCGGCAATAACATCAATGCCAGGAAGAACCTTACCCTCAAGATATTCAAGTGATGCTCCGCCGCCTGTTGAGATGTGTGACATCTTATCAGCAAATCCAAGCTGAATTACAGCTGCTGCCGAATCTCCTCCGCCGATAATAGTGGTAGCATCGGTTTCTGCAAGTGACTGTGCAACTGCAATTGTTCCTTTAGCAAGAACAGGGTTTTCAAACACGCCCATAGGACCGTTCCATACAACAGTCTTTGCTGACTTAACAGCCTCAGCATAAAGCTCTGCTGTTTTTGTGCCGATATCAAGTCCCATTTTATCAGCAGGAATGCTGTCACTTGGAACAACTTCTACTGAAATTTCAGCGTCAATTGGGTCAGGGAAGTCTGCTGCAATTGTTGTGTCTATAGGCAGAAGAAGAGTCTTTCCAAGCTTCTCAGCCTTTTCAATCATTTCTTTACAGTAGTCAATTTTCTCATCGTCAACAAGTGATGTTCCGATTTCATAACCCTTAGCTTTAAGGAATGTATATGCCATTCCTCCGCCGATGATTAATGTGTCGCATTTATCTAAAAGATTTGAAATAACATTAAGTTTATCTGCAACCTTAGCTCCACCCAAAATTGCAACAAAAGGTCTTTCAGGAACTTCAACTGCATTTCCCAAATAGTTAATTTCCTTCTGCATCAGATAGCCTACTGCTGTATCCTTGATGTGGTTTGTAACACCTGCTGTTGAGCAGTGTGCTCTGTGAGCTGAACCGAAAGCGTCCATAACAAAAACTTCAGCAAGTGAAGCGAGTTCTTCACTGAAAGGCTCAAGATTTTTAGTTTCTTCTTTTCTGAATCTTGTGTTTTGAAGAAGTACAACATCGCCGTCATTCATAGCTTCAACTGCTGCTTTTGCATTTTCACCTACTACATTATCGTCGTTTGCAAAAACAACCTCTTTACCGAGAAGCTCTGAAAGTCTTACTGCCACCGGTGCAAGTGAAAACTTTTCTTCAGGACCATTCTTAGGCTTACCTAAGTGTGAGCAAAGAATAACCTTTCCTCCGTCAGCAATCAGCTTTTTAATTGTAGGAAGTGCTGCTGTGATTCTGTTATCGTTTGTGATAACACCGTCTTTTAAAGGAACGTTAAAGTCACAGCGAACTAAGACCTTCTTTCCTTTAACATTAATGTCATCAACTGTTACCTTGTTTAGACCTGCCATTAATAAGACATCCTCTCTTAGTTTATTTAACTCAGCATTATGATGAGTTTTATATGTGTTGTTAAAATATTAACAACTATTAATATTATTGTATATCAAAAGCCAAAAAAATTCAATAGTTTTATCAGAATTTTACCAATAGTTAATAAAAAGTCCTCCTCTGCCGCCTACATAAAGTTTGTTTAAGGTAAACCCATTCATTAACGGCGGAACAGACAAAGCAAAACCAACAAAAAAATTGTGTGTAACTTTGCCTATGTGCATTAAACGCATTATTTTAATATTAACAATTGAAAATTTTCCGTTTTCCATTATTAATTGTCAATTATTCTACTCTGTTTGCTTTAAAAATAACTCCTACTACTTTAGGTCCTGCGTTAATTGTTATCGCAGCACCTATCTGATAAGCATCTTCAGGAGGATAACCGACAGCCTTTGTCATAGCTTCTGCCATTTCATCTTTAACAGTTTCATCATTTCCGTAAACAATGCAATATGGTGTTTTAGGAATCATTTCTTTCACTGTGAGGTTTAGAATTTTAGGAACTATTGCTTTGTCGCCGCGAACCTTGCTTTCTGTCACGATTTTGTTGTCCATTATTCGCATTATAGGACGAAGACCCATGACTTCACCTGCAAAGGCAGCAGCAGACGGTATTCTGCCTGATTTTCTGGCATATTTAAGCGTATAAGGTGCAAAGAATATTATACAATTATCAACCCAGTCTTTGATATATGCTGCTATTTCATCGGCTGATGCACCTTTTTGAGCTTTTTCAGCACCCTGAACAATAGGAAATCCGTATGCTCCTGAATAACTTCTTGAGTCTATATTGTAAATGTGAAATTTGTCATTTGCTTCCGGATTGTTTTCAAAAAACTCATTAGCTGCCATAACTGCATTATTATAAGTAGCTGAACCTTCAGAGTTAATTGTAACATTGATAATATCGCTGTATCCCTCATCATAATACTTTTTAAAAATTTCACCGTATTCAAAAGCGGTAATTTGCGAGGTAGCGGGAATACCGTTAAATTCATCAATCATTTTGTAGAATTTTTCATTGTCAAAGTCAACTCTTGATGTGTAACTCTTATCACCCATCGCAACCTTAAAAGGCAGCACAAGAATATCTAAATTCTTTTCATTTTCGGCTGAAATATCAGACGCCGAATCGGTTATAAATTTTATTTTACTCATAATTATGACAATGCTCCGCTGTTTGGAGCATTCCTCCCTTTTTGAAGATTTTAAATCCAAATAATTCACCAAGTATATTGTGTGAGCTTACACTCTCTTGTCAAATCGGGATAATCCCACTGCCTTAATATTTCATAAGTTGCAATGGCAACAGAATTTGAAAGATTAAGGCTTCTTAAATCAGGACGCATTGGTATTCTTACACAGTGCTCCTCATTTTCATATAATAGTTTCTCAGGAAGCCCCTTGTCCTCTCTTCCGAACAGTATATACACATTATCTTTGTATTTTACATCACTGTGAACATGCTTTCCCTTTGTTGTGAAATAATAATACTCACCGTCAGTCTTTTCAAAAAAATCATCTAAGCTTTCATACTCATATATGTCAAGCTTATCCCAATAATCCAAGCCTGCACGCTTTAAGGCTTTATCGGTAATCACAAAACCATAAGGCTTTATAAGATGCAGGGCAGCCCCTGTTACTGCACAGGTTCTTGAAATATTCCCCGTGTTCTGCGGAATCTGAGGCTCTGTCAGTACAATGTTAAGCTTCATCTGTATCTATCCTTATTTTAAAGTGCTATTTTAGGAAGATATGATATGATATCCTCTTTCATTCTTATACACTCACGCCTTGCGGCACCTGCAAAATCCTTTTCATCACAGCCTTCTTTTTGATAAGCACACATAACGCCTCTTGATGAATTCACTATCGCACCGAGTCCGTTAGCGTCAAAGCCTTTTGAAACACCTTCTGCTCCGCCGCCTTGAGCACCATAGCCCGGAACTAAGAAGAAAGTGTTAGGAAGTGCTCTTCTCATTTCGGCAAGCTGTTCAGGATACGTTGCACCGACAACAGCACCGACAGAAGAATATCCGTGCTTGCCCATTGCTTCTTTGCCCCACTGTTCACACATCTTGCCCATTTGAGCATATATTGTATTTCCGTCCTTGAGTTCTTTATCCTGAAGCTCTCCGCTTGATTTGTTTGATGTCTTAACAAGAACAAAAATACCCTTGTCCCGTTTAACACATTCATTTAAAAGAGGAGAAATACCGTCTGTTCCGAGATAACCGTTTACAGTTAAAGCATCTGCTCCGAAAGGTTCAAAAGCTTCACCGTCAACAAACACTTCGCCTAAGTGAGCTGTTGCATATGCCTGCATTGTTGCACCGATGTCATTTCTTTTTCCGTCAGTTATAACAAACATTCCTTTTTTCTTAGCATACTGAATTGTTTTGTAAAGAGTTTTTACACCCTCGTATCCGTACATTTCATAATAAGCTGCCTGTGGTTTTATTGCGGGCACTATATCGCATATTTCATCGATAATCGCTTTGTTAAAAGCCAAAATAGCTTTTGAAGCTCCTTTTAAATTCTTTCCGTATTTTTTAAAAGCCTTTTTCTTTAAAAAATCAGGAACATAGTCAAGCTTCGGGTCAAGTCCGACAACAGTCGGATTCTGCGTCTTAACGATTTTTTCAATAAGTCTGTCAAATGACATAGTCTTTCTCCTTTAATGTTGATTTTCATTTTCATCAAAAACAATTTTGCCTTTTGAAATTGTATATAAAACCTTTCCCTTTAATCTCTCGCCTTTGAAAACACTGTTCTTTGATTTTGAATGAAGGTTCTCCTTATTAACGGTCCATTCCAAATCAGGGTCGAAAACTGTTATATCGGCGATACTTCCTTTCGATATGGAAATAGGTTTTAATCCTAAAATTTTTCTTGGATTTTCACTCATAAGCTTTTGAATTTTCCAAAGTGAAACAAGTCCTGTATGGTAAAGCTTTGTAAGCGTTGCAGCAAGTGAAGTTTCAAGCCCGACAACACCGTTGGGAGCTTTGTAAAAATCAGCCTTATCATCTTCACTGTGAGGTGCATGGTCTGTAATAATACAGTCGATAGTTCCGTCACAAACTGCTTTTTCAATCGCTTTTCTGTCCTCTTCTGTTCTGAGAGGGGGACTCATGCGATAATCTGCGTCTTTAGAATATAGCTTCTCATCGGTAAATGTGAAATAATGAGGTGCTGTTTCACAGGTAACCTGCACACCGTCGGCTTTTGCGGCACGAATAATATTACACGAACCCTTTGTTGAAACATGAGCGATATGAATATGAGCGTCCATACTCATAGCAAGTGCAATTTCTCTTGCTGTTATATAGTCCTCGCTTGCTCTGTCCATACCTTTTACGCCGAGCGACTGTGATACCTCACCTTTATTCATTATTCCGCCGTTTATGATGTTCAAATCTTCACAATGAGAAATAACAGTCACACCTGTTTTTTCTGCCTGTTCTATTGCTCTTCTCATAAGCTCTGCATTCTCAACAGGTCGTCCGTCGTCAGAAAAAGCAGCAGCACCTGCTTTTTTCAGTTTTGAAAAATCAGTAAGCTCTTTACCTGACATTCCTTTGCTGACGCAGGCTATAGGAAGAACATCTATACCAGTTTGCTTTGCTTTGTTTTTTACATATTCGATTGTTTCTGAGGAATCAATTGCAGGTATGGTGTTCGGCATACAGGCAACACCGGTAAACCCGCCTGATTTAGCAGCATCTGCACCGGTTATTATATCCTCTTTATAGGTAAGTCCAGGGTCACGGAAATGAACATGCATATCAAAAAGTCCTGTGAATGCGACAAGTCTGCTCATCCCGTCAATCACTTTGTCGGCTTTAAAATCAAGAGATTTATCAACATCTGTTATTCTGTCGTTTTCAATAGCTATATCAACTATTTCGGTTGTGTTATCATCTTTTGCGATAATAACATTTTTAAGCAGTAATTTCACTATAAGGTCCTTTCAGCTGTAAATAATTATGATGATTTTTTGTTGTTCTTGTTTATTTCTTTAAGTGCAAGATCATAAGCGGTTTTCTTCTTGCTTGTATTACCTGACTTATCAAGCGCTGTTACAAGATCAACCACATCAAGTGAAGTCTTTATACCGGAGTCGGTAATATACTTCAAAATTGATTCCATATTAATATACTTTGCGTCAGTATTCATAGAATCCCAGTCTTTCATAGTTATCTTCAAAAAAGAAGCGTCATTCACCGAACCGGAAACAGAAGAAGTTTGAGACTGTACCGACTGAGCATTTGTACTAACCTGACTTGATTCAGGATTTGTATTTCCCGATGCGGCCGTAGTTGTAGTCATAGGAGTTTGAACAGAACTGCTTTCAACTTCCTGACAGCCGCAGAGTATACCGGCACAAAGTACAACTGCCAAAATACCGCTGATAATTTTTTTCATTTTTAAATTCCTTCTTTCAATAAAAAGTTTTTTTACCCTTTATTTATTATTCCTTTATTTTGTGTAAATCCCTTAAAAATTATCTATATCAATAATTATTTTTTTATATCCAAAATAGCTCCTGTATTTCCCGATGTAACCAAAGATGCATATCTGGCTAAATAACCGGTTGTAATCTTAGGAGCCCTTGGCTTCCACTCGCTCTTTCTCTTCTGCATTTCTTCTTCGCTGACTTCTACATCGATTTTATTTGCGGGAATATCAATTGAGATTATATCACCCTCTTTTATAAGTGCAATAGGACCGCCTACTGCAGCTTCAGGGGAGACATGTCCTATTGCCGCACCTCTTGTAGCACCTGAGAATCTTCCGTCAGTGATAAGTGCAACGCTCTCGCCGAGTCCCATTCCCATTATTGCAGATGTAGGATTTAACATCTCTCTCATTCCCGGACCGCCTTTCGGTCCTTCATATCGGATAACAACAACATCACCTGAATTTATCTTGCCGCCTAAGATTGCCTCCATTGCGTCCTCTTCACAGTCAAAAACTCTTGCAGGACCTGAATGGGAAAGCATTTCGGGAGCAACAGCCGAACGCTTAACCACACAGCTGTCAGGAGCTAAATTTCCGCGAAGAACAGCTATTCCGCCGGTTTCAGAATAAGGATTTTCAATATCTCTGATAACATCGGTGTTTTTATTTTTGCAGTTCTTAATATTTTCGCCGACTGTTTTTCCCGTGCATGTGATACAGTCTGTATTAAGCAGATTTTTCTTAGAAAGCTCGTTCATTAATGCGTAAACTCCGCCTGCTTCATCAAGCTGTTCCATATATGTGTGACCGGCCGGTGCTAAGTGGCAAAGGTTAGGGGTTTTATCGCTTATTTTATTTGCAATATCTAAATTTAAGTCAATTCCGCATTCATGGGCAATCGCAGGAAGATGAAGCATTGAGTTTGTTGAACAGCCCAAAGCCATATCACAGGCAAGTGCGTTCATAAATGCCTTTTCGGTCATAATATCACGAGGTCTTATATCCTTCTTTAAAAGCTCCATAATCTGCATACCTGCATGCTTTGCAAGTTCAATTCTTTCAGAATAAACAGCGGGAATGGTTCCGTTGCCTTTAAGTCCCATTCCGAGAACCTCGGTCAGGCAGTTCATTGAATTCGCAGTATACATTCCGGAACATGAACCGCAGGTAGGGCAGCCGTGTCTTTCATATTCATCAAGCTTTTCTTCATTGATTTTACCTGCGTTGAATTCGCCGACTGCTTCCGAAATACTTGAAAAGCTTGTCATTTTTCCGTCAACATGACCGGCAAGCATAGGTCCGCCCGAAACAAATATAGTAGGCACATTTACTCTTGCTGCAGCCATTAAAAGACCGGGAACATTCTTATCGCAGTTTGGCACCATGACCAATGCGTCAAAAGCATGTGCCATTGCCATAGCTTCGGTTGAATCGGCAATGAGGTCACGGGTTACAAGACTGTATTTCATGCCCTGATGTCCCATTGCTATTCCGTCACAAACAGCAATTGCAGGGAACACAATCGGAGTTCCGCCTGCCATTGCAACACCGAGCTTAACTGCGTCAACAATTTTATCAATATTCATATGTCCCGGTACAATTTCATTGTATGATGAAACGATACCGACAAGCGGGCGTGATACTTCTTCTTTTGTCAGCCCCAGTGCATGGTATAATGCACGGTGAGGAGCATTATTTACCCCTTCCTTGATTTTATTGCTTTTCATAATATCTATCTCCTTATTTTAAATTGTTTACTGCGTTTATTATTTCCTTAGCGACTACTATTACAGGAATGTTCCCGTTAACGGTTATAAGACTGTTTTTTATGTAAAGTTTTTTTCTTTTATCATAAAGCTCTTTCAGCTCGGCTTCTGTTGAATTAAAAGCAATCGGTCGCTTTTTATCATCTTTAATTCGGTTGTAGCATACTGAAAACTTAGTGTCTATAAACACGGGTATGCCGCATTCTTTTGCGGCAAGTCCGTTTTCTTCACGCAAAAGTGCACCGCCGCCTGTTGCTATTACACCGCTGCTGCCTTTAAACTTTTTAATTGTTTCGGTTTCTATATCCCTGAAATACTTTTCACCGTCACTCTGAAAAATCTCGCTTATGCTTCTGCCTTCTGATTTTTCAATATAGTGGTCCATATCTACAAAATCACATTTTAATATCGAAGCAACCTTTCTGCCTACAGTTGATTTTCCACATCCCATAAAACCGCAGAGAAATATCGGTTTGCTTTTATTATTTGAGATTAATATTTCCTGACTCATTATTTAAAATCTCTCTTTACAATTTCATTCATTTCATCAATTATGCCGTTCACTTCATTTTGTGTATATTCGTCACCGTCCCATATCCTGTGTGCCGAAACAGCCTGCCATACAAGCATTGCCATTCCTCCTACGGCTTTTTTGCCCATCTCTTTAGCTTTTTGCATGAGTTTGGTTTCACTCGGATTGTAAATGAGGTCAAAAACAGCATTGCACTTTTGAATAATTTCATCAGATACAGGACAATTTTCGATTTTAGGGTACATTCCTACAGGACAAGCGTTTACAAGCAAATCGTATGTTTTGGATTTATCAATTTCAGTATTTAAAACAATACTGATTTCAGCATCGCTTTTCATTGCTTTAATTTCTTTTTCAACCTGCAGGGCTAAAGGTATGTCGGATTCTAAAACTGCTATATTAAGTGACGCACCTGCTAAAGCAGATTCAATAGCTATCATTCTTCCTACACCGCCGCAGCCGATAAGCAGAACTTCCCCCGACAAATCCGCACCCATAGAATGAACGGTTTCCAAAAAGCCGTCGCAGTCGGTATTGTAACCTGTAAGCACTCCGTCCTTGTTATCAACACAGTTAACAGAGTTATATCTTTTTGCTGATTTATCAAGCTTGTCAATGCAGTCTATTATTGCCACTTTGTGCGGAATGGTTATATTGTATCCTGCCATTGCGTTAAGTTCGCCGGAACTGTCTTTTAAATCATCGGGCTTGATTTCTCTTATTACATATTCAAATTCACGATTTCTGAGTTCAAACAATCTTCCATGAATCGGAGGTGACATTGTGTGTTTTAAAGTTTCTCCTAAAATACAGTATTTGCGTTTCAAATCAGTATTCCTTTCTATATGTATATTAAAGCTTTATTTCTACGGTTCTTGAAGTGCTTGAGTATTCTGTGTACTTAACTCCCGCCATATCAAACATTCTTTTTGATGCGATAACATCTTCAGAATCAGCATACTTGTCTTCCATATAAATCACTTCTTTAATCCCGCTTTGAATTATTGCTTTTGCACATTCGTTGCAGGGGAAGAGCGAAACATAGATTTTTGAGTTTTTTACAGAGCCTGTTGAGCTGTTTAAAATTGCATTAAGCTCAGCGTGGCAGACAAACGGGTATTTTGTGTCAAGTGAGTTTTCACCTTCACGCTCCCAAGGCATTTCATCGTCATTGCAGCCTGTCGGCATTCCGTTATAACCCACTGAAAGTATTTTATTATCACCCGATACTATACATGCTCCCACCTGAGTATTTGAATCCTTTGACCGCTGTGCCGAAAGCAAAGCAATACCCATAAAATATTCATCCCATGTAATATAGTCAGTTCTTTTCATAAGCCTATCACTCCTAACCATTTGATACATCAAAAGTTCAATTTCAGAGAAAGCCCTCTCTCGCAGTGCTTTCCCTCTTTTAAAACAATCCACCGGATTATTTTAAAATTCACCCTTTGCCGAGCGCACTTCGTAAAAAATTTCGCCGAATTTATTCAGCGATAAGGGTTTCACCCTTAACCCGACAAGCCTTTTGAAAAAGGCTTGAGCGAAAACTTTTAATATTTCAGTTATCTATATCGGCTGTTGTATCATTATTCGGTTCAGTATCTTCTATTTCAAGACCCAATTCTTCAAAAAGCCTGTCAAATTCAGCCTCAGATTCAATTTTATCTTTTGTATTAAAAAGTCCCATATAAAAAACTCCGTTTCAAGTGTTTCGTTTGTTAGCTTCGTTTTTGCTTTTCTTTAGCAAGTCCCAAAAAAGCTGCACCTATAAGCCCTGCATTATTACCGAGCTTTGCTATGACAATCTTGGTATTCTTAGGTGAATTTCTTGTGTATACCTCTCTTGCTACAATCTCTTTCATCGGTATAAGCAAAGGGTCGCCCTCATTGCACACGCCGCCGCCGATACATAAAATATCAGGCTGAAAAATGTTAATTGTATTTGTAATTCCTGCTGCTAAATATTTAATATATTTATCTACTACTTCTTTTGCTGTTTTATCGCCTTGACGCATTGCGTCAAAAGCCAGTCTTGCATTAATTTTTCCATAGTTCTTTGCCATCTCATGCATCAGGCTGTCTGTGTTTCTGTCCATTGCTTCTTTAGTCATTCTGGTGAGCCCGGTAGCAGATGAAAAAACTTCAAAACAGCCCTTTCTTCCACAGGTACACTGAGGTCCGTCAACTTCTATAACCATGTGTCCTATCTCTGCACCGGCATAATTAAATCCGGAATATATCTTTCCGTCAATGATAATTCCTCCTCCGACACCTGTGCCGAGTGTAATGCATACAGCGTCTTTAGCACCCTTAGCTGCACCTGCGATATATTCACCGTAAGCTGCTGCATTAGCGTCATTTTCTATATAAACAGGAAGATTTATCTTTTGTCTGAATATCTGCTCCATATGAACATTTTCAAATCCGAGATTGCATGAATATTCGATTACGCCATGGTCGGAGTTCGCAATACCGGGTGTGCCGATACCTATACTTTCAATATCCTCAGTATGAAGACCTGCTGATTTTATTGCTCCCTTAGTTACGGATATCATGTCTTCACATATGTCTTTTGCATGACGTGGAAGATTTGTTTTTGTTTGTGCTTTTGAAAGAATTTCAAAATTTTCATTTATAACACCGGCCACTATATTAGTACCGCCTAGATCAATTCCAACATAGTATTTCATCTGTGAATTACACTCCTGATTAGCAGAATTTAGTTATATTTATACATATCTTATATTATCATATTATGCCTTTAAAGTCAAATAAAATACACACTGACGGAATAAAGCAAACAAGCTGATAAATTAAATTTTCAGTATTAAAAATTTCAGTATAAAAACAGAGAAAAATCTATAAAATAAAATCTTTTTTGAATAATTTTTTTAAGTTGCACCGAAATGTGCAACTTTTGATGTTTTGAGAAGGGTAGGTGAAAGGACAAGTGTTCTTTCAGTTTCTCAGGTCAGGAGAAAAATCATATATGAAAGGAGAGCAGATGTGAGAAAATTTTCAGACAAAAAAATCTGTTCAATGCCGGCCTCTGAGCTTGCAAAGCTTGCACTGGGCAAAATATTGTTTTCTGACAGAAGTGAACTTTTTAAATTGGCTTTATGCAGCAGCGAAGAAACAAATCTGAAATCTGTTAATGATGAAAATCTTTTGGCCGTTTCAGAGATTAAAAAGAATAAAGACGGCAGTACAGATATAAAATTTTTTGATAAATTAAAGGCCGCTGAAATCATGTTTGAAATAGGCAGGGAAGAAAATGAAAATCAAGACAGCGGAACAGCATTTCTTGAAGGTTTTTTAAAGTCGGCAAAAGAAATCAGTTTGTCAAAAGATGAATCTGAAAAAAACAATAACAGCAGCGGTGATTTTTTCGATGAGGAGGGTAAGGTGTGAAAAATACTTCCTTCAGAAATTTCTCGGAAAAACAAATGCGTATTATGACATGGTGGGCCGATGACCGCTATAAGAATAAAGATGTTATCATCTGTGACGGAGCTGTAAGAAGCGGCAAGACAACCTGTATGGCATTTTCATTTGTAATGTGGGCAATGACTGAATTTTCATCGGCAACATTCGGAATGTGCGGTAAGACGATAACTTCTTTAAAAAGAAATTTAGTTGAGCCGCTGAAAAAAATGCTCGGAAATACAGGCATGAAAATTAAAGAAAACTCCGTTAAGAATTATCTTGAAATTTCAAACGGCAGACTAAAAAACAGATTTTATTACTTCGGCGGGAAGGACGAGGGTTCAGCAGCTCTAATTCAAGGCATAACGCTTGCAGGAGTATTGCTTGATGAGGCTGCACTTATGCCGAGGTCGTTTGTAGAGCAGGCTATTGCCAGATGTTCTGTTACCGGTTCTAAGCTTTGGTTTAACTGCAATCCCGATAACCCTTATCATTGGTTCAAAAAAGAGTGGATAGATAAAATTGAAGAGAAAAACGGCTTGTATTTAAAGTTCACCTTAGATGACAACCCATCACTCAGCAAGCAGGTGATAAAACGTTATCACAGTCTTTATTCAGGTGCATTTTATGAAAGATTTGTTCTCGGAAACTGGTCCGGTGTTTACGGTTGTGTGTATCCTATGTTTGACAGTACGCTTCATACTTTTAAAATTCCTCCTAAAAATATTGAGAGATATGCTGTGTCTTGCGATTACGGAACCGTCAATCCGTCTTCATTCGGTCTTTGGGGATATTCAAACGGCGTTTGGTATCGTCTGAAAGAATATTATTATAATTCCCGAATTGAAGGCGTTCAGCGAACTGATGAAGAGCATTATAAGGGCTTGGAAGAGCTTTGTTCATGCTGTGACAAGAAGCCGGAGGCGGTTGTCTGTGACCCGTCTGCAGCGTCATTTATAGAATGCATAAGACGGCATGGAAAGTTTAATGTAATTCCGGCAAAAAATGATGTGATGAGCGGGATACGCAGAGTGAGTGATGCCATTTCAGACGGGAAAATCAAAATCTCTGCATTTTGTAAGGACACGCTGAGAGAGTTCACTCTTTATAGGTGGGATGAAAAAAGCGGAACGGATTGTCCTGTAAAAGAAAATGATCATGCAATGGATGATATCAGATACTTTGTTTCTGCTTTTGTATATGCATCAAGTGATGATTTCTTTGTTATGTCGCTTGACAGAAAATAAAAAGCGAAAGCTTTAACTCCCGGAAAGGATAATAAATGAAAATTAAATTTAGAGAAAAAGAACAAAAATCAGCACAGCCTCAGTCAATTGTATCTTCTGCTGAAAGAGTTAACGGAAAAGAAATCTTTCGTTTAGCACCGACAGCATACGCGTTTGAGCAGGATTTTTATGAAACTTTAAGAAGTCAGGTTCCCATATTAGACGCATGTATAGGTAAAATTGTAAGACTGACAGGCGGATTTAAACTTGTGTGTGAAGATGAAAGGTATCAAAGTGAGCTTGATGAGTTCATGGATTCAATACCTGTCGGAATTTCGGGATATTCACTGAATACATTTATGGATATCCATCTTGACCAGCTTTTAACATACGGAAAAGCGATAGGGGAGATTTTAATAGACCCTCAAACAAAGCAGGTATGCGGATTATATAATGCCGACCCTACACTTTTCGAAGTTAAATACGGAAAGACTCCATGTGATAAAAGAATTTGCGCAATAAGCGGTGCTAATGACAAAATGCTTGAATATCCTGAGAGGATAATTTATTCCGCACTTAATCCGAACCCTAAGAATCCAAATGGTATTTCGGTGTTCAGGGGACTTCCCAGCTTAGCAGGAATTTTGATGAAGGTTTATGATTGTATCGGTCAGAACTTTGACAGAGTAGGCAATATAAGATATGCAGTGACCTATAAGCCTGCAAATGAAAACGACAAGGCATTTGCAAAAGAACGGGCTATGCAGATTGCTAAAGAATGGTCAGACGGTATGAATGCTTCAAGAAACGGAATAGTTAAGGATTTTGTTGCCGTAGGTGATGTGGATATTAAAGTAATCGGTGCGGATAACCAAGTTATTGATACTGAAATTCCTGTAAGACAGATTTTAGAGCAAATGATTTCAAAGCTTTGCATACCTCCGTTTTTATTGGGTCTTAACTGGTCTACAACCGAGCGAATGAGCCAGCAGCAGTGCGATATTTTAACAAGTGAGCTTGAGTATTACCGAAGGCTTTTAACTCCGATTATCAGAAGAATATGTGAAACATATTTACATCTTTTAGGTGCAGACAGCAGAGTGTTTGTACAATGGGATAATATAAATCTTCAGGATGAATCAGAGCTTGCAAAGGCAAGACTTTATAACGCACAGGCAGAGGCCATTGAAATTGAAAACGAAAGGAGAAAAACCAATGAAGATGAAATCGGCAAAGGTTATTAGTTCTGATGATTTTGAAATAGATGATTATATTATGGCGAAAATTAATGTTCATACGAGAAAGGAACTGAGCAAAGATGAAGTTTATGCTTTTCCGGTTATTCTTTGTGACAATGAAGTGGACAGAGACAACGAGCGTTTTTCAATAGATTCACTGAATGTTTTAAAGGAAATGTTTGTTGGAAAGACAGGAATATTCGACCATAATCCAAAAGGTGAAAATCAGACAGCAAGAATATTCGATACTGAGGTTAAAACCGATAAAAGCAAAAAGACTTCTATCGGTGAAGATTACACCTATCTTCTGGCAAAGGCCTATATGATTAAGACTGATAAAACAGAAAATCTTATATCCGAAATTGAAGCAGGAATAAAAAAAGAGGTTTCGGTAAGCTGTAAAGTTGACAGCGAAATTTGTTCGGTCTGCGGTGCCGATATGCGTGTTAAGCCTTGTTCGCACATTAAAGGAAGAACATATGGCAAAAAGTTTTGTCACACAGTTTTAGAAAAACCAACCGACGCATATGAATGGTCATTTGTTGCAATTCCTGCTCAGCCTAATGCAGGTGTATCAAAAGAGTTTTCAGGCTCATACGATATTCAGAAAAATACAGATAAATCATATGACGAGCTGATTAACCTTATTAACGAAAAGGATAATATTATTTCAAAGCTATATGAAGATTTAAAAAAAGATGTTATATCAATGAAATATTTATGCGAGCCTTTGACAGCTTCTGACGATATAAAAAACCATATTTCAGAATTTGATTGTGAAAAGATGCTTGATTTAAAGCATTCTCTTTTAAAAAAAGCACAAAGGAAAAGCCTTTTCATGCCGCAGCTTTGGGCGGAAAAGGATGTTACAGATTATCAAAGCACCAATAAAAATATTACTGACAACAATGAATTTAAGCTTGAAAAAAAGCTATAAGAAAAGGAGAAATAATATGTACAATGAAATTAAATTAGAAAAGGGACTTTATAACATTACAGGAAAAAGCTTTACTAAAGCTTTAACTGACTTAGACCCGGATGAAAATTATAACAATACAGAACTTGCAGGGCTTGATGCTTACGAACGCCAGCTTAAAAGATTCGATATTAAGGTTCAGGGAGAAAACTGTGACCGTGTTGAAAGATTTTTTATGTCAACTGAATCAGCAGTATTGTTCCCTGAGTTTGTAAGACGAAGCATTAAAGAGGGAATGGATCAGGCTTCGGTGCTTTCAGAGGTTATTGCTGCAACCACTATGACTGACGAGATTACATACCGCGGACTGACAGTTACAAAGGCCGGAACTGATGATGCAGTTGCAGAAGCAGCAGCTATGCCGAATACTAATGTAAGACTTTCATCTTCTGCTATTACTCTTTCTAAATATGCAAGAAAGCTGTCTTGCTCGTATGAATCAATAAGAAAGCAAAGAATTGAAACTTTTGCAGTTATTCTCAGAGACCTCGGAGCACAGATTTCAAGGGCTGTTAATGCTAAGGCTGCAAGTGTTTTGAGTTCAGGAGTTACACCTCTTGCAATAAGCGGAGATTCTCTTTCATACAGTGATTTAGCTGCATTCTGGGCTTCTATGAACAAATACGATATGACAACAATGTTATGCTCACCGGCTGATATGGCAAAGATTTTGGCATTTGAAGAAATGAAATACTGTGTTTCTGATTATATGACAAGCGGTATGGTTAAAACTCCATATGGAGTAACACTCGTTAAATGCCCTGAGTTAACCGAAAATATAGCTATAGGCGTAGATAAAAACTGTGCACTTGAAATGATTTTCGGAACTGATATTATAGTTGATTTTGATAAGCTCATTTCAACACAGTGCGATGAAATTGCTTGTTCGATTACAGTAGGATTTTCAAAGATTGCATCCGGTGCAACAAAAGTATTGAAAACAGTTAAATCATAAGATAAATTGATTTGGATTATAAAATAATTAAAATGGCAGGGGTGTTTTAATTGAATGTTAGTATAATAACCGATATATTTCAAAGTATTTCGGAGCTTCCCGATGAAGATATTCAAAATTACAGTGATACAATAAACGATGCAAAAAGCTTTATAGAAAAAAAACTCATCACTTCTCCTGTAAAAAAAGATGATATTAAAAGATGTGAATATGCAGCGGCTTGTGTGGCTTATTATGATTATACGGTTCTTTCGCTTATGAAAGAAAAAAGAGGTATAACTTTAACCGGATCTGCGACAGAGTCATTAAACTTAAACCAAAGACTTGAATCTGCAAGAGAGCTTAGAAATAATGCATTAATCAGTATTTCTGATTTAACCGAAGATATGGATTTCATCTTTGCTTCTGTTGCGGGGTGAGATAAATGTTTGACATATTAAAATCAAATATAGCATTGATTTTATCGAATAATGGAGTAAGTGTATATAATGAGTTTTCTGATATAGATTTAGCTAAAAACTTTAATACTAATATCGGATTTGTCAGTGTCAAAAGCATTGAAAAAATCAATAGCTATGAGAATTCGCTGGAGCTGCAGTCAGGAGAAGTATTTATTAATATACAGTGTAAAGTTATTGCAAAAAGGGGATTGTCAGCTTCATCATTATCTCAAACAATAAATAATATATACGCGGATTTTATATTCAGTAAAGATGTTATTCCAATGTCGATTGATATAGGTGATTTAAAAGTAAACAATCTATGTTCACGTTTTGAAGCTGCTATTACTATGAAATTCAGGTATTTCTTGGCCGAGGAAAATAATTAATATTATTTTGAAAGGAATTATTTTAATGACAGAAAAAAATTCTAAACATCTTATCACCATGTCTTTTGATGGGTATATTTTTTATGTGAAAAACTACAAAATATTCAGAACTGCAAAGGTTTCTCAAATACCGGCGTTTCATGACGCTCAGGAATTCTGTTATATGGGCTATGGCACTGAGCAAATGAAAGTAACGGCTTTAATTGATAAAAACAGGATAAATGAGATTTATTCTATGCTGAATAGTTTTAAACAGCCGAATGCTAAGTTTGTTGAAATAGATGGAATTAATGCGGGAAATTATATGCTTACTTCTTATGAGATTTGCGGCTCCGAGGAAAATTATATATATGAAGTTGTAATATCTCTTTGTAAGTCTTAATAGTGATTTATATAATTTTTATTGAAACGGCGGTGATTTGAATTAATAATGTATATGCATTTATAAGAGTAATGAATAATAATGGGGTAATTTCAACAGTCAGATTAAATAAATGTATTTATTTTAATCTTGATAAAGAAAGATATACTCCTTACACAAGCTTTAGGGGAACTTTTATTATATCTGAATATTACGAAGAGGTTATTTCAGTTGATTTTTATATAAATGACCATGAACTTCATTACGGTTCTGTTGACATGGCAAAAATGACTTTTAAAAAGGGTTATTACAGATTAGATATAGCATCACGATCATATACTCTGGCACTCGGTCTTAATCAGCCAAAGCCTCAAATAAATTCAGGAGTTTCCCTCACCAACTTAATGTCCAGAAATGTAACGCTAAAGAACATAAGCTGTGAGAGTGATACTAAAACAATTAATTATATTTATGTATTAGAAAACTCAACACTGTGGGATGCTGTTGTTGCATATTCGCTTAAAGCATATGGGACCTATCCGTTTGTTTATAAAACTAATCAGATTAGAGTAACCATACCTTCAATAACGACTTCAAGAGAATATGATATGAATTCGGTAATTGAGAAATATAACGGTTCAAGTTTGTCAAACTTAATCTCTCATATTCATATGCGGGATACTGACGGCAACTATGAAAAATACAATTTAACTGATAATTATGCTGTTTCCAGAAATATAATAAAACATAAGCAAATACCTATGGACAAGCAATGGCTTTCCAATACAGATATGGCTTTGAAGAGCAGAATCGATTATTCAAAAAGAGCTGCTAAGTACAGAGGCATTAAGGTTTTAGGCTATTCAGGTGAAGAGCTTTTTGATAAATTTACTTATAAATACGGTACTCAGACATTCAGAGGAAGTTATATTCACAGACTTAATATAACCGGAAGTAATAGTACCGTTTATACAACTATGTATGAATATATAGATGCTTATTAAAAGTTAAACTATATTCGTTTACAGATAAAATTTATTTTTAGATAATGCAAAATAAAAAAGGAACAGATTTCATTTTTTAATCTGTTCCTTTTTTTATAAGCGGTTTTGTTAGTTAGAAGTGTTTTTAGGTGTATTTGCTGCTTTGATTGCCGCTCTTGTATTCTTTATGTTGTTGAGTGCTGAAGCAAGTGCATCTTCTGTTGTTGCAAAAAGACTGTCAATTTTCTCGGACATAGCGTTTCTGATATCTCTGTCCATAGCATAAGCCTGTGCTGTTATTTCAGCAGCCTGCTCTTTAGCCTGTTTTAAAATTTCTTCATTTGAAACTAAAACCTTCGCTCTGTCTTCAGCTTTTTTTATAATAACTTCAGCTTTTTTGTTTGCCTCGGTCATGATAAGAGCTTTGTCATTCTGGAGTTCTTTAGCCTGTTTTATATCTGCAGGCAGGTTATATCTAATGCTGTCAATATACTCTCTTAGTTTTTCTGTGTCAACAAGTGTTTTTTTGTTTGTAAAAGGAACTGTGACTGCTTTGTCTACCAACTCATCCATCAAATCTAAAATCTCATCAATTTTCATTTTTCTTTCTCCTTCTTTTTTTATTCTATCGTTTTGTTTTATAATTCAGCATTTTACATAACACATAACACACAAATATTAAGTAAAATACTCAGATTACTTTTTTATTTAACCAATAAGATGCCGATTTAAAAATTAATTTCTTATTTTTTTGAAATTCTGCCGGTAATCATATCAAGCACTTTTGCAGGAACAAATTCGCTTATATCTCCTCCGAAGCTTGCTATTTCCTTAACAACACTTGAACTCAGATACATATTTTCAGATCTTGTCGTAAGAAATATAGTATCGGCTTTTTCGTATAGTTTTTTATTTGCCAATGCCTGCTGAAATTCATATTCAAAGTCAGTGACAGCTCTAAGACCTTTCACAATGGCAACAGCCCCTTTTTGCTTACAATATTCAGCTAAAAGACCGTCACATTTTTCAACTTTAACATTCGGAAGATACTCTGATACTGTTTTTATCATATCTATGCGTTCTTCAGCAGTGAAGCTGTATGCTTTTTGTGAGTTTATAGAAACTGCTACAATAACTTCGTCAAAAAGTCCGGAAGCACGTTCAATGATGTCCAAGTGTCCTAATGTTACAGGATCAAAGCTTCCCGGACATACCGCAATTTTTTTACTCATTTTAAATCCAATCCCTGAATCGGTTGAAATTCAGTAAAAGTGTAGTTTTATTTAATCATCTTCAGTATTCGCAGTGAAATAAGATATAGAAATTTTACCGTATCTTTTTGTTTTGGTTTTATTAAGTCTGCCATAACTTTCTTCAAGAATAAGCTCATTTTCATGTTCACAGATAACGATTGCATTATTTGATATAATTCTATCTAAAAGAGGAAGTGCTTTTTGAATTAATCCCTGTCTGTACGGAGGATCCAACAAAACAATGTCAATACCTGTTTTTGCTACAGATAAATACTCAATACTGTCCATATTAAGAACTCTTGACTGAGAGTTGAATCCACAGCTTTCAATGTTTTTCTTTATTATATCAATTGAATTTTTGCTTTTATCAACGAAAACGCAATGTTTTGCTCCACGGCTTACAGCTTCAATGCCCAGCTGACCTGAGCCGGCAAAAAGGTCAAGCACAGAAGCACCCGGCAAGTCGAAATGTATACTTGAAAAAATAGCTTCTTTAACCATTTCTGTAGTAGGCCTTACATCAAGACCGTCAAGAGTAATTAGTTTTTTTCCTCTGGCAATACCTGTTATAACTCTCATTATAAAACCTCTTGTTTCCTCATTAGCTGATAAAATACAGTTTATTCATAAAACATTTTGTCAGCTTTTGAATATTTTTATTATAATATAAATGTTTTGTTTTGTCTATATAAATTATGCCCAAATTATTATAGATTTTAATTTCTTATATTAAAACAATATATCTAAATATGTCATGTGTTTCAAGTTCAATACAATATATTGTATTGGTAAAATATCACAAAATAATAAAAAGGGGAGAAAAGATTTTTTCATCCCCTTAAAATCGCATTTTATGAATGATTTTGTCAATATGCACAAAAGTTTTTAAAAAATAATTCCTCCGCCTAGGATTTCATTGCCTTTATAAAGACAACCTCCCTGACCGGACGGAACTTTTTTCTGTGGGTTATTCATTATTAAAGTGCAAATTTTGTTTGGCTTTTCCAATTTGACCGTGCATTTAACCGGTTTAGCCGCAGAACGAAGCTTTGCTTCACATGACATTCCGTCTTTTATTGCACCGTCATAGATTTCATTTAGATTTTTTAAATTTATTTCACTGACAAGTGAATTTTCAAATCCCAGATAGATTTTGTTTTGTTCAGGGTCAATTTCAGTTATAAAAACAGGTTGTCCAAGAGCAATACCAAGACCTTTTCTTTGTCCGACAGTGTAATGAATGATACCCTTATGCTCACCGCATACAGTTCCGTCAGGAGCAATAAACTGACCTTTTTCGGATTTGCCGTAATGCCGTTCGATGTAATCGGCATAGTTTTTATCTTCAATGAAGCAGTTTTCCTGACTGTCAGGGGCGTCAGCACAGTTAAGTCCGATATCTTTTGCTATTTCTCTTATCATAGGTTTTTCGTATTCAAAAAGCGGAAGCATAAGTTTTGACAGAACATCTTGACTGAGCCCGAATAACATATAAGACTGGTCACGCTCTATACTGTTACCTTTAAAAAGATGATAAATGCCGTTTTCATCTTCAGTTATTTTTGCATAATGACCTGTCGCAATATAATCAAAACCGTTTTCGTCAGCAGTTTTTAAAAGATATTTGAATTTAATTTGCGGATTGCATTTTATACATGGAGAAGGAGTTCTTCCTGATTTATACTCATCTGCAAAGTAGTCTATGATTGTTTTCTTAAACTCTTTTCTTAAATCAAGTTCATATAGTTTTATACCAAGAGCTGACGCTGCTTCTTTAGCGGCTTTAACGGTTGTTTCATGGCTGTCTGACATTCGCATTACTAATCCTGCAACATCGTATCCTTTATCTAAAAGCAGCTTTACACAAACGGACGAGTCAACTCCTCCGCTGAGTGCAACTAAAACCTTAGTGGCAGCCATGGCAGTCTTCACATTCGCCGATATTTCCGACTATCGGAGCAGGGTCAACGCCTTGTCTTTTATAATAATCGGCAATTGCGGATTTCATAGCCTGTTCAGCAAGTACAGAGCAGTGAAGCTTTGCCGGAGGAAGTCCTTCAAGAGCTTCTACAACAGCTTTGTTTGTGAGCTTTAAAGCATCTTCTATAGTTTTCCCTTTAATAAGTTCTGTTGCCATTGAAGATGTAGCAATTGCAGCACCGCAGCCGAATGTTTTAAATTTAACATCACTGATGATGCCGTTGTCGATTTTTATATACATCTTCATTATATCTCCGCATTTTGCGTTTCCTACTTCTCCGATTCCGTCAGCATCGGGAATTTCACCGACATTTCTCGGATTAGTAAAATGGTCCATAACCTTTTCTGAATAAATCATATCTATATCTCTCTTTCTGTATAAAAATTTTTAATTGTAAATCATAAATTATTTTTTTAGGAAAATCCCTCTCTTACATTGATTTTCCTCTTTCAAAACAGTACACCGGACTGTTTTGAAATTCACTTTTTCTGAACGCTTTCGTTAAAAAAAATTCGCTGGCTGCGGTCAGTGCCAATGGTTCTGCCCTTGACCTGCAAACCTTTTGAAGAAGGTTTGATCGAAAACTTTGATAACTAAATTATATCTGTAATACCTTCGTTTTTGCAGATTCTTTCCCAAAGAGGTGACCAGCTGCGAAGTCTTTTTACGACTTCGGGAACTACATTGAGAATATAGTCCACATCTTCCTCTGTTGTTTCTTCACTGATAGACAGACGAAGTGAGCCGTGAGCTATTTCATGCGGAAGTCCTATAGAAAGCAGTACATGAGAAGGGTCAAGGCTTCCTGATGTGCATGCAGAACCGCTTGAAGCACATATGCCCTCATTATCAAGCGAGAGCAGAAGACTTTCACCCTCAACACCTCTTATTGAAATGTTAACATTTGAGCAAAGACGCTTTTCTCTGTCACCGTTTAGTCTTGTTTCGTTTATTTTCAAAATACCGTCAATAAGCTTGTCACGAAGCTTTGATACTTTTTCCTGCTTTTCTTTTATGTTTTTAACAGCATCGGTAATAGCCTGTGCCAGTCCCATAATAGACGGAAGATTTTCTGTTCCTGCTCTTTTGCTCTTTTCCTGAGCGCCTCCGTGAATCAGGTTAGGAAGTGATAATCCTCCGCGAACATATAAAGCACCCACACCCTTTGGTGCATGAATTTTGTGACCTGAGAGAGAAAGCATATCAATGTTCATAGCTTTAACATCAATTTCTACATTTCCGACGGCCTGAACGGCGTCTGTGTGGAAAGGAACTTTTTTATTCTTGCATATCTCACCGATTTCGGCAATCGGCTGAATAGTACCGATTTCATTATTAGCAAACATAATTGTTACTAAGCAGGTATCCTCACGGATTGCGTTTTTGATATCTTCAGGATTTATAAGTCCTTTTTCGTCAACAGGAATGTAAGTGACCTCGTATCCCTGCTTTTCTAAAAATTCACAGGTGTGAAGTACAGCATGATGCTCAAAAACCGAAGTGATAATATGTTTTTTACCATTTTTAGCACCGTTTAAAGCCGCGCCTTTTATTGCCCAGTTATCAGATTCGGAACCGCCCGATGTAAAGAATATCTCATGCTGTTTTGCACCGATTGCCTCGGCAACAGCTTCTCTTGCTTTTAAAAGAGCTTTTGCGGCGTTTTGCCCCAGCATATATATGCTCGAAGCATTTCCGTATTCCTCTGTAAAATAAGGCATCATAGTTTCCAATACATTTTTTGAAACCTTAGTAGTTGCAGCATTATCACAATAAATGAATTTTTTATCCAATTTATTTCAAGTCCTTTCAGCTTTTTATAAGGGTATAATCCCATTATGAAATATATTTTGTATTCTATTCATATAGAAATACTATACTTTATCTATATTATAATCATTAATTAATGAACTTACAAGTGCTGATATATTAATAATTTTTTAAAGTTAGCATAGAACAACCTTTTTAAGCGTATAATTACAACTTATATCTTTCTCATGAGAGGCAATAATTTAATATTTAATAGGCATATCACTATTAAATATTAATGCCGTTGTTCTGCTGTCCGCAATCAAATCATTATCAAAAGGCTTTTAAAACTTTTGCGATTCCATAACCGCGAGTTCGTCACAGCGTTCGTTTTCAGGGTGTCCGGCATGACCCTTAACCCATATGAATTCGACTTTGTGCTTGTCTAAAAGAGATAAAAGCTCTTCCCACAAATCAGAGTTCAGTGCTTTCTTTTTATCGGATTTTATCCAGTTGTTAGCTCGCCATTTTTCAGCCCAGCCTTTTTGTACAGCGTCTATCACATATTTGCTGTCACTGGTTATTATTACCTCACATGGCTCTTTTAATGCAGAAAGCCCTGCAATTACAGCAGAAAGCTCCATTCGGTTGTTGGTTGTCTGAGAATCTCCGCCGGAAAGTTCTTTTTCTATTCCTTTATATCTCATTACAACCCCGTACCCGCCGGGACCGGGATTTCCTGAGCATGCCCCGTCTGTAAAAATTTCAACTTTTTTCATAAAACCTCTTAAATTATATCAAATAGAATTTTCATATTTTTAATAACAAAAACATTATACTATATACAAATAAAAAGTTCAAGCCAAAGGTCATATGATGTATGGCAAAATGCACAAAAAAATATGGAAAAATATATTAATATATCACTTGATTTTATTGCAAAAATAAGTATATAATATCAATAGGTAAAATCGTTTTTCAAAACAATTTAATACCAAACAAAAAATAAGGAGGAATAACATTGAAAAAGACCAAAAGAATTGGCTCTGCTGTTCTGGCTCTTTTGATGGCACTTTCTGTTACCGGCTGTACAAAAGACGGTGGAGAAGAAAGCTCACATGTTGATAAGGTTAAGGTTAATTCTACAGCGGCAGCTGAAGCAATTGCTAAGATACCTGACGGTGCTCAAAAAGAGCTTATCTGGATGGGAACTTATGATCTCAATCCTATGGAGGGCAAAGACAAATCAGTGGCAATGAATTTATTTGAACAGAAGGGCGGTTCAATTAAATGGACCAAAGTCATTGACGCACAAAAATATGATAAATTAGCAACGGCTATTACATCAGGAAAGGATGTTCCTGATATATTCAAATATGAGTGGATTGCTTTCCCGTCACAAGTAGTTACAGGAATGTATCAGTCTATAGATGAGATAGTTGATTTTGACGCTGATATTTGGAAAGGTGTTAAAGATACGGCTAATCAATTTGAGCTGAAAGGCAAGCACTATGTTGCACCGATAAGCTTCAGCGTCGGAACATTAATGATGTACAATGAAGATGTAATTAAAAATGAGGGACTCGATGATCCTTATGAATTGTACAAAAACGGCGAATGGAATTGGGATAACTGGTACAATATAATGGCAGATTATAAGAAGAACGCAACAGGTGATAAGGAAAGATACGGTGTTGTAGGATGGTTTGCTCCTCAGCTTGTTCAGCAGACCGGCAAAACACTTGTCACATACGAAGACGGCGTATTTAAAAATAATCTTAATGACCCTGATATAGAAAGAGCTGAAAACTTGCTTTATAATTTAGGTAAAGAAGGATTGGTAGACCTTAACTGGTATGGCTCTGCAAGAAGCTGTTTTGAAGCTGACCAGACACTTTTCTATAACATGGGTATTTGGGCTATGTCAGGCTCTGCCGGACCTACAGCTGACGATAACTGGAGAGTAGTTCCTATTCCTAAAGATCCGCAGAATGATGAGAAAGTAATATCAGGTGATATGCTTGCTTATATGTGGGTTAAAGGTTCAACAGCTAAGGAAGCAGTTAAGTGCTGGTATGAATGTGAAAGAGTAGCAACATTTGATGAATCATATAAAGAAACTGCTACTCAGAAATTCCTGACAGACAATCCTGGATGGACTGCAGATATGTATCAGGTTTACCTTGATGAAAGTTCAAGCGATCATAAAAACGTATTTGATTTCGGTTACGGTGTTTCAACAACACTTGCCGAAGATGATTCAGCAGCAGGTAAGCGTGCACCTATCGGAGCTTTGTATGAGGATATCTACAAGCCGGACGACAGCGGAGTTCAGAAAACTTGGACTGCATTGAAGAATTCTTATACAGGAACAATTGATTCGGAGCTGAAAATAATAAATAAAAAGATAAAAGATTTTAAATAAGTTTTTTATATTTTGTAAAAGAACAGCCTGTTTTTAATGGGCTGTTCTTTATTTTTCGCAATAATTAAACCGCCTTGAAATTCATGGCGGTTTGTTTTTATAGTGAACTTATACTAAACTGCAAAGTTCTTCGGCATAAGCTGTTTCTATAGTTTTTTTGTATACTGTTTTTACTCCGTGTTTCTGCAATTTTACAGTTGAGGCATATTGGTTTTCTATATCTGAATAGTTTACTGAAGCAAGGATTAAAGATGGCTGTTTTGATTCAGTTTCTCTGCATCTTTTTAAAAGCTTCAGAATTTCATTTTCATTTGTTGTGCCGCCATGATAAGAAGCAATGATTATTGAGGTCAAATCAGTTAAATCAATCACGGACAAATTCATTCCTACATAGCTGTTTAAAAGAAGAACTCCTTTTTTTAAGCCGTTAAAGTTCTTTAAATTTTTATGCTCTGGCGGCAAAGAATCAGCCGAATAAAAATCATTCGATAAAATTCCCGATTGCATAATCTGAAATCCTCTGTGAATTCTCATTTTATTATCACTGTTTCTGTATGGTACAAATACTCCGTGTAAATGTCTACGAGAAATAATTTCGTTTACGGCACAAGCAAAATTATCATTTCCGTTTGCTGTTTTATCAGTCAGCACTTTGTCACTTGAAACTATATAAACAGGAGGCAAGTCCTTTTCGAAAACAGAAAGCATATTGGCAAAAAAGCCGAGAGTGTCTGTTCCGTGAGCGATTATAATTCCGTCATATTCTGAGAAGTCATTTTCCTTTAAGCAGAATAAAATTTGTTCCCAGTCAGAAAGCTCCATGTTTTCAGAGAGTTTATTTAATATAGTTTCACAGCTAAACTTAATATTCAGATTAAGCTGATTGCAGTTTTTTTTGAATTCATTGAGCAAAAGCGGTTCATTATCCGATGAGCAGGGCAAAATCCCGTTTTCCGTGACTGATGAAGCAATTGTTCCGCCTGTAAGTATTAATTTTATGTTGGTCATGGTATTTCTCCTTAATATTAAATTATGAGAATATTATGATTGTGATTAAATAAGGGAAATCTCTTGTTATTTAGTATGGTGAAAATCAGTTTTAATATGTTTTATTTTTAATTAATGGAATGACTGAAGATATTATTGACTGCCATTATGAAGGTTTGGAATGTTATTTCTTAAATTATATTTTATAATGTTTAATGATTAATGTCAAACAATATATAAGTATTAATATTAAAATATTGTGAACTTGTATTTTTGCCCTTTTCAAAGACCAAAATTTATGATATACTATATAATGTATTTTCTAAAAAAGGAATATACAAATTTAATGCATAAGCATTTTGGAGGAAATATTTATGGTAAATGCAATCGTTGGTGCTAACTGGGGCGATGAAGGTAAGGGTAAGATTACCGATATGTTAGCAAGAGAATCTGATATAGTTATCAGGTTTCAGGGCGGTGCAAATGCAGGACATACTATTGTTAATGATTATGGTAAGTTCGCACTACATACTTTGCCGTCGGGTGTTTTTTATGACCATACTACAAATATTATAGGAAACGGTGTTGCACTTAATATTCCTGTTCTTTTCAATGAAATCGAAGAGGTTGTAAGCAAGGGCGTTCCGAGACCTAAGATTTTAGTATCTGACAGGGCACAGATGGTTATGCCATATCATATTTTATTTGATGAATATGAAGAAGAAAGACTTGGAAAGGCCAGCTTCGGTTCAACAAAATCGGGTATAGCACCTTTCTATTCAGATAAGTATGCAAAGCTTGGATTTCAGGTTCAGGAGCTTTTTGACGAAGATGAGTTAAGAGCTCATTTGGAGAGAATCGCTCCGCAGAAGAATGCGTTGCTTGAAAACCTGTATCACAAGCCTGCACTTGATATTGACGAGCTTTTCAATACATTGATGGAATACAAAAAAATGGTTGAGCCTTATGTGTGTGATGTATCTCTATATCTCTCAGAGGCTATTAAAGAGGGCAAGAACATTCTTCTTGAGGGTCAGCTCGGCACATTGAAGGACCCAGACCACGGTATTTATCCGATGGTTACATCAAGTTCAACATTAGCATCATACGGTGCTATCGGAGCAGGAATCCCGCCATATGAAATCAAGGGTGTCGTAACAGTATGCAAAGCATATTCTTCGGCAGTCGGTGCAGGTGCGTTTGTATCTGAGATTTTCGGTGAAGAGGCTGACGAATTAAGACGCCGCGGCGGCGACGGAGGAGAATACGGTGCAACAACAGGACGTCCTAGAAGAATGGGTTGGTTTGACTGTGTTGCTTCAAAATACGGCTGCCGTCTTCAGGGTACAACAGAGGTTGCGTTTACTGTTCTTGATGTATTGGGTTATCTTGATAAAATTCCTGTCTGTGTGGGATATGAAATCGACGGAGAAGTAACAACAGATTTCCCTGTGACAACTAAGCTTGAAAAGGCTAAGCCTGTTTATGAGGTTCTTGACGGCTGGAACTGCGATATCAGAGGTATTAAGAAATATGATGATTTGCCTGAAAATTGCAGAAAGTACATTGAGTTCTGTGAAAAACAAATAGGTTATCCGATTACAATGATTTCAAACGGACCTAAGAGAGATGACATTATTATAAGATAATTAAATGAAATTATTTAAGGCTGACGCAGTTTAAAACTGTGTCAGACTTTTTGTATACAATAAAATCCTGAGAAAAAAAGCTTTTTATTCCTAATTTGTTATGATATTTAAAATTGTTATGTTTATTCATTGACAAATCGGTATCAATCATGTAGTATAAGAATGACGGATTGTTTATTTTGCATAAATATTTGTTTTATTGTTAAAAAATAAAGTTGTTTTTACATATAAAATAAATTGCAAAACAATTATTAATTTTATTAGGAATAAAAGGAGGAAGATTAATGAAAATGTTTAAGAAAATCACAGGTCTTGCTGTGGCAGCTGTAATGTTATTGACTTCTGTGAGTTTTTCTGTGTTTATTACAAATGCAGCTGCAAATAACATTGTTATCAACGAAGTTTGTCTGGGCAATGCAGGTCAAAACGGGAACTTAACAGATGTTAAAGCCGTTTATGACAAAAAAGGTGAAACGGTGACAGAGCTTTGTGACTGGATTGAGCTTTATAATCCGACAAGTACAGCTGTTGATGTAACAGGCTATCAGCTGAAAAAAACCGATTTAGACCAAACAACTAAGACAGAGACTATAAGCGGTACAGCAGTGGTTCCGTCAAAAGGATATCTGGTTATATACTGCAATAAAAATTTAGATGATACTATGGTGAGTTCAAAGCCGTATATCAAAATGAATATGTCAGGAAACGGACTGGATTTGGATTTCCAGACATCCGGTTCGGTAAGTGTTGATAATATTACTGTTCCGTCACTTGATGATGATACTACATATTCAAGAATTCCTGACGGAAGTGACACATGCAAGGTTACATATCCTACGGCAAGAACAAGCAATAACAATGCCGAGGTGATTCCCACTTCTATTGACGCACCGACTTTTTCAAAAGAAAGCGGAGCATTTAAAGACAGTTTTTCACTTACAATCAGTGCAGTCAAAGGAGCGGAAATATATTATACAACTGACGGAAGCACACCGACAACCGCTTCAACCAAATATACGGGAGCAATAAATGTTGTTGACAGAAGCAATGAGGCTAATGTTTTGTCTGCGATAAGCAAGACAAAATTAACTGACAGAGATCATAGAGGTGGAGGTTCTGACAAGCCTACCGTTAAAGTTGATAAGGCAACAGTCATAAGGGCTGTTGCGGTTAGCAACGGAATGTCAAGTGAAGTGGTAACAAAATCATATTTTGTAGGAAAAACAAATGAAACTTATTATGGTGTTCCTATAATTTCTATCGTCACCGATGCGGATAATCTTTTTGATGATGAAATCGGAATTTATCTTCAGAAGAATTGTACAAATAAGGGTAAGGAATGGGAAAGACCTGTACATATAGATTATATAAAGAACAACAAAGCGGTTTTATCTCAAAACTGCGGTCTTAGAATTCAAGGCGGTTATTCAAGAGGTGAATATCAAAAGAGTCTTAGACTGTATGCAAAAAAAGATTATGGTGAGAAAAGCTTTGAATACGACTTTTTTGAAGGCAGGGCAAAGGACGCAGATGGAAAAACTATAAAATCATTCAAAAAAATTACTCTTAGAAACGGCGGAAATGATGCAAATTATGTGAAATATAAAGATTCACTGCTTCAAACCTGTGTGCTTGACAGGAATTTTTCAAAACAGGCAAGTGTTCCTTGTATTGCATTTATTAACGGTGAATACTGGGGTATTTACACCATGCAGGAGGATTTTAACGATGATTATGTAGAAAGTCATTTCGGTGTTGATAAAGACAATGTTGTAATGATTAAACCGGATACTTCAAATAATAATCAACCTAAAGTTGAAGAGGGTAACGATGAAGATGTTGAGCTTTGGAATGATTTTGTAAGCTATATCAATGATTCATCAAAAGATTTTTCAAAGAAAGCTGATTATGAAGAAGTTTCAAAAATGATTGATTTAGACAGCTTTGCAGATTATGTTGCTGTTGAAACATACATAACAAATGAAGACTGGCCGTGGAAAAACTGGGAAGTTTGGAGAAGCAGAACCGTTGATACCGAAAACGGCGGAAGATACAGTGACGGTAAGTGGAGATTTATGCTGTATGATGTTGAAATGGGTGCTTTCCTTTGGGGAAATTCCGGCGAGAGTTCTGAGAATGATAAACTCTATCAGCTTTATGACGGCGGAAGAAACGGCGGCTGTCCTATTCAGGTACTGGCATATAAGTTGATGCAAAATCCTCAATTCGCTCAAATGGTTTTTGCTGATATTATTGAGCTTGCAGAAGATAACTATGAACCTAACCGTGTTGCCTCTATAATGAAACAGCTTCATGATTTATACTATCCTAATTTAAACAAGTATTTTGAACGGTTTCCTACCGGTGCATCAATTTGGTCTGCAAATCAGTGTGAAGAGTGGATAAATACATTTTTCAAAGGAAACAGCAAATATCCTGCAAGAGATTATTATGCAAGATATATGGTTAAATTTAATGAGCTTGTTATTAAATGCGAAGCTTTAAAACAAGATGACTGCATAAGCGGATATTCAAATATGACATCTAAACTTGAGTCATTGAAATCAAAGCTTGAAAGCACAAAAACATCATATTTAGATAAAGCAAGTTATTATAATAAGCTTGCAGATGCATATAAAGCAATTCAGTTAAATAAAAGCGGTGAAGTAAAAGAAATGCTTTTTGATGCAGCAGCACATGAAAAAAAGAATTATACATATGAGACTTGGAAAGTTTTTAAAGAAGCTTATGATGCACTTGTCGATGTAAAAGAAGATTCGTCAGCAACTGATAATCAGAGAACAGATGCCATGAATAATTTGAAAAGAGCTATTGAAAATCTAAAACTCGGAAACCCGACAGAGCCGACAAAGCCTGTTCCGTCAGTTTCTAATAATCCAGACAATCCTTCAAATAAATCTTCTGACAAATCAGTTTTACCTACAAAAGCTAAACCTACTTCAATTACAAGAAATGCAGCATCTGTTAAGAAAGATAAAAAAGCAGCTGTTAAAGCTATGAAGCAGGCTAAGATTATTAAGCTAAGTGTCAAGAGTAAAGCAAAGAGGAAGATAAATGTATCTTGGAAAAAAGTCAAGAAAGCTAAAGGTTATCAGGTTCAGGTATCGACTAATAAGAAATTCAAAAAGAGCAAGATTATCTTAAAGAAAGATTTGAAGAAAACAAAGCTTACAATCAAGAGCAAGAAGATTAAAAGTAAAAAGACTTACTTTGTTCGGGTTAGAGCATATGCTGCATACAAGAATACTAATAATAAAACAGTTAAAGTTTTCAGTAAATGGAATAAAAAACTCAGAAAAGTAAAGGTTAAGCAGTAAGTGAGAATCTGCCGTTGTGAAAGTTTTCACATAGCAAAGACTTATTACAGGCAGAGAAAAAACAATGATAAAAAAGACACTTCATATTAAGAAGTGTCTTTTTTGTGTTATTATATTTTGTGTTTATTCTCCCATCATAATCATAAGAACGGAAAAGTAGTGAAAAACACTTCCGCCTATGGTAAAGAGGTGCCATATAGAATGAAAGTATTTTATTCTTTTAACTGCATAAAAAATTATACCTGTTGTATAAAACACTCCGCCAATAATCAGAAAAATGAAAGATGTACTTGACACTGAGTTGTACAAAGGCTTAAAGGCAATTGCAATGACCCAGCCCATAAGAATATAACAAACTATTGAAGGCTTTTTAAATTTTTCAAGGTTTATTGAATTAAGTACAATTCCGACGATTGCAGCACCCCACACTATTCCGAATAATGTCCAGCCCAATGCACCTCTCAGTGAAACAATCGTGAACGGAGTGTATGTTCCTGCTATTAAAAAGAATATTGTATTGTGGTCCATAACCTGAAAAAATTTTTTAGCTTTTTCGTTTGTGATAGCATGATAAAGAGTGGACATTGAATAAAGAATAATGAGTGAAGCTCCGTAAATTGCTGAGGAAACAACACCCCATGCATTAAGGTTTATAGCTGAAAAAATTATTAAAATGACAGTTCCTGCAATGGATAAAAGACTTCCTGTTCCGTGAGAAATACTGTTGAATATTTCTTCACCGAGTGAGTATCTTTTTTCTTCTGTTTGAAATTCAGCTTTTTGACCTGCTTCTCCGTTTATTACAGTGTAATATTTTTTATCAGCCATTTTAATCACCATGCCTTTGCTTTGCAAAGGCTCTCCTTCCTACGGAATTTGAGTCGGTTCCGGCAACGGAATTGACGCAATACCTTTTTGCGGCAAAGACTCAAAAACGTGCGTGAAAAAGTATTTTTCACGCTAATCTTCCTTTTTTATTGTATTATTAATTTTAATATAGTATAATTATATTATAAATAAATAAAATATCTATGTCAATACAATTATCCGGATGGAAGTTTTGGATTTCTGTCACTTAATTAACACAATTAAATGGTAGTTTTAAGGTAGGTTAATTCCTAAAATCAGCAAAAGGAGTATAACATTTATGGCAAGAATATTGATAGTTGACGATGAAAAGAAAATAAGAGATGTTGTTCGGGAATATGCTGAGTTTGAAGGCTTTGATGTTTCAGAAGCCGAAGACGGAATGGAAGCTGTAAAAAAGGTTTCCGAGAATGAAGATTTGAGTATTATCATCATGGATATTATGATGCCGAAATTAGATGGCTATTCAGCTGTTCGTGAAATAAGAAAGACAAGCAGTGTACCTGTTATTATGCTTTCTGCAAGGGGAGAGGAATATGACAAGCTGTTTGGTTTTGAACTGGGAGTTGACGATTATGTGGTAAAGCCGTTTTCGCCGAAAGAGCTTATGGCAAGGATTCGTGCTGTTATGAACAGAGTAAATTCAATAAACACGAAAGAAGACATAATTAGATATAAAGGACTTACTATAAATTTTACTGCCCGTGAAGTTTTAATTGACGGCGAAAGAGTTTCAATGACACCTAAAGAGTATGATTTGTTGTTCTATCTTGTGAAGAATATGAACATAGCTCTATCAAGAGACAAGCTTTTGGAAGAAGTCTGGGGATATGACTTTTACGGCGATGACAGAACGGTTGACACACATATTAAAATGCTTAGAAACAGTTTAGGTGAATACAGAAATCTTATTGTGACACTGAGAGGAATGGGTTATAAGTTTGAAAAAATTGTTTAGCAGAAAAAATGATAGAATTCATTCATTGAAAGGTCAAAAAAGCTTAGGTACTTATGTGTGGATATGCTTTATGCTGTTCACTGTGATAATTTTGTTTTTACTTTGGTTTTTTCAATATTTTTTTGTTGAGATGTATTATCAGTCGATGAAGGTCAGAGATTTAAAAGAATGTGCTGAGCAGATTGCAGAGAATATTGATTCTGAGGATTTGGACGGGGTTATTAATAATCTCGCTTTTAAAAACAGTGCTACGGTTTTGATTACGGATATATTGGGAAATGTTGAGCATAAAGCAAATTATTTAGGGAGATTTTCATATTTCAATTCAGATATTGAAAATGAGTTCGGTCAGTATATATTCAAATTCAGAAATAAGCTTTTAAGCAGCGGAAAAGACAGCTTTTCCAAAATATACAAGAATAAAGAAACTGATATTAAGGAGCTTTTTTATGTAACAAAGGTTGAAGATTACGGTCAGCAAAAGCTTGTTTTTTTAGAAAGCCTGATTGAGCCGGTTGATTCAACAACAAAAATTATTAAGGAACAATTGATATTTATAACATTTATTTTATTTGAATTGGCATTTATAATAGCTTTGTTTATATCCAAGAAAATTGCGAAGCCTATTGTTAAAATAACCGAGTCGGCAGAAGAATTTGCCAAAGGAAATTATGATGTCAAGTTCGACGGAAAAGGATATGAAGAGTCTCAGGAGCTTGCTGATGTTTTAAATCATGCAGGTCGGGAAGTTAAAAAAGTTACAGATTTAAGACGTGATTTAATAGCGAATGTATCACATGATTTGAGAACTCCGCTTACAATGGTCAAAGCATATGCAGAGATGATAAGAGATTTGTCAGGTGACAATCCAAAAAAGCGTGCTGAGCATATTCAGGTAATTATTGATGAATCCGACAGGCTGGCTTTTCTGGTGAATGATATTCTTGAGCTATCTAAGCTTGAAAGTTCAAATGCAGAGCTTTCATTATCAGAGTTTTCAATTTCTGAAAAGATGGAAGATGTACTTTCAAGGTATCAGATTTTGATTGAGCGTGACGGGTATAATATTCAGTATTATAAAGATGATGACAGGATTTGTTTTGCCGATGAGTCTAAGATAGAGCAGGTTTTATATAATCTTATTAACAATGCAGTTAATTACTGCGGTGATGATAAAGCTGTTATTATTCGTCAGATAAATAAAAAGGACAGTGTGAGAATTGAAATAATAGACCATGGAAAAGGGATTTCAAAGGAACTTATGCCTTTAGTATTTGACAGGTACTACCGTGATAAAAAAGTTGCCCGTGATAAAGTCGGAACAGGAATAGGTTTGTCAATTGTAAAAGGAATACTTACTTCTCACGAATTCCCGTTCGGTGTTTCGAGCGAAGAGGGTAAAGGCTCGATGTTCTGGTTTGAAATAAAGAGTACTAAGTCTGTTAAGAATGCTAATGCATCTGTTGAAACAAAAACCGAACAAAAGCGTAAAAAACAATAAAGTTATATAATTATGAAATGAGTGGAAAATATGAAATTAATGTTTATAGGAGATGTTGTATCAAAGCAGGGATGTGAGTTCTTAGCAAAGCATATCTTTGATTTAAAAAAAGAATATGAAGCTGATATCCTTTGCATAAACGGTGAAAATTCGGCATCCGGAAACGGTATCACCAAAGCTTCGCTTGATATGCTTTTAAGCTGCGGAGCAGATGTTATTACAACAGGGAATCACTCATTTCAAAGAAGAGATTCAGTGCATATATATGATGAATATGATTATCTTCTCAGACCGATTAACTATCCGGATGGTGTGATAGGAAAGGGAATGTACATTTTAGACACAGGGAAAACACAGATAGCTTTCATAAATGCCATGGGAGTTGTGTATCTTGAGCCTATTGACAATCCTTTTACTGCCATTGATAAAGCATTGCTTGAGATTGATACGCCGAATATATTTGTTGATTTTCATGCAGAAGCAACGGCGGAAAAAAAGTGTATGGGTCACTATCTGACCGGTCGTGTAACGGGAGTTTTCGGCACTCATACTCATGTCCAGACAGCAGATGAAATGATACTCGATGACCATACAGCCTATATCACAGATGTCGGAATGACAGGTCCTGAGCGTTCAGTGCTTGGTGTTGACAGCGATATTGCAACTTCAAAGATGAGACTTCACTATCCTGTTATGTTTAAAGAGAGCAGCAATCCTTGCTTTATTAATGGTGTGGTGGTCGATTTTGATGAAAAAACAGGAAAGGCAAGAGATATAAAGAGGATTATAAAAAGATAAAAACACGGTAATTTAAAATGGACAATGGAAACTTTATCCGATGTCCATTTTTTATTATGCTCGTTTTATTATTCATCAGTTATTGTTATATTTTGAGGATTTGTTTTAAATTTAAAAATTATGCAGGGTGAGTCTTTGCTGAAAATCTTGCAAAACCACTGTCACTTATTACTATTGCTCTTCTGACACAGGAATAGCCGTACTTATCTCTCAGATTGTCAATTGTCTTATTAAGGCTGTTTTGTTTTTTTATCTTATCTGAATTTTCAAAAATTGAAGTTTGATAGTCCGAATAAATATCAACAAGGTCAGAGACGCAGATAGATATAGCACGAATGGGATTACCGGCAGCCCAGTTGTAGGATTCTTTATAAAGAGATAATGCAACATAAGCAATTTCATAAGCGTCATCTGTAAGCACAGACAGCTTTGTCTGTTTTGAATATGTGTACAGTTCTTTATTCTTTATTGAAATGGAAATAACACCGCATTTTGAATGAATAGCACGAAGTCTTGACGCAATGCTTTCAGCAAGTGCAAATGCAATTATTTTAACATCATTGTCATTTGCAAGATCACGGTATGTTGTTGTACCGTTGCTTACTGATTTAACTAAATGTTTGCCGCTGTCTGCCTGAACAGGTGTTCTGTCCAGGCCGTTTGCATAAACCCAAAGATATTCTCCGCATTTTCCAAGCCAGCTTCTTAGCCTTTCGACAGGGGTTTCTGCCAGTTGACCTATAGTGAATATTCCTCTTGAATTCAGCTTTTTTCTTGTTGCTTTTCCGACATATAAAAGCTCTCCGACATCGAGAGGGAAAACTTTATTTTTAAAGCTGTCATTTCCTCCGGATGTAATTACTGTGGTTGCATCCGGTTTTTTCATGTCAGAACCGAGCTTTGCAAATATCTTATTAAAGCTTACACCGATTGAGACTGTAATTCCAAGTTCATCTTTAACCCTTTGTCTTATTTCATCTGCAATTACTTTACCGTCAGCTTGCTTTCCGTCACGCCAATAGCCTGTAATGTCAATCCAGCACTCGTCTATTCCGAATGATTCAATTTTATCTGTATAATCGGAATATATTTTTCTTGCTGCCTTTGAGTGTTCTATATATTCATCATAGTGCGGAGGAACAATTATTAGACCGGGACATTTTTTCTTTGCCTGCCATATAGGTTCACCGGTTTGAACACCGAAGCTTTTGGCGTTTTCGCTTTTTGCCAGTATTATTCCATGGCGTTCTTTTTCATTTCCTGCGACAGCTATGCTTTTTCCTTTCAGTTCAGGATTCAGCTTGCATTCGATAGTTGCATAACAATTATTCATATCAATATGAAGTATAACCCTTTCCATTTTAATTACACGCCCTTTATCTTAAATTTACAATCAAATATATAGAACATAAGTTCTTTTTAATTATTATAGAACATTTGTTTGCGTTTGTCAAGAACAAATGTTTGTAAATTTAGAATAATGAGAAAATAAAAAAAGCAGGGCTTTTTAAAGCTCCTGCTTTTATAATAAATATCAGATATTAAGTTAAATCACCATACTGAAAGTTTTTATAGATATCAGTTTCTTCAACTTTGAGGTTTTCATAAATTTTATATAAAACCTTATTGACAGCGGCACTGTTATATGATTCGGCAAAGTATTCTGCATTTTTTTCAATATATTTTTTATCCAATGGAACACGCATGATAATGTGATATCCTGAACTTGATTCAACAACCTTGCTCATTTCATTTTCTTTTAAAGCTAATGCTGCTTTTAGGAAGGCTTTATCATATTCATAGTCTTTTCCGATTAAAATACCTTTTGAATAGTCTTTGTATAATGAATCATATGTGTTGTTTTTCATTAACTTATTAAAGTCAGCACCTGATTTTAATTGTTTATAAAGCTTATCGGCAACCTTTTTAGAAGCGTTTTTAGCTTTGGTTTTCTGAGTTTCATCTAAAGCACTGTAATTTGAAAGAATAACAGAAGCCTTTTCAGCATTTGAAAGTTTGCCATAGTTTTCAATATTATTAGATGATAAAACATCATCAGATATTTTTTCTTCAGAACCAAAAGGAATAAAAATCTGTTTTATCTGATAAAGCTCTTTTTGAGCGGTTTTATAAATGTTTTCTTTAGGGATAGAAAGACTGTTTACAACTTTATCAGCTATAACATTATTTTTCATAGCTGTTTCAAGATAATTTTCAGTCATATAATTCTGCTTTAAATATGACTTATAATTATCGCCTTGTTCGTCTTTGATTTTCTGAATATTTTCTTCTGCTGTTTTTTTATCGGCTTCATCAAAGGTAATATTGTTTTCTTTAGCATAGCTTGTGTGAACATAACCGCCCTTTATATATTCTGCAAGGCTTTCTTTAAAGGTGCTGAACATACTTTTAAGTTCATCACCGCTTGCATTGTTAAAGGTGTCTTCGGAAATTCCGTAATATGGTCCATAGTTATATAAAAACTGATAATAACAGTTTCTTAATTCATCAAACTTAACTTCGGAACCGTTGATTTTTAGAAATACTAAATCGTCGGTATCAACTTTTTCACCGTCAATTTTAAATGAAGGTTCCGCAACATCAACAGTTGAGCTTGCGAGTGCAGTGTTTGATGAAGTGTTGGTATCGTTTTTATTTGTTTTGTTGAAAGCGAGAATTATTACTGTAACAATCAGTGCAGCAATAATAACAACCATAGGAATTATAATCTTTAAAGGCAGCTGTGATTTTTTTACTGTATCTTCATCAATACTTTCAGCTGAATCTATGTCATCAGAGCTATCAATGTCTTCGGTTATTGCTGATTCTTCTAAGATTGAGCTTTCTAACTCAGAGTCCTCATTTTCCAGGATTTCGTCTTTGTTTTTGTTCTCACTCATATTAATTCTCCGTTTCTTTCTGTTGATTTATTTTAATTCAGCATATCACAGTATTGTGACAGCTATGTGATAGCATGGGCTTATGGCAGCAGTCTGTTTAAATCTCTAGGGAACATTGAAGTTTCACGGATATTCGAATAGTTCAAAAGCTTCATGAGGAGTCTTTCAAGACCTATTCCCAGTCCGCCGTGAGGAGGCAATCCGTATTTGTGAGATTCAAGATAATTTTCAAAATCGGCAGGGTCAAGTCCCTGGCGTTTCATTTTAGCTACCTGTTCGTCATAATCATGAATTCTCTGACCGCCTGAAGTTATTTCAAGTCCTCTGAAAATCAAATCGAATTTGTAAGCTGCTTTAGGGTCTTCTCTGTCGTCCATTGCATAGAACGGAGGCTTTGAGCTAGGGAAGTGAGTAATGAATATAAAGTCACTGTCATACTTTTCTTTAGCATACTTGCAAAGGTTAACTTCATCTTCAGGGTCTAAATCAAACTTTGTTGAAACGCTCTGACCGCGGAGAAGCTCAATAGCGTCTGAGAATTTTATAGAAGGAATATCCTTGATATGAGGAATATCAGCACCGAGCAATTTAATTTCCTTAGAGTAGTTTTCCTCAAGATACGCAAAAATATGTTTTAGCATTGCTATTTCCATATTCATTACATCATACATGCTGTCTATATATCCCATTTCAAAGTCAAGACCGATATATTCATTTATGTGTCGTGATGTTGCGTGCTTTTCTGCTCTGTAAACAGGAGCGATTTCATAAACCCTGTCATAGAAAGCAACAGCTGCTTGTTTATAAAACTGAGGGGATTGATTCAAGAATGCAGGGTGTCCGAAATAATCAATTTTGAAAATGTTTGCTCCGCCCTCAGCACCCTGAGCAACAATCTTAGGCGTGTGAATTTCAGTAAAGTCATTCATTCTCATGAATTCGTGCATTCCCTGAACTAAGCCTTCCTGAAGCTTGAATATAGCACGCTGATAAGGGTTTCTCAGTGAAACGCTTCTGTTATCAAGATTTACATCTAAAGTACATTTAAGCTCACCTTGTGAAAGTTTAAGAGGATATTCTTCTTTTGGGGTTGAGATAAGCTTGATTTCACTTAAAATAATTTCAACGCCGTTTTGGTCACGATTGTTTTCATTTACCTGACCTTTAACATGAACGAAATATCCTTCGTGCAATCCGTCGATACTGTCTTTGCAGTTATCCTTATTATATACAGTTTGTATAACATCTCTTGCTGTACGGATTACAACGAATGAGATACTTCCCATTGATTTAACCTTATGAACACAGCCTGAGAACTCGACTGTTCCGCCGATATTATTCTGTGCAGTTTCTACACAAAATTCCTGCATTACATTTTCTCCGCTGATAACAAGCATCTTATCGTTATCAGACTCTTTTACAGGAATAAACTTCTCTGTATTTTCATATTTTGAAAGCTTTGAAATATCAATTTTTGCATTGCTTTCAGCCTTTGCATTTGATTCTGCATCAGCTTGTGATTTTTGTTCAGCCTTACCGGATTTTAGCTTTTGTTCTAAAATCTCTTTTATTACTTTCGGTGTTCCTACTCCTTTAAGTGCTTTTGTGCATTTTCCCATAAAGAAGCCGAAAACCTTTGTTTCACCGTTTCTGTACTGTTCAACCTGAGCTGGATTAGCATTTAGAATCTCATCAATTCCTGCTTCAACCTTTGAGTTGTCAAGCTCGATTAGGTATCCGTTTGACTTAATGATTTCAGAAGATGATTTTCCTGTTTCAACCATTTCTCTGAAGGTTTTGTTAGCGTCATTCAAAGATACTTTTTCTTCGTCGGAAAGTTTAACAAGCTGTGCAAAATCTTCAGCAGTGAAGTTTAGGTTATCAAGGTCAATTTCACCTAAGTTCAGTCTTCTCATGAATTCACGAAGAATGAATGAAGCAATGCTCTTAGGGTTGTTATATGTTTTTACAGCATCATCAAAGAAGTCTGATACAATTTTTGATTGAATAAGAATTTTAGCGTCTGTTTCGCTCAAACCGAATTTTTCAACATATCTCTTTATTCTCTTATCGGGCATTTCAGGAAGCTTTGCTTTGATTTCATCAAGCATTTCGTCTGTGAAGTTTACCTGTAAAATATCAGGTTCAGGGAAGTATCTGTAATCGTGAGCATTTTCCTTGCTTCTCATAGAAGTTGTGACATCACGGTTGTCATTGTATCTTCTTGTTTCCTGAATAACACGTTTACCTGCGTCAAGAAGAAGAGCCTGTCTTCTTTCTTCATATTTAATAGCTCTGCCGATTGATTTGATTGAGTTTAGGTTTTTAATTTCAGCACGGGTACCGAATTCCTTATCTCCCGGCTTCATAAGTGAAATGTTTACATCACATCTTAGTGAGCCCTGCTCCATCTTACAGTCGCTGACGCCTGCATATTTTAAGAGCAGTGCAATTTGCGAAACAAATGCCTGAGCTTCTTCAGCCGATGAAATATCAGGCTCGGTAACAATTTCGATAAGCGGAATTCCGCATCTGTTATAGTCAGCAAGAGAAACTCCGTTGAAGTCGTCATGAATAAGCTTTCCTGCGTCTTCTTCCAAGTGTATACGGTTAATTCTTATATTTTTCTTTTTTCCGTCAACCTCGATAGGAACAAGTCCGTCTAAGCAAAGAGGTCTTTGAAGCTGTGAAATCTGATACGCTTTCGGCAGGTCAGGATAGAAATAGTTCTTTCTGTCAAACACGGAGAATTTGCTTATGTTGCATCCAAGTGCAAATCCTGCCTTAACTGCGTATTCAACGGCTGTTTGGTTGATAACGGGAAGTGTTCCCGGCATACCTGTACATACAGGACAGCATCTTGTGTTTTGGTCGCCGCCGAATTCAGCGTTACAGGTACAGAATACTTTTGATTTTGTTAACAGCTCGGAGTGAATTTCAAGACCGATGACTGTGATATATTTGTTTTCCATTTGTCTTTTCCTCCGCTTCTTAGTCTATGTTTGGTAAAATTCTTGTGAATGTGTTTTCAAATGCGTTTGCTGTTTGGATTACTGTTTGCTCGTCAAACGGCTTTCCGATAACAGACATTCCTATAGGAAGTCCCTTGTCATCATATCCGCATGGAGTTGAAATAGCAGGAAGTCCTGCGATGTTTACAGTTACTGTACAGATATCAGCCTGATACATTTTAACAGGGTCGGATATGTTTTCGTCACAGCGATATGCTGTTGTAGGTGTTGTAGGTGTAAGTATAACATCGCATTTATCGAATATATCGTTGTATTCTTTTCTGATAAGCTGTCTGAGAGCCATTGCTTTTCCGTAATATGCGTCATAATATCCGCTTGAAAGAGCATAGTTTCCGAGAAGTATTCTTCTCTTAACCTCGTCACCGAAGCCCTCGCTTCTTGAGGCTTTGATAAGTTCATCATAAGACTCACATTTTTTCTCTGTTCTATGACCGTATTTGATACCGTCATAGCGTGAAAGATTTGAAGCTGCTTCAGCTGATGAAATAAGATAATAAGCAGGAATTGCATATTTAAGCGACGGCATAGAACATTCAACAAGCTCAGCACCCATTGCCTTATACTCTTCAGCGGCTTTTAAAACTTCTGTTTTTATAACATCATCAATTCCGTCAGCGAAAAACTCTTTAGGAAGAGCAATTTTCATTCCTTTAATATCGTTTCCGATTTTTGCATTGAAGTCGGGAACTTCTCTTTTAGCCGATGTTCCGTCATGAATATCGAATCCGCAGATTGCGTTGAGGATTGTTCCGCAGTCCTCAGCATTCTTAGCTACAGGTCCGATTTGGTCAAGAGATGATGCAAATGCAACAAGGCCGTATCTTGAAACACGGCTGTATGTCGGTTTCATACCTGTTACACCGCAGAATGATGAAGGCTGGCGTATTGAACCGCCGGTATCAGAGCCAAGGGCGGCAGTACAGAAATCTGCTGAAACAGCAGAAGCCGAACCGCCTGACGAACCTCCCGGAACTCTGTTAATATCATATGGATTTTTTGTTTTCTTAAATGCTGCTGTTTGTGTAGAACCGCCCATAGCGAACTCATCCATTGAAACCTTTCCGAGCATTACTATGCCCTCGTTTTCGAGTTTATCCATAACGGTTGCATTATAAGGCGGAATAAAGTTTTCAAGCATTTTTGAAGCACAGGTTGTTTTAACTCCCTCTGTGCAAATGTTATCTTTAATTGCCATCGGGATTCCTGTCAGTGTTTTGGCTTCGCCCTTATTAATTTTTTCCTGAGCTGTTTCACATGCTTTGTATGCTTCTTCCTTTGACAAGGTGATAAAGCAGTCAAGCTTGTTATCTGCCGATTCAATTCGGCTGTAATATTCATCAGTAAGCTCACGCACGGAAATTTCCTTTTCGTCCAGAGCTTTTCTTATTTCTTTAATACTGCTGTTTTTCAGTTCCATTGACTATTCTCCTTAATATGAGTTTGTATTATAATTGCACGAAGTTTAACCCGCCGTTTTACATACTTATTGTATTTATCAAACTTTAAATAGGCGGCAGAGGATGCAACGTCACCGTTGCTTATTCAACTACTTTAGGTACAACAAAACAGTTGTCCCTGTTAGTCGCATTGGCAATAACCTTTTCAGTAGGCATTGACGGTGCATTATAATCCTCTCTTAAATCGTTAAGATATATATTCTTGTTATCGGCAACTGCATCATATGTGATGTCTATTTCCTTTACTTTATCCATAAGATCAATAATGCTGGTCATATCATTTGAAGCCTGCTTGAGTTCATCGTCGGTAAAATCTAATTTACCGAGCTCTGCAAGGTATTTTACCATTTCTAAATCCATAACTAAAACTGTCCTTTCGGTATAAATTTATGGGTTTTCCTGATTTTGGACATAATAACCCAATACTAAAATATTATTATACACTATTTTAACAATAAACGCAAGGGCTTAAATCGGTAATTAACGCATATTATCAGAGCTTTTTATTTTTTAAAATTTGTTGACAATTCAATGTAATTGTGATATTCTTTGAATAGGCAAAGGGGAGACAACCCATAATAAAAAAACAAGCCGAAAATTTAATATCTTGCTTTACTGCAAAAGGGGGAGTTACCCATAGAAAAAAACATTATTGTGGTGGACAAAGACGAAAACGAAATCGGAAGGACTTATCCCAAAAGGGCAGAGGGTCTTGTTAAAAAAGGTCGGGCAGAGTATGCAGACGACCATAAAATTCGTCTTTTAACGCTTACTCAGAGACCGGCCGTAAACAATACGGAGGAAATTAAAATGAGTAATATAATAAACTTTAATGCAAGAGATTTTTCTTTTGATAAGAAATGTGAAAGTAATCAGGGCTTCAGAGGATTTATCACCGATAACTTCGGCGAGAATGTGCAAATGTTTGAAATCGGTGATTGGAATTGGAATTGGACTTCAATTGTTTCTGAACAGAAGCTTGAAAAGAATACCGACTATAAATTCAGATTCGGTATTATGATGGGGCATAACGACCGTCAAGATGAAGTTTTAAGATTTAGTATCACATTCGACAATAATAAAGACAATCAAATGATATATGTTCTTGAACGAGACAGGTACAAACCGAGTGTGTCTAAAAAGCTTGGTGACACAATACTCAGAATATACGAGATTGAATTCAATACCGGTGATTATGAGATTACTCAGCTTCAATTTGAGGCAATGGGTGCCATAACTCAGATACTTCCTGTAAAGGAGAATTCAGATTACAGCGAACTTGAGGATTTAAGCTATGAATCTTGGTGGGCTGACAGATACAGCCAAAACACAAGAAGTATTGAGCAGATTAACGATGCACATATAGATTTAACAGGTGCATGTATTTCGGAAAAGATGCTGAGAGAGCTTTTAGCAAAAGCAGGTGATGGCTGTCATATAGACATGGAAGGTGCTTGTGTTTCAGGCGATGACGAGTAAAATCATTGCATTAAAATTAAATACCCGAATTTTTTCAGAGAGTATCTTTTTGATACTCTCTTTTGTTTAGATTAAGTTTGATAGTGTGTTTTGCATTATTGCATTATATAAAAAATTTAATAATCTAATGCTTTTTAAAATTTAAGTATTGACATCTTATTAATAAAGGTGTATACTAGATAAGTAATTTGCAGCTGTGGCGGAATAGGCAGACGCGCTAGCTTGAGGGGCTAGTGGGAGTAGTCTCGTGCGGGTTCAAGTCCCGCCAGCTGCACCAAGTTAATTGGACAAATCTGTTGTTATAACGCAAGGATTTGTCCTTTTAATTTTGTTAAAAACAAACAAAACGCTGTAAACATTTTTGTTTACAGCGTTTTTATATAATATTAATTTTATTCTGTGTTTTATAGGATAACAACTATGATTTTAGTTATTATGTAAAAAACGAAATCAGTAACCGGCTAAAAAGTTAATATTTTTCTGTCGTACGAATAATTATTTCCACGGTCTGATTTTGCCAAGCCAGCCTTGCTCCGCCCAATACTTCCCATCAAGATATTCAGGGTCATTTTTATGCAGTATTTGTTGCATCAAACGGCAAACGGAAAACTTAATTTTCGTAATCAAATTTGTATGTGCGGGTTTTGTATAATCTATCTGTGCAAACTTTTGAGATAGTTTTTTCACTTTTCTTGTCAGTTCCGACCGCTTCTTTTCGGAAAGTCTTTCCCAAACAATATCGCCCATTAATGCGCCGGTAAATATTCCGATTTTAGAAATTCCCCACCAAGATAAACTGTGCTTGATGTCCTTTGCCGCAGATTTTGCTCCTGCACCTAAGCATTGTGTAATAATCACTGCCCGCTTTCCAAACATCTCAGGAGCAGGACGGTGTGGCATCCAGCGGTAAGCAAAATGGTCAAGAAACACTTTCATTGCACCCGTAGTGTGGAACACATATGCAGGAGAGGTCATTACAATCAAATCTGATTCCAAAAGCGATTTATCAATTATTCCGATGTATTCTGCGTCTTTGCAGGTGTTTTCGCCTTTTATCATACAACTTATACAACCTTTGCAAAAATTGGGGCAATCCTTTGGAAGATAATATTCCGTAATATTCGCTTTATCCTTAAACTCTGCTAAAAATATCTCTTTCAAGCGGTATGTTACACCGTATTTTTCTGTCCCGTTTATGACAGTAATATCCATTTTCTATACCTCCAAAATATCGTGAAGAATTTGGCTGTGCCATGCTTTGCGGTTTTCTTTTTTCGTTAAATCAATATCCATCAGCTTCGATACTGTGTCATACCGCAGGAACATCTGCTGCATAACCGTAATCAGACAAAAGGTTTTTCTTTTTACACTCGATTCATCAAGGTCGGGGCGGCAGGCTGCAACAAGCGGCAAATATGCCGCATAAGTTCTGTTGGTATTGTCATTATCCTTTGGTGTTTTCATATCGGTAAGGACAGAAATTTTGGATACGGCATAATGCTCAAACAGAAAATCAAGCGTCATATTGCCGAGATACTCCAATTTTTCAAAAGGCGTAAGTCCCTCTGTTTTCTCCCGTATATGCTGAAAATTTTCGACAATCCCGTTTATCATATGTTCAACGCATAGTTCAATGAGTTTATCTTTATTTCCAAAATGATAATTCACAAGCCCTAATCCGACACCTGCTCTTTTACATATTTCACGAACTGTGATTTCTTCCAAATGCTCGCCGTTTTCTTCAATTAGTGCAATTGTTGCCTGTATTATCGCTTCCTTACTATCCATATGCTCCTCCTATTGAACATTGTTCAATAAAATTATACTGAACATCGTTCAAAATGTCAAGAGATTAACAGCAAGATGGAGTATGCAACGCTTTTCCGCTTATATTGTCAAGGGGCTCAACTGATTTTTAAGGCATAAAACAAGAGGGCAGGTATTCAATTCCCGACCCTCTGTTTTGGACTTGCTATGCGTTGCAACTATGCAAAAAATTCTCGTTATTCACAATCTCCATCAAACACGCTCGCATATTATTAAGCCTTTGCACTCATTCAAGCTGATTTCAGCCTTTAGTGCCTGTTTCGTGCCCTCTATGAGCCTTTCAAAGCGTTCCTGCACTTGCTTATCGATATCGGTAAGGTAGGCGTTAAGCCGGCCGTTTGTGAGGAGATTGGTGTATGTAACCTTGCGATATTGCTTTAGATAATTCAAATGCCTATCGGCTGTTCTTCTTCGGCAGACAATCTTAAATCTGGAATAAGATACCCATTTTTTTCATGACATGTGCCACCTAATTGTTTGAATAATGATTTTGTCATTTTCTGTTTCTCCAGATTAAATATTTACTCCACATTGCTGTGTCTGCTGTCTTAAACACAATTTTTGAGTTTTATTCTTATCTGGTTTCATACTTATTTAAGTTTTGAACAATCTAGAAAAGCAGCTTCACCTATAGTTTTTAAACTGTTTGGCAATGAAACGCTTTGTATGTTTTTTATGCTTGCAAATGCATTTTAAATTCTTGTTATCCTTCTTCGACAATGACTGTTTTTGCATGACAATTCAAATAAGGCTGTGAGCTTGAAAAATAGTTTTCAATAGCCCCTGTACCTGATAAAGTCAATGTGCTTTTACTGCTGTCATACGACCATTTGACATTGTCACCGTTAGCACCGCAAGTTCCTGTGTCAGTTATATCAGCTGACACAGGAATCAGTGCCGACAGACTTGCTGTCATTATAGCGGTTAATATAGAAAGTAGTCTTTTTATAATTTTAATTCCTTCAAAGGCTTAAAAGTTCAATTTTATTTCTATTATAAGTCTACATTTGTTACAAATGTATTTATCTGCGTATTTTGTGACTTTTTCTTCGCTGCCACAAAGAACACATTTGTTTTTGATTTTATTGTCTTTTTTTATTAAGTTTTCTTTATCTTCAATCTTCATTGCTATTATTCACTATTGTATAGAATTTTCTTACAATTTAATTATACTCTATTTTAGGCAATTTGTCAATGAAATTTTATATTTTCTATGCTGGTTGCACTGTCAGTAATACTTACAGTCATTAAACTAAGATAACTTTTTTCAAGGAGTAATTTGATATTTTTTATCCTGTTCTTCTTTGTAAATAAAATTCACAATTATGTTTATTGTTTTTTCAGCACTAATATCTGAAAAGCCGTGTCCTTCGTTTTGAAATATTTTCAGTTTTGAATTTGTATAAATCTCATTTGCTCTTATGCTGTATTCAAGCGGAACAATTTTGTCTTTATCGCCGTGAATTATAAGTATATCTTTTTGATATTTACCTATATGTTCAAAAACATTAAAGCTATGCAAGGTTTCAAAAAAAGATTTTCCAAGCGGGACATTCCAAACACTATGTACGGCAGGAATTTCCTCAATATTTAAAAAGCGTTTATTCCAATCATCAGCAACACACAACGCAGGATAAAGCAAAATCATACCCTGTATTTTATTAGCACGCTCTTCCGCACACAATGCGCTGACAAGTCCGCCCATACTCGCACCGAATAAGAAAATCTTTGCGGTATTTTGCTGTTTTTCTATAAAATCTATTACTGCAAACAAATCCTCTTTTTCAGTGAAAACAGTCATTTCTGTTGTGGATAGGTCACTTTTTGAACGAAGCGAACCTCCGCAAAAATCAAATATATAAGCACCGATTCCGTTTTCAGCTAATATTTTTGCATATTCTGAAAAATCATCACCGCTGCCGTTAAAGCCGTGACTGAAAATGACCATAGAGCATTTATCTTTTTGCGGCAAATACAATCGTCCTGATATATTTCTGTTATGGTGTCTGATTATTATATCTTTCGTCGTCATTTTTCTATCCTTTATTTTGATGTATTTTTCTTATTTTATGTCTGTTTGTAATAATGATAACAATATTATAATTATAAAAATTATATTGTTAACCATGAAACACCCACATTATATAAAAAGTTTATTATATTGTCAATGAGTGTAGCTTATTGCTAGTTTATGCATTTAGTATGATTTCAAAATAAATTAAGTTTTTTAATCCTGAATCAAATTCAAGAGTGGACTTCATCGAAGAAATTTTTATTTCATTGTACTCTTTTGTTTCTTTAGCAATAATGAAAAGTCTATTGCTTCTTTTATATCTGACGGTTTGAGGTTTCGCGAACGCTACTGATGTTAAAAATGATATTATTTATTCTTGTCCTAACAGCTAGGCGATATATATTGATTCTCTTGATGGGAATGACTTTATCGAAATATTAGTGCCTTTAGTTTCAATCATTATGCCAACCGTATCGCAGATTCAGCAAAAATATTTTAATGATAATCGAGTTACCGTTAAATTCGATAGAGTGGGAATATCTGCTTTAGGTTATGAAAAGGCAATGAAAATTTTAAAAGAAATGTTAGAGCAAAAAAATAATATTCAAAATGAAAATACAAAATAAACAGTTATGTCAACAACCCTATTCTAAAGATTTATTGTATCTAATGAATTTGTTTTCCTCAGTCGCAACCCGAATGAAATGCCCTCTTACAATTCATCAGATTATAAAACCGAGTTCGGTGATATGAATCTTGGTTCAGTGGATTTGCATCTCCACAGTATAAAATCTAACCGTAATTGGTCGGCAGTTCTCGGTTCACTCCGCCTGCTTGGACAAATTACTCATACAATTCAAGACCACTTGGAGAATGAACGCAAAAAAAATTTCAATTAACCGGAAGCTACGCAGAAAGATTGATGAGAAAAAGCAGGCTCATGGGCTACATCAGGAATAGATATATCGTTTTCTTGAAAAAATCTGCTCATATGATATAATTATCATGAAAAATACTATAGAAGGGAGACTCTTGGAATGACTTTACAGCAATTAAAATATATCATAGCCATTGCAGAATGTAGTTCAATTACTTCTGCTGCACAGAAACTTCTTGTAGCACAGCCAAGCCTTTCAAAATCGGTATCCGAACTTGAAAAAGAGATGGGCATTACAATATTTTGCCGTAATAATCGAGGTGTATATCTATCAGATGAGGGATCTAAATTCCTTTCTTATGCAAGACAGGTTGTTGAGCAGGCTGAATTGTTGGAGCAGCAGTATAAGAAAAAGGAAACAATTCGTCGTGTCTTCTCAATATCGGCACAGCATTATGCTTTTGTGGTTAATGCTTTTGTTGCACTCGTAAAGGAATATGGTGAAAACAAATATGAATTTACTCTCCGTGAATCGAGAACTCATGACATTATTGAGGATGTCAGAACATCACGAAGTGAACTTGGCGTATTGTTTTTGAGTATTTTTAATCGTGAAGTTGTGCTTAGAATCCTGCATAATGCTGATTTAAAGTTTTCTTCGCTTTTTACTGCTAAACCACATGTTTTTGTCAGCCGAGATAATCCTCTCTCACATAAGAAAAAGGTCACTCTTGATGATTTGAAAGTATTTCCGCGTTTGACATATGAGCAGGGAATCAATAACTCCTTTTATTATTCCGAAGAACTGCATAGCACAGAGGAAAGCCCTAAAAGTATTATCGTAACAGACCGTGCAACACTTTTCAATCTGCTGATCGGTTTGAATGGCTATACCATATCTTCAGGTGTTTTAAGCAGTGACTTGAATGGAACAGATATTGTTTCAATTCCTCTTGAAAGTGATGAAATTATGGAAATTGGATATATTTCACCTACGGACAGACCTCTTAGTGCCGTCAGTGAACGATATCTGGAGCATTTGAAGAAATATATCGAAAATTATATGTCATAGTTTTTATCTATGGCTAAGTATCAAAAACAAGTATTAACACATATCAGCCTTTCTGTGCTATGCTAATTGTATTAAGCACGGAAGGGCTTTTGTTTTAAATAAATTGTGTTAGGAGAGAATATATGCGTACTTCAATTATCGGTTACCCAAGAGTTGGATCTTTGAGAGAACTTAAATTTGCAACAGAAAAATATTTCAGAAATGAGATTTCAACTGACGAACTTCGAAATAATGCAAAAGAAATCAGAAAGAAAAATTGGCTTATTCAAAAAGAATTGGGACTTGATTTTATCCCGTCAAATGATTTTTCACTTTATGATAATATGCTGGATACGGCAGTGCTTTTTAATATTGTTCCGAGCCGTTATTCTTCTTTGAATTTGCCGCCGATTGATACTTATTTTGCAATGGCAAGAGGTTATCAAGGAAAATCAGGAGATGTAAAAGCACTTGCTATGAAAAAATGGTTTAATACAAATTATCATTATATGGTGCCTGAAATTGATGATAATATTGAAATTAAACTTGTTGGTACAAAGCCTTTTAATGAATATGAAGAGGCAAAATCTTTGGGTATTAACACCAAACCTGTGATTATCGGTGCATTCACCTTACTTAAACTTTTGAGATATACAGGCAAAAAAACATCCGAAGATTATGTTGCCGATATCGTAAAAGCATACTCTGAACTACTTTTTAAATTCAATAAATTAGGTGCTGAATGGCTGCAGTTTGATGAGCCGTATTTGGTTTATGACTTGATATCAGATGATATTGCACTGTTTGAAAAGCTGTATAATGGTATCCTTTCAGAGAAAGGTAAAGTAAAAGTGTTACTCCAAACTTATTTCGGTGATGCAAGAGACTGCTATAAAAATATTTGCTCACTTGATTTTGACGGTATCGGACTTGATTTTGTTGAAGGAAAGAAAACTTTTGAACTTATATCAGAAAACAGATTTCCAAGCGATAAAATTCTTTTTGCAGGAGTTGTAAACGGCAAAAATATCTGGAAAAACAATTATTCCAATACTCTTGTCTTGCTTAATGAATTAAAATCAAAAGGATTTGAAACAGTAATTAATACTTCCTGTTCATTGCTGCATGTTCCTTATACGCTGAAAAATGAAACGAAACTGCCTAAAAAGTATACCGAGCATTTTGCATTTGCAGAAGAAAAGTTGACAGAGCTTGCTGAATTAAAAACATTGGCAGAAACAGACTATGAAAATAATGAATTATATAAAGCAAATGTTTCACTGCATCAAAACAGACCTGACTGTAATGATATTTCTGTTCAGCAAAGAGTTTTAAACATAAATGAAAGTGATTTCACAAGACTTCCTGCTTTTGTAGAAAGAGAAAAAATACAGAAGAAAGAATTTAATTTGCCTATGTTCCCAACAACTACAATCGGTTCTTTTCCACAGACAGCAGATGTAAAAGCAAACAGAACTGCCTTTAGAAAAGGTAATATTACACAAAGTGAGTATGTTGAATTTAACCGTAAAAAGATTGCTGAATGTGTTAAACAGCAGGAAGAAATCGGACTTGATGTACTTGTTCACGGCGAATTTGAAAGAAACGATATGGTAGAATATTTCGGCGAACAGCTAAACGGATATTTGTTTACCGAAAAAGCATGGGTACAGTCATACGGTACTCGTTGCGTTAAACCGCCGATAATTTGGGGAGATGTTTCAAGAAACAAGCCAATGACAGTAGAATGGTCAGCCTATGCACAAAGCCTTACTGAAAAGCCGATGAAAGGTATGCTCACCGGTCCTGTAACAATCCTTAACTGGTCATTCCCGCGTGAGGATATATCGTTAAAGGAAAGTGCCTATCAGATTTCATTGGCTATTCGAGATGAAGTTTTAGACTTGGAAGCAAACGAAATTAAAACCATTCAAGTAGATGAAGCAGCACTTCGTGAAAAACTACCACTGAGAAAATCTGATTGGTATGGAGAATATCTTGATTGGGCAATTCCGGCATTCCGGCTTGTTCATAGCGGAGTAAAGGCTGAAACTCAAATTCATACTCATATGTGTTACAGTGAATTTACGGACATTATTGAGGCGATTGATGATATGGACGCAGATGTTATTACATTTGAAGCGTCACGTTCTGACTTGTTGATACTTGATTCACTAAAAGAAAATAATTTTAAGACAGAGGTTGGTCCCGGAGTTTATGATATTCATTCTCCAAGAGTACCTTGTGTTGAAGAAATTAAATCTGCACTTAATAAAATGCTGAAAAAAATCAGTCCTGACAAGCTTTGGATAAATCCGGACTGTGGACTAAAAACAAGAGGAGTCGATGAAACTGCTGCAAGCCTTAAAAATCTTGTAACAGCAGCAAAGGAAATCAGAAATGAAAACAACGGAACTTTTTAAGAAAAAGACGGTGCTGTCTTATGAGGTGTTTCCGCCAAAACCGACATCACCTGTCAATACGATTTATGATACGCTGAATGAATTAAAGGAACTGTCTCCCGATTTTATCAGTGTGACCTACGGCGCAGGCGGAGGAAAGAATAATAACGAAACTTTTAAGATTGCACAAACGATCAGAAGCTATGGTATTGAAAGCGCAGCTCATCTGCCATGTATCGGTCTGACAAAAGAAGATGTTCTTTCAAAATTAAGAGAACTTGAAACGGCAGGAATAGAAAATATATTGGCTTTGCGCGGCGATATACCCGACGGCGGATATGTTAAGGGAGATTTTAAGTATGCGTCTGATTTGATTTCATTTATTAAGGTTCACGGCGATTTCGATATTATTGCTGCTTGCTATCCGGAAGGGCATATTGAGTCCGCAAGTAAAATTGAGGACATTCAAAATCTGAAACACAAGGTGGACGCAGGCGTTGATCATTTGATTACACAGCTTTTCTTTTATAACGAGTATTTTTATTCATTTTTGGAACGGTGTCAGCTTGCCGGTATCAATGTGCCTATTGAGGCAGGGATAATGCCTGTAATCAATAAAAGGCAGATTGAGAGAATGGCTTCTCTTTGCGGGTCAACCGTTCCGAAAAAGTTTGTTACAATGATGGAACGCTATGAGGATAATCCTGTCGCAATGCGTGACGCAGGGATTGCCTATGCTGTAGATCAGATCGTTGATCTTATTGCACAAGGAGTCCAGGGCATTCATCTTTATACGATGAATAATCCATATATTGCCCGAAAAATTCATGAGGCGGTCTGCAATTTAATTGTATAATCAAGTTTGGGTTAATACATAAAACCTGATAATTAATAATTAAGATTGGTTATCAGGTTGATTTTTTGCCCTAAAAAATCAAACCAACCATGCAAGGAGTTTCATATATCAACCTAGATTCATTTTACAGATGAGCAGAAAGCACAGGCTCGTCAGACGGATATTGTATCTTTGCTTAAATCACAGGGCGAAACCGTCAAACGCTCCGGTTCAGAGTATGAATGGAAAGACGGTTCGCAGAAAGTTACTATCAGAGGGAATCTGTGGTTTCATCGGTATGAGCGAATCGGAGGCGATGCCGTTGATTTTGTCCTCAGATTTTATAGCAATCCTACCCTGAAGTGATGTAATATCTGCTCGGTAATTGCAGTGATATGCTTATAACCGCTCCGTCGATTATAAAACAAGAAACCGTTTGAATTGCCGAACCCATATCGTAATATGGATAGAGTCAAAAATTATCTGCATTATGTCAGAGGTATTGATGAAGTACTGTCCGCCGAGCTTTGCGTGATCTGCGCAAAGTCGGACTGCTTGAAACCGAGCAGCGATATCGAGAAAAAGGCGGCAAAAGCAGTTTACTGTATAAGATAAACAGCAGTTAAAAAGCTATATCTGCCGTCAAGAAATAACTATGTCCAAAAAGGGACCCCAAAAAGTCATTTCAGACTTTTTGGGAAGAGGAGGAGCAGTGAAGTGAGCGAGCTTTTCGCCGTAAGGCGTAAACGAGAGATGCGTAGCTTGCGACGACGAGGCAGGTGCCGTCTGTAATCATGGAAGGAGAAAGTGAACTGCTTATCTCAAAATATACTACATCAGAAAGAAAAACTATTAAAGATATCTGCACATTTCAAAACGGATATTGAACTGTAAAATGCGGCTTGAATTGTTCCTGTTTTAATACGCAATAATTGCTGATCTCGATTTTAGCAAAGGATTATAAGTTGATATTTATATCGACTCCTTTTTCTTTTGTTTGCGATTTTTTCACAAAAATCTTGACAAACTGTTATGTCACTGATATAATATATATCAGTGCTATATATCACTGATATATTCGGAGGATGCTATGAGCGAAACAGAACAAACAACATTAGAAAGAATCCATGCTGCGGCAAAAGATGCGTTTATGGAATATGGCTTCAAATCAGCTTCTCTTCGGAGCGTTGTTAAAACAGCAGGCGTTACGCTGGGCGCATTTTACGGATACTATAACAGCAAAGAAGAACTTTTTGAAGCACTGGTCGGCGAGCAGTATAATCACATGATGGATTGTTACCGCAAAGCGCAGACTGATTTCGCCGCTTTGCCGCAGGACGAACAGATAGAGCATATGAGTGAAATTTCGGGTGACTGTATGACTGAGATGTTGTTGTATGCCTATGAACATCTGGACGAATTTAAGCTGATTTTGTGCTGTTCTGACGGAACCCGATTTTCCGGTATGATTGACGAAATGGTGGAAATCGAGGTTAAAGGCACCCACGATTATCAGAAGGTTTTAAAGAAACTCGGTCGTCCGTCACCGGAAATTGACCCAAGACTTGAACACATTCTGATTACCGGAATGTTCGGAACCTTTATGGAACTGATTATTCATGAAATGCCTTTGGAACAGGCACTTAACTACTTAAAGGAAATGCGTGCATTTTATACCGCAGGCTGGATGAAAATTATGGGGCAGAACTAAGCCCTATAATTTTTGATCGAGAGTTAGCAATGACTAACTATAAAACAAGATATCCGAAATCGGCTGCAGCGGTTTCTGTATCATAAATTTTTTCACAAGGAGGACTGTAATTGAAAAAGAATAAAAATCTTTCAGAGCTTATGGGCTATGCGGGTAAGTATAAATATCTTACCTATTCATCTCTTATATTATCGGTAATCAGTGCGGTTTTCGCACTGCTGCCGTTTGTCTTTATCTTCTTTGTCATCAAAGAAGTAATAGAGGTTGCACCGAATTATTCACAGGTTCGTTCTATCATTGATGATGAAAGCAATATCAGCGGCATGATTCTTTCTACCTCCGATCTTTGCATGGTTCGCGGAGATTTAAAACTGATGGAGGATGGAAGAATTCGTCTGGAGAAGCTTCCAAATAACGATACCGAAATAGAAGTCGGCGAACAGGTAGTTACATCCCACATCAGTTCAAGATTTTTACAGGGATTGCTTATTGGGTATGTCAGCGAGATTTCTGTTGATTCCAATAATCTTACCCGTTCCGGCTATATCACTCCGGCGGTTGACTTTACAAAGCTGCATGAAGTCCTTATCATCACATCTACGAAACAAGATATGATAGATGCAAAAGAATTAATACATCCTGATAGTATATTAGCAAGGAATTTCTTGATAGAAAGTAAAAATACTTCTAGATGAAGATAATAAAATGAATTTTGCAATTGTATTAGTATGTAAGGTATTTATGCAAAGTGGTGTATCCATAGGAAAATTGCTTAAAAAACTTGAAAACGTAACAAAAATGTAATATAATTGTAATATATAAATTCGATATATGTATTTGCTATATCCGTAATAACTAGAATAAAGTTTAAGAAAATGATGGAAAAGTAGGCAAATACTGTTATTGACTTACAATGGAAAAAAATATAAAATAAAAATATATAAATAGGTAAAAAAGGTGGTAAAAG
>UQYQ01000008.1 GCA_900545345.1 uncultured Ruminococcus sp.
AATATATTTTTCAGCATATTGCTGATATTGACTAACAATAAAATTGTTGATATAATTAAAATATTGTAAAAATACCACAGTTACATAAAAGAATTAAGAATAAAAAAGATTAGAGGTGATAAAATGATTTTGGCAAATTCAGGAGCAGAAACATTATTAAATATTATATTAAGTATACCAGTAATAATAGGATTAATAGTTTTTCTAATAATTGTATTATTAATAGGAATATACATTGAATGCAGAAGAACAAGTGAAATGATGAAAGCAAACAACGCAATAAAAATGCAAGAATTAAAGCAAATAGAAGAAAACAAAGAATTATTGAAAGAAATAAAGTACATAAAAAGCTATCAATCCAAAAGTAAAGATAAGGATAAATAAGCAATCTTAAATTGCCTTAAAATGTTTAACACATAAAATAACGGCTGTACAAGGGTAAACAAGTGCTTTGCACCCTTGACAGCCATTATTTTATGCGTAAGGTGCAATTAAGCAATTTAAGATGTAATGTGTTACTACCTTTCGCATTTAATTATAAACTTTTTACAGAGAGCCAGCGGTGGCTCGCCGCTTGACTAAAGTAATAAAATGTTATATAATATTTTTATATATTCTTTTGTTAAAGGTATGTATAAAAATATTTTAAATGGAGGCGACTTGATATTATGAAAATCAGTGAAGCAATGGTAAAATGTTTAGAGGCAGAGAATGTTAAAGTCGTCTTTGGTTATCCGGGTGCTGCGATTTGTCCGTTTTATGATGCTTTGTATGAAAGTGAAATAAGACATATTCTTGTTCGTCATGAGGCAAACGGCGGTCATGCGGCAAGCGGTTATGCAAGAATCACAGGGAAACCCGGTGTGTGTATTGCGACATCAGGTCCGGGAGCTACAAACCTTATAACAGCTATAGCAACAGCATATGCCGATTCTATACCTCTTGTTGTTATTACAGGTCAGGTCAATAATGACCAGATAGGTTCTGATGCTTTTCAGGAGGCTGATATAACAGGTTCGGCAGAACCGTTTGTGAAGCACAGCTATTTAGTTAAAGATAAGGACGAGCTTCCGAGGATATTCAAAGAAGCGTTTTACATAGCAGGCAGCGGACGTCCGGGTCCTGTGCTTATTGATGTCCCTATGGATGTACAGCTTGAAGAAATCGATTATTTTTATCCTGAAGATGTGGATATAAGAAGTTATAAACCGACAGTAAAGGGCAATATGCTTCAGGTTAAGCGTGTTGTTAAAGCGTTGAATGAGGCTGAAAGACCTCTTATTTGCATAGGGGGAGGAATATTCTCGTCAAATGCAGTGAGTGAGATAACCGAGCTTTCAAAGATTATGCAGATTCCTGTTGTCACTACAATGATGGGTATATCGGCGTTCTCGGCTGATAATGATTTATTCTATGGTATGATAGGAATGCATGGAAAGAAGATTGCAAATAAAGCAGTTGAGCTATGTGATGTTATTTTTCTTGTCGGTGCAAGGGTAGGAGACAGAGCTATAAAGAAACCCGAAGCAGTTAAAAAAACAACAAAGGTTATTCATATAGATATTGACCCTGCTGAAATCGGCAAGAACTTAGGCGTTGATATTCCACTGGTCGGCGATGCCAAGCTAGTTTTAACTCAAATGCTTGGTATTGTTAAAGAAAAGAATCATACCGAATGGCTGAATGAATTGAATAGTTTTAAATCAGATGATGATATAAAACCTGCAAAGATTGGTACTGTCAATCCGAGAAAGTTTATAAGTGATTTGTCTGACAGAATGCCGAAAAATACGACGGTTGTAGCAGATGTCGGGCAAAACCAGATATGGAGCGCTACCAGCTATAAAATCCGTGACGGACGATTTTTGACATCGGGCGGTATGGGAACAATGGGATATTCTGTTCCCGCTGCAATCGGTGCTAAGCTTGCAGATGAAAACCACCCTGTTATTGCTATTTGCGGCGACGGCTCTTTTCAAATGCAGTTTATGGAGCTTGCGACGGCTATTCAGCATGGTGTCGACATAAAGATTGTTGTCATGAAAAATAATTATTTGGGTATGGTGCGTGAGGTCCAGACTAATGTTTATCAAAATCATTTAGCGGCGGTATCACTTGACGGCTCGCCTGATTTCATTGCTCTTGCAAAAGCTTACGGGATACCTGCAATGAGAGTTGACAGCGAGGAAACAGCTGCTTCGGCTATTGATGAGCTTGTGTCACATAAGGGCTGTTATTTAGTTGAATGTGTTGTAGATGATTTTGAGAGCACATTATAATCAGGGGGAACGAACGGTACTTATCGTTTTTGAATGACAGGGTGATACGGCCTTGTCGAGTTCTTTATTGAAAGGGATGTTTTATATAGATGAAATATACAATTTCAGTTTTAGTTGAAAACCATGCCGGTGCATTGTCAAGAATTTCGGGATTGTTTTCAAGAAGGGGTTTTAATATTGAAAGCTTAGCTGTCGGTATAACAGACGACCCGAAAATTTCAAGAATTACGATAATTGTAGACGGTGACGAGCACATTGTCGAGCAGGTTGAAAAACAGCTAAATAAGCTTATAGATGTTATAAAGGTAAAGACACTTACAAAGGAAGAGAAGTTAGAGCGTGAGCTTATTTTAATTAAGCTCAGGGTACCTGCTGAAAAAAGAAGTGAAATTATGACTATTGCCGATATTACAGGTGCAAAGGTTATCGATATTTCTCTTACGACAATGACAATTCTTCTTGCAGACACATATGCACATATCTGCAGGCTTGAAGAGATTACAAAGCCTTATGATGTTTTAGAGGTTGTAAGAACAGGAACAATTGCTATTCAAAAAGGTCAGGATACTATGACTTTTAAAAAATAAATGATTATTCAAAACATTTATGTAACATTTTGCAATCATAATAGATAGTGGAATGAATTATACATATTTTAGGTTTATAAATAAGGGGAAATATTTTGGTTCGCCTTATTAAGTAATAAAAACTAAAATTGCATAAATATGCATGATTATTAGGAGGAAAAGAAAATGTCAAACACAAGTACAGCAAGAATTTTTTATCAGCAAGACTGTGAATTGAACAAGCTAAAGGGAAAAACAGTAGCTATTATCGGTTACGGAAGCCAAGGTCACGCACACGCTTTAAATTTAAAGGACAGCGGTGTTGATGTTGTTATCGGTTTATATGAGGGAAGCAAGTCATGGAAGAAGGCTGAGGACGCAGGTCTTAAGGTTATGACAACAGCAGAAGCTTCAAAGGCTGCTGATTTAATTATGATTTTGATTCCTGATGAGAAACAGGCTGCTCTATATAAGAGTGAGATTGAACCATACTTAACAGAAGGCAAGACACTTGCTTTTGCACATGGATTTAACATTCACTTCGGATGTATTGTTCCGCCTAAGAATGTTAATGTAATCATGATTGCACCTAAGGGACCTGGACACACAGTTCGTTCAGAATATCAGGCAGGAAAGGGAGTTCCTTGTCTAATCGCTGTTGAACAGGACGCAACAGGCAACGCACAGGAAATAGGTCTTGCATATGCAGCAGGTATCGGCGGAGCAAGAGCAGGCGTTTTGGAAACAACATTCAGAACTGAAACCGAAACTGACTTGTTTGGTGAGCAGGCTGTACTTTGCGGCGGTGTTTGTGCATTAATGCAGGCAGGCTTTGAAACACTTTGCGAAGCAGGATATGACCCTAGAAATGCATATTTTGAATGTATTCACGAAATGAAGCTGATTGTTGACCTTATTTATCAGTCAGGTTTTGCGGGAATGAGATATTCAATTTCCAATACTGCTGAGTACGGCGATTACATCACAGGACCTAAGGTTATCACAGAGGATACAAAGAAGGCTATGAAGAAGGTTCTTTCGGATATTCAGGACGGAACATTTGCTAAGGACTTCTTGCTTGATATGTCAGACGCAGGTTCTCAGGTTCACTTTAAGGCTATGAGAAAGCTGGCAGCTGAGCATCCTGCTGAGGTTGTCGGTGAAGAAGTAAGAAAGCTATACAGCTGGAGCGATGAAGATAAGCTTATAAACAACTAATTTTAAGAATACTACAAAAAACGCACTCTGAAAGATTTCAGGGTGCGTTTTTCATTGATTATTTTATGTATGCTTCAAGCCGGTATATAGGAAATCCTTCGCTTGAAAATCTCTTTTCATATTCGGTCATTATGTTTCCCTCAAAGTCAGAGTTATGCAAATCAAATGTTACATTTTTTAATGAAAATCCGTTTTGCGAAAACTCTTCAATGGAAAATTCAAAAAAATGTGTATTATCGGTTTTCTGCCAGATTTCTGCATTATCGCTCATTAATGATTTATATATTTTTAAAAAATTATGATGAGTGAGTCTGTGACTTGCATATTTTTTCTTTGGGAACGGACAGCTGAAATTCAGATAAATTCGCTCAATACTTTTTTCGGGAATGTAACATTCAAGATATTCAGCACCGCCTCGCATAAAGTATAAGTTTTTAAGTTCCATACTTTTTGCATCTTCGGCAGCTTTAACAATAACATTGCTGGCCTTTTCAACGGCAAGGAAATTTATATCGGGATTTTGTTTTGCTATTTCGCATGCAAAACCGCCTTTTCCGCAGCCGATTTCAAGATGAACAGGGTTTGAGTTCCCAAAAATTTTTTGCAGATTGATATATTCTTTATTTTGTATGGCGGTCTGAAAGTTCCTGTCCTCACGGTCCATAAAAAATATATAATCACTGCACTCTTCAAGGCGTTCTTCAAGATGCTTTTTCTTTCTCATTCGCATAATTTTTTCTCCGAAACTTTATAATTTTAACTGATGTATATTTAATTATATATTATCAACTACTTCAATTCCTCCGACAGGACGAATTGAAATAACATGACAGCTTTCGTCACCGAAACAGCCGTTAAGCGTTTCTTTGAATTTGTCAAGTTTTTCATTCGGGACAAAAGCCTGAATTGTACCTGCAAAACCTCCGCCATGAACTCTGCAGGCACCTTCACCGTCAAGTACCATTTCAGCAAGATTTAACCCTATAGCAAGTCCTTGTTCATTTGGTGATTTGTTAGCATAAATGTTTTGAAGATATTTGTATGAGCTGTTTCCCGAAGCAGTAACTTCTTTTAAAAATGCATCAAAATTTCCGTCTTGAAGTGCTTTTGCCTCACGCTCGACTGTTTCGTTTTCACTTAAGAAATGAAGAGAACGAAGCACAGCTCTGTCACCGAATTTTTCTCTTAGTTCAGTTATATTTTCCAAAATTTCTGAAATAGTTATTCCGCGAAGAACTTCCTTGCCGAAAAAGCCGGCAACGGCTTTCATTTCCTGTGGGATAGCCGCATATTCGGGAGTCAGGTCAGCGTGATTTCCTTTTGTGTCAACTATACAAAGGCTATGACCGCATTTTTCAAAATCAAAGTCGATTTTGTCGATGATAGGCTGTTCTGGGTTTTCAAAATCAATAGTAATAAAGCTTCCGACACTTGAAGCCATTTGGTCCATAAGTCCTGACGGCTTTCCGAAATACACATTTTCCGCATATTGTGCTATTTGTGCTATCTCTACATTGCCGGCTTTTAAATTATTGTAAAGATAGTTCAGAATAGTTCCTATCAAAACTTCAAACGCAGCTGAGGACGAAAGACCGGAGCCTTTTAATACATTGGAAGTAGTATAAGCTTTAAATCCGCCGATTCCATAATTTTTATTTTTAAAGCCTGCGGCAACACCACGGATAAGTGATGACGATTTCCCTTCTTCTTCACTGTGAACGCTTAAATCGCTAAGGTCAACAACATCTTTCGGAAATCCCTCAGATTTAACTTCAATAATATTGTCATCGGTTTGTTTAACAATTGCTATTACGTCAAGAGATACGCCTGCTGCAAGCACCTTTCCGAAGTTGTGGTCGGTGTGATTACCTCCGACTTCGGTTCTTCCCGAAGCTGAGAAAATACGGTATTCACAGTCGCCGTAAAGTTCTTTAAAGCTTTTTACAGCTTTTTTATATCTTTCGGATTGTGAAGTTTCATTATTAATACCATATAGTTCTTTTATGGTATATGTGTTTTTTTTGTTTTCAGACATATACAAATCCTCCGAAGTTTATCAAAACTAAAATAAGTTAAAATTATTATACACTAAATATTTTTAATTAGCAAGGGAATTTTGGCATATTATTTTATGAACTGCATATTAGATATTATAAGATTGTTTTTAATCTTATAAAATATTTTTTGATTTTATTTAAAAAAATTTAAGCAGGAAATTATTTATTTTTGAATTTTTTATAAAAGACTTGCTTTTTTTTTATTATATGTTATCATATACTTAATGAATGTTATATACATTTAATATATTGAAGGAGGTTTGTTACAATGGCATATAAAATTTCTGATGAATGCATCAGCTGCGGTGCTTGTGCCGGCGAATGTCCGGTAGGAGCTATTACAGAAGGTGACGGAAAATATGTAATCGATGCAGATACATGTATTGATTGCGGTGCTTGTGCAGGTACTTGTCCTGTTTCAGCTCCATCAGCTGAGTAATTAAATTCGTACATAAAGCCACACACTGTTTAGACGGTGTGTGGCTTTTTCTTTATGTGAATATTAAAGAAAAAAGCTCTTGAATTTACAAGAGCTTTAATATATTTTTCATTATGCAATTAATAGGTAAAAGTTATACAATAAGCAGTAATGCAAGATACAAAAGAAAGTTATGCGTAAAGTGTTAAACGAAAACCGGGTGCAGCGTCACGATGTTTAATAATACATTATAACAACCGTTCCAAGAGGAATATTGTCGTGAATATACTGTGCATCGCTCAGCGAAACCCCTACGCATCCGTGAGAACCATAGGTTTTATATCTGTCACCGCCGAATGAAGGCTGCCATGTTGCATCGTGGATACCAATGCTGTTCTGACTTATATAATTCCAATACGAACACTTTGATTCATAAGAACCCTCAGATGTTCTGCCTTTCATTGTTTTGTTGGTTTCTTTCATCCAAAGCTGATAAATGCCGGGATAAGTCATTCTTTCAGGTGTAGGAAGTCCGGAAACAATACCGCATTTATGTTTTACCTTGCCGTTTACATAATACCACAGCTTCTGATTTGTAAGGTCTATTTCAACATATGTCTTTAACTGTGAGATGTCAGATATAACTTTCTTCTCATCACTCTCAGTACGTTTAACTTTTCCTTGTGTATCGTATGTGTATCCTCCGTTAGTCCAGTAAACAGGCTTGACAGTTGTGTTCTTTCCTTCTTTCAGAGCTTTGCATATTACCTCGGCAGTTTTATCTGCATCAAGATAATATCCAAAAATTCCGTCGAACTTTCCGTCGGCACCTCTTTTTGCTTCGATTTTTACTGTGCCTTGAAGAGTTGATTTGAATTTTCTTGTTTTATTTAATGTGTCATATTTGCTTCTTATGGAATTAACCCATTCCCAAACCGATTCCTCATCAATGGTATAACTGCCGTCTTTTTTTATTGTTACCCAGTCTTTAAAAGTGTCATAGGTTAAGTTTTCGGCAGTATAATCAAAATCCAGCTTAACCTCTAAGTTAAAAACCTTGTTTAACTCCTCAAGCTTTTCTTTCAAATCACTTGAAACCACGCTAGGTTTTTTATAACAGTTTTTCTCGGAAAGGTTTATTTTTTCCACTCCGTTGCTTATAGCCTCTTTAGAAGCTTCAAAGACCTTTTGAGTGTCGACAATGTCACCCTGCACCTCAGGTTCTATGACAAATTCATCTTTGCTTTTGACTATTTTAGCATTTTTTGAAGGCGTAACACCGAAGCTTGCATTTTCAATAACTTCTTTAAGCTTATCTTCTGAATATGAACCGTCAACTGAAATTGTATAATTGGATTTATCAATTAGATTTACAAACCAAAGTGCCTTGTTCTCACCATTCATGATTTTGCTTAGTTCGTTTGCTGTTGAGTATGTATAATCAATTTTTGAATAGTCGATTGTAACGGTTTCACCGTTTAGTTTTTCTAAGACAAGTTTTGTTACAGTTGTGTCAGAGTGAAGAGCTTCAGTTGCTTCGTCAACATTCATTCCGCCTATTGAAACACCGTTTACGAATGTATTAGGAAGAAAACTGTCTTTAGTCATCATATATCCGACGATATAAGCACCTATCAAAAGAATTATTACAAGACCTAAGACAAATAGCACGGCGTTTCGTCCTTTATGACTTTTAACTTTCATGCTTTTAAGCTCGTTATATCTTGTACCTCGTTCTATTTCTTTTTGTACACTTTCAGCTTCATTGGCAGAGAAACTGTTTCTTCTGTTTTGAGCAAAATTTTGTTTTATGTCCGATTTGTTTTTATATTCCTTTACCTCATTTTCTTCGAGGCTTTGATTGATTTTATTTATTATATCTTTTTTCGATTTGTCAGAAACAGCAGATAACGTTTGTATGGAATTATTATTTTCCTCTGCGGTTAAAAAAGCTTCTTTCTCTTGCCTTGTTGATTTGTTGACTTCTGCTATGATTTTTTCAACATCATAGTCTGAGGTCGTTTTTTGACTGTCTCTATCAAAATCTTTTTTCATCTATATTTTCCTTTCTTCTTTCTTTAATATATATTTAATACCTTTATTTTGTCTATGAACATCTTAAATATATTATACACTAACTCCTTATTGATTACAATACAAAAATGCAAAATAACTGTTATTTTTACAATGATTTTATTGATTTATTTCGGTAAAATTAAGTTATTGTTATTATTAAAAAATAAATTACAAAACAGGGTAGTGCGACGAAACGCATTACCCTGTATAAATCACATGGTTACTTTTTTTTATTGAATATTTTGATATGCTTTTACTATTTCGCCGACATATGCTGTATGAAAATCTTTTTCCGGATACCATTTATCTATAATTGTTTTATCTAAGAAACTGTCAGGGTTAATATCCTGTGCAAATACCTTTCTGCATATTAAAACAAGCTCTGCCTGTTCAAAGGTGGTGGTTTTGTCAACAAAAACAGGTTCAAGTCCGGTTTCCTTTGCTTTATCAAAGTCTCTTCCGCTTTTTGAACCGCATAAGCTAAGTATATCTTTATTTCCCTCTTTCAAAAATGAAATTGTGAAGTATTTGTTGTTGTCGATGAACTCTTTAGTGTATCTTTGCGGACGGATAACCGTAACAGCTGCACTTTTTCCCCACATAGTACCTAGGCTTCCCCATGATGCAGTCATTGTATTGTAACCGTTTTCATCGCCTGCGGTAACTAAAAACCAATCGTCTGCAATTTTTGAAAAAGGGTTTAAGTTATCCAATGATTTGATGTCTATTTCTTTTAATGACATAATATTTCCTCCTGATATTATAAAAAATTTAATATTTATTGATTTGTGAATTTATTATGTACCATATTAATATGATTGTCAAGATATAAATATCACCGGTACAGTTTATTGATATACATTATATATAGACAAAGTGATGAAAATATGATAAAATTGTATATAATAAAATTTTTTTCTCTGTCATCGGGGGATTATTATGAAAAAGTTTATAGCACAGAATAAATTTACTTTTACAGCTATTGTGTTTGATGTTCTTACTATTATTGCAGTGCTGCTGTATTTTCTGTTTGATATAAATGAATGGATAGCTATTGCTTTAGGCGTATTGGCCATCGTACTTAATGTTTTAGTGAAAAGAAATCAAAAAAAGAAGCTCAATAGTAAAAGTATAAATGAATAATTATACATAATATGCATGAATATATGCATAAAATATTCAATAAATTGATAAATATACAAAAAATAATGAAAAAACTTGCATAAAACCCTTGACATCATAGGACTTTAGTGTATAATTAACACTAACATATAAATTTTTAAAATTTTTTGGAGGAAATAAAAATGGCAAAAGAGATTAAAAAAGTAGTTTTAGCGTATTCAGGCGGGCTTGATACATCAATTATTATTCCTTGGCTTAAAGAGAATTATAACAACTGTGAGGTTATCGCAGTATCAGGTGATGTAGGACAGGGAACAGAGCTTGACGGTCTTGAAGAAAAGGCTATAAAGACAGGCGCTTCAAAGCTTTATATCGAAGACTTAAACGATGAATTTGTTGAGGATTATGTTTTCCCTACAGTTCAGGCAGGTGCTGTTTATGAAAACAGATATTTATTAGGCACATCATTTGCAAGACCTATTATTGCAAAGAGAATTGCGGAAATTGCAATTGCAGAGGGTGCTGACGCTATCTGTCACGGCTGTACTGGCAAGGGTAACGACCAGGTTAGATTTGAGCTTGCTATTAAGGCATATGCTCCTGATATGGAGATTATTGCACCTTGGAGAATTTGGGATTTGAAGTCCCGTGAGCAGGAAATCGAATATGCAGAGGCACACAACATTCCTCTTAAAATAAACAGAGAAACAAACTATTCTAAGGATAAAAACCTGTGGCATCTATCACATGAGGGTCTTGACCTTGAGGACCCTGCTAACGAGCCTCAGTATGAAAAGGAAGGCTTCTTAGAAATGGGAGTTTCACCGATTCAGGCACCTGACAAGCCTACATATGTAACAATTCATTTTGAAAAGGGTATTCCTACAGCTATTGACGGCAAGGAAATGAAGGGTGTTGACATCGTTAAGACTTTAAACAAGCTTGGCGGTGAAAACGGTATCGGTCTTGCTGACTTGGTTGAAAACCGTTTGGTAGGTATGAAGTCAAGAGGTGTTTATGAAACTCCGGGCGGAACAATTTTATACCACGCTCATGATGTTTTAGAAACTATCACAATAGACAAAGAAACTGCAAGAATGAAGCAGTATATCGGAATTAAATTTGCTGACATTGTTTATAACGGACAATGGTACACACCGCTTCGTGAAGCACTTTCGGCTTTTGTTACCGAAACACAAAAGACAGTTACAGGTGATGTTAAGCTGAAGCTTTATAAAGGAAATATCATTAATGCAGGTGTTACATCTCCGTATACTCTCTATGATGAAGAGGTTGCAACCTTTGACGAGGACAATGTTTATAATCAGGCAGACAGTGCAGGATTTATTAATTTGTTCGGACTTCCTATTAAGGTTAAGGCTAAATTAGACGCTAAAAGAAACGATAAGTAAATACAATTAATTATAAGCTATCAGGGCAGCATTTTTATGTCTGCCCTTATAGACTTTTTAAGGAGTGTTTATGAATATAGAACTTGTTGCAAAGGATTGCTGTTTTACAAGCGGTAATAATTGGTTTAGATATCGCACAGGAGCAATTATCATAGAAGATAACGAAATTCTTTTTGCAGGAAGCAAAAGCTTCGATTACTTATATACCGTAGGCGGCGGTATTCACATAGGAGAAAAAGCACAAGATTGCGTAAGGCGTGAGGTGCTTGAAGAAACTGGTGTTATGTATGAAATAGACCGTCTGGCAGTTGTTTGCGAAAACTTTTTCAAAGGTCATGGCGGAAATCTCGAAGGGCTTGACTGCCATTGTCTTGAGTTCTATTTTCTTATGAAAAGTAAAGGTAACAAGGAATTAAAAAGCGTATCATATAATTCGTATGATGAGCGTGAGGAAATGCATTGGATTCCAATTAATGAGATTGGAAAATATAATATAAAGCCGTCATTTTTGAAAGATAGGATAAATGAAATTATTAATAGCAGCAGTGTTCTTCATATAGTTACGGAAGTTGACAGATAAAACTAAGTTTATTTAGTGACAAAATTCAAAAGAATTATACATAAAGGAGAGATTATTATGCCAATGTGGGCAGGACGTTTTTCAAAGGATATTGACGAGAGAGTGAACGATTTTAATTCGTCAATAAAGTTTGATGCGAGAATGTACAGACATGATATAAAGGGCTCAATAGCTCATGCGACAATGCTGGGTGAGTGCGGAATAATCGAAATGAGCGAAAGCAAGGTTATTATTGACGGGCTTAAAAGCATTTTAGCTGATATTGATAACGGTGTTTTGGAGTTTGACCCTAACGCTGAAGACATTCATATGTTCATTGAAGCGGAGCTTACAAAGAGGGTTGGCGACGCAGGCAAAAGGCTTCATACAGCTCGTTCAAGAAACGATCAGGTTGCACTTGACATAAGAATGTATCTTTTAGATGAGGTTAAGGAAATAAGAGAAATAACAGTTAAGCTTATCCGAGTTATAACGGGTATTGCAAAGGATAACTTAAATACCGTTATGCCGGGCTATACACATCTTCAAAGAGCTCAGCCTATAACCTTCGGACATCACCTGATGGCGTATGCTAATATGCTTCTTCGTGATATATGCAGGCTTGACGATACATATAAGCGTATGAATCAAATGCCGCTCGGCTGCGGAGCCTTGGCCGGAACAACATATAACACAGACCGTCAGATGGTATGCGATTTGCTGGGCTTTGATGAGATAACCCAAAACTCACTTGACGGCGTTTCGGACAGGGATTTCTGTATTGAGCTTGCAAGTACGATATCAATACTTATGATGCACCTGTCACGCTTTTCCGAAGAGATAATTATGTGGTGCTCGTGGGAGTTTAAGTTTGCGGAGCTTGACGACGCGTATGCTACAGGTTCAAGCATAATGCCTCAGAAGAAAAACCCTGATGTTACCGAGCTTATAAGAGGAAAGACAGCTCGTGTTTACGGCGATTTGAATACACTTCTTTCAATGATGAAAAATCTGCCTTTGGCTTATAACAAGGATATGCAGGAGGACAAAGAAGCAATATTTGACGCAGTAGATACAGTAAAGCTTTGTATAAATACATTCATTCCGATGCTTGAAACTATGACAGTTTTAAAGGATAACATGAGAAATGCAGCAGCTAAGGGATTTATCAATGCTACTGACTGTGCTGATTACCTTGTTAAAAAGGGTATGCCTTTCAGAGATGCATATAAAATTACGGGAACCCTTGTTGCAAGATGTATAGAGCTTGGCGTTACACTTGAAACTTTGCCAATGGAAGAGTACAAAAAACTAAGTGATACATTTGGCGAAGATGTTTATGACGCAATTTCACTTGATACTTGTGTAAATGAGAGAAAGTCACATGGAGGTCCTGCACCTGAAAGTGTTAAGGCTCAGATAGAATATGTGTTAAGTAAAATTAATGAAAACTAACTTTAGGTTGTGAAAAACATGAAAACTAAAATATTTATAGACGGAAAAGAAGGAACAACAGGTCTTAAAATTTTCGAGCGCTTTAAAAACCGTGACGACTTGGAAATTTTACTTATAGATGAAGACAAGCGAAAGGACTTAGATGAGCGTGCAAAGATGATAAATTCATCTGATATAACTTTTCTTTGTCTGCCTGATGCAGCTTCAAGAGAAGCCGTGTCACTTATTGATAAGAATAATAACCACACCAGAATAATTGACGCTTCTACTGCTCACAGAACAAATCCTGACTGGGCATATGGCTTCCCTGAGTTGTCTGATGAACACAGAGAAAAGATAAAAACTTCAAATAGAGTAGCAGTTCCGGGATGTTATGCAAGCGGATTTGTATCACTTGTTTATCCTCTTATCAGTGCAGGCATAATCCCTAAGGATTATCCTGTCTCGGCACACGCAGTGTCGGGTTATTCAGGAGGCGGCAAGAAAATGATTGCTGTCATTGAGGGTGAGGATAAGCCTTCTGAATGCTATTCGCCAAGACAATATGCTCTTTCTCAGCATCATAAACATTTGCCTGAAATGCAGAAAATCTGCGGACTTAGATTTCCGCCTATGTTCAATCCTATAGTTGACGATTATTTTGCGGGTATGGTAGTGTCTGTTCCGATTCAGACAAGAACGCTTCCGAACAAACCGACTATGAACGATATATATAATGTGTTCAAAAAGCATTACGAAGGTCAGCACTTTGTGAAAGTTATGGAAGCAGGCGGTGAAGAAACCCTGCCTGACGGATTTTTAGCGGCAAACACACTTGCAGGTACTAACAATATGCAGATTTTTGTTTTGGGAAATGATGAGCAGGTTTTATTATGTTCACGCCTTGACAACTTGGGAAAAGGAGCTTCGGGTGCGGCAGTTCAGTGTATGAATATAATGCTGGGCATTGATGAAAGAACAGGACTTGAATAAGGAAAGTGAAAATATGAACATTATTTATAAAGATATACATGATTTTAAAAGTAAAGATTTAAAAGATTTATTTTTGTCAGTAGACTGGTCATCCGGAAATTATCCGGATAAGCTGGTTTTATCAATGAAAAATTATGAAACTGTATATTCAGCATGGGATAATGATAAACTTGTAGGACTTATTTCCGTTATGGACGACGGTATAATGACAGCTTATATTCACTATCTGCTTGTCAATCCTGACTATCAGCGTTTCGGCATAGGAAGAAAGCTGATAGATATGACTAAAGAAAAATATAAAGATTATTTAAAAATAGTCCTAATTGCTTATGACAGTGCTTTAGGATTTTATAATTCATGCGGTTTTGAAATAAGTGAAGATGCAACGCCGATGGATTTATCATCAATGGCGGACTGATTGTTAAAAAATAAGGTGGTAACGTGAAAAATACTTTTTCACGCACGTTTTTGAGCCTTCGCCGAAAAAAAGGTATTGCGGCAATTCCATCGACGAAACCGACTCAAATTCCGTAGGAAGGCATGGTGATTAATATGGCAAGATGGCTTATACATTTAAGGATAACAGACGAACTTCTGAAAGTTTTGAATATCAGCAATGAGGAAAAGTTCGTTGTCGGCAGTATTGCACCCGACTGCGGGGTTCCGCTTCCCGAGGGGAACTATAATCCTCCGACAAGAATCACTCATTGGGGCGGAGAGAATCACAAAGCAAACATAGATTATATCGGGTTTTACAAAGATTATGTGAAATACGGAAGCCCGGAAAAAAGAGATTTTTATTTAGGATATTTTACTCATTTAATTACCGATTATTTCTGGAGTCATAAAGTAGTCAGACCGCTTAAAGCAAGGCTTGGAATCGAAAGCTTTTCAAAAAATCCCGAGCTGACTAAAAAGATTAAGGACAACTGGGCTGAGCTTGAAATGAGATTTCTTTGTTCAAAAGGCAGACCAAAGGCTTTGGATATTTTAAAGAGAGTTGACAAATTCCCGAATATCTATTTCGATTTCTACGGTACTGATACAATAGAGCAAAAAGCAAAGTTTATAGCGTCTTTCTATGACGAACCTTATCATGTAACCGATGATTTAAGCTATATGAGTGATGACGGGCTTGAGGAGTTTATAGACTTTACAGTAAGAAAGATCAGAGAAATCATAGAAGAGATGAAAAAATGTTGATGCACAGGTTGAGCTTGTTATAAGAAAAGACTTTAAGAGATAAAGGAGATATACAATGAAACTAAAAGGTAATGATAAATTTACCCGGGGCGGAGTTTGTGCCGCTAAGGGTTTTAAAGCAAACGGTATAAACTGCGGTCTTAATTCCGATAAAAATAAAAATGATTTAGCGCTTATCGTATCTGATGAGATTTGCAATACTGCCTGTGTTTATACGCAGAACAAGGTTAAGGGTGCGCCTATTTTGGTTACAAAATCTAATTTGGCTAAGTCAAACGGCAAGTCAAGAGCAGTAATTGCAAATTCTAAAAATGCAAACACCTGCAATGCTGACGGCGTGGAAAAGGCAATGAAAATGTGTGAGCTGACAGCTGATGTTCTCGGTATAAATGCAGACGAGGTGATAGTTGCTTCAACAGGTGTTATCGGTCAGGTTTTGCCGATTGAGCCTATTGAAGCAGGTATAAATCCGCTTGTGAACGGTCTTTCATATGATGGAAATGATAAGGCGGCAAATGCAATTATGACAACAGATACGGTTGACAAGCAGGTGGCTGTCGAGTTTGAAATAGGCGGAAAGGTTTGTACTCTCGGCGGAATGGCTAAGGGAAGCGGAATGATACACCCTAACATGGCTACAACGCTAAACTTCATTACAACTGATGTAAGTATATCGGTTGATATGCTTCAAAAGGTGCTTAGTGAGGTCGTTGAGAGTACATACAACTGTCTTTCGGTTGACGGAGATACTTCAACTAATGATATGGTATCTGTTATGGCAAACGGACTTGCAGGAAATGATGAGATAACAAGTGAGGGTGCAGATTTCGATATCTTCAAAAATGCACTTTTCGCTGTTATGATGAATATGACAAGAATGTTAGCAGCGGACGGTGAGGGTGCTTCTAAGCTTTTAGAGTGCAATGTTATAGGTGCTAAGGATTTTGAAACAGCAAGGACTGTTGCGAAAAGTGTAATATGCTCACCGCTGTTTAAGTGTGCAATGTTCGGTTCTGACGCTAACTGGGGAAGAATTCTTTGTGCAATAGGTTATGCAGACGCTGAGTTTGATATAAATAAGGTTTCGGTCAGTCTTAAATCTTCAAAGGGTGAAATTTTAGTTTGTGAAAACGGAGCAGGAGTAGAATTTTCAGAAGAAAAAGCTAAAGAAATTTTGCTTGAGGACGAAATTATTATTGATATAAGCTTAGGAGACGGAAGCAAAAAAGCAACAGCTTGGGGCTGTGATTTGACCTATGATTATGTTAAAATAAACGGAGATTACAGAAGTTAGGAGATATGGCGTGAAAAATATTTTTTCACGCACATTTTTGAGTCTTTGCCGCAAAAAGGTATTGCGGTAATTCCGTTGCCGGGACCGACTTAAATTTCGTAGGAAGGAGAGCCTTTGCAAAGCAAAGGCATGGTGATTAAAATGGAACAGATTTCAAATTATACCCGCACTAAAGTTTTGATGGATGCTCTGCCTTATTTGCAGAAGTATAATGATAAAATTGTTGTAGTTAAATACGGCGGAAACGCTATGACAAATGAAGTTTTGAAAGAAGCTGTTATGAGCGATATTGTTTTGCTCGGAGCGGTAGGCATCAAGGTTGTTCTTGTTCACGGCGGAGGACCTGAGATAAATTCTATGCTTGACCGTGTGGGGATTGAGTCGAAGTTTATAAATGGGCTTCGTTATACTGATGCTGAAACAATGGAAGTAGTTCAGATGGTACTGGCCGGCAAGCTCAACAAGCAGCTTGTTCAGAATATTCAGACTCATGGCGGAAAAGCATTAGGACTTTGCGGAATTGACGGTGAAATGATAGTAGCTGAAAAGCTTGACGGTGAAGCTGATTTAGGATTTGTGGGTGAAATAAAAAGAGTTTCCACACGACCGATTATAGACGCACTCAACAGCGGATTCGTACCTGTTATTTCAACTGTTGCGACCAGTGAAAACGGCGATACATATAACATAAATGCAGATACGGCAGCAGCCAGAATCGCAAGCTGTTTAAGAGCCGAAAATCTTATTCTTATGACCGATATAGCAGGACTTTTAGAGGATAAAAACGATGAAAGTACGCTTATTCCTCAGGTTAATGTTTCTGAGGTGCCGTATCTTAAAAAGAAAGGTATTATAAGCGGAGGAATGATTCCAAAAATCGACTGCTGTGTTGAAGCAGTAAGACGAGGGGTTAAAAAGACTTCGATAATTGACGGAAGAGTTCCGCACTCAATATTGATAGAGCTTCTCTCAAATGAGGGCGTAGGAACTCAGTTTATGTAAAAAACATATCAGATACTGGAAAGGACAATGAAGTAAAAATGTCAACTATAGAAAAATTCAACGAACACATTATGCCTACATACGGTCGTTTTGATGTTGTTTTAGAAAAGGGTGAAAACCGCACTGCCGTTGACGAAAACGGTAAGGAATATATCGATTTCGGTTCGGGCATAGGAACAAACAGCTTAGGTTTTTGTGATAATGAATGGGCAGATGCCATTTCAAATCAGGCTCATTTAATTCAGCACACATCAAACTATTATTATACAAAGGTTTCAGCTGATTTTGCGAGTAAGCTTACGGAGGCTGCAGGCTATTCAAAAATCTTTTTCGGCAATTCAGGTGCTGAGGCTAACGAGTGTGCAATAAAGCTTGCCAGAAAATACAGCTTTGACAAATACGGTAAAGGCAGACACAATATAATAACACTTGTCAACAGCTTTCACGGAAGAACTCTCTGCACACTTTCAGCAACAGGGCAAGAGGTTTTTCACAACTATTTCTTCCCGTTTGCCGAGGGCTTTATAAACACACCTGCAAACGATATAGAAATGCTGATAAAAACTCTTGATGAAAATAAAGATACGGTTTGTGCAGTTATGTTTGAATGTGTTCAGGGAGAGGGCGGAGTTATTCCGCTTGACAATGATTTTGCCGGTGCTATAATCAAAGAGTGTGAAAAGCGTGATATTTTAACGATTTGCGACGAGGTTCAAACTGGTGTCGGCAGAACAGGAAAGTTCTTAGCATGTGAGCATTATGGGATTAAACCCGATATAGTGACGCTGGCAAAAGGACTTGCAGGAGGAGTACCTATCGGCGTGTGTATGGCAAATGAAAAATGCAGTGATGTTCTTTCAAAGGGAATGCACGGCTCAACATTCGGCGGAAACCCTATAAGCTGTGCAGGAGGAAATGTTGTTTTAAACAGAGTTCTTTCAGATGGATTTTTGGATGAGGTTTCAGATAAGGGAGAATATCTGAAAAATAAACTTTGTGAAATAGAAGAGGTCGATGGTGTTGACGGTTTAGGATTAATGCTGGGTATAAGGCTTAAAACTAAAAACGCAGCAGAAGTTTGTAAGGAATGTTTGGATGGCGGACTTCTTGTTTTAACAGCGAAAGAGAAGCTAAGGCTTTTACCGCCGCTTAATATCACTAAAGATGAAATCGATAAGGGACTTAGTATCCTAAAAGATATATTAGACAAATAAAAAAGACAGCGTGAAAAATAATTTTTCACGAAAGAAAGGTGAGGTTATTTATATGAAACATTTACTAAAAATGCTTGACTTGTCAAAAGAAGAGATTATTGAGATTTTGAATCTTGCAGATCAGCTCAAATATGAAAACAAGAACGGCATCGAACACCATCATCTTAAAGGCAAAACTTTAGGAATGATTTTTCAGAAATCTTCAACCCGTACTCGTGTTTCATTTGAAACAGGTATGTATCAGCTTGGAGGAAATCCACTGTTTTTATCGGCAAGCGATTTGCAGATTGGACGAGGCGAACCTGTACAGGATACTGCAAGAGTTTTGTCACGGTATATTGACGGAATTATGATAAGAACATTTGAGCAGAAAGAGGTTGAGGATTTAGCAGAGTATGGCTCAATCCCTGTTATAAACGGTCTTACCGACTTTTGTCACCCATGCCAGATACTTGCTGACCTTATGACTATAAGAGAGATTAAAGGACGACTTGAAGGCATAAAAATGTGCTATATAGGCGACGGAAACAACATGGCTAACTCACTTATCGTCGGCTGCTTAAAGGTCGGTATGAGCGTTTCAATCGCTTGTCCGAATGATTATCAGCCGGACCCGGAGGTTTTAAAGTTTGCTGAAGACTTCGGCGATAAGTTCTTTATGACAGATAAGCCGCTTGAGGCGGCAAAAGGCTGTGATGTATTGTTCACAGATGTCTGGACCTCGATGGGTGAAGAAGCTGAAACAGAAAAGAGAAAGATTGCTTTTGACGGCTATCAGATTAATGATGAGGTTATGGCTCAGGCTAAATCTGACGCTATGGTTCAGCATTGCCTGCCTGCTCATAGGGGTGAAGAGATTACCGAAAAGGTTTTTGAAGCACATGCAGATGAAATCTTTGAAGAAGCAGAAAACAGACTTCATGCTCAAAAAGCTGTTATGGTTTTGTGTATGAAGGATAAGGATTAAATTAATATTTATACAGGAGAAGCAAAAATGCTTTCGGAAATAGAGAACAGACGAAGTATTCGCAAATACAAAGATAAGCCTGTTTCAAAGAAGGACATTGAAAAAATTATTCATGCGGGAATTTTGGCGCCTTCTTCAAAAAACAGACAGCCATGGAAGTTTATTGTTGTTTCGGGAAAGTCAAAGGAAGAAATGCTGAGCGTTATGAAAAAAGGCATTGAACGAGAAAAGAAAGAACCGCTTCTGCCTGAAAGCTCGCATCATATCAAAGCCGCTGAATACACGGTGAATATTATGGAGCAAGCACCTGTGACTATTTTTATTGTCAATGCTTTGGGGCTTGAAATTGAAACTCAGATTTCTCCTGAACAGCGTGTTTATGAAATCTGCAACGCACAGTCAATCGGTGCCGCAATACAAAACATGACGCTCGAAGCGACTAAGCTGGGCTTGGGAAGCCTTTGGATTTGTGACATTTACTTTGCTTATAAAGAGCTCAAAAGTTGGTTTGATACTGACGGTGAGCTGTTTGCGGCATTAGCTGTAGGTTATGCCGACGAAGAACCTGGTGCCAGACCGAGAAAAAGTATAAAAGATATTGTTAAATGGAATGAGTAAGATTGATTTATAAGGATGATATAATATGAACAGAATTATTATATACGGAAGCAAATACGGAACAACAAAATGCTATGCCGACGAACTGGCTGTCAGGACAGGAATAAAGGCTGCTCCTTATGATGAGATAAAAGATATTGCAGTATATGATACCGTTATTTATCTAGGTGCTTTATATGCAGGCGGCGTTTTAGGCTTGAAGAATACAGTTAAAGGACTGCCGTATGATTTTAAGAAAAAGCTGATTATTGCAACCGTCGGACTGGCAGATGTTCATGACAAAGAAAATATAAACAATATAAGAAATTCTATAAAAAGGCAGATACCAAAGAAAGTATATGATAATGCAATGATATTCCATTTAAGAGGAGGCATTGATTATCGTAAACTGAATTTCAAACACAGGACTATGATGAAAATGCTTTATAAGAAAGCAAGCAATATACCAATAGACGAACAGACTTCAGAAATTAAAGCCATGATTGAAACATATAATCAAAAGGTAGATTTTATTGATTTTAATATGTTGAATAATATATTAGAGGTAATTTAAAATTTGTATGTGATTATAGAAAATGTTTAAAAATTACTTTAAAAGCATATAAACGTTTTTATAGTAAAACCTCCTATGGTAATAAAGTACCATAGGAGGTTTGTTTATGATTTTTTATTAATTATCATATAGTTTCACAGCAAATTACAAGTTATAGTGAAACCTTTCCCTGAACATCACCGTTTACAACATAATATGCAACATCATCTTCAGGCTTGACATAAACTTCAATGTTTTTTATAGCAGTTTTATTGTTACTCTTGTAATCAGCTTCGCATGACGCTAAAACATCGCTTGCAGTAACCTGCTTTCCGAAAAACTGAATATAAACTTTGCTGTCAATGGTTTTTTTAGCAGTTGTTTTCTTTGCAGCAGGCTTTTTAGCAGAAGAAGTCTTTTTTGCCGCTGCGGTTTTCTTTTCAGCAGTCTTTTTTGCTGTCTTTTTTTCTGCTGTTTTTTTAGTTTTAGCAGCAATAGGAGCTGCAGCAGGCATTACAGGTTTAGCGACAGTAACAGGGTTTTTCTTTGCATCATTTGCCATAATAGGTACTTCCTTTCAGAAATTTAATAAAGGTTAATTGTTTTACTTATTTTGCAACAGCATCTTTCAGAGCTTTACCGGCTTTAAAAGCAGGAACTTTTTTAGCAGGGATGCTTATAGGTTTTTTAGTCATTGGATTGATTGCATTTCTTGCTGCTCTTTCTTTTACTTCAAAGCTTCCGAATCCGACAAGAGAAATCTTTTCACCTTTTTTTAAAGAATCTGTGATTGCATCAATTACAGTTGAAAGTGCTTTTTCTGCGTCTTTTTTTGAATATTCACCTTTTTCAGCGATTAAATTAATAAGTTCAGTTTTAGACATAATGTTTTCCTCCGTTATTTATATTTTACCAATATTCTAATACATTATTTGCAGGTAGTCAATGATTTTATAAATTAATCAACTTTTTGAATAAGTTTTTTAATTAAAAATTTATCAACTTATACATTTCATACAAAAATATGCCTGTTTTATGGGATAAAACAGTTTTTGAAAGTGTATATTATTAATTTTAGAAAAATAACAAGTGAGAACAATGAGATTTTATAATAAAAACATTTAATAAAACATTGACTTTATAATACTACTTTGATAAAATAGTTATTTGAAAGATTAGTAATTTGATAATTACATTAAAATTTTTAAGCTATGATATTTTTATATTCAGAGGTTTCAATATTATAAGGTGGAGGTATGCCCTTAGAAAGGGCACAGTCATGTTTATGAGTAAGTTATCATCAATACAGATACTGGTAATTGGTTTCTTCGGAATAATTACATTAGGTTCAATTTTACTAATGCTTCCTATTGCAACAAGGGACGGTGAAACAACTACTCTTATCAATGCAATTTTTACTGCTACGTCTGCAACTTGTGTAACAGGATTGGTGGTATATGACACATACGCCCATTGGACATTATTCGGACAGGCAACAATCTTAACAATGATACAGATAGGCGGGCTCGGTTTTATGTCAGTTGCCACCTTTTTGTCAATTGCTTTGAGAAGAAAAATATCCTTAAAAGAACGTGGTATTATTCAGGAAGCAATGAACATGCCTGAAATTGCAGGTGTTGTAAGGCTTATGAGGCATGTTCTTATAGGAACTGTCTGTTTCGAGCTTTGCGGTGCTGTTATTTTCTGCTTCAAATTTATTCCTATTATGGGCATTGCAAGGGGAATTTACACATCTGTTTTTCATTCGGTATCATCATTTTGCAATGCCGGGTTTGATTTGTTCGGAAGAATCGAACCGGGTTCTTCATTAGAACACTTTAACGATGATGTTCTTATAAACATTGTGACTATTGCATTAATAGTTATCGGCGGAATCGGTTTTTATGTGTGGGAGGATATTCACAAAAACGGGATTCATTTTAAAAGATATAAGCTTCACTCGAAAATGGTTATTTCAATGACATTGTTTCTCATTATAGTTCCGGCTATTTTGTTTTTTGTTTTGGAACGAAATAATGCATATAAAGATTTTTCGACACCACAAGCTATGATGTCTGCGGGTTTTCAGTCGGTAACTCTTAGAACAGCAGGCTTCAGCACGGTTCATCCGTCGAATCTGACTGATTCATCTTCTTTGCTTGGATGTGTGTTAATGCTTATCGGCGGTTCGCCCGGGTCGACTGCAGGGGGAATTAAAACAACTTCTTTTATGGTTTTAATACTTGGCGTTGTGTCTATGCTTGCAAAGCGTGATTCAATAACAGCATTTAAAAGAAGATTACCGCATGGATTTCTTACAAAGGTTTCAGCTATTTTAACAATGTATTTATTCTTTGCTTTTATTTCTGTGGGAATTATTTGTGCAGTTGATTCTGTAAATTTAAAAGAGGGCTTATTCCAGGTCTTTTCCGCAATAGGTACAGTAGGTGTTGATATGACCGATACGGCACTTGCTTCAAACATTTCAAAAGCAATTTTGTCAGTACTGATGTTCTTTGGCAGAATAGGCGGTCTTTCGTTAGCACTTGCTTTTGCAAAGCCTATTACGGCGTCGCCTATTAAATACCCTACAGAAAAGATTTCAGTAGGGTAAAAAAGTTTTTTGAACTTATCTTTGAGACTTGATGAGAAAGTGATGATTTTAAAGACTTAAATTTTAAGTGGTATGTCGTTTCAATATTGTAATGGAGGATTTATATGAAGTCAATTTTAATTATAGGTATAGGAAGCTATGGAAGATATGCGGCACTCAAATATATGCAGTTAGGCCACGATGTTATGGTAGTAGATGAGGACGAAGAAAAGGTAACGGAAATTGCTTCAAAAGTGACATCGGCACAAATCGGTGACTGTACCAGAGAAGAGGTTCTGCGTTCGCTTGGTATTAATTCATATGATATCTGCATAGTGTCTATCGGTGATAATTTTCAGGCGTCTTTAGAAATTACTTCACTTTTGAAAGAGCTCGGAGCGTCTTGGGTTATTTCTATGGCTTCAAAAGATAATCAGGCAAAGTTCTTACTAAAGGTGGGTGCAGATTCGGTTGTTTATCCTAATAAGGACAGTGCCGAGCATCTTGCAATGAAAACAGGTTCCAATAATGTTTTTGAGTTTATTGAGCTTACTACCGAGGTTTCAATATATGAAATTCCCGTTCCGAATAAATGGATAGGAAAATCTATTCAGGAGATTGATATAAGAAATAAATACGGTATTTCTATTTTGGCTGTGAAGGTCGGAAATGATATTACCGAAGTTCCGAGTGCTGATTATACTTTTGTTGATATTGAAAATGAACATTTAATTGTTATGGGAAAAGAAAAGGATATATATAAACTGAAATAATCATATTGCATTTCGACTTTTTTCTGCCTTTGGTGAGCTTGCCAAGGGCAGTTTTTATTTTGCCTGTCACAAAATCATCACACTTATGTGGTAAGTTATAGTAAGAGTATTTTACAGATTTTAATCATTAGTAAATCAAATTTGCTTTTTTGTAAACATAAGTTGCTTGTGAATATATGTTATTTGTGATATGCTTACGAATAGATTTAATACAAAATTAAATCTTGACTTGTTTTTAAAATATCATTGTATAATCGGAGGTAATACAAATGCTGTCATTAGTCAATATTAATAAGGATTACGGAAGCGGCGAACAGACAGTTCATGCATTAAAAAATGTTAGCATTCATTTCAGAGAGAATGAATTTGTTTCGATTCTGGGTCAGTCAGGCTGCGGAAAAACAACCATGCTGAATATTATAGGCGGACTGGACAGATATACAGACGGAGATTTAATTGTAGGAGGAATTTCAACTAAAAAATATAAAGCAAAGGATTGGGACACATACCGTAATCATTCGGTAGGTTTTGTATTTCAAAGCTATAATCTCATTATGCATCTCAGTGTTTTAAGAAATGTTGAGCTTGCTTTGACTCTTTCCGGAATTTCAAAATCCGAGAGAAAGAAAATGGCTGAAACAGCACTTGAAAAGGTAGGATTAAAAGACCAGATTCATAAAAAACCAAATCAGCTTTCGGGCGGTCAAATGCAAAGGGTTGCAATAGCTAGGGCTTTGGTTAACAACCCTGATATTATTTTGGCAGATGAACCTACCGGTGCTCTTGATACTGAGACCAGTATTCAAGTCATGGAGCTTTTAAAAGAAGTTGCCAATGATAAGCTTGTTGTTATGGTTACGCATAATCCGTCTTTGGCTCAGCAGTATTCAACAAGAATTATTAAGCTTTCTGACGGAGAGGTAACAGACGATTCAAATCCGTTTGAATATGCTGCCGAGACAAGTGATGAAAATAAAGTCGAGGATAAAAAGGAATTTAAGAAAAAGAAAAAAGCCAACAAGAAAAAATCTATGAGCTTTTTAACCGCACTTTCACTTAGTTTCAGAAACTTAAATACAAAAAAGGCAAGAACTATCCTTACTTCTTTTGCAGGAAGTATAGGAATTATAGGAATAGCACTTATTTTATCACTTTCAAGCGGTTTTCAGACATATATTACAGCTATGGAGGAGGAAACACTTTCAGCATATCCTCTTCAGATTGACAAGCTGGCGATGGAAAATGAAATGTCTGTTTTTTTCTCTGATAATTCCGAAACAGAAGAAAAGACCGAATTTCCCGATGATAAAAAAGTGTACAAAAAAGATGTTCTTGATTCGATAATAAATTCTTATGCAGAGGGCGTTACTGTTAACGATATGAAAAGCTTTAAAAAGTATATTGAGGATAACGGTAATAAGTTTGACGATTTAATAAACAGCGTTCAATATAAGTATGGAAATCAATTTAATGTGTATTCTTCGGAATATGATGAAAATTCCAATACAATAAATAATCCTATAGATTTCGACAGTACATCTGAAGTAACGCATGGAAGCGTTAATATGATGATGGGTCAGACGGCTGTGTGGAGCGAGCTTATAGACAACAGAAAGCTTTTAGAATCACAGTATGATGTTTTAGAAGGAAGCTGGCCTAAGGATAAAAATGAGGTTGTTATAGTTGTTGATAAATACAACAGAATAGATGATTATGTTTTATATTCATTAGGGTTAAGAAGCATTGATGATTATAACAAATCGGTGAATGCTATTGTTTCCGGCAATAAAGATGATATTCCAAACCAGGCTTCTGAATTCACATTTAATGAGCTTTTAAATAAAACATATAAGCTTGTCTTATCTGATGATTATTATCAAAAACAAAACGGAGTCTGGATTAATAAATCAAATGATACAAAGTATATGAAAAATATTTTAGACAAGTCGCTTGATTTAAAGGTTTCCGGTATAATCAGAATAAAAGACGGGGTTACCGCAACTGCTTTTGAAAGCGGAGGAATCGGATATACGAGTGATTTAACAAAGTATATAGTTGAGTCTGTAAATGAATCTGAAATTGTTAAAGAGCAGATGTCAAACCCTGACATAAATATTTTTACAGGGGAAAAATTCAGTGCTCAGGAAAGCTTTGAGAATAATCTGAATACTTTAGGAGTATCAGATCTTGATGAACCTTCATCTATACTGTTTTATGCTAAGGGTTTTGATGAGAAAGAAGCTTTGGTAGAAATTTTAGATGAATATAATGCTTCAAGAAAAACTGACAGTGAAAAAATTCAATACACAGATTATGTCGGTCTGATGATGAGTTCCATTACAACGATTATTAACTCAATTTCATATGTGCTGATTGCTTTTGTTACTATTTCTTTGATAGTTTCTTCGATTATGATTGGCATTATAACCTATATTTCAGTTTTAGAGAGAACAAAGGAAATCGGTATTTTAAGAAGTATCGGTGCGTCTAAGCGAGATATTTCCCGTGTGTTTAATGCCGAAACACTTATAGTAGGTTTTACATCGGGAATTATCGGTATTGCGGTTACTGTGCTTTTGGATATTCCTATTACCATGATTATTAAAAGTTTAACTGATTTGGATATCGTTGCTATGCTCCCTCTGGGCGGTGGAATAATACTTGTGATTATCAGTATGCTTCTAACGCTTATAGCAGGTTTGATTCCATCCAGAATGGCAGCTAAAAGAGATCCTGTTGTGGCACTCAGGTCTGAATAAAAATCTGCTGATTGACTATACTATTTTTACCGATGTATCTTAATTTGTTTTAATTAAGAGTAGATAAAAGTTGCATTTGCAACAGAATTGAAAGTTTTGTTATGGTATATTATTATATGGAAATATAAATAACTAATATATGGCATAAGGATATCAAAATTTTTATATAATAAAGTCCGTAACAGTTGTTGGATTATTATATCTAAGTTTAAATTTTTGTATTAACGAAGCTTTAATTTAAAATAAAAATCGGCAGCAGATTTTGTTTGGAGGAAAAAATAAATGTCAGCTATTAAAATTACAGATAATTTATTTTCGGTTGGGGTTTTAAATCCTGCGATGAGAATTTTTGATGTTATAATGAAAACCGATTACGGAACATCTTATAATTCATACATTTTAAAGGGTGAAAATAAGACTGCTTTGATTGAAGTAAGTCATGCAGATTTTTTTAATTCTTATTTAGATAATATAAAAGATGTATGTGACCTTTCGGATATTGATTATATAGTTTTAAATCATTGCGAGCCTGACCACAGCGGTGCTTTAGCTGAGGTTTTAAAGCATTGCAGTCCGAAAATTGTCTGCACAAAAGCAGGTTCAAATTTTTTAAAGAACATCACGAATAATGATAACATTGATTTTATGATTGCCGGTGACGGTGACTCTATTGATTTAGGCGGAGTTTCACTCAAGTTTATACCGTCTGCATTCTTACATTGGCCTGACTCAATGTTCACATACTGTGAAGAAGAGAAAGCGCTCTTTTCATGTGATATGTTCGGATGTCATTATTGTGAGCCGTATATCATTGACGATTTCATTGCATATGACAAGTCATATGAGATTGCATTAAAGGGATATTATGACGCTATTTTCGGACCTTTTAAACCGTTTGTTTTACAGGGCATGAAAAAGCTTGAAGGACTTGAAATTGATACAATATGTCCCAGTCACGGACCTGTCCTTACCAAAAGCGGAAAGCTTGAAAGCGTATTGGAAAAATATAAAGAGTGGAGTGCTCCTTTAAAAAAGGAGAAGAAATCAATCCCAGTGTTTTATTGTTCTGCATACGGGAATACAAAAAAAGCAGCTTGTGCTATAAGTCATGGCATATCTAAAGCTTCTTCTGATATAATTTCAAATGTTTATGATATAAACGACTATGACTTAGCTGAGCTTGCAGAAATTATAAATTCAAGTGACGCTTTTGCAGTCGGTTCTCCGACAATCAACGGTGACGCTGTTGCACCTGTTTGGAGTTTAATAAGCACAATTGATGTCATAAATAACCGTAAGAAAAAAGCTCTTGTTTTCGGTTCCTACGGCTGGAGCGGGGAAGCAATTCCGAACCTTATAAACAGACTGAAGGGCATAAAAAATGATGTGTTCGGTGAAGGATTTAAGTTCTGCTTTGTCCCTACAGACGAAGATTTAAAGGCTGCTGAAGAAACAGGAGAAGCATTTGCAAAAGATACATTAGGTAATTCATAATTATTAACACAAAGGTGTTAAAATATATAAAAATTGAGGAGGAAAAAATTATGGCAAAATGGATTTGTCCGGTTTGCGGATATGTACACGAGGGAGACACACCTCCTGAGAAATGCCCACAATGCGGTGTTCCGGGTGAAAGATTTAACAAAGCTGAATCTGCCGGATTAACATGGGCTGACGATCACAAAGTTGGTATTGCTAAGGATTTAGATCCTGCTGTTGTACAAGATCTGAGAGATAACTTTAACGGTGAGTGTTCAGAGGCAGGTATGTATCTTGCAATGGCAAGAGTAGCAATCAGAGAGGGCTATCCTGAGGTTGGTCTTTATTATGAGAAAGCTGCTATTGAGGAAGCAGAGCATGCTGCTAAGTTTGCAGAGCTTTTAGGTGAAGTAGTAACAGATTCAACTAAGAAGAATCTTGAACTTAGATACATGGCTGAGAACGGTGCTTGTGAAGGTAAACTTATGCTTGCTAAGAAAGCTAAGGAGCTTGGATACGACGCTGTTCATGATACAGTTCATGAAATGGCTAAGGACGAAGCTCGTCACGGCCGTGCATTCAAGGGCTTGCTTGACAGATATTTCGGCGATAAGTAATTAAAGCAATGATTACTGAAAGAGGAACAGAGTTTTTTCTCTGTTCCTCTTTTTATGTTTAAATAAAATGTGTTTTAATAATTTTACGCAACTCAAGGTTGCAAAAGTTCCACTCCCAGTTGGTAGAATTATTATGCCTAATATGGTATAATTAAAACAAAGGAGGAGGTAAGTATGACAATAGGTGAACAAATTCAGAATATTCGCATCGAAAAAGGCTTGACACAGGAAAGACTTGCAGAAATGCTGGAGGTTTCAAGGCAGTCAGTTTCAAAATGGGAACTTGGTCAGGCTGTGCCTGATGTTGATAAAATTATTCGCATGAGCGAACTGTTTGATGTTTCGACTGATAAAATTCTTTTGAGAAATACTGATGAAAAACAAGTTAATAAAAATCCTCTGCATTTAGGCAGTGTTTATCTTGTGGTTAAGGATTTTGAAAGATCAGTGGAGTTTTATGAGAAGTTTTTGGGTGTCAGTGTATCAAATCGATGTAGAAGCGGAAATAAATTCGTGGAATTTTATATTGATAATAAGTGCATCGCTCTTATGAACGAGAACAATATTAAAGGTCACTGTACATTGCTTGACAGTCCGTATAAGTTCGTTCAGAATTTTTGGGTGGAGGATTTGAAAACCGAGTATGAGCGTGTAAAATCGCTGAACATAGGTAATGTTACGGAAATTTTAGAGGCATATCCAACATATCGATATTTTCATCTGACCGACCCCGATAATAATATAATTGAAATTACAGGAGGTTATCATATGAACGAGAATATTTGTCAAAGCTGTGCAATGCCGTTAAGTGACGATTATTACGGTACTAATTCTGATGGAAGTAAAAATCATGAATACTGCAAATACTGTTTTGATAACGGAAAGTTTGTAAATAATCAAACTCTTGAAGAAAAAATCGAAAGCAATATTAGGTTTTGGGTTGATGAAGAGAACGGAATTACCGAAGAAATTGCAAGACAAAAGCTCAGTAAGCTTTTCCCGACATTAAAAAGGTGGAAGAAATAATAAAAAAGCAAGCATACGATCTTTGTTCCCGTATGCTTGTTTGCTTTATTCTGACTGTTTATTTTTCCAGTAGTTTAGTTCGGGCAGCTGTTTTGCAAAATATTCTCGTGCTTGTTCAGGAGTGAAGTTATCATTTGACATATGAGATGAAAGAAAGTCAAGTAGTTCGTCTAAGGATTTATATGTGAACTCTCCGTCATTATAGCACCATTTGCAGTATTCTTCGTTAAAATTGTTATCAGGCTCACGGCTTATTAAGCTGTCATCTTCTAACGGCATGCCGCATACCTGACAAATTAATTTTCTAGGTGAACCTAAAAGTGTGTTGATTGAAATATCAAAGGTTTTAGAAATCAGTTTTAAAGTATCTGTGTTTGGTACAGTTTCACCAGTCTCCCAGCGTGAAATTGCCTGTCGTGTAACAAATAGTTTTGCAGCCATTTCATCTTGCGTAAGTTTATTGTTTATACGAATGTTTTTTAATACTTCACTTGTGTTCATATTACTGCCTCCTTTACTTTATTATATTGTAAGTCATATATTATTACAGGTCAAGCAACTGTTTGTTGCGTTTATGTTTTTTAATGTTAGATATTATTTATTTACCGGCTTTTTGTTATTATAAATAAAATTCACAACTGCCATAGATACAATAAGTGCATATCCTAAAAAGCTTAAAGCATCGGGTATTTGTCCGAAGATAAAGAACGAGAAAAGCGTTGAAAAAATAATCTGTGTGTAGTCGTATATCGAAATCTCTTTTGCAGGAGCGTGAACATAGGCAGCGGTAATTGTAAATTGTCCGCCTGCGGCAGCTGCTCCGCATAAAATCAGAAAAACAGTTTGCTTTAGTGACATTGGTGTAAAGTTGAAAATTAAATACGGCAGACTTACTAAACATGAGAAAGCCGAAAAGAAAAATACTATAAACGGTCCTTTTACACCTCGGGTTCCTAAAACTCTGACCATTGTATATGCAACACCTGCTGCAAACCCTCCGAAAAGCCCCAGAAGTGACGGAAATAAATCTGCATTGGCAAGGGACGGTTTTATTACAAACAGGCTTCCTATAAATGCAACTAAAACCATAGTGCCCTGAATTGGGGTAAATTTTTCTTTCAGCACAAAATACGAACAAAGTATAGCAAAGAACGGTGACATTTTGTTGAGTATTGATGCGTCTGACAGCACAAGATGGTCGACCGCATAAAAGTTGCAGAAAATACCTATTGTTCCGAATCCCGCACGAAGTATAAGAAATTTTAAATCGCCTTTTTGAATTTTAAATGCACTCTTATCTTTAAGTAAAAGAACAAGTGCAAATATAAGTGCTACAAAATTTCTGAAAAAGCTTTTTTGTATTGACGGAATATCTCCCGCAAGCTTTATAAAAACACCCATAAGTGCAAACATAAATGCAGAAATAATTATATAAAAAATTCCTTTGTATTTCGGATTTATAGTTAGTTTCAATTTTGTTATCTCCTTATAGTGTTACTTTTTAAATATTATCACCAAAGCTTTATAATGTCAAACAAAAAAGATAAAGGTGTAACTTACACCTTTATCTTTTTTGTTATTCGTTTTTCTTATATTCTAAAATATCACCCGGCTGGCAGTCAAGCACATCACAGATAGCTTCTAAGGTAGAAAATCGAATCGCACTGATTTTTCCCGTTTTGATTTTGGAAAGATTGACGTTTGATACTCCTACTTTTTCGGAAAGCTCATTAAGAGACATTTTTCTGTCTGCCATAACACGGTCCAGTCTTAATACTATTGACATATTATCACCCCTTAAAGTGTTTCGTCGGATTGTCTTTGAAGCTCTGTTCCATACGCAAACGACTGTGAAAGGCACAAAACTATAATTCCGGTTATAATACTTTGTAAGTTAACAGAGATTTCCGCATTTTCCACACCCAAAACAGCACGAGAAATTATGCTCATAATAAGCGATACAATAGTAACTGCAATAAAGAAAATTCCGATTTCTCTAACCATTCGAGTATTATCCTTTTGAAACGGTGTCTGTCCCTTAGAAAATTTAGTTTGTCCTAATGTCGTTTTTAAAATAAGATTAACATTTCTAAACACCATAGCCATAAGCGAAAGAATAATAACAGCACAAATAGAAAACAGCAAAATTGCAGTCATATTAACCTTGCCGTCAGAATACAAAACATTCATCTCATAGCCGTATGTTGTAAGCGAATTTCCCAGTGTTTCTGAACCTTTTTGCAATATCTCTTCAAGCCAATTCGCTGACGCTGCTGATGCTATTAAAACAACCACCATTATAGCTGTTGTGAACCAATGCAGTACCTCTAATATTTTTGCGAGTATAATTGCCGCTTTGTTAACTGATTTCATAATAATTCCTCCTGAAAATAATAATCCAACCGGTCTGGTGTTTATAGTATAGCACCTCATTTCATGTTTGTCAAGTATTTTTTTATGTTTATCATTAAATTTTTTATTTTTAGTGATTTTGTTCATCTAAATAAAAAGGCGAACATAAATTTGTTGATATTACAAATTCTGTTCACCTTTTTATTTTATTGTTATATAAATACCGCCGTTTGAATTAATTAATAGACAGGATTTTATGAAATATCATCGCTGTCTGATTAACATTATCAAACATATGTTATTTTAACACGGGAATGAAAGGAAAATTCATGGCATATTTAAGTCCGCGATTTGGATTCAATTTCATCGTTGCCCCGTTGAGCCAAACCCGCCAGCACCTCTCACAGTATCTGAAAGCTCATCGGTTTTTATAAAAGAAGCTTTCAAAAACGGCGTAATAACAAGCTGTGCAATTCTCTCACCGTTTGAAATGGTTTGAGTATCATTAGAGTGATTGTGCAGTGCTACCATTATCTCTCCTCTGTAGTCAGCGTCAACAACCCCGACTTTGTTGGCAGGGGCGAGACCTTTTTTTGAAGCAAGTCCCGAGCGTGCATAAATAAGCCCTGCATATCCTACAGGAATCTCCATAGAAAGATATGTATGTATCATTACAGTTTCGCTCGGTTTTATGTCAATATCTTGGTCTGTGACTGCATATAAATCACACCCTGCAGAAAAGTCTGAACCATAGGTCGGTATTACAGCTCTGTCATCAAGTTTTTTTATTTTAATTTCTTGATTTATCATATTTTTATGCTCCTCTTATTGAATTAAACTAAATTAAGTCTTGGGTCATCATCTGAAACGGTGCAGACCCTGCCATCTGTAAGCGATTTCTGAACATCGATAATTCTTTGATTTTCAGAGCCTCTGAATTTTATATTAAGGTTTTTCTTTTCTTCAATAAATTCACCGTCTATCATTATATCAATATATGACAGAAGTTCAGCAGTACACTCACAGTTCACCTTGCTTTCATTTGTTAAATCCCTGTCAAAGCGATATCCCGAATAGCACCATATACTTTTTTGAGGAAATGTCTCTTTAATTCTTTTAACAAATGAAACAAGTGAGCGTTGATTTTCAACCTCGAAAGGCTCACCTCCGAGAAGTGAAAAACCGCTTATATAATCAGGCTCCATAGACTTTAATATTTCATCTTCTGTTTCAGCAGTAAAAGGTTTTCCAAAATTAAAATCCCAAGTTTCAGGATTAAAACAACCTTTACAGTGGTGAGAACATCCGCTCACGAAAAGTGAAACTCTGACTCCCGGGCCGTTTGCAATATCGTGTTTTTTTATTGTGGCATAATTCATTATGAGCTGATGTCCTTTCTAAGCAGGTTTTACAGATGAAGAACTCTTGACTTGATTTCCTTAGTCTTACCTTCATTCCAGAAGTTTTCACCTAAGTAACCGCAGGTTCTTCGTGTAACATTCATCTTTGCATGATCCTTGTTGTGGCATTGCGGACATTCCCACTCGTTATCATCGTTAATGATAATTTCACCGTCATATCCGCATTCCTGACAATAATCGCTCTTAGTGTTAAATTCAGCGTACTGAATATTTTCATAGATATATTTAACAGCGGCCGAAAGTGCAGGAAGATTATTTCTCATATTAGGAATTTCAACATATGAAATAGCTCCGCCTGAAGAAATCTTTTGGAACTGGCTTTCAAATTTGAACTTATCAAAAGCGTCAATATTTTCTCTTACGTCAACATGATATGAGTTTGTATAATAACCTTTATCGGTAATATCTTTGATTGTTCCGAATTTCTCTTTGTCAATTCTTGCAAAACGATAGCAAAGCGACTCAGCAGGTGTTCCGTAAAGAGCAAATCCGATTCCTGTGTCAGCCTTCCACTTTTCGCAGGTGTTTCTCAGCTTGTTCATAACTCTGAGAGCAAAATCAAGGCCCTCAGGGTCAGTCTGAGATACGCCTTTCATAACCTTGGTAACTTCATAAAGACCGATATATCCAAGTGAAATAGATGAGTATCCGTTCATCAGGTATTTGTCTATCTTTTCACCTTTTTTAAGTCTTGCAATAGCACCGTACTGCCAGTGGATAGGTGAAACATCGCTCTTTGTTCCCATAAGTGCGTTGTGTCTGCACATCAAAGCTTCATAGCAAAGCTCCAAACGCTCTTCAAGGATTTCCCAGAATTTTTCTTCATCGCCCTTTGCGATAATTCCTATTTGCGGAAGATTGATTGAAACAACACCCTGATTGAATCTTCCTTCGAATTTGTATTCGCCGTTTTCATCCTTCCAAGGTGCAAGGAACGAACGGCAGCCCATAGGTGAGAAAACATTGCCTTCATAATTTTCACGCATTTTTTTAGCTGAAATATAATCAGGATACATTCTTTTAGCAGAACATTCTACTGCTAGTTTTGTGAGATAGTCATACTTTCCGCCGTTTAAGCAGTTATGTTCATCAAGAACATAAACCAGTTTAGGGAATGCAGGGGTAACATATACACCCGTTTCATTCTTTATTCCCTCAAGACGCTGACGGAGAATCTCTTCAATAATCATAGCGTTTTCTTTTATGTATTCGTCATCTTTTTCTAAGTGCAGGAACAATGTAACGAAAGGTGACTGACCGTTTGTCGTCATCAATGTGTTAATTTGATATTGAATAGTCTGAACACCTGATTTAAGTTCGGCCTGCAAGCGTTCTGCAACTAGCTTGTCGACAGTTTCCTGAGAAACACTTTCACCGCATGACTGCTTTATAGACTTTTCAAACTTATCCTTTGATTTTCTTAAATATTTTCCCAAATGCTTTAAATCAACCGACTGGCCGCCGTATTGACTGGAAGCAACAGCAGAAATAATCTGAGTTGTTATTGTGCAGGCAACCTGAAAACTCTTAGGGCTTTCAATCATCTTGCCGTTCATAACTGTACCGTTGTCAAGCATATCGCCTATATTTATAAGACAGCAGTTGAAAATAGGCTGTACAAAATAGTCAGCGTCATGGAAGTGGAAAATTCCTTCTTCATGTGCTTTTGAAAGCTTTTCGGGAAGAAGAACTCTGTTGGTTAAATCCCTTGAAACTTCTCCTGCTATATAGTCTCTCTGTGTTGAAGCAAGTACAGTGTTTTTATTTGAGTTTTCTTCTGCAAGCTCTTTGTTTTCATTCCTGATAAGGCTTAAAATAGAATCATCGGTAGTATTGGCTTTACGAACTAAAGCCCTTTGATAACGATATATAATATAAGTCTTAGCAAGAACGAAAAGCTCAAATTCCATCAATTTTTCTTCAATGATATCCTGAATGTCTTCAACAAGCATTCTTTTCCTGTTTTTGCCCTCGATATAGGTTAGAATCGATTCGATTTGAGTGTCTGTTGCTCTTTCGTTTTCTTCTACTTCCTCATTTGCTTTCTTAATGGCAATAATAATTTTACTGCGGTCAAAGTCTACTGCTCGTCCGTCTCTTTTTACAACTTTCATAGATGCCCTCTCCTTATACATTCTTCATATTTTTACTCTCTTTTAATTATGAGAATATCTGCTCTAATCTTGTTCTGCACGGCATTGATATTAGTATATGACTTTTGTTTTGTTATGTCAGTTGCAAATGCAACTATTTCAATAATAAATACAACATATAGTGATTTTTCTGGAAAAGAATACATATAACTAGTATCTCAATTGCTAAGCAAGATTAACAAAAGAGGACGAATTGTTTATTATAAACAAAAAATCAGGATAAAGTTTGGTAAAGATTTTATTTGATAATTAAAATTGTAATAGTTGCATTTGCAACAGTTGTATGATATTATGTAATTAGTAGAATTTTAGTGTGAAAGGTGTTTCTGACATGTCTGATACCAGGATATTTGACGATATAAGTGAAGAAGAAATTTCCCGTATGAAGCTTTGCTTCAAGGCCGTCAACAAGAAATATACAGCAGGAGAGACTATAAACAGTATTGAAAATTTAAGCGTTGGAATTGTTGTATCGGGATTAATAGAGATAACAAAATTTGATTTTGACGGAAACAGAACTATTCTTGAGTGCATTGCCGAAAACGAAATATTCGGAGACCTGTTTTTTTCTCAAATTCATGAGGGTGATGTTCAGATAATTTGTTCAGCAGACGCAGAGGTTATGTTTATAGATTATGACCATTTGACAAAACAGTGTCAGAATGCTTGTGCTCATCACAGTAAACTGATTCAGAATATGCTTTTTATAGTATCCGAAAAGTCAAAAAAGTTAAGCAACAGGGTAGAAGTTTTGAGCCAAAGAACACTCAGAAAAAAGCTTATTACATATTTTAATATGCTTTCAAAAGAAACAGGAAAGCGAAATATTGTTCTTCCCTTTTCTCTGAGCAGCTTGTCAGACTATCTTTGTGTTGACAGAAGTGCTATGCTCAGGGAAATGAAGAAAATGCGTGAAGAGGGTTTGATAGATTCTCATGCAAAAAAGGTAAATATATTATATGATCAGACAATGTTTTGATTAGGATAATATTTGACAATAACAAGATAATAATAAACAATACTTTTTAAAATTTTTAAAGTACAATCTAATTGTAAATTAAAATCGGAAAGGATTAAATATTATGACTGAAAAAGAAAAAATGTTATCGGGCGGACTGTATATAGCAAATGATCCTGAGCTTAAAAGGGAATTTAAAATGTCAAAGGAATTTGTAAGGAAATATAATATAACCACTGAGGAAGAACCTGAACTCCGCTTAGAACTTATAAAAGGTATATTCAAAAGTGTGGGTAAGAACTGTTATATTGAACCTCCGTTTCATTGTGATTACGGATGCCACATTTCAGTGGGAGATAATTTCTATGCAAACTATGATGCAATTATTATAGATGTTAATGAAGTAATAATAGGCGATAATGTTATGTTCGGTCCAAGGGTAAGTATTTATACTGCCGGTCATCCTATAGATGCAGATATAAGAAACGAGCTTTTAGAATACGGCAAAAAAGTTGAAATAGGAAGCAATGTATGGGTAGGCGGTAACACAGTATTTAATCCGGGAGTAAAGGTAGGAAATAATGTTGTAATAGGTTCGGGTTCGGTTATTACAAAAGATATTCCGTCTAATGTTGTTGCAGTGGGAAATCCTTGCCGTGTTCTCCGTGAGATAACAGATAAGGACAGAGAATACTGGCAGAAACAAAAAGATGAATACTATAAAAAATAAAATTTAATTATCGAAGTTTTAAGCTGATAAATTATTAAATCAATAATAAGGCTGTGCATACTGAAATGTGAATGTACAGCCTTATTTTTTTGCAAAGAATTTTTAAATACTTCTTGACAAGATATACTATGTATGATATAGTATTGTGCATAGGGAGGTGTTCGGATGGAGGCACAGCTTAAGCACGGACTTTTAGAAGTATGTGTGCTGACATCACTTTATAAAGAGGATTCATATGGATATCGAATTATAAAGGATATAAGTCCTTACATTAAAATATCAGAGTCAACATTATATCCTATATTAAGACGTTTGGAGTCCGGAAGCTATTTGAGCGTTTATTCAGTCGAGCATAACGGACGGCTGAGAAAGTATTATAAAATAACCGATGCAGGAAGAAAGAAAATAGATGATTTTCTGACAAGCTGGGAAGAGGTCATGAATGTTCACAAATATATTGTTACAGAAACAGGGAGGAATGAAGATGAATAAGTCAGAATTTTTGGACTTGCTTGAAAGCAGATTGAAAGGGCTTCCGAACAGTGAAATAAACAAGTCCGTAACTTATTATTCAGAGGCAATAGACGACCGCATTGAAGACGGTGAAACAGAAGACGAGGCAGTAGCTTCTTTAGGAGAAATCGATGACATTATACAGAATGCTATGTCACAGGCATCACTGTCTGGGGTTGTAAAAGAAACAGTTAAGCGGAGATTTAAGGTTAGTGTTCCTGTTATGATTTTGCTTATTCTGGGTTCACCGATATGGCTGTCACTCCTTATAGCATTATTTGCGGTTATATTTTCTTTATATGTGGCTGCTGCGTCTGTAATAATCGCTTTATTTGCGGTTGTTATCAGCTTTATCTTAGGCGGAGTAACGGCAGTTATAGGTTCGCCTTTTGTGATGTTTGAAAACATAAATTCCGCAGTGTTTTTTATAGGTGCGGGACTTATTTTAATAGGTGTTGGAATCTTTGCATCTTATGCTTCAGTTGAAGTTACAAAGCTTCTGATTAAGTTCACAAAGTTTGTAATGCTTAAAACGAAAGCATTATTTGTAAGAGCATGTCAATTTTAAATATGAATTCGGAAAGGGATGAATAATATGAAAAACTGGGTAAAAAAATGGTTTATAGCAGCAGGAGCTATGATTGCTGCCGGTGTAATAATATGTGCTGTAATATTCGCCGTAAACGGTTTTGATATTTCTGCTTTTAATACTTCTAAAGAGAGGATTAGAGAAGAAAAGAGCATACAAAGAGGCATGGCTGCAAATTTATATATTGAAACTTCAAGCAGCGAAGTTATCCTGAAAAAAACAACTGACAGAGATGATATTCATGTTACTTACTATGAAAATGAGGATATCACATACGATTTTATTGATACTGACGGAACACTGAAAATAATAGAAAAAGACAATAAAAAATGGTATCAGATGCTTGAAATAAATTTTAGTATTCAGGACACACCGCTTATAGTTGAAATCCCTGAGGACAGGTGGGAAGAGATAAATATAAATACTTCAAGCGGTGATATATTAATTGATGAAATTAATTGTCAGGAATTAAATACAGAAACATCAAGCGGAGAAATCAACGCAAATAATTTGACAGCAAAAAAAGAAGCGTCATTTGATACCTCCAGCGGGGATATTGATTTGTTTGAAATTTTATCGGAGAGTATTTCTATTGATACATCAAGCGGTGAAACAAATATATCAGACATAAACAATTCAGCAAATATAAATATTGAATCGTCCAGCGGAGATATTTCTATAAAGAATTCAGTGCTTGCAAATCAGCTTACAATAGACACTTCAAGCGGAGAAACAGAGATTTCAAATGTGAGTGCAAACAATATGAACATTGAGTCATCAAGCGGAGATATTGAGTTTTCACGAGCAGACGCATCGGATTATAAGGTTGACACTTCAAGCGGAGATGTTTTCGGAACAATCAAAGGTGATAATAATACGGTTTCGTTTATTACAGAAACCTCAAGCGGAGATGTTTCGGTTCCTAATCCGTCAAAGGGAGAAAAAGCGTTCTCAGCCTCTACATTAAGCGGAGATATTAAAATAGCATTTTCAAAATGACTCAAATAAAAGGAGTATGCGTCTTTGTGGAAAGACAGTAAAAAGGCTCCTGTATGTGAATTCTTGGTTTGAGTGTTATTAAACACATACGCAAATGCAGACAGCAGAGAAAGGACCTAATCCGATTTTCAAATCAGCGGATAAATAGCAGGTTCTTTTAGCTTTGATTGCGGTTGATTGTAAACAAAATGTAAATTATTATTTATTAAAAAGAATGTTATTTGACATTAAAATGTATATGTGATAAAATATACAAGCCGCATATTTTCGGTTGTTTAAAGAAAGTAAATTAAAGTTGCTTCACCGGACATAGCGAGTTCTATAAAAAGGTAGGTGCATTAGAGAATGTACGCAGTTATTGAAACAGGCGGAAAGCAATATCAGGTTCGTGAGGGCGAAGTTGTTTTCATTGAAAAGCTTGATGTGAATGCTGATGACGCAGTTACTTTTGACAAGGTTATTGCAGTTAATTCAGACAACGGCATCAAAGTAGGTGCTCCTTATGTTGACGGGGCAAAGGTTGAAGCTAAGGTTATTAAGAACGGAAAGGCTAAGAAGATTACAGTTTTCACTTATAAGCCAAAGAAAGGCTCAAGCAGAAAAATGGGTCACAGACAGCCATACACACAAGTAAGAATTGAATCAATCAAGGCATAATTAAATGATTATTGCAAGGTTTTTTAAAGATTCATGCAACAGGCTTTTAGGCTTTCAGATAAGCGGTCATGCAATGCAGGACGAATACGGGAAGGATATAGCCTGTGCCGGTGTATCTTCAGCGGTTATGCTGACTTGTAATACTATTACCGAAGCGTTTAAATCGAATGCTAAAGTAAGTGTTGAAGAAAACGAAATTATGCTGAAGCTTGAAGATTCAGATGAAAATGCCGAAAAAGTTCTTTTGGGCTTTTTAACACATATGTATTTTTTATCGGATGAATTTTCAGGCAGGATTTTAGTCAAAGTTATTGATAAATAGCTTTGCAAGCTTGCCGGTTTTTAATCGGCGGAAAGGAAAGGTTACCTATTATGATTAGAATTTCAATGCAGTATTTTGCACATAAAAAAGGAATGGGTTCTACAAAGAACGGCCGTGACTCAGAGTCAAAAAGACTTGGTGCTAAGAGAGCAGACGGACAATTCGTTCTGTCAGGAAACATTTTAGTTCGTCAGAGAGGAACACACATTCATCCTGGTATGAATGTTGGTCGCGGTAAGGATGATACTTTATTTGCAACAGCTGACGGCGTTGTAAGATTTGAAAGACTTGGAAGAGATAAGAAGAAAGTTTCAGTTTATCCACAAGCTTAATTTTGAATTTTTATGAAAGCTCTCTTGCATTAGCTTGAGAGCTTTTTAAATTAATAGATTAGAAACGATGGTTCAAGTTCAATTAAGAGGAGAAATAAATGTTTGTAGATAAGGCGAAAATATTTATAAAAGCTGGTGACGGCGGTGACGGTGCTGTTTCGTTTCACCGTGAAAAATATATTGCAGCAGGAGGTCCCGACGGCGGCGACGGCGGGAAGGGTGGAGATATAGTTTTTATCGCTGATAAAAGCTTGTCAAACCTGATAGATTTCAGATATAAGAAAAAGTTTGAAGCTGCAAAAGGTGAGAACGGAAGCAAGAAAAACTGTTCAGGCAAAAATGCTCAGAGCTTAATTATTAAAGTTCCCTTCGGTACAGTAGTTAAAGACGCTGAAAGCGGAAGAATTCTTGCTGATATATCAACTGATGAACCTGTTATTATTGCAAAAGGCGGAAAAGGCGGAAGAGGAAATGCACATTTTGCAACATCTACAAGGCAGATTCCTAAGTTTGCAAAACCGGGGTTTAAAGGTGATTCGTATAATGTAATTTTGGAGCTGAAGCTGATTGCCGATGTGGGGTTGGTTGGTTTTCCGAATGTGGGAAAGTCAACACTTATTTCGGTTGTTTCAGCAGCAAAGCCGAAGATTGCAAACTATCATTTTACAACTTTAACACCTGTTCTGGGCGTCGTGTCTATGGGTGATGCTGAGAGTTTTGTCATGGCTGATATTCCGGGACTTATTGAAGGTGCCAGCGAAGGCGTAGGCTTAGGGCATGAATTTTTAAGGCATGTTGAGAGATGCAGACTTATTGTTCATGTTGTTGATGTTTCAGGTGTTGAGGGCCGTGACCCGAAAAATGATTTTACAACTATTAACAGCGAGCTTGAGAATTTCAGCGAGGAGCTAAGTAAACTTCCTCAGGTTGTTGCAGGAAACAAATGCGATATGGCAACTGATGAGCAGATAGAGGAATTTAAAACTTTTGCAGAGAATAAAGGATATGTTTTTGTTCCGATTTCCGCTGCGACAACAAAAGGCACAAAAGAGCTTTGTAACGCTGTATGGGAGAAGTTAAAAGAACTTCCTCCTGTTAAGCGTTATGAGGCACAGCCTTTGACTCAAATTGAACTTGATGAAAAGCTTCTTGTTAAAAAAGATTTTGTGGTCACAAAAGAGGACGGTGTTTTCTTTGTCGAGGCCGAGTGGCTTTGGGATATACTTCGTGTTGCCGATATGGATGACTATTCATCACTTCAGTATTTCCAAAGAGTTCTGCAGTCATCGGGAGTAATAGATAAGCTCAAGGAAATGGGAATTAAAGAGGGAGACATAGTTTCAATCTTCGATTTTGAATTTGAATATATGGAGTAGGTTTTATGACAGAAAGAGAAGCAAAGCAGTACAGCCCATTGTCACTTGCATTTTTAGGTGATGCAGTGTATGAAAGATTAGTTCGTAAAAGACTTTTGCTTAGTGCTAATATGCCTGTAGGAAAGCTTCACGAACTGACTATCAAAAAGGTCTGTGCAGAGTTTCAGGCACAGGCGGTTGACAGAATTTCAGATATGCTTACAGAATCAGAAGCCGACATTGTCAAGCGTGGAAGAAATGCAAGCGGAATGACAGTTCCTAAGCATGCGAGTGTTGCTGAGTACAGAAAAGCAACAAGTCTGGAATGTCTTTTCGGGTATTTGGAGCTTATAGGTGATAATGACAGGATAGAAGAGATATTTCAAGCGTGCATTGAGATTGATATGCAGCTTTAGAATATAGAAAGCAATAAAGTTAAAAAATTACTGTGTAAATATTATATAATTAAAAACTCTGAACAAAATTCACATTGTTCAGAGCTTTTTTAGTTATATTATTTTTTACTTTATTTTTTTATAAGCTTTTCTTCACACTTTTTAATAGATTCATTTTCATAAAGCTCGATTTTATAATCAAGTCGTGATAGAGTCTGCTGCATATCTTCGATCTTATGACTGAGAATTTCACGCTGTTCTATCAAAAGCTCTTTTCGTGCGGTGATGGTTTTATCACCTTGCCGGAAAAGCTGAACATACTCAATTAAAACTTCAATAGGCAGTCCTGCACTTCGCATGCACTTTATGAATTCAACCCAGTTGCAGGATTCCTGATTGTAATCCCTGAGACCGCTTTGATTTCTGGGAACAGGAGGTATAAGACCGATGCGTTCATAATATCTCAGCGTATCGGCAGAAAGCTCATATTTTTTACTCACCTGAGAAATAGTCATTTTAATTACCAAACCTTTCTGCAAAATCTAAAAAATTATCAGTTGTTTTCAAAGGTTTGTGCAACCTTTTTAAGTTCTTCTATAATTTTTATATGCTGAGGGCATTGGCGTTCACATTGTCCGCATGCGATACAGTCAGACGCTTTTCCGTTTGTTTTTGCAAGATTTTCATAATAAACGCCTTGAATTGTAAAATCCTTTTTGATTTCTTGCATTTCGGCATTATAAAGAGCAAAATAATCAGGTATTGCGATATTCTTAGGGCATCCGTCCACACAGTAACGGCAAGCTGTGCATGGGATTTCGATAGTTGAGTTGATAATATCTTTTACCGTCATGCACAAGTCTTTTTCTTCATCGTTTAATGGTTTGAAATTTTCCATATAGCCTGTGTTATCAAGAAGCTGTTGAATATTGCTCATACCGCTGAGAACAACCATAACATTATCAAGACTTGCCGCAAATCGAATAGCCCATGACGGAACAGACATCTGAGGTTCGTTGTCTTTGAAAAGCTTTTCAGCAGTTTTTGGAATTTTTGCCAGTGTACCGCCCTTTACAGGTTCCATTACAATGATTTTTTTGCCGTGCTTGATTGCTGTTTCATAGCATTTTCTTGACTGTACGCTTTCGTTTTCCCAGTCGAGATAGTTTATTTGAAGCTGAACAAAATCAACCTCAGGGTGCTCGTTAAGAATCTCGTCTAAAAGCTTTGCGTTGTCATGATATGAAAAACCGATTTCTTTTACTTTCCCCTCTTTTTTCTTTTGGGAAACAAAGTCGAAGCAATTTAATTTTTTTGCAATTTCATAATGCTCAACATTCAGGTTGTGAAGTAAGTAATAGTCGAAATATCCTGCACCGGTCTTTTCAAGTTGTTCATTAAAGATTCTCTCTAAATCCTCTTGATGTTTCAAAAACATAGTAGGTAATTTTGTAGCTATTGTAAAGCTTTCACGAGGATAACGGTCAACAAGAACTTCTTTAATCACATTTTCACTTTTAAAGTTGTGGTACATATATGCTGTATCAAAATATGTAAAACCTTTTTCAAGGAAAGTATCAACCATTTTGCAAATCTGTTCCTTGTCAAAACTGGTTGGGTCATTTTCCTTCAGCGTAGGAAGACGCATAAAACCAAATCCTAATTTTTTCATGTCAAAGATTCCTTTCTGAGTTCATTAAGTTTATTTTTAATAGCTTCAAAAGCAGACATTTCATCGGTTAAATCCGCAACGGTTTTTTCCATAGGGCAGATTCCATCACCTTTTCTGTTGATTATTTTATCGGTGAGAGTGTCATAAGAAAAAGCAATATTTCGGTCTGATAAATATTCTGCTGCACTTTTGCTAAGTACCTCTGCATAAACTTCTTTCACTTCGGCGAGAGAAAAAAGCATAGCTGCTGCTTTGCCGACAATTTTATCAGCGGCTGAGAAACCCTTCAGGTTAATACCATTTCTTAAAAATTCAACCATAGGGGAAATACCTTTAAGAGTGCTTGTGTAAATTGTATCGTCTTTGCAGAGCACACAGGTGTACTGACTGTCTTTGAGAAGTTCTTTTGCTTTTTTCAGATTATTCATAAAGCTTTTTAATGCCTTTCATCTTATCAGCCAGAAGAGGGATAATAGCCCATTGAATTAAAATTCCAAACAATCCTGATGTAATAAAGGCACCGATTGAAGCTATAGTAATTTGATTATCTGAAAGAATATAAATTGCAAAAATCATGGCTGCAGCACGGGCAATGCGACCTGCTGTTTGAGTGATAATAAGCTTTACAAACGAGTTTAATTTTGCTTTTGAAAGCAGACCTGATACAAGGCCGTAAACTGCAAGCTCAATTGTTATAAATGGAAGTAAAGCAGATGTCGGCATTCCCGAAATCGCAAAGCTTAGAACAGGGCTGATTATACCCGCTGTTATACCTGCAATAGGTCCTCCTGTAAATCCCGCAAGAAGCACAGGGATATGCATTGGCAGAAAAGCTGCTCCGACTGCCGCACCTGTTCCTGATACTACTCCTATTGCATGAAATATCTGAGGAAGCACAACCGCACATATAATTGATGCTGCGATTAAAATTGTCTTTGCTGCAATTGTTTTTTTGTTAAGTGTTAATGTGTTCATATCTTATTTCTCCTTTACGCATTTTTACCCATTTTATAGGCTTGTTTAATAAATTCAGTTGAGTTGACTTCGCCCTTCTGCCATACGCCTGTTGCATAGATTACTCCCTTTTCAATTGGACTTTCAAGGCAATCTTCAGTGAAACCGCGAAGTCCTTCCACTGTTTTTTCAAGCATTGATTTGTCTGTATCGGCAGCTGTGGTAATGAAATAAAATTCTTTATTGCTGATTTCAGTATATCTTGGCACAGTTCTGTCTATAAGTGTTTTAAGCTGAGCGTCCATCGTATAAAAATAAACAGGAGTTGCTAAAACTATCACATCAGCTTCAACCATTTTATCGAGGATTTCTTTCATGTCATCCTTTTGTACACACAGATGGGTGTTGTTGCATGCTCCGCATCCCAAGCAATAACCTATTTTATGTTCGCTGAGCCGAATTTTTTCTGTGTTATGTCCGGCTTCCTTTGCACCTTTTATAAATTCATCGCAGAGCAAGTCGGAATTTCCGTCCTTTCTCGGACTTGCCGAAATAATAAGTATGTTTTTCATGTTTATAATCTCTCCTTATGTAGTTTTTTAATTTGTCTGTTCATGCAGGTGATATTTCTTATGTGCATCGCATATTTGCCGTTGACTGTATATATCATAACACTTGGAGTGTACTCCATGTCAATACTTTTTTATGAATTTTTTTATATAATATAAATTTTTAAAAAAATAGCTATATATATTGACAAAGAATAAAATCAGCACTATAATATGAAATATACTTCATGTGAAGTGTATTTCATAAGGAGGTGTGTAACTTTGAAAAATCTAATTAAAAAATACAGATGTGAAATTGATATGACTCAAGCAGAGTTAGCGTCAAGGGTGAATGTATCTTCACGGACAATTATTTCACTCGAAAAGGGTTATTATAACCCTTCTCTTATGTTAGCGTACAGAATAGCTCTTGTATTCGGTACAACAATAGAAAAAATTTTTTGTTTAGAAGAAAATAAAGAATCGGAGGATAAATAATTATGGAAAAAAATAATGAAGCAAAAATAACCGAAAAAGGTTCAGCCAGAGGAGAAATTTTATCAAATGAAAAGGATAGACAGATTAGCGATAAGATTAATTATTTAAGCTCTGTTATAAGCAAATTTATTATTATTTTACTTGCATTTGTTTTTATAATATTTGACAGAAGAGAACTCACTTGGCTTCTTCTTATAGTTTTTGCTTTTGAATCGGCAATAGAAAGCTTGGTAAAATGCATATATTATCATACTAAAGAAAAGATTTTTCAAAGTGTTTTGTGGATTTTACTTACTGCTTCATCTTGTGTGTGTTTCATAAGCCTTTTAGTTGAGGGAAAATAAAAGGCATCATATATTATTAAGTGTTTATTAAAATTCATATATTGACTTATTTGAAAAAATTACTATAATAAAAATAGGCATAAATTTGTATATCTATGTCGTAATATGCAGAATTTTTATAATATACAAAAAGGAGAGTTTTATAATGGACAGTAAAGTAGCAAGTCTTATTAATGAGCAAATTAACAAGGAGCTGTACTCAGCTTATTTGTATTTCGATTTTGCAAATTATTATGCTTCAGTTGGTTTAGACGGTTTTGAGAACTGGTACAAAATTCAGGCACAGGAAGAAATGGATCATGCAATGCTGTTTTATCAGTATCTTCACAATAATGATGAAAAAGTTACACTTGAAGCTATTGAAAAGCCTGATAAAATTTTTGAAGACAATATGGCTCCTTTAAAAGCAGGGCTTGAGCATGAAAAGTATGTAACATCTCTTATTAACAATATATATGCGGCAGCATTTGATGTAAAAGATTTCAGAACAATGCAGCTTTTAGACTGGTTTGTTAAAGAGCAGGGTGAAGAGGAAAAGAACGCTTCTGATATGATTTCCAAGTATGAGCTTTTCGGTTCGGACGCAAAGGGATTATATGCACTTAACAGCGAGCTTGCTGCGAGAGTTCACAGTGCCCCGTCACTGACTTTATAAAATACATAAAATTTGAGCATAATGCACTATTGAATGCATTATGCTTTTTTCTTTGTGTCAGCAAAATTCCGCACTTTGTTTTTATGTCAGAGTGTGTTTTTATTTATATGTTTTTAGCACATAAGTCGTTATATTCTGATTTGTCGATATTATCAAAAACGCTGATGCTACCTTTATTATTTTTTTTGGAATGATATAAAGCGTAGTCTGCCTGACTGATAATTGTTTCTGAGTCAGAAGAGAAATTCCCATAATGTGTCAGACCGAAACTGAGCTTTATGGGAACAGCTGTTTTTAAGTTTTCTGCGTATTGTTCTACGATTTTTTGAATGTTTTTTATTTCCGAAACGGCTTCATCAAGTGAATTAATATAGATGAATGCACAAAATTCATCTCCGCCGTATCTGAAAAATGACATTTTTTCTTTTTCAAGAAAAATCTGTCCGATATTTCTTAAAATATCGTCACCGCAAAGATGTCCGTATGTATCGTTTATTTCTTTAAAGTTATCTATATCAGCTATAATAAAATATGACGGCGTTTCAATTTCATTGTTATATATTTTTTTAAAACTGTCTGACAGAGCTTTTCTGTTCATTAGCTTAGTAAGACTGTCAATTTTTGTTTTGAGCTTGAGTTTTTCTAAGGTCTTTTGATTTTCTTTTTCAATAAAAATAATGCTCATTGATAAAATATAAATCAGAAATAAAAAGATAACCGAAGTATATATATCGCAGAACTTATATTTTATATTGAAACAGTACTTATTAACCAAATAGATACTTATCTGTCCGAATAGGTTTAATAAAAAAGCTAAGCTTGTCAGAATTTTATCTTTATAAAATGCAGTAAATATAACCGCAATATCAAATATCAAATAAAAGTATGAAAAATCACCGTGCATGATTTTAAATATCAGTCCGACAACGGCTGTTGAAAGCGAAATAAAGTAAGCTTTTTTTATGTGGCATATTTTGTTATTTGTTATTATTATTTTATTACAAACTATAAAAAACGAACCGATTAAAACGGAAAGAAATATTGATATTAAAAAATTGTGCTGTGACTGATTCATAAAATATATAATCAAAGTGAAAAAGTAAGCTGCTGTAATAACTGAAAGATATTTGAAATGTATATTAAGGGTTTTTGATGTTATATTTCTGAATTCATAATCAGTACTCATATTGTATTCGGTTTTGAAACTGCTTTTATGAAGTGCGTGCTTTTTATTTATCAATTTTAAATAACCCTCCTTTTCAACTGGTAAATTCTTCTCAACAACAATATTATACTCCTAAAGTGTAAAAAAGTCAAATCTATAAGTGTGTTATTATTAGTTGTTATTTGTGATACACTATAAATATAAAATGACTGATTGATAACGAGTTATAAAGTTTAAATTTAAAAAATGGAGTATGGTTGTACCTATGATGAATATTGGTGAACGCTTATACTATTGGCGAAGCTTGAATCAGCTTAGTATTTATAAACTATCTAAGCTAAGTGATGTTTCTGAAAATCATATACGAAATCTTGAAAACGGTATAAAACAACCTACAATAAAAATTTTGCAGCAGCTCACAGACAGCTTAGGGATTTCATTATCAGAATTCTTTAATGACAATCCTGACCAGAACACATACCTAACCGAAGATGAAAAGCATTTGCTCGATTTATACAGAAAGCTTCCATGCGATAAAGCAAATATATTGGTAGAGTTCTATGAGAAAATGTGCAGATAAAGATTAGGCTGTTATGCTGTATTGTTGACATCTTTTACCCTTTGTGATAAAATATTATACAGTTTAAAATCTAATATAAAAAGGAGGAAAGCTCCGAAAAGGAGCAAGTATATATGTCAGGACATTCAAAGTGGAGTAATATTAAGAGAAAAAAAGAAGGTAACGACGCAGCAAAGGCAAAGATTTTCACAAAAATAGGAAGAGAAATGATGGTTTGCGTCAAAGAGGGCGGTCCGGACCCTGCAAATAACTCAAAGCTTCGTGATTTGATTCAAAAGGCTAAGAGTAACAATGTGCCGAATGATAATATTGAAAGAATGATTAAGAAGGCTGCCGGTGAGGGAGACAAAAACAACTATGAGACAATGGTCTATGAGGGCTATGGACCAAACGGAGTGGCAGTTATTGTTGAGTGTCTGACGGATAATAAAAACAGAACAGCCGGTGATATAAGACATTATTTTGATAAATTCGGCGGAAATCTGGGAACAACCGGATGCGTATCATTTATGTTTGAGCAAAAGGGAATAGTCGTCTTAGAAAACAACGGTGCAGACGAAGATAAGATTATGGAAGATTGTTTGGAATCAGGGGCATCTGACTTTAATATTGATGAAGATATTATTGAAATCACCTGCTCACCTAATGAGGTTTCGGATGTTAACCATGCAATGACTGATTTAGGCTATAAAGTGCTTTCTGCTGAGGCAGAGCAAATTCCTTCAAATCGTGTTGCGCTGACAGATGAAGATTCAATAAAGAAAATGAATCTTTTGCTTGAAACGCTCGAAGATAACGACGATGTTCAAGAGGTTTATCACAACTGGGATATGCCTGCTGAGTAGTCTCAATAAAAGTAATGTTGGTCTGTTCTTTATTGATAATGAAGGACAGACCATTTATTTTCAGCAAAATTGCTATTAAATTAAGTTTTAAACGACTGTTTTTCATAAAAAAACGAATAATTTCTTCATAGATATTGCATTTTTTATAAAGTGAGTATATAATAAATATGATACATAATAAAATTGAAAGAGGTAGTTTAAAGATGCTAGATATTAAGTATGAGCTTACAGATAAGCTTAAAGACAAGCCGACAGATGAATCTAAGCTTGGATTCGGTCACATATTTACAGACCATATGTTTGTTATGAATTATGACACAGGCAAGGGTTGGCATGATGCCAGAATAGTACCGTTTGGTGATATTTCACTTTCACCTGCTGCAATGTGCCTTCACTATGGTCAGGAGATTTTTGAAGGTCTTAAAGCTTACAGAACTAAGGATGGTTCTATTCAGCTGTTCAGACCTGATGAAAACTTTAAGAGAATGAATGTTTCTAATGAGAGAATGGTTATTCCTCAGGTAAATGAACAGGATTGTCTTGACGGCTTGATGGCATTGTTAAAGGTTGAAAAAGATTGGGTTCCTCATTCAGAAGGTTCAGCATTATACATAAGACCGTTTATTTTTGCAACAGACCCTTATGTAGGCGTTCGTCCTGCTGACCACTATATGTTTATGATTATACTTTCTCCGTCAGGTGCTTATTATTCAACAGGGCTTAATCCGGTTAAAATTTATGTTGAGAATAAGTATGTAAGAGCCGTAAGAGGCGGAACAGGCTTTGCTAAAACTGCTGCTAACTATGCTATTTCACTAAAGGGTCAGGACGAGGCACATAAGCAGGATTATGAGCAGGTTCTATGGCTTGACGGTGTTGAGCAGAAGTATGTTGAAGAAGTAGGTTCTATGAATATCTTCTTTGTAATTGACGGAAAAATCGTTACACCTGCACTTACAGGTTCTGTTCTTCCGGGTATAACCAGAAAGTCGGCTATTGAAGTTTGCAGAAGCAAGGGTTATGAGGTTGAAGAGAGAAAGATTTCTATTGAAGAGATTGCTCAGGCTTATGACGAAGGCAAGCTTGACGAAGTGTTCGGAACAGGTACTGCCGCTGTTATATCTCCTGTAGGACATTTAAAATGGAATGACAAGATTATGACAATAAATGATAACAAAATCGGACCTGTATCACAAATGCTTTATGATACAATGACAGGTATTCAGTGGGGAACTATTCCTGATGAATTCGGCTGGATTTTCCCTGTTGAAGATTAATAAAATTTAACAGTAAAAGAAAAAGCGTTCAGTCTTATGAACGCTTTTAATTTATTATTTTGCTTTAAAGATTTCCTTAAAAATACAAGATTTTTAACTGTTTTGTTCATCAAAGTATGTACTTTTAACGGCTTCTATTTCAGAATCAGCAGCTGTATCGATATTATTTAAATTAGCGGCAGATTCTTCAAATATTTCGCTGTATGGAATTATAATGTTAATCGCCTGCTTATGATTTACTATATTCATTTCAGTATATGAACCGCCGTTTTCACCGTCAACAGTCCATGCTATCTTTTCTTCAGAAGTAATTTTTAAGTTTGCGGTTTTGAATTTATAGAAATATTTAGCGTTGAGATGGGTGTTTTTAGTGGTGTTTGCAGCCAGCAGGTTGGTTATCATAGCACTCCATTCAATAGGGTTGCTTGGTTTTCTGACTAAAGTAACTTCAAAAAGCCCGTCATCGAAAAGTACACCTTTTTTCTTTAGATTTAAAATACCTCCGACTGATATGGTGTTTGTAATCATTCCGAGTATAAATGTGTCTTCTATTGTATTGCCGTCGTATTCGATTTTGAGCTTATATGAATTTATTTTTCCCAGGCTTTTAGCACCTTCTAATACATAAGCCAAATGTCCGAATATATTCTTGAATGTCTGAGGGGTTTCATATGAAACAGCTGTGAATGCTCCGAAAGCGGCGACATAGCAGAAATGTCTGTCATTCAGCGAACCCACATCATAAGCGAATGGTGTCCCATGAATAACATTTTCGGCTGCACGGACCATGTTTCTGGGAATTTTAAGACTGTTTGCAAAGTCATTGGTTGATCCGGCCGGTATATAACCTAAATTAGGTCGGTTTTCACATTTCATAAGGCCGGTTATAGATTCGGATAATGTGCCGTCACCGCCTGAACAGACAATAAGGTCATAACCTTCATCATTACTTTTTTCTATTACCTTTAAAGCATCGCCTTTTTTTTGAGTAGGATAGGCAGTAACAAAATAATTATCCTTTGTGAAAATGTCTATTACATCAGAAAGGCATGGCTTTAGCAAAGCTCTTCCCGCGTTTGGATTATATACAAAAAGTAATTTCTTTTTCATATTTTTATCCTTTCTTATGATTTTTAAAGTTCAAAAATCACAACAATATATTAATATTTTATCTTATATGTTATTAAAAGTCAACACTTTGGTATTGTTCAGGCTTTACTTCGGGTCTTTTTTATGTTATCATTCTAAAAAGCACAGGGCTTTCTGTCAGAAAGCCGAAAGGACGATTAGTAACATGAATTTAGATGATTTTCAAGGATATATTTTTGACCTTGACGGAACGCTTATTGACTCTTCTCATGCATGGAAAAGGGTTGACGATATTTTTCTCTCGTCTTATGGGATTGAAACACCTGATGATTATGATAAGGAAATAGCAGGCATGGGATTTGAGCTTGCTGCACAATATACTATTGACAGGTTTAGCTTAGAGAAAACTGTGAATGAAGTTATGGACGAGTGGAATAATATTGTTAAGGATATTTATGCAACTGAAGTTTTTCTTTTTGACGGTGTAAAAGAGTATTTAAGGTATTTAAAAAATAAAGGCAAAAAACTGGGGATTGCAACAGTAAATAATCTTGATTTGACTGAATCGGTGTTAAACAATAACGGTGTACTTGACTTATTTGACAACATTACTACATCGGCTGAGGTTTCAAGACCTAAGGGCTTTCCAGATATTTATTTGAAGTCATCAGAGAAGCTTAGAATTCCTGTTTCAAAATGTGTTGTTTTTGAGGATATACTTCAGGGAATCAAGGGTGCAAATGACGGAGGATTTAAAACCGTCGCTGTTATGTGCAAAAAGGAAGTACATTACCGTAACGAAATTCTGTCACTTTGCGATAAATATATTTCAAGCTATTCAGAGTTGCTTGATTCTTTAATCTTGTGTTAATAAAAGGTGATTTGATATGAAAGAAATAATTATCGGTAAAGAGTATAAGGTGGAGCGTGTTGTAAATGAGAACATGCTTGCGTCAGTGGTTGGAAGCGGACAGGCAAATGTTTTAGCAACGCCTATGATGATTGCTTTGATGGAAAATGCAGCGTTTTGCTGTCTTAATGAATTTTTAGAAGATGAAAAGGACGAAACTTCTGTCGGAACTTTTATTTCAGCTTCGCATATTGCTTCTACACCTTTGAATATGAAGGTTTATGCTGTGGCTAAGATAGTTAAAGCTGACGGAAGAAAAGTCGATTTTGAGATTGAAGCCTATGATGAATGTGGTCTGATAGGAGAGGCAGAACATTCAAGAGTGGTTGTATTCAGCAAGAGATTTCAGGAAAAATGCAATGAAAAGTTAAAGATATAGTTTAAGATATATGATAAAATGATTTATGAATCTGTATTTTGATATATAATAAAGAAAGAGGGGAATTTTATGATTCTTTGCATAATCACAGCTCCATACAAGGTCTAAAGATACGGATTTGTATGGAGAAAATTAAATAGATTCCGTATATAGACCTTGCATTTTTAATTTAAATAAATTAAAAAGGAGCTTGGTCTTATGAAAACTATATTTAAAGAATTAAAATCTTTTTTGGCACTATGGCTTACGCAGTCTTTTTCAGCATTGGGAAGCTCTATGACAGGTTTTGCACTTGTTATTTGGGCATACCAAAAAAGCGGTTCGGCACTTACAACATCACTTTTGGGTGTTTCTTCATATGCACCATATATTCTGGTTAGTATTTTTGCAGGAGCATTAAGCGATAAGTGGAACAAGAAGGTTACCATGCTTGTCAGCGATAGCTTTGCAGCACTATGTACAATTATTGTTCTCATTATGCTGAAAACTGACAGTCTGGAAATATGGCATCTATATATAATAAATGTATTTAGCGGTTTGATGAACAGCGTTCAGCAGCCTGCTTCAGATGTGTCGGTAACATTGCTTACGCCTAAAAAGTACTATCAGAAAGTCAGCGGAATGAAATCGTTTTCCAATTCAGTTGTGAGTTTGCTTACACCTGTTTTAGCAACTTCGGTACTCACGATTTTCGGTTTGCAGACGGTGATAGTATTTGATTTAGTAACATTTATTGCAGCGTTTTTAACCCTGCTTTTGTTTATAAGAATTCCTGAAACTAATATAACAAAAGATATTAAGGAAACTGTTTTTTCTTCTGCCAAAAGTGGATTGCGGTATTTGAAAAACAACAGAGGTATTCTTGATTTAATACTTTTTTTAGCTGCGATAAATTTGATTGCATCAATCTATGAAGCGGCTTTGCCTGCCAGAATTATTTCCGCCAAAAGCGGTGGAGAGAATATTCTAGGATTGGTCAACACTTGTGCAGGGTTTGCTATGCTTGCGGGCAGTGTTATTGTATCTTTTATGCCAACACCGAAAAGCCGTGTTAAATCTATTTTCAACGCTTTGCTTTTTTCTATGAGTACAGAGAACTTTCTGCTTGCATTCGGGAACACATCTCTCGCTTGGTGTATAGGAGCAGTGTTAGGTTGGCTTAGTATTCCGGTTTTAAATGCAAATATGGATGTGATTTTCAGAGAAAAAATCCCTGTCGAAATTCAGGGCAGAGTTTATTCGGTAAGAAATACATTGCAGTTTTTTACTATTCCGATTGGCTATTTGTTAGGCGGAGTACTTGTCGATAAGGTTTTTGTTCCATTAGCTGAATCTTTATCTGAAACCAGTATTCTGTCAAGCATTTTCGGAAATGAAAAAGCCTCAGGTGCAGCTATGCTTTATAGTATAATTGCGGTAATAGGAGTTGCAGTTTGTTTGGTATTCAGAACTGATAAGCATATTTGGAAATTAGAGAAATAAATTTTTTATAATTAATAAGGTGCATAACGCTTAAAACTTGGCGTTGTGCACCTTGGTTTTTATTAAGAGTTTTGTTCGGGGAAAATTACATGAATACTTATTATAGTGTTTTCAAACTTTGCTGTAATGCTGCCGTTCATTTGTTCAGTCAGAGCTTTTGCAATAGATAACCCCAAGCCTGTTGATTTTTTTGCTGTATCTACTGTATAGAAACGGTCGAACAGTTTTCCTACCTGTATTTCATCAAGCTTTGACGCACTGTTTGAAAAAACGATTTCTCCGCTTTGATAAAGAGTTACACTTAAATCTCCGTCGCTGTATTTAATTGCATTGCTTATAATGTTTCCGAAAATTCGGGATAATGCGTTTTTATTAAGATTGCGTTTTATTTTTTTATCGGGAATTGAGATTTCAGGCGTAATCATATGACTTTTTAAATCAGCATAAAAGCCTAATATGCTTTCTTCTAAAACACTGTTTAGCACAACGCTTTCATAAGAAGTGTTGTTAGATACAGATACAAAAACAGAATAACGGAAAAGCTCTTCTGTCAGCTGTTTTAAAATCTCGGTACGATTTTTTATTATATTAAGATATCTTTTTACTTCTTCTGACTTTTCTTCACTTTCAAGCAAATCCAGATAACCGCAGATTGCAGTCAGCGGTGTTCGCAAATCATGGGAAATATTAGTGACAGCTTCTTTAAGTTCAAAGTCACCCTGCTGAAAGTGGTGCCGTTCTTTTCTGAGTTCACGAAGCTGTGTGTTAATGCTTTCGGCAAGTTTTTTTATTTGACGGTCATGGCTTGAAACATCAATAAGAGTGTTAGTATCGGTTTTTATCCTGTATGAAAATTCTTTTTCGATTTCTCTGATTGATTTTCTGAGAAGATATACTTTTAGAATTAACAGAAAAATAATCAGTATAAGAATGCCTATTAAAACCGATAAAAAGATTTCCATAATAATCTCCGTTCTTTTAGAAATTAGAGGCAAGAAGCACAATATAAGAAAGTAAGCCCGCCGTTGTACAAACTATTACATTAATAAAATTAAAGGCAGAATGACGCAGCATCACATTGCTATTTTATATTTTTCTTTTGGAATACAAAAAGTCCTATTGCGGTTGTTATAACAATATTAATTGATGAATATAGAACCAAAGTCCAAAGATGTGATTCTTTTTCTTCAATCATGTTCAATATATTTTCATCTGCGGAAATATCAGTGTTTAAAGTTTGATTCTCACTTTTATCATCTTCTTCAACATTCAATGCTGAATTTTGGTAAAATTTAATCGACTGGCTGGTCGGAAGAAAATCGTTGAGGAAAATATAAACCTTTCGCTTTGTTCCGCCTACATAATACGAGTTTGGTTCTGATATAACTTTTTCCACTCCATCGGTTATTTCGGAATAAACGAAATTTTTCGGCTGATTTAATCTGTCACTTATTATAGCAGATCCAAACATTAAAACGAATATTGATGTTATACTTATAATAGCCATTATGGCTTTGCTTTGTATAATCATGCTTAGCATTGTACAAACAGAACAGAAAGCTATTACCATAACAAGGCTTGCGGCAATTATTTTTAACACAAGCGAGATTTCCATGTCTATTTTGTCGCAAAGAGGTATACCTACGGCACAGACAGAGCCTAAATAGCAAAGACACATAAACAAAGCAGCGGCTATATTGGTAATCAGATTTGAAAAGTAAATAGACGCTCTGGTTTTTCCGACAATTAATTTGTTCCGTATAGTGCCGTCACTGTATTCAGTACCTAAGAACAGACTTATAAATATAGCACATAATACGCCGATAGCGAGTGAGTATCCGAATAAGACATTGTCAAACGGATTTGTAAATTCATAATCTGTGAATTCCCGAAACCTGATTTCATCCATATAGTTTGATATAGGAAGAAAAGCACCGAAGCCTATCATAGCAATGACGCCAAGCCAGAAGACTTTACTTTTCCTTAGCCGTGTGAAGTTTGCCGATAATAATCTATTCATGACTGTCACCTCCGACCAAGTTTACATAATAGCTCTCTAAGCTTTCATCGCGTTCCTGAATAGACAGAAGCTCACAGCTTTCTTTTGCAAGAGCCAGAGTCAGCTTTGTGATATTAACCTTAGCGAATATATCTGCCTGAGTTTCCGAAAGAATACTGTATTCAATATTTGTTCCGTCAAGAACTCTTGCTAAAGCTTTAACATCGGTTACTTCGACACGCACGCATTTTCTGCATGCTTCTTCAAGCTCTTCGGCACTGATTTCTTTTACCATATGACCGTTGTCTATAAATCCGTAATGTGTTGCAAGCCGTGACAGCTCGTCTAAGATGTGACTGGATATCAGCACGGTGATTTGTCTTTTTCGGTTAAGCTTCAAAATCAGCTCACGCATTTCGATAATACCCTGAGGGTCAAGCCCGTTGATTGGCTCGTCCAGAACAAGAAAATCAGGGTCACCTGCCAGAGCAATTGCAATACCGAGTCGCTGACGCATACCGAGTGAAAAGTTTTTAGCTTTCTTTTTGCCCGTGTTTTCAAGTCCTACAAGCTTTAAAAGCTCAGGTATTGAGTCAAATGAGGGAATTCCGAGAATTCGGTATTGCTCTTTTAAGTTGTCGTATGCAGTCATGTTAAGATAAATTGAAGGTGTTTCTACCACAGCACCCATTCTTCTTCTTGACCTTATAATACTTTTTTTCTTATTGTTTTCTCCGTACAGGGAATAACTGCCCGATGTAGGCTCCTGAAGTCCGCATATAAGTCGGATTAATGTTGTTTTGCCGGCACCGTTTTTTCCAACGAAGCCGTAAATTGCTCCTTTCGGAACATGCATGGAAAGTCCGTTTAGTGCTTTGAAGTTTTTATATTGTTTGCTCAAAGCATCTGTTGTCAGAACATAGTCCAAAATTTCAGCCTCCTTTTATTTGATACTGGCATTATATACGATAATGGTTAAGAAAGCAGTAAAGAAAAGGGTAAAGATTTAGTTAAGATTTTTGCGTGGCACCGAAACAAATTAGATTTATTTATAAGGAGGAGGTATCACCGGCGATTCGCTGTATTTTTACTGGTGGTTTATTCTTAAAAATTTTAACCCTCCGTTGCAGGAACTTAAACATATATCTTGCTTTCCAAAGGAGGCAGTATCACTGGCGATTCGCCAGTTTGAATCCGATTCCCCAGACAGCTTCAATATAATCTTTATTGCTTGCTTCACGCAGTTTTTTTCTTAAATTGCTGACATGAACTTTTAATGAGCTTTCCACACAGTCAGGAGTATCCTCGCTGATTTTATCAAGTATTGCAGATTTTGTAATGACCTGTGTCGGATTTTGCATTAACAGTTTTAAAATGGCGTATTCTGTTTTTGTAAGTCTGACAGTATGTCCCGATACTGTCAATGTGTGTGAATTTATATCTAAACTTAAATCTTCAAAATTAAGCTTAGTATCATTTTTATTTGCATTGGCATTGCGAAGTGCAACCGTAATTCTTGCAAGAAGTTCTTTTATATCAAACGGCTTTGTAATGTAGTCTGCCGCACCAGACAGCAGTAAATTTACCTTGTCGTTAATATCCACTTTGGCACTTACAACTATTACAGGAATATCTTGAATTTTTTGAAGAACCTCTTCACCATTCAGTCCCGGAAGCATCAGGTCAAGCAAAATAAGGTCGGGATTATGGGAAGAAAGAAACAGCAGTGCTTCGGTTCCCGAATATGCACGGAAAACCGAATATCCTTCTTTTGTGAGGACCTCTTCAAGCATATTTCCGATATGTAAATCATCATCGACAATAAGAATGTTTTTCATTTTAATCACTCTCTTTAATCTGAATTGCTGGAAGCAGTTTATTAATATTATATATGTTTGTAAGAATAATATCAATTATAAATTGTTAATTATACGAAATATAAAACTTTTGTTCAAATAAAAAACCGGCATCTTAAATGCCGGTTTTTATCATGTTTTTTATAGCGGCTTGTCGGAAATAAGTTCTAATGTGTCCCTTGCAATAAGAAGCTCTTCATTGGTCGGAACAACCCAAACCTGAACTTTTGAGCCGGGTGTTGAAATTCTTGTTAAAACGCCTCTTTTAGTATTTGCTTCACGGTCAATTTCAATACCGAAGTATTCCATGTCCTGACACACTCTTTCTCTTACCTCAGGAGCGTTTTCACCGATTCCTCCTGTGAATATTACAGCGTCAAGACCGTTCATGACTGCAGCATATGAGCCTATATATTTTTTTATCTGGTAAGTAAGCATTTCTCCTGCTAAATCAGCTCTTTTATCACCTTTTTTAGCGGCAGCAGTAATATCTCTGTTATCAGATGAAATACCTGAAATGCCGAGAAATCCTGATTTTTTATTCATATATTCACTCATCTCATTAGGAGTAAAACCATGCTTGTTCTGGACAAATGTAACAGCTGAAGGATCAACAGAACCTGTTCTTGTACCCATAAGAACACCGTCAAGAGGTGTAAATCCCATTGATGTGTCAATTGATTTTCCGCCGTTTACTGCTGTGATAGATGAGCCGTTTCCTAAGTGGCATGAAACGATTTTTAAATCTCTGATGTCTGTATCAAGTGCTTTTGCAAGTGCAGCTGTGACAAATCTGTGTGATGTTCCGTGGAAACCGTATTTTCTGACTGAGTAGTTTTTGTAGTCTTCATATGGAAGCCCGAACATATACGCTTTAGGAGGCATTGTCTGATGAAAAGCTGTATCGAACACAACAACCTGAGGAACATCTTCCGGAATAACCTTTTTGCATGCCCTTAATGCTAATGCGTGTGGGTGGTTGTGAACAGGAGCAAGCTCTGCCAAAGAATCGATTTTGTCAATTACTTCGTCTGTTGCAATACAGGTTTTGTTGAAGACTTCGGCACCTTGCACAATTCTGTGTCCTACAGCAGATATTTCAGCCATAGATTTTATCACTGAAGCATCACCCTGTGTCAATACTTCAACGAGCTTTTCAAAAGCTTCTGTGTGAGTCGGAAAATCACAATCTTCATCGATAGATCTTTTGTCGAAAGTTTTGTGAGATATGTGACCGTCTATACCGATACGGTCACAGTTACCTTTAGCGATGACTGTTTCGTCTTCCATATCAAGAAGCTGATATTTAAGTGATGAGCTTCCTGCATTAACTACTAGAATTTTCATAATTCTTTCTCCTTTTGCATTTATATAATTTTGTATACTTGACTTATACTATTATTATATAATATAATATAATAAAACAAATTTCAAGGTTTTAACAAGAATTTTAGTAATTTTTTATAAGATATATAAAGTATATTCAAAATCGGATATTTATATATTATTTTTGAGGAACAGATAATGATTACTTCAATTATTTCCGAATACAATCCGTTTCATAACGGACATAAATATCAAATCCAAAAGGCCAGGGAAAAGGGCGCCTCACATATAGTTTCCATCATGAGCGGTAATGTTGTTCAGCGCGGTGACACAGCAATATATTCAAAACACTTCAGGGCAAGACAGGCATTGCTCGGCGGAGCGGATTTGGTTATTGAGCTTCCCGCACCTTTTTGTATTTCTTCGGCTGAGGGGTTTGCGAAAAACGGAGTTTATATTGCAGATGCTATAGGCAGTGATTCTCTTTGTTTCGGATGCGAGTGTGATGATTCAGAACTGCTTTATAAAGCGTCGGAATTTTCTTGCCGGCTTTCTGAGTCGGAAAACGGTGAGGAGTCAGAAATTCTGAAAGGATTTCTTAAAGAGGGAAATTCATATCCTTTAGCTTTATCTAAAACAGCAGAAACTCTATATAATAAACAGGTTGCTGAAATTTTTAAAGGACCGAATAATGTTTTGGCAATTGAGTATTTAAAGGCTTTAAATAATACTAATATGAAATCTGTTCCTATTTTAAGAAAAGGCGCAGACCATGATGATAATACTTTATGCGGTGAGTTTGCCAGTGCGTCAAAAATAAGGGAACTTTTAAAAAGCGGTTTTATTGATGAAAGCCTGTTGCCTTATAAAGCAGATTTCAGTACAATTCGTGACATAAAAAATATGGAAAGAGGAATTCTTTTCAGTCTTAATAAAATGAATAGGAAAGAGTTAATAAAGGTTCCTGACTGCAATAAAGATATAGCAGACAGAATAGCCAAGGCACTCAAGGTTTCAAAAAGCTATGATGAGCTTATTTTTAATACAAAAACTAAAGCATTCACATTAGCACGAATAAGAAGAGTGATTATGTATGCTGTTTTGGGTATTAGAAACAGTGATTTTGAACTTGTTCCTTATGCGAGAGTTTTAGCATTTAATGACAGGGGAGCGGAAATTTTATCAAAGGCTAAAGGGCTTTCAAAAATAGATATTTCAACTTCGCTCAAAGAACTTGAATCAAAAAGTGAAAATAACAAGAGGCTGGCTCGGCTTGATTTGATAACAAGCAATTTTGCATTGATGTGTCAAAAAGATTTAAGCGACCAGCCGAATGAATATTCAGTTAAAATACAAAAAACAAATATTAAATAAGAATATAAGTTTGAAAGGATGGAATTTTTATGGAATTTAAAGAGATTGATTATGATTATTTCGGAAAATGCTTAGAACTAAAAAACAATAAATGTTCTATGCTTATTATGATTGAAAAAGGACCCAGAATAATTTCATTTAAACTTTTAGGTAAAGAAAATATTATGTGCGAGGACAAGAGCGAACAGACTGTTATGACAGGCGGGAAGTTTGCTCAAATGTTCGGTGATGACAAGTGGTTTATTTACGGCGGACACAGATTATGGGTTTCACCGGAACATGACCCTAAGAGTTATTATCCGGACAATAAAAATGTAAGCTATGTTATCGAAGGGAATACGGTCACATTAACACCGCCTCCTCAGGTTGAAACTGATATGCAGTTTTCTATGATAATTGAATTTTCAGAAGCTGACGCTAAGGCGTCGGTTACCCATAGAATACAGAATATAGGAAAATCTGATATGACGATTTCACCTTGGGCGATGACTGTTGTCGATAAGAACGCAGTTTCTATTATGCCTCAGTCAGAAAAACAGACAGGACTTCTGTCAAACAGAAACTTCACTGTTTGGCCTTATACTGATTTGACAGATAACAGATTATATATAGGTAATAAATATCTGACGCTGTGTCAGGTTCCGGGTGCTGAAACTAACATAAAAATCGGTTTTAACGATGATAAGGGCTGGCTTGCAAGTCTTAATAAAGGTCAGTTGTTTATAAAGAGATTTCCTTTTTTCGAGGGTGCTGATTACCCTGATAATAACTGCAATTGTGAGGTTTTCACAAACTTTTTTATGATGGAAATCGAATCATTGGGAGAGCTAAAAACTATAAAACCGTCTGAAACCGTAACTCATGTTGAGAACTGGGAGCTTGTTTCCTGTGATGATACATTTGACAGACGGGATGATAAATCAATAGACAAATTTGTTAAAAAGTATATTGGATAATTTATGAAGATAAAAGTTTTAGATAAAAACGAAATAGAAAAAATTTATAAAGAACACCTGATAAATGATTTTCCGAAAGACGAATTGAAGCCTCTTGAATATATAAATAAGATGCACGATTTGTCAAAATACGAATGCTTCGGCTTCTATGACAAGGATTTGCTTGTAGGTTATGCATATATGGTTATTCCCGATGATTCGGATATAAGACTTCTTGATTATTTTGCTGTGATAAAGGAATTTCGCAATAACGGAATAGGCGGGGATTGTCTTAAAGCTTTAAATGAATATTACAAGCATTTAAGCTGTGTCATATTGGAGTCTGAGCATCCCGATTATTCAAAAGACGACAGTGACAGAAAAATTCGAGAAAGACGATTAGAATTTTATAAGAGAAACGGTTTGATTCAAACGGAAATAACTACTTTTGTAGGCGGTGTGTATTATACAATATTTTGCATGGAATGTTCTGAGCTGATTGATGAAATCGATATAAAATCAGCGATTGAGAAGATTTATAACACCATGTTTAAAGTCAAAAAAGTGCCGAGCTCGGTTCGTCTTTGGAGTATTTTATAAGCAACAAACGCACATTGTAAGAAGGGCTTGCCCTGCGGAGGATAAATATGAGATTTCGTCCATGTATTGATATTCATAACGGAAAGGTTAAGCAAATTGTCGGCTCAAGTCTTTGCGATGGTGAGTCGGGATTTAAAGGCTCTTTTGCACAGGAGAACTTTATATCTGAAAAAAACGCCGATTATTTTGCAAGGCTTTATAAAAGCTTCAGTCTTTTCGGAGGGCACATTATTTTGCTCAATAAACGGGGAACAAATGAATATAATGATGACTTAAAACAAGCCGAGCTTGCTTTTAAAGTTTTTCCTTACGGGCTTCAAGTCGGCGGAGGAGTCACTTGTGAAAATGCATCTGACTTTATCAGTATGGGTGCAAGTCATATAATTGTTACTTCATATGTATTTAAAGACGGCGTTGTTAATATGGAAAACTTAAAACTGCTTGTTAATGCTGTTTCAAAAGATAAAATTGTACTTGATTTATCATGCAGAAAGCGTGACGGGAAATATTATATAGTTACAGACAGATGGCAGAACTTCACTGATGTTGAGGTTAATAAAGAAGTTTTTATTTTACTTTATCAGTATTGCGATGAGTTTTTGGTTCACGCTGTTGATGTTGAGGGAAAGAGTTCGGGAATAGATACAGAGCTTTTGTCAGTCCTTTCAGATGCTGCTGAAGGGTTATATAAAAAATATGAGATTAATAAAAATATTATAACTTATGCCGGTGGAATATCTTCGGTTGATGATATAAATATAATTGACAAAATAGGAAAAGGAAGAATTGATTTTACAATCGGCTCATCGCTTGATTTGTTCGGAGGTAATATTAAATTCGATTATGTGTCAGGGTTCAATAAATGATTTTACTTAAAAAATAATATATTCTTTTAATTATGTGATATACTTGATTTTTTGTTAAATTTAGGGTAGAATAATTTCAGGAGAATGAAAAAATGGAGGACTAAGTATGCAGAGTTTTTTTCGGAATATTTGGGTAAAGAGAGTAATCTCATTAATAAATTTAGCTTATGTTGCTGTTATTGCAATATTGACATACGCTACATTTTTGTATGAGCTTGAATTTAAAGAGGGTGCACAATTTTCGTTTTTGCTTGTATATGTAATTGCAAGCGGTGTTTTTCTGACACTTATGCTTCTGACGAAAGATGAGTTTATTACAAAAGTAGTAGGTGTTCTGCTTCCGCCGCTTATATTCTTTTTCGTTATATTTAACCTGGGTGACTGGGTATTGATTATTCCTGCGTTTATTGTTGCTGTTGTTATATTTTTTGCAGCATCGAATAACGAAACTCTGAAGGTTATTTTGGGAACGGTTTATCTGCTTTTGTATGTACTCGGACTGATAATTTTCTTTGTAATAAATTTCTTGTTCGGCGGTTCTAATGTTGAAACTAAGCTTGATTCTAATCTAGCCAATTCACCTGAGGTTTATACAATGTATTCTGAGCAGATTGACGCTATAAACAGGGTTAACTTCAAAACAACGGCCAATACCGGAAGCGACTCTGATTTTGCGAAAGATGCAAACGGTAATTATATTGATAATACAATTTCCCCTGACGGTAAAATGCAGTTTTATGTTGCGGATGTTCAGGATAATAATGTAGGCAAGGTTACTCTTTATGTTGTACCATACGGACAGGACAAAAACTTTAAGTTTTTCAGTCTGAAGCAAAAGGGTATAAAGAAGACGGTCTACAATTTTGAACGAGGTGAAGTGCCTTTAGTTGCGTGGAAAGATAATAACACGATTGAATATCAGGCAAAGGGAAGTTCAAAGGTTGAAGAAACATATGTTGTCTTACCTGAAAAGAACTATTTAGAATTTTTGGGAATAAGTTAATTTAATAATCATTTCAGCATTAAAATTTCATTAAATTAAACAGCGGGCTTAAAAATACTTGATTTTTTTTATAAAATATGTATAATAATATTATAACATATATGGTCGGAGGTTAACTATGGAAGTATTAAAAGTATCTTCACAATCGATTCCTAATTCTGTTGCAGGTGCTATTGCAGGGGTGATTCGTGAGAAAGGTGCAGTAGAGGTACAAGCAGTCGGAGCAGGTGCCACAAACCAGGCAATAAAGGCTATTGCAATCTCAAGAGGCTTTTTATCACCGATAGGTATTGAACTGATTTGTTTACCGGCTTTCGCAGATGTAGAGATTCACGGTGAAAAAAGAACAGCTATCAAGCTTGTTTGTCAGGCAAAATAATAAGTTTTGGGAAATTTATTTTTGTATTTATAAGAGGATATTAGCACAGTTATTGTTTTGTTTGCTGATATCCTTTTATTTAGTTTTTATATAATTTTATGATTGAACCGAAAGTTTAACGCTATATTTATAATTGGTTTTAATACGCAAATACAAAAGGCTTTGGATTAACCAAAGCCTTTTAATTATAGTTTAATTTTAGAGAATAAAGCTATTTCTTTAACCCCCAAATGTCTCTTGCATAGTCTTCAACAGCTCTGTCGGCAGAGAATATACCTGCACAGGCAATATTCTCAAGAGACATCTTCTGCCACTTAGTTTGATCTTTATAACACTCAGAAGCATAAGCCTGAGCTCTTTGATAATCGTCAAAATCAGCAAGAACCATGTATGGGTCACTGTGTTTAAGTGAGTTTGCAACTTCTTCAAATGTGTTTCCGTTTATGCCGCCGTACATCTTGTCGATTGAAGCACGGATAATGCCGTTTTCATTATAATATTTTTCAGGGTTGTAGGAAGCTTTCCTTGCAGTGACTTCATCTGAACTCATACCGAATGTGATAATGTTATCTTTTCCTACCTGTTCGAATATTTCAACATTAGCACCGTCCATAGTTCCCAATGTAACAGCACCGTTTAGCATTAGTTTCATGTTTCCTGTACCTGAAGCTTCTGTACCTGCAAGTGAAATCTGTTCTGAAATCTCAGCGGCAGGCATAAGCATTTCCGAAAGTGTAACACAATAATCTTCTAAGAAGATAACTGACAGCTTTTCATTGATTTTAGGATTCTTTTTAAGCTCTTCACTGATAGACCAGATGAGCTTTATAATTTGTTTTGCCAAATAATACCCCGGTGCAGCCTTTGCTGCGAAAATATAAGTTTTAGGAACAAAATCAGCGTCTGGGTTTTCAAGAAGATAATTATATTGTGAAATAATATTCAAAGCGTTCAAATGCTGTCTTTTATATTCGTGAAGACGCTTAACCTGAACATCAAAAATAGAATCTGTATTAAGCACAACACCGTATTTATTTTTGACATATTTAGCAAAGTTGTCCTTATTTTGCTTTTTGATTTTTGCAAGGCTGTTTAAGACACTCTTGTCATCTTTGAACACCTCAAGTTTTTTTAGCATTGCACCGTCTTTTAAGAAATCTCCGCCGATTTTTTCATCAAGAAGCTTAGTCAGTCCCGGATTTGACTGATAGAGCCATCTTCTGTAAGCAATACCGTTTGTAACATTTTTAAATTTAGTAGGACAGTCAACATATTCATCATGGAAAACAGTGTTTTTGACGATTTCCGAGTGAATTTTTGAAACTCCGTTTACGCTGTGACAAGCGTGAACGCATAAGTTTGCCATTTTAACAAGATTATTCTGAATAATTGACATGCGTGAAACCAAAGCCTCGTCATTATATCTTTCCATAAGGTCACGGCAGTATCTTTCGTTGATTTCAACAATTATCGAGAAAATACGAGGGGTAACCTGTCTTAGAAGATTGCAGTCCCATTTTTCTAATGCCTCAGCCATTACTGTATGGTTTGTATAAGCAAAGGTATTTGTTACAATATGCCATGCTTTGTTCCATGAAAATCCGCAGTCATCAAGCATAACTCTCATAAGTTCGGGAATAGCGAGGGTAGGGTGTGTATCATTGATATGAATTGCAACCTTTTCATGAAGGTTATCAAGAGTACCGTAAGTTCTCATATGTCTGTCAACGATATCGGCAATTGAAGCAGCACACATGAAGTACTGCTGTCTTAATCTCAGGGATTTACCCTCAGCATGGTTATCGTTTGGATACAGTACCTTTGAAATAGATTGTGCAATAACATTCTGACCCAAAGCTTTTCCGTAATCACCGCTGTTGAACATACCCATGTCAAATGAAGGGCATTCAGCACGCCATAATCTCAGTCTTGATACTGAGCTGCTGTCATAACCCGAAACATATAAATCATAAGGAACAGCCAAAACCGTTGTATAGTTTTCATGGGTTACACAGTGGTATTGATTGTCCCAGTATTCTTTTAAATCACCGTCAAAATGTATTTCAACCTGTCTGTTATTTCTTCTGACAAGCCAGCAGTTTCCGCCCGGAAGCCAGTTATCAGGAAGTTCTGTCTGCCATCCGTCTTCAAGCTTTTGTTTGAAAATACCGTATTCATAACAAATTGAGTAACCTGTTGCAGCATAACCTTGTGTTGCAAGACCGTCAAGATAGCAGGCAGCTAAACGTCCAAGTCCTCCGTTGCCGAGTCCTGCGTCAGGTTCGCATTCAAACAAACTGTTTATGTTAACGCCGAAGTCTTTCATGACTTCAGTTGCTTCATCTATGATATCAAGGTTATAGAGTGAAGTCTTCAGTGAGCGTCCCATTAAAAACTCCATTGACAGATAATAAACCTGTTTTTTACCTTCAGAGTTTGTTTTGTTCATGAATTTTCTATGCTTTTCTTTCATTAAATCCACAACAATTTTAGAAAGTGTTTCATAAAAAATCTGGTCAGACACTTTATCGGGAGTTGTGTCAAATTCTTTGTCTAAAATCTTTAAGATTTTTTCCTTTAATTCGCTTTTTGAAATTAACTGAGATGCTGTTGTCTTTTTTGAATTTGTTTCAGCTTTTTTTGATTTTGAAACCGATGTTTCGATTTTGACAGTCGTTTTCTTGCCAGCGTTATTTGCTGCCATAAATGTGATCTTCCTTTCTTATAAAAATATGTTTTATCAAGGATTATGTTGTTCAGATTATTAAAATCCAGTCATTACCCGTATAATAAAACAATTAATAGTTGACTTTAAATATAGATTAATGCTTTAATTATACAGTAATATTCACCAATTGTCAAGGCGGTTTTTTATACAATATGCTAAAAAAGAGATGCATAAAATGATGGGTTTAAGAAAAGGCACAGGTGTTAAAAGAATAAATATATATAATTATAACAGTCCTCAGAGTTAGAATTGCACTGACTTTGAGGACTGTTATTTTAATTACTGTTATGTTTTTGTTCTTTATATTTTTGCTTTGTTGCCATTCCTCCTCTTATATGTCTTTCGCTTTTATTAAAATCCAATATTTTTTTTACCTCTTTATGCAACTGAGGCTTTATTTTATTTAATTTCTCCGTTACATCCTTGTGAACTGTAGATTTAGATATCCCGAATGCTTTGGCACATGCTCTTACCGTGCATTTTTGTTCAACTATATATTGTCCCAGTATTATAGAACGATCTGTATCGCTTGAAAAACTCATAATACTCAACTCCCTGATGCCGTTTTTACAATATATATGCTGAGAAATAAGGTATAATTCTAAAAACGCAAATAAAGTTTTATAAAATATTTCGTATTGCAGGTTTGACAAGCTATTTGCATACATGTATAATAATTTTGAGAATTATGCTCAGGTGCGGAGATGTTAAAATAATGATAAAAAGAAATTACAGTAAAGAGCTCGAAGGTATAATAAAAGATAATTCCGGGAAAAAGCCTGCGCTTCTTATTCACTGCTGCTGTGCACCTTGTTCAAGCTATGTGCTTGAATATCTTTCAGAGTTTTTTGAAATAACATTTTTATTTTATAATCCGAATATCAGTCCCGAATCTGAATTTAAGTACAGAGAAAGCGAGTTAAAAAGATTAGTATCCGAAATGTCACCGGAAAGTAAAATTGATATTATTGTTCCTAAATATGATGACAGAGAGTTTTATAGTGTTGTAAAGGGCTTTGAAGATATTCCGGAGGGCGGTGAAAGATGTTTTAGATGCTATGAGCTCAGACTTGTGAAAGCAATGGAATATGCACAAAAAAATAATTTTGAATACTTTACTACCACGCTTTCGATAAGCCCGTATAAAAATGCCGAAAAGCTCAATGAAATAGGTGAACGGCTTGCACAAAAATGTGAACGGTTAAAATGGCTTCCAAGTGATTTTAAAAAGAAAAACGGATACAAACGCTCTATAGAGCTTTCAAGAAAATACAATCTATACCGTCAGGATTACTGTGGGTGTGTATTTTCAAAAGCTCAAAGAGATAAAAACGGAAATTCAGGCAAATGTCAGGTACGCAAAAATAAGTCCGACAGTTTGCAAACAATGTAAATTACATCATAAGATGAAGAAGGTTTTCTGGTTAAGTTATATAACGAGAATTATATAAAAACAATATAAGTTATATAATTTTATATTAATGAATGGTACAATAATTTTAAGCAAATTTACCTAAGTAATGTATATTTGCATGCATTGTATGAAAATAAAAAATGTTTACTTACTTTTTTGAAAGGAGAAAATTATGAATTTAAAAAAGACATTATCAATTGTTTTATCTGGTCTGATTGCTGTATCAATGCTTTCTGCATGTGACAAAAAGGAAAGTGACAGCACCGATAACGGAAAAGTCCGTGAAATGACTTCTAATGAACTCGTACATGACATGGGACTTGGCTGGAATCTCGGCAACACTCTTGATGTTTGCAACGCTGACAGAAGCGGAAACGGAAGTGTTGATGAACATGCGGATGAAGTTGACGAAACTCTTTGGGGAAATCCGAAAGCAACAAAAGAGCTTTTTGAAGCTTTAAAAGATGACGGAGTAAAATCTGTTCGTATTCCTGTAACCTGGAGAGATCACTTGGGTGAAGCACCTGAATACAAAATTAACGATGAATGGATGGACAGAGTTCAGGAAGTTGTCGACTACGCAAGAGAATGCGGCATGTATGTTATAATTAATCTTCACCATGACGGCGGTGATGATGTTGATTTCGGTGCTTGGATAAAAAAAGCTGATAAGGATTATGACGGGGTTATTGAGAAATACAAAGCTTTGTGGACTCAAATCGCAGAAAGATTTAAAGACTATTCAGACTATTTGGTATTTGAGTCAATGAATGAAGTCGGATATGATAATATTCCGCAAGAGGACGGAATTGCACTGGTAAATAAGATAAATCAGGAATTTGTAAATCTTATCAGAACTACAGGGGGCAACAATGACAAACGGCATTTGCTTATTGCAGGATATTGGACTGATATAACAAGATCATGTCAGGGAATTGTAATGCCAAAGGATTCAGCCGACAGATGTATTCTTTCAGTTCACTATTATACCCCTTGGCAGTTTTGTATAAACGGAGACCCTGCGACATGGGGCAGTGAGGGCGAAATTAACGAGCTCAACAGACTTTTCGACATGCTTAAAACCAATTTTACAGATAACGGAGTTCCTGTTATTTTGGGAGAGTATGGTGTAAACTCCGCTGCTGAGGATGAGAGCAGGATTTACTGGTGTGAAAGCGTTGTTAAAAAATGTACAGAGCTTGGCATTGCAACATTTTTCTGGGATAACGGTGAAGAAGTCGACAGAAATACATATAAGTGGCGTACAGACGGTTTGCTTGACGCATTAAAGAGAGCTTCAAGCGGTGACGATTATACAGTTGAGCCACCGAAGGCAAAAGAGCCTTCAGATAGCATTACAGATGAAACTAAAATTATTGAGCTTCCTGATTTCACCGGAAGACAGATAGATGAAGTTTTAGAAAAATATGAAGGCTTTTTAAATATTAAAGTAATTGAAGAAGAGAATAGAGAAGCAAAATCCGGAGAAATTTTAAAACAGGACCAAATTGAAGGAAAATTTATAACCCGAGGGGAAACTTTGAATTTAACTGTTGCAAAATAAAGATACAACGCAGGTACTGAAATGCAGTGCCTGCGTTGTTTTTTAAATTGACAAAGAATAGGAAAGAATATATAATAATACTGTATATATTTATAGAAATTCAGAAAAGGATTTTAAAGAAATGCACAATAATAATTTTGTACCTTTTTCAAGAAAAGCATTTTATTATGAAACAGATGCAATGGGAATTGTTCATCATTCCAATTATATCAGATGGATGGAAGAAGCCAGAATAAACTGGCTTTCCAATATAGGTTATCCTTATGCAGAAATTGAATGTCAGGGACTAATGATACCTGTTTTGTCAGCAGAGTGTCAATACAAATACCCTGTGAAATATGACGATGAGTTTGAAATTAAGATTATTCTTAGAGAATTCAACGGCGTTAGATTTTCGGTTGAATACAATATTTTCAACAAAACAACAAATAAGCTTTCAGCTGTCGGTAAAACATCACATTGTTTTGTAAACAAAGATTTCAGACCGGTAAGAACAAAAAGGGATTATCCGGAGCTTTATAATATTTTCAATAATAATTTGAATACTGAATTTTAAAGTTCAAAAGTACAATAATTAAAAGGATAAGCATTAAAAGTTTAAAGCCTAAGAAAGGACGATAATAATGAGTGAAATCAGAGATGAAAGTATTTGGAAAAGCGGAAAGACTAAAATTGATTGGGTTAAAGCAAATATGCCGCTTTTAAACAGTATTGAAAAAGAGTTTAGCGAGAAGAAACCTTTTTCAGGTATTAAAATTGCACTTTCAATACATCTTGAAGCTAAAACTGCATATCTTTGCAAGGTTCTTTCAGCAGGAGGAGCTCAAATGTATGTAACAGGAAGCAACCCGCTTTCTACACAGGATGATGTTGCAGCTGCACTTGTGCATGACGGATTAAATGTTTATGCTTGGTATAACGCAACCGAAGAAGAATACCATCACCATACCGAGCAGGTTATAAAGGCAGGACCTAACATTATTATTGACGACGGCGGTGACCTTGTTAATCTTATACACAATGAATATCCTCAGCTTATTGATAATGTTATAGGCGGCTGTGAAGAAACGACAACAGGAATTATCCGTCTTATTGCAATGAATAATGAAGGAGCGTTGAAGTTTCCTATGGTGCTTGTAAATAACGCTGACTGCAAACATTTATTTGATAACAGGTATGGCACAGGTCAGTCTGTCTGGGACGGGATTAACAGAACAACAAACCTAATCGTTGCAGGAAAAAATGTGGTTGTAGCAGGCTATGGCTGGTGCGGCAAAGGTGTTGCTATGAGAGCTAAAGGAATGGGAGCATCTGTTATAGTCACTGAGATAGACCCTGTTAAAGCTATGGAAGCAGTTATGGACGGATTTAAGGTCATGAAAATGGAGGAAGCTGCTAAGATAGGCGATTTCTTTGTTACGGTTACAGGCTGTAAGGATGTAATCACAGAGAAATCATTTATGAACATGAAAGACGGAGCGATTATGTGCAATGCAGGTCATTTTGACTGTGAGGTTGATGTTGCAGGTTTAAAAAAGCTTGCAGTTGAAACAAAGCTTGCAAGAAATAATATAATGGGCTATAAGCTTTCAAACGGCAACTGGCTTAATGTTATCGCTGAGGGAAGACTGGTTAATTTAGCGGCAGGTGACGGACATCCTGCCGAGATAATGGATATGAGCTTTGCTATTCAGGCACTCAGTGCATTGTATTTAGTTGAGAATAAAGACAAGCTGAAAGAAAAAATTATTGATGTGCCTAAGAGTGTTGACAATGAAGTAGCAAAGCGTAAAATTAAATTCTGGGGCCTTGAAATAGACAGTTTGACACCTGAACAGGAGAAGTATCTCTCTAGTTGGGAAGTATAGAATATATTAGTATATAACAAAAATTTTCGGTCAAGCCTTTTTCAAAAGGCTTGTGGGTCAAGGGCAAAGCCATTGTCGCTGACCGCAGTCAGCGAAATTCTTTTATGGAGTGTACAGGCAATAGGTGAATTTTAAAACAGTTCGGCGGACTGTTTTAAAAGAGGGTAAGCCATGTAAAAGAGGGCTTTCCCTTAAAAAGTTAAATTTAAAAAAAGAGTAAAAAGGAGAAAAGCTCTTTTAGAGCATAGTTATAAAATGATTGGGAATAAAAAGATAAAATTAGTTTCGGTTTTTGCCGTTTTACTGTCACTTGTTTTTATGCTTGGCGGAGTGTTTGAAATAAACAGTTATGCTGCGAATATAAAGACTCCCGTTTCACAGCATGGAAGGCTGAAAGTCAAAGGAGCAAATATAGTTGATAAAAACGGCAGGACATTTCAGATTAAGGGTATGTCAACACACGGTCTTGCATGGTATCCTGAAGCCGTCAGTGAAAAAACGCTAAAAACTCTTCGTGACGATTGGAAATGCAATACTATACGGCTTGCAATGTATACTGAAGAATACGGCGGATACTGTACCGGCAAAGAGAATAAAAGTCAGATGCTCAGCAGAGTTGACAATGGTATAAAGCTTGCAAAAAAGCTCGGTATGTATGTTATTGTCGATTGGCATATTTTAAATGACGGGAACCCTAAAATTCATCAAAAAGAAGCTAAATCGTTCTTTAAACGAATGGCAAAAAAATATAAAGGGTATAACAATATTATTTATGAGATTTGTAACGAGCCTAACAATACTTCATGGAAAAACGATATAAAACCATATTGCAGAAGCGTTATTAAAACCATAAGAAAATATGATAAAAAGGCGATAATAATATGCGGTTCTAATACTTGGAGTCAGGATATTCATGAGGCTGCAATGGACAGAATAACAGGATATAAAAATATAGCATATTCTTTGCATTTTTATGCAAATACACATACCGATTGGCTTAGACAGAGGCTGATTGACTGCCGTAATAACGGTCTTTGCGTTGTTGTGACTGAGTTCGGAACCTGCGACGCTTCAGGCAACGGCGGGTTTAATAAAGGTGAGACGAATAAGTGGATGAAACTGCTGAAAAAATATAAAATAGGATGTGTAAACTGGAGTTTATCAAATAAAAGTGAAACTGCTTCTGCAATCAAATCAAATGCAGATATTTCAAGACTTAAAAGGGGTAATAAGAATCTCACTCAAAGCGGCAAGCTTATAAGAAAATGGTTCAGAAAAATGAAATAATGACATTCAGGATATATAGATAACCGTACTTTACATTCAGAATCAATTGTGATATAATTAAATAGAATATATAGGTAAAATCTTTTTAATAAGGGGAAAGGAAGAGGGGCATTAATATGCAAAAAGATAATTTTAACAGAATGCCCGCAGGCAGAAAAAGTGCCTCCGGAAAAAAGCATAAAGCCAAGAAAAAACAAAAGCCCGCAGTCCGTATATTAAAAATAATCGGAACAGTTATTCTTTCGATGTTTTTAATTGTTGTAATTACAGGTTCAATTCTTGCAACTGCACTGACAATATATATTTTAAACTTTGCGGATTCGTCGAATGTTGTAAGTCTTGAAAATGTTGAAATGTCTTATACAACAAGACTGCTTGCCAACAATCCTGATTATGATAAAAATGATGAAAACTCAGAGCAGTATGCTCTTTACTATTCACTGTCTTCAAACGGTGAGAAGAGAACTTGGGTAGATTATTCAAACATACCTAAGTATGTTCGTGACGCATTTGTTTGTTCAGAGGACGAGCGTTTTGATATGCATGACGGAGTTGATTTTAAGAGAACCTTTGCAGCATTTGCAAACTTGATTTTGCATTTCTATGATACCGAGCAGGGTGGTTCTACTATTACTCAGCAGACTATCAAGAATTTGACAGGTGACAATGCTACTGACGGAAGCGAGGGTATGGCAAGAAAAATCCGTGAGATATTCCGTTCAATCAATGTTGAAAAGACATATACAAAACAAGAGATTTTAGAAGCTTATCTTAACATTGTTCCTTTGGGAAATAATGTTGCGGGTGTACAGGCTGCTGCTAATTTTTACTTCGGAAAAGATGTATCAGAGCTGTCAATAAAAGAGGCAGCGAGTCTTGCAGCTATTACTCCTAGTCCGGCGACTTATAATCCTTACGATAATTATGAAGAAAATGTCGGAAGAGCTAATGACTTTAACTTAAAATATATGCTTGATAACGGTGCAATATCAACAAACGAATATGAAGAAGCACTTGCAGAAAAGATAGTTGTAACCGGTGATAAAGACTATACCAGTGATAACACTGTAAGTGTAGGCAAGTATCAGAACACAGGTGTTACCTCATATTATGTTGATGCAACATTAAACGAAGCTGTTAAGAGAATTGCAGAGTATGACGGTATATCTACTGAAGAAGCTGAAGAAAAACTCAAGGCAGGCGGATATACAATTAACACAAATGTCAATTTGAAAATGCAGTCTAAAGTTGAGAAAAAGTTTTTAGATCCATCTAATTTTACAAACTATACTTTGAGTTCAGATAAACTTGAGAGTGCATTTATTGCTATGGACTATAAGGGCAGAGTAAAGGCAGTTGTAGGAGGAAGAGGTAAGAAAAAAGCTTCAAGAAGCTGGAATATTGCTACAATGTCTACACGCCAACCCGGTTCTTCAATAAAACCAATTGCATCTTACGCACCTGCACTTGATAAGGATTTGATTACTTGGTCTACAATATTTAATGATAAACCTATAACAATTACAAAAAAAGATAATACAACTGAAAAATGGCCAATCAACTATTCAGAATACGGTGGAACAAGCAACTGGTCCTTTAAAAATTATTTCACTTTTGAGATGATATACAGGTCGCTGAATACTGCACCTGCACAAATAGTTGAAAAACTTACACCGTCTTATAGTTACAATTTTTTGCAGAATACGCTTCATATCTCATCTTTGGATGTCAATAAAGACCCTAACTATTCACCTATGGTTGTAGGAGCATTGACAAATGGTCTTATATTAGAAGAGCTTGTTGCATCTTATGAGATTTTCGGAAACGGCGGGGAGTATTATGAACCGACTTTTATTTCAAAGATGGTTGACAGAGCCGGCAATATAATATATGAAAACAAGTATGAGCCTGAGCAGGCGATTGATAAATCTACGGCTTTTGTTATGAACCGCATGATGCAGACGGTAATTACAAATCCAAATGGTACAGGACGATATGCTAAGCTCAATAATGTTGATTTAGTCGGAAAAACAGGTACTTCTGATAAATGGTATAACTTGACTTTTGTGGGCTGTACACCGACATATGTCAGCGGTATATGGGTTGGATACTCTAAAAAAGCAAAGCAGGTTTCGTCAAGTGAGTATCAGAATATCAGTGCAATATGGAAAAATGTCTTCGGTGATATAGCGGATGCTTCCTCAAAGACTGAGTTTGAAGCTCCTGATAATGTTCAGCAGCTTAAATATTGTAAGAAAACAGGCTTAATAGCCGGCTCTAATTGCTGGTCTACTGATACAGGATGGTATAAAACATCTAATATTCCTGCTGTGTGCACATCCTGTTAAATAATAAATAAAGGAGAATGGCTATTCATTGCAAAAGTAGTGGATAGCCATTATAATGAAATGGAAAAAATAAGACTGAACTGTCCGTGTTTATTTGGACTTGAAAGCGTATTATCATATGAAATTAAAAAAATCGGCGGTGAAAACTTAACTGTCACAGACGGAAAAATATCATTTGACGGTGACTGCAGCATATTGGCTAAAGCGAATTTATGGCTTTCGACTGCTGAGCGAGTTTTGATAGAGTTAGGCTCATTCGAGGCCAGAAGCTTTGAAGAGCTGTTTCAGGGTGTAAAGAGTTTGCCGTTTGAAAGATTTATAGGAAAAAACGATGCTTTTCCTGTTAAAGGTTATTCTTTAAATTCAACCTTGCATAGTATACCTGACTGTCAGGCAATAATAAAAAAAGCAATAGTTGAACATTTAAAAGATATATATTCAATCAGTTGGTTTGATGAAGACGGACCTGTTCACCAGATTCAGTTTTCAATTCATAAAGATGTTGTAACAATTTTTCTTGATACAACGGGTGCAGGACTTCATAAAAGAGGTTACAGACGAAATTCAAATGAAGCTCCTATTAAAGAAACCCTTGCAGCCGGAATAGTAGATTTAGCCAGAGTGCGTTCTAATAGTACGGTTGTTGACCCCATGTGCGGTTCAGGAACATTTTTAATTGAAGCAGCTTATAAAGCACTGAACATAGCTCCCGGATTGAGAAGGAATTTTGCTGCACAGAACTGGAGTCAGATATCTGATAGTATATGGAAAGATGCAAGGACTGAAGCACTTGATTCGATTGACAGGCAGGGTGAATTCAAGGCTTACGGATTTGATATAGACGATATGGCAGTTGACCTTACACAGTCAAATTCTAAAAAAGCAGGCGTGGGTTCAAAGCTTTTAATTAAGCAATCTGATGTTTCGAAATTCAAACAGCTTGATAATTCAATTACATTTTGCAATCCGCCGTATGGGGAGAGGATGCTTGAAATCAAAGATGCGGAAAAGCTTTATAAAATACTCGGCGAGAAGCTAAATCCAAGCAGAGAGCGTCCTTGTTATATTATTGCACCCCATGAGGATTTTGAAAAGTTTTTTGGAAGAAAGGCTGATAAACGAAGAAAGCTGTATAATGGTATGATTAAATGTCAGCTGTTTATGTATTTTAAATAGTTTGGAGATATTTTATGTTTATAAAGTGGAAAAATCATGAAGTCACTAAAGTTATAATTGCAATAATAGGCTCTGTTTTGTATGCAATAGGTATAAACCTTTTTATCACTCCGATTGGTTTATATACAGGCGGATTAATAGGATTATGTCAGTTGATAAGAACTTTTTTGCTAAGCGTTTTAAATATTAATATCGGAAATTTTGATTTGGTAGGTCTGCTTTATTTAATTTTGAATATGCCAATATTGGTTTTAGCGTTTAAATCTATAGGTAAAAAATTTTTTATAAAAACAATAATAACAGTAATTACTATGACATTGTCATTATCGTTTATTACAATTGATAAGCCGATATTTGAAGATATGCTCACTTCGTGTTTAATCGGCAGTATTATTGCAGGCGTCGGGACAGGGCTTATTCTTATTTCTGCTTCTTCCGGCGGAGGTCTTGATGTTTTAGGAGTTTATTTTACAAAGAAATATAGAAATATGTCATTCGGCAAGGTGAATATGTTTGTAAACGGTTTTATATTTCTTTTATGCTTTTTGAGTTTTCCTGTTGAAATTGTTGTATATTCAGTTATATCTATAGTTTTTTATTCTATAGTAGTTGATAAAATGCATCAGCAGAATATAAGTGTAAAGGCTCTGATTTTCACTAAGGCAGAAACAAAGCCTATAGAGTCACATATATTCAACGAACTGGAAAGAGGTATAACTTACTGGGACGGTAAAGGGGCGTTTACCAATGACGCAACAAAGGTGCTCTGTGTATGTCTTTCAAAATATGAGGTGGACAGGTTAAAGACAATCGTAAAGACTTATGATAAGGATGCATTCTTCATTTTTGAAGAGGGTGTTAAAGTTGAGGGGAACTTTACTAAAAAGCTTTAAAATAAAATAAAAGGGGAACTCTTGGTTAATTTCTTTTATTACGCAATAAAGCGTTCAGGTTACCCTGAACGCTTTTGCTATACCCTAATAATATTATTTTAAATCTGCGGTTGATGGCAGTTGTTATGTAAAACTCAGTTCGCATTGTGTGTTTTGCAAAATGTAGATTTTTTATATTTCATGTTTGTTATTTACACAAGGTTTCATTCTGCCGTTTTGCAAATTCCAACATTAATAAAACTTGCCGAAGGCATCAAACCTCCGGCGGTTCGCTGGTTCGCCGGTTTACTGCTTTACAAAATAAACATTGTACCAAATCAGGAATGTGAAAACAGTCCAGATTTTTCTTGAGTAGTCATATTTACCGGCTTTGTGGTCGTCAAGCAGACTTACAAGAAGCTCCGTGTCAAAATACTTTTTAGCTATATCGCTTGTAAAAGCATTTTTGACTATATTATAATACTTATCTTCTTTCAGCCATACTCTTATCGGAACAGGGAAGCCGAGTTTTTTCTTATTAGCTGTTTGAGGAGGACAGGCTTTAAGTGCTGCAATTCTCATTGCATACTTTGTGTTTTCTTTTGTAACCCGATATTTTGTAGGAATTTTTTCTGCAAGCTTCATAACCTTTTTATCCAAGAACGGAACTCTAAGTTCAAGTGAATGTGCCATAGACATTTTGTCTGCTTTAAGAAGAATATCACCGGTCATCCATAGATTAAGGTCTAAGTACTGCATCTGCGTGACATCATCTTTGCTTTTATATTTTTCATAGAAAGGCTTGGTGATTTCAGCTGCGTCAGGAGCATTTGTTTTAATTTTTAAAATAGACTTTCTTTCCTTTTCGCTGAATATATATGCATTTCCGATAAATCTTTCCTGAAGGTCTTTAGAACGCCTTATCAGGAAGTTTACTCCTCTTTTTGCAGGAAGCTTAGATGCAATAGCACCTATTCCCTTTCTTATCGGCTTTGGAATTTTGTTATAGAAATCCATATCATGAGGTTCCTTGTATATATTATAACCTCCGAAGATTTCATCTGCACCTTCACCGCTTAGTACAACTTTAACCTTTTCTGATGCTATCTGGCATACGAAGAAAAGTGCTATAGCAGCAGGGTCTGCAAGAGGTTCATCCATATGATATTGAATTTTTTCAAGATTACCCCAATATTCCTCAGGTTTGATAACCTTAGAGGTGTTAGCTTTTCCTATGTATTTGGAAAATTCTTTGGCATAACCTATCTCATTGTATTTTTCATCTTCACCAAATCCGACAGTAAAGGTTTTATCAACATTTGCCACAGCTGCAACATAGCTTGAGTCGACACCGCTTGACAAAAAGCTGCCTACTTCAACATCTGCAATCTTGTGTGCTTTTACAGAGTTCTTGAATGTTTCTGAAATTTTCTCAACCCAGTCTTTGAGTTTTGGTTCTTCATCAGGAACAAAATCTATATCCCAGTATCTTTGAACATTAAGTTCGCCGTTTTTGTAAATAAAATAATGTGCAGCAGGGAGCTTATATACATTCTTAAAAAAGGTTTCCGTCGTAGGAGAGTATTGGAATGTTAAATAATTCTCAAGAGCTGTTTCATTGAGTTCCTTTTTAAAAGCGGGATGCTCCAGAAAACTTTTGATTTCAGAACCCCACATAAATGTATCATCGAATATTCCATAGTACATCGGCTTAATTCCAAAAAAGTCTCTTGCACCGAAAATCTGATTTTTATTCTTATCCCATATAATAAATCCGAACATTCCGCGGAGTCTATTGAGTAAATCAGTTCCCCATTCTTCGTATCCATGTATTAAAACTTCAGAATCTGTTTTTGATGTGAATTCGTAGCCTTTTTCACAAAGCTCCTTTCTCAAATCCTGATAATTATAAATTTCTCCGTTAAAAGTCAGTACAATAGATTTATCTTTATTAAAAAGCGGCTGGTCACCCTCTTTTGACAGGTCAATAATAGAAAGACGCCGGAATCCCATAGCGATATCATTATCAACATATTTGCCTTCTGAATCCGGTCCTCTATGCTTTATTCTGTCCATCATTTTCTCTATAACAGAAGAAGCATCATTAATTTTATTTGTAAAACCAACAAATCCGCACATAAAAAAGCCTCTTTTCCTTTAAGTAATACTTTTATAATATATATTAAACAATTTATATATATAACAATAAATGCAAATAAAAAGGGGAGTTAATTCCCCAAAAACTATTAAGCCCAAATTTTGTGAAACGAAGTTTCTCAAAATGCTTAAAGCAAAGCTAATAACAGAGTTTAAATAAACGGTACAATGCTCTCAAAGAGAAAAACTTTGTTTTAAAAGCTCTTTGAAGGTATTATATAATGATTATATCACACTTATTCTTGCTAATCAAGTAAATTTCATTTTTCATAAGTAAAATGAAATTATGTATCAAAATAAATATCATTTTAACAGCATATGCTTTAAACTAACTATTGAAAAAATTATAAAAAGAATATATAATAGTATAAATAACATTTGGACATTAATTAAGGTCGCATAATAAATAATAAACAGTATAAAATGAGGGGATAATATGAGCAGAAAAATTGAAGTTACTACAAATGAAAAGAAAAGGAAAAAGAGGTTTAGATTCAGGTATGATATTTTGATAATATGTATAATTGCAATTTTGGTAATTACCTTTATAATTTATATGTTTCAGACATCAGTTACCGATATTGTTTAATTATTAAATAACAATTATAAAGCAAATAAATTTCTATTAAAAAAGACATATTTCGACACCCTTGATTATTATAATCAGGGGGTATTTTTTACTGATTTTGTATGTTTTTTGTTTTAACAATATAACATTTAGTTTTTAATTTTTGAAAACGAAAAATCGATTTATTAATATGTTGTTAATATTTAATGGCCAAATTACCAGGGTTTTATAATATGTATAGTATTAAAACTTTACGAAAATCGGGTTTTTGGCAATCTGTAAAGCTGAAAACCAGTTTTGGAATTAAAAGGGAAAAATATTTGTGAAAATGTATAACTATTTGCCGAAAAAACTGTGAAAATTGCACAAAAAAGTGATGTTTTTTTTTACACTCAGAATGCTTGACTTTTTATCGTTAATACTTTATACTTGTGATAGTGAAGAACAAAACACAACATGTTGTATTTATCTCTCAAATCCCGTAGAATTGGGGTTTGAGAACCATAAAAAATAAGGATAACTTATCTGAAATAAAGAAAAAAATGACAACAAAACACATAGGTATCCGCTAAAAATACCGTATTTTACTTTGATTTTTGACTGATTTGTTAATTATCAAAGCAAAGATTCAAACTTTTTTGATTACGGTTCATCAGAAAATCAGAAGTTTAAGAAATAAAAATTAACCTGATTGTTCTGAAATTTGAATAGCTTAGATGATGTTTTTCAGAGTTGTGGTTGGCTTTGATAAGACATTTTTTAAGATATTGGCTGAAGGTTTGAATGCTTTCGCCAATTCAGGTTCCGTGTAAAAACTTTGGAGAGGGTTTTTACGGTTCTGTTCAGTTTGAATCGGGCTAAAGTGTGGCGTGTCTGCATGATTTTTATTTTGGAGAGGATTATCAGCCCGATTTTTAACTGAATGTATTGAAGTTTAAGGTTTACATTTAGTTTATGAGGAGGTCATTTGTTGTGGCTCAATTATTTAATCGACTGTCAGAAACATTGCATGAAGCTACAAAAGAACTTTTGGATTTGTTTGCTATTAATGCTGATGTTCAAAACGGTCAGTCAAGTTCAGATATTAATGATGCAGAAGAAAAGACGGTATAGTTTTTTAATATGTATCGTTTATTAAATTTGCTTATAAGTTTTACATAACACATAACACACGAATTTAAGGCAGGTGACACCCTGTCTTTTATTCGTTATATAAAAAAGTTATCAAATTAGAAAAGAGCTTAAATTCTGCTTTTTAGAATTTAAGCTCTTTTGTTTAAAGTTTTTGTGAAAAATCAGATTATTTAATAGCCAAAATACCAACTTGCATATATGACAGCCAGAGAATTTCTGCTGCTTTAAATCCGTTGTCTTTAAGTATTTTAAAATGTTCAGAGATTTGAATAGGAAAATAATTTTTATTATATCTGTTAATGTGATTGTTACATTCTATATGGCTGTTTCCGTGCTTCAATTGATATGATTTCCACCTTTTTAAATAAAGCTTTTGTGTTAATTCACTACTTGGTGCAAAGTTTTCAAAAGTCATAAATATCCCGCCGGGATTGAGTGCTTCATAGCATTTTTTTATAACAGATATCCTATCTTTATAAGTCAAATAATGATTAACCTGTATTGCTGTGATAATATCAAATTCATTATTATAATTTATATCACGGACATCTGAAATAATAAAATCTGAATTAGAATAATTAAATCGGCTTCTGGCAATTTTAATCATTTCAGAAGAGTTGTCTAAAAAAACGAACTTCTCAATTTCAGTTTCTTTATATGCCAATTCTGCCATTTTTCCGGTTCCGCAGCCAATGTCTAGCCATGTTAAGGGCTTGGATTTATAATTTGAAATAACATCAATTACTTGTTTGTAAAATTCATCGTAATAAGGGAGTGTATGTTTTATTTCTTCATCGTATTTCTTTGAGTTAAAAGCAGAAATATTATCGTTCAATTTTCAGACCTCCTTCAAAGTATGTTTATTTTAAAGTATAGCATAAAGTAATTTATAAATCTATACGAGCCGAAACCTGATTTATACTTTATAAAAAGCGGAAAAGCCTGCACCGCAAAAAGCGACGCAAGCTTACCTAAAAAATCTTTTTTACACATCTATTACATTATATATCATATTATGGGAATTGTCAAGAATAAATTTGTTATTTTTAGAAAATTCAGGAATATAATATTAGATTAAAAAATAAATCGGCCTATTCACAATTTTTTTTTGAGAGAATATAATAAAATACATAACATTTATAATGGGGGAAAAGTATGCATACAGATAATTATTTAATAAAATCTTTAGAATTGCATTTGTTTTTCGGACGCATAATGAAAGAGCATTCCCTGTTTTTAAAAGCAGGTTTTACTCCTGTTAATGCAAATTTCTCTAAGCGTGCAGAGTTTTACAAAAGAGAGTTTGAAAAGCTTTTAAACCGGGCAGTTGCTTTAAGCAGAGGGCTGATAAGCAGTGAGGTTTTAAATTCAGGCGAGCTGGTTACTGAATTTACAGCCTTGGCAGAAAATCAGACAGAACGCTTTACCGGTATATCGATTGATAAAGGTATTACCGCAAAAGAACTTAGTTTGGCAAAAGGCTGCACGCAAAGCGGCAATAATAAAGAAAAAATATGTCAGATAAAACGGCTTAACCAACGGGCATTGAGATTGCTTAACGGACTGATTTCATTTAAAGAAAGTATTTTAATAAATGTTTCAAACTGCAGAATGTTTACTATGAACTATCCTCTGCTTATAGAACATATATTGAGAGAAGCAAAGCTGTATCGCAAATATATTCGTATACTTGAGAGAGAAGGTAATCTGACCTGTCAGTCAATGAAAGAAACAGAATGCTTTTGGAATCGCATCATGATGGAGCATGCTATGTTTATACGAGGGCTTTTAGATCCTTCCGAAAAAAAATTAATTGATTCGGCCGATGAATTTGCAAAAGAATATTCTGTTCTTTTAGAGAATTGTCATAAGGCACATGACCAAACAATGACGGATGATTCTTTAAATAAGACTATAAAGCTAAGAGATTTTAAAATGGCCGGTACAAAGGGTATAGAGCAATGTAAGATTCGTTCGGTTATACTTCCTCTTCTTGCAGACCATGTGCTTCGTGAAGCGAATCACTATATTCGTTTGCTGAAAGATTAAAATATTTTCTGAGCTTACGAGATATTTGATAAAATAATTTCTATCAAAAAAAGCAGACATTTTTTATGTCTGCTTTTTTGTATTAATAAAACTTTTAAAATTATTGAATACCTTTCGTTCAAAAGGGTTTGTAAGAAATTTGTTGCGTTCGTATAATATTTTCATTCGCTCTGCTCTGAATTCCGCTGCGGAAATTGAAATATCGCAAACTTTTGCTATTTCATTAGTGGATTTTAATTTAAGCCCCCAAATTACACACGCGGGTGCTAACAGCCGTGAAGCAAAGATGTCTGCTTCCTGTTCGGCAATAGGTCTTGATGAATTAAAGTTTTGCGTGTGCTGATTCCGCTTGATTTTATGTCCCAGAAAGATATGTCCCATTTCGTGTGCAACGGTAAATCGGCAGCGTTGTTTTGCTGCAGTATCATCATATACAATATACCATTGTTTATTATTAATAAAGCTTGCACCGCTTTCATTAGGCAAAAGCAGTTTTACTTTACTGTTTTTTACGACCTTGATTCTTGCTGTTTTTGCAATTTGCATTACATTAACAGGAAGTGATGTTACATTATAATCAAGCAGGCATTGCCATGCTGCGTTTCTTGCGTTTTTGTATATACCATATATCATTTTTCATCGCCTCATTAAGGATTTTTCCCTTAATGGGATTTTTTATTAAAAATCTTCATCTGTTTCAGGAGCATTTGTCAGTCTGTCAAGCTGTTCTTGTGTAAGCTCAACATATCCGTCTTTTTCGCCGTCACTGCTGCGTGCGGCTTTATATATGCTTATTTTTTTATATTTGCTTACGCCTAACAGCTTATCCACAGCACTATGCATATCAGGATTGTCACGGTATGCTGTTATTACAGCTTTTTCGTGGTTGGATACAGCAAAAACTTCTTTTGAGTCATCACGAAACTCCGACAGAATATCAGAAACATTATATATATCGCATAAAAGCATCAGCATTTCTGCATCTGGCTGTCCTCTGTTATTTTCCCATGCGTTTACGGTTTTTCCGCTTTTTCCCACCATTTCACCAACCTGATCGGCAGTTAAACCGCTTTGTTCTCTCAAACGCTTTAAAGCTTTTGCAATGGTTTCACGAGACAATATATAACACCTCCTGCTTTTATATATTATTTATATTATTTTTATTATACATAAGTTTCTAAGATTTGTCAATGTGAAATTTCTAAAAAACTTAGAATTAATTTGCAAAAAGCCCTTGACAATCTAATAAAAATAGATTATAATACTAATAAATCTACAAAACTTAGATTTTAGGCGGGGAGGGGTTTAATGAATATAATAGAAAAATTAAATGAGTACATAGATGAAAATAATATAAAAAGTACTTATGTATCACAGGAAACCGGATTAACTATAGAAACTATTTCTGAAATTTTAGAGGGTAAGAGACGCATACTTGCAGATGAATTTCTGCTTATATGTACTGCTTTAGATATTGACCCCAATATCTTCAGAAATAGTTCAGAATAGAATTTTTTACTAACAAAGAGGGTGATTGGAAAACCAAAAAACAAAAAGGGGGAGTTGGTGCAGAAATTAAAAATATTTGTCAGAAAGCAAACAGGCACTTTTTGACAAACATGAAATTATTGTTAACATTTCAATAATGCCTGCAATATAATTATCATAATTTATTTACGGAAAGGAAATGATTATGAAACATTTTAATGATTTTTCGGAGGTGGCATATAATGTTTAAGAAAACTTCAAGCATTTTTATAGCTTTATTGGTTGTTCTTTCTTCATCATTTTCGCTAATGACGAATGCACTTGATAATAGTTATTTTTCTTTTACCGACAGTAATACTGGTTTTTTTGATGCTACTTTGAATTCTGGTGCAGATTTCTCAGCTATCGAAAATGTGGATTTTCCTTCTAGATATAGTAATGAGGATAAAGAGCTTCCTGTTAGGTTTTCATCAGCAGGTATATCTAATACCACAATAAAAACTTTGTCAACATCTTCCCCAGTCAGTAGTATTTCTATTAGTGCTTTTAGTGGATTGAATGCATTAGAAGAAGTAAGATATACTTGTACTTCTGAATTTAGCATGCCAGTAAACACTTTTATGAGTTGCTCATCTACTTTAAAAAAAGTTTATATATATGCAACTTCTATATCAATTACTGCACCTAGAGGTATGGCGTTTATGGGATTTATTTCTAACGAAGGTGCCAAAATCTATGTAACAAGCGAAGCAATAAAGAACCAAATAGTTTCAGCAACAGCAAGTGGTCCAGCCCCAGTGCAAGCATCACAGATAGAAGTAATGCAGGCGACAAAGCCAACTTCATCTGTAACAATCAGCTGTGCGAATATTGCTTACGG
>UQYQ01000009.1 GCA_900545345.1 uncultured Ruminococcus sp.
ATTATTCCCGAAACAGTCGGACAATACACAGGATTAAAAGACAAAAACGGAAAGAAGATTTTTGAGGGGGATATTGTAAAGGCAAAGGAAAATAGAACGAACGATATAGCGACTATTAGCTTTGAAAACGGAGGTTTTATAATACATCCTCATTCTGGAAAAATTCTTGAACGTACATTGTGGGAATATTGGTATAACGATTGGGATTTGGAAGTCATAGGTAACATCCACGACAATCCCGAACTACTGGAGGCGGAATAAATGGCTAAAAAGAAATATGTTCATGCTGCTTTGTTGCGAAGAAGAGTTTATAATTGCTTGAAAGATTTTCCGTGTGAATATACAAAAGAAGATGTATTAAGTTGCATTGATAGGGTTCCTGCCGCAGATGTTGAGCCTGTGAGGCATGGGAAGTGGATAAAGACAACAGACCCTAATACAGCTTATACATGTAGTCGTTGTGATAATTGGTTTTTATGTGACACAGATATTGACTTTAATTACTGCCCTAACTGCGGGGCTAAGATGGATGAGGAGGACTAAATAAATGAAAGTAACAATAACTAGAGAAACAGCTGAAAGAAATATAAAAAGTACTATTGCCGGATACAAAAATGATGTTTGTGAATTTAATGAGGGCCTTGTGGTGGGATTTCTCGTAACATATTATCAAGCAGGATTATTTACACAAGATGAGGTCAATCAAATATTATCTGATAATGGCTTTGATACTATAGATTTTAACGAACAGGAGGACTAAAAATGAACGCTAAGAAATGTGATAGGTGTGGGGAATTTTATGAGATGTATATTCAAGATGAGAAAATACCGCAAAATTACCATTTGACAATACATAATGATTTAGTCGATATTGGCGACGATTTAAACTGCGAAGATTATGATATTTGCCCTGAGTGTACGACTGCATTGCAGAAGTGGCTAGAAAAAAGGAGATAAGATAAATGAATGATAAATCACTATTTGAATTATTTATGGAATGTCAAGATGCAAAAAAACAGGAGAAACAAGATGGCTGTCAATAACAATTACATATCAATTAACGGTAAGAAAATACCACTAACCAATGAACAGGTGGAGCAGATTAAAAACTTAGGAATTACAAAGGATAATCCGTTTGAGCGGGTGAAAAATGGAGACTCTTATTATTATATTGATTTTGACGGCAAGGTTGAAACAATCAAGAGCCTTAATACTACTTTTAGTAATAATTGTTTCGACACCGCCAATTATTGCACCGACAGAAAACTCATGGAGCAAAGAGCATTGCATGAAATACTTAACAGACTATTATGGCGGTTTAGTATGACGCATGGCGGAGATGAGATTGATTGGAGCAAACTCACCGACAAATTTTATATTTATTTTGATTATACTACCTCAAAATATAAGATAGTAGCTAGTCACAAATTTAGAAGTTTTTCGGAAGTTTATTTTAAGGATGAAAAGACTGCCAAACAAGCAATCGACGAAATAATAAAACCGTTTATGAAACAGCATCCTGAGTTTGTGTGGTAGGAGGTTTTATGACATGAGCAGAGATGATTTTTTAGTAGTGTTTAAAGATGGCACTAGAGCAGTAATCAGAAATATATCCAACTATGCAATGGACAAAGAAAATAAATTTGTAAAGGTTACAAAAAACGATCAGAATAGTTTTTTTAATTTTGATGAAATAAGATATTGTGGAACCGAGTGGGAGTTGGATAACAAGGGATATTAGAAAAGGAGAAATAATGAAAAAAACACTTTACATAAAACGAGTATTTTACAGAAAACGAGCATTAATTATATTTAAAAAAGCAAAACTCGGTATATATAGTCCATCATTAAAACGTAGAGTTAAAATATCAGATATTTGGAAAACACCTAATTATCTAGGCTAAACATAAAAAATCAGAAATAAACGGAATTTTAGAAAGGAGCAAACATGACGATAGAGCGTCTTAGCAGATATCGCACTATATGCGTAGAATTGAAAGAAATAAAATCAGAATTAAGAGAACTTGAATCCATTGATGCTGTTCAGACCGCTTCAAAGTTTCCATATAGCAAGCATACTGTTCCTGTGTACGGACTTCCGCCAGGTAGTGACATAAAAAAGCTAAGACAGCAGGAAGCTTCTTTGAAGTTTGAGAAGCGAAATATTGAAATTTTTGTGGACAGCATTGAAGATAAAAAAGTGAAATTAATTATCAAATTGAGATACATAAAAGGACTTAGTTGGATTCAAACAGGATTTAAAGTTGGATTATCCGCTGATGCTTGCAGAATGAAAATCAAAAGATATTTTAATTTAAAAAAATAATTAAAATTTTTAGATTTTTTCAAATTTGTTCGTTTTGTTCGTTTTAGGTATGTTATAATTTAAACTGAGGAAAGTGTAAATCCACATATTTCACACCTCAAATTTTGAAAAGCTAGCGGTCTATTCAGTTGACAGATAGACCGCAACATTGCAGAATAGAGCAGCGGTCAGCTCGCCTGCCTCATAAGCAGGAGGTCACAGGTTCAAATCCTGTTTCTGCAACCACCTTGCAAGAGCAAGTGTAATTTCATTTTTATCTTTCTTTCGTTGTATATCGTCTGAGTATTCGCACTGCTCAGGCGATATTATTTTATTTGTAAAGAGGTGAACATAAGTGTGGCTAAAGGCAAATATCAAAAGTGGCTAGAACCTGAGGGGCTTACTTTGCTTACAGGTTGGGCAAGAAACGGTTTGACAGATGAACAGATAGCTCACAACATGGGAATTAATAAAGCCACTCTTTATGATTGGATTAAGAAGTATCCCGACATTTCCGACTCCCTAAAAGGGGGAAAAGAAGTCGTTGACATACAAGTTGAAAATGCCTTATTAAAAAATGCATTGAGTGGTAATATAACAGCACAAATATTTTGGCTTAAAAACCGCCGTCCTGATAAGTGGAGAGATAAAGTACAAGAAGATAACAACGCTACACTTAAAAAGCTAGACGATATTCTACAGGAGATTAAAAACGATGCCATACACGAATAAGCAAAAAGAATATATAGCAAACGCTAATCACCGTTGGAATTTTAAGACGGGTGCTGTGCGTTCGGGAAAGTCTTATGTCGATGTCACAGCAGTTATACCAATGCGGATTAGAGAGCGTATAGGAAAAGACGGCTTAGTTTTTATTATTGGCGTATCAAAAGAAACAATAGAGCGAAATGTATTACAGCCAATGCGGGAACGCTACGGAAAATCAATAGTCGGTGAAATTAACAATCGCAACATAGCTCATGTATGCGGCGAAGATGTCTATTGCTTGGGTGCCGAAAAGGTCTCACAAGTCGCAAAAATTCAAGGTGCATCGGCAAAGTATGTTTACGGTGACGAGGTTGCAAAGTGGCATAAAGATGTCTTTAGTATGCTTAAATCAAGACTTGACAAACCGTATTCCTGCTTTGACGGTTCTCTTAATCCCGAATACCCAGACCACTGGCTTAAAAAGTTTTTAGACCAAAAAGACATAGATATTTACTGTCAAAAGTATACGATTTTTGATAACAGCTCATTAAGTCAATCATTTATCGATAATCTATGCAAGGAGTATCAAGGCACTATTTTTTATGACCGCCTTATACTCGGCGAATGGGTGCGTGCAGAGGGAGCAATATATAAAGTTTTTATAGACAACAAAGACGACTACATAATATCAAAAAATAAAATACTGCTAGATAAAAATGACAAAGACAAAAAAATAAAGATAGAGCATATTAATATCGGCGTTGACTTTGGCGGAAACAAATCGCAGCACGCATTTGTAGCAACTGGCTTTGATATAAACAAAAAGTATGTATATGTTTTAAAATCTCAATCTATTAATGCAAAAGGTACAAGTGTCGAAGATATAAGAAAAGCATTTACGAAATTTGCTGACGAAATAAAAGACACTTACGGTTTTGTTGATAATGTGTACTGTGATAACGCAGAACAAGCAATTATTAATGAGTTCCGTAATAAAACAGATTATAAAATACGCAACTCAGTTAAAAACGAAATAATCGATAGAATACGGTGTGAGGATGTGCTAATATCTTCCCGCCGTTTATTTATACTCGAAAATGAAAACGAAGCTCTCATCAGCGGACTGTTAAATGCAGTATGGGACGATAAACAGCTTAATGATGTCAGACTGGACGACGGCACAAGTAATATTGACATTCTGGATGCGTTTGAATACTCATTTGAGCCATATATCAAGAGACTTTTAAGGAGGTAGTGAAGCGTGTTTGAAGATATAAAAAGTATAATTTTCAAACTTTTTGGTATAAAAGTCAAACAAAGTAAAAAGGATATTGCCGAAGCAAAAGAACAGACACAAGATTACCAAGATACAGCGACTGAAAACATAACCGCTATATTTGCTAACAGTTTAAGCACTCTTGCTTTTTCGGACAGCAGTATATCAATAGCAAATAATGATACAGTGACAAAAAGAACAGAGCTGTTAAACAGCATAATGCAAGATTTTTGGGCTAATATAAAGCAAAACATAGCTATAGGCAACGGCTGCGGAATGATTGTATCTATCCCCTATTGTGTAAACGGCAGACTGTATATTGACAACATAAGCAAGGACAGAATTTTTATATCGGGTATGCAAGGCAAAGATATAACAAAACTCACAGCAATAGCAGCTATAAGGCGTACAGACAACGGTATAAAATATATGCGTTGGACAGATTACAGCATAGATAACGGTGTATATACAATAAGGCAAAAAGCTACGAAAAACAATGAGCCTTGTCCGCTATCCGAAATTGAGGATTGGGCTAAAATACTACCGGAAATGCATATTGCCAATGTTGACAGATTGCCAATTGGTATATATAAATGCCCTGCATCGAGCCGAAGGCCTGATAAAACGGACGGTGTGCCCATTACTTACGGCTGTCAAAAGACAATAGAACGTATACACGCCTGCTTAGAAAGTTTAGACAAAGAATACAAAAACAAAGAAGCGAAAGTATTTGCCGATTCCAGTCTTTTTGATGAAAACGACAAGATAGATAAAACTTTGTTTAAGCAATTTACTGTTGACAGTCCGCTAAACGCTAAAACATTTTTTGAGATATTCGACCCTGCATTTAGAGATACAAGCTATTATAACAGATTAGAACATCTGTTCGCACAGATAGAAAAAGAAGTCGGAACAAGCAGAGGTATACTCACTGACTTAAATGTCACCAACGGTGCAACAGCAACAGAAATCAAGCGAGCTACTTATCAGACCTTTAGCTTGTGTGATGATATACACAAAAACACAGAAAAGTATATTGACGGTCTTGTGTATGGATTAAATGTACTGGCTAATCACTTTAACTTAACGCCTGAAAGCGACTATCAGATAAAATATGACTGGTCGTACTCGATGCTCGAAGATACTCAAAACACATTTAATCAACTTATACAGGGTAAATCTCTCAGTGCAATAGAAACCGCTGAAATCAGACAGTTCATAACCGATGAAGATTACGAGACGGCAAAAGCTAAAGTTGACGAGATAAAGAAAAACGAACCTAGCATGAACGACTTAATCGGTGATTAACAATGTTAAATGAAAAACAGCTTGAGGCGTTGCCAGAGAGAATAAATTTAAGGCTAAGACAAGTCAATGAATTAGCCTTACAAAAGATTGGTGAACGAATAAAAAAAATCGGCGAAATGAAGCCGTCAGATGTGCACAAAGCAAAACAGCTTATGACATACGGAAGCGGTTATGATGAAATAGTAAGCAAACTTACAGAGGTCAGCAAAAAGAACGAGCAAGACATTTACGGCATATTTGATGTTATAGCAAATGATAATTCGTTGCAGGCTGAGGAACTTGCAAAAGCAAAGCAAATAAGTTTTAAGTCTTACAAAGATAATGAACAGCTTAAACAGTTTGTAAACGCTATGGCAAAGCAAACAGCCGATACATACCGAAATATGACTAATACAATAGCTTTTATGAGGCGTGACGAGGACGGTAAGCGTGTACTCACTTCCCTATCAAAAACCTATCAAGACATCACAGACAAAGCCGTAACAGCAGTTGCAACAGGCGTTGAAGATTATCAATCAGCTATGAGACAAGTTATAAAAGACTTAGCCGACAGCGGATTGAGAACTAAATATCAGCCTTTAAAAGGCAGTGCAGGAAAGACGGTTGATTATGCAAGCGGTTATTCTCGCAGGCTTGATACTGCTGTGAGACAAAATATATTGTGGGGTGTTAAAGAGTGCAATCAAAATATGTCTGATATGCTAGGCGAAGAATTAGGGGCTAACGGTTACGAAATCAGTTACCACTCCAATCCCCGACCGACACATGAAGAAATGGGCGGCAGACAATACGCTATAGGTAACGGCAGAAAGATAAACGGAAAGTATTATCCGCCGTTCAGCAGTGTCGAGGGGTTACTTAGTGATTACGGTTGTCTGCACTTTAAATTCCCTATTATTTTAGGTGTTTCTGTTCCTGCTTATTCCAACCAAGAGCTTAAAGCGATGAAAGAGCAAAGCAAGCAAAAAGTTATGTTCGAGGGCAAAGAATACACAATGTATGAGTGCAAGCAAATGCAAAGACAACTCGAAACCGCTGCACGCCACGCAAAAGACAGACAAATAATAGCTACGGCTTCAGGTGATGATGTTTTAAGACGACTAGAGCAGGAAAGAATAAACGCAATAACGCATAAATATAAACAGCTTTCCGATGCTTCAGGACTGCCTACCAAAATGGAGCGTATGTCAGTACCAAAGTATCGTAGAGTTAAAACAAATGCTGAAAAATATACAAATCAGCTAAAGAATACTGTTACTTCAAATGGCATAAAGATAACAGAAGTTTCAAAGCATTTACCTTCACAAGCTTATAAGCGTAATGCAAATATGAATAAAATATATGATGCCTTGACAAACACATTAAAAACTAATAAGATAAAAACAGATGAATTTGGCAGAAGAAGTCAACAATTTATAGGTGAATATGTAACCGTTGTAGTTAATCCTGATACTGGCAAAATATCTACTATATGGCGAACAGCAAGCAAAAAAGCAGAAAAGCTAAAGAAAGCGAGAGAGAAATGAAACTTAAATTCAATGAAAAACAAAAAAAGCTGTTAAAAAAGATAGTTCCTCATATTGATGTTGAAAAGGATTTAACAGATGATGAAATCATAGAAATAGGAGACGAAACAGGCGATTATTTAACTCTCCATTGCTTAGGTAAAGATTATGAGCCGAACAAAGAAGGTTGGACATGTCACGACATACTAGACGAAATTTACGAACAAACAAAAGAGGATTAATAAACATTTTTCTATAAACAAGCACTTAGATTTTATCTAGGTGCTTTTATTATGTCAAAATTCAATAGTTAATTTAAGCCTTTTGCAGTCAACTGCAAAGGGTTTTTATTATACAAAAATCAGTCAGATGATTAGACTTAAAACAGTCAGGCACAGGTGGACGGACACACACCTAAAACAGACCTAAGTGCAGAAAGGAGTTTTCATGAAAAACGATTTTTTAAAAGGGCTTGGACTGAGTGATGAAATCATCGAAAAAATCCAAGCCGAAAACGGCAAAGATATCAACGACGAAAAAGCAAAAACAGAAGCATTGCAAAAGGATTTAGATGCTGAAAAAGAAGCACGAGGAAAGCTTGAAAATGAAATCGGCGAGCTTAAAAAGGCTGACCCTAAGAAACTGCAAGAAACTATTGATGACTTAGAAAAACAAATCAAGAAAAGAAACGAAGCAGACGAACAGGCACAGCAAAACAAGGCTCTTGCCGAAAGATTTTCAGCGGTTGCGGGCGAAAAGAAGTTTTTAAACGACTTTACCAAAAACGGCGTACTTGCAGAGTTTAAAGATGCATTAGGCAAGGACGAGAACAAGGGCAAAGGTGATAAAGAGATTTTTGAAAGCCTCGTCAAAGACAGGGACGGAATTTTTTCAAGTTCTAATCCACCGATTGATATGCCCGGTGTAGAACCAACCAACGAAGACACAAGAACAGACATTCTCAGAGCAGCAATGGGATTAGCTCCTGAGAAAAACTAAGAAAAGAGGTAATTTATTATGGCAATAGCATTAGCTAAAAACTACGCACCTTTGCTTGATGAGGTGTATAAAAAAGCATCGGTAACATCTGATTTAACAGGTGACCCAAAAATGGCAAGAGCAGGTGTCAATGTAAATGAAATCTGCTATCCGCAAATCAGCGTAACAGGACTTGGAGATTATGACCGCAACAGCGGTTACACAAACGGTGCTGTTGACCTAGTTTGGAAGACAACAACATTCAACTATGACAGAGGTACTAAGATATCCGTTGATACAATGGACAACCAAGAGACCTTTGATATATCTCTAGGCAGTGCAGGTGCCGAACTTATCAGAACAAAGGTTGCACCTGAAGCCGATGCCTTTACCTTTGCAACACTTGCAGGAATTGAGGGCATTTCAAGGGCTACTCCTACAACTTATGCAGATGCAACAGAGTTTTTAAAAGCACTCATCGAAGCAAAGAACAAAATGGACGAAGACGAAGTACCAGAAGAAAACAGACTTTTATATGCTACCCCTACCCTGCTTAACGCTATAATGGCACTTGATACAACTAAATCAAGGGAAATTTTAAACGCTTTTACTGTTAAAAAAGCAGTACCTCAGAGCAGATTTTACACCGCAATTGATATGCTTGACGGAAAGTCAACAGGAGAAGAAGCAGGACACTACAAAAAAGCAGAGAGCGGCACAGATATCAACTTTATGATTATACACAAACCTGCTATCATCAAGTATGACAAGCACATTGCACACGACCTTATCGCTCCTGAAAACAACCCTGACAGCGATTCGTACATTCTTAAATATCGTAAATACGGTATTGTTGATGTATACAAAAATAAGGTTGCTGGTATCTATTTGAGTGCTAAGGCTGCACCAACTAAAGCTTAGGCGGTGATATTATGAAGACTGTAGGACTGGTTGTTAAACCTCGACCAAAAACAAAATCAAAAGAACCTAAACCAAAGGAAAATAAGGATAAATCTTAAACCACAGAAAAGAGGGAGTGCATTATGTATCTGACATTTGAAGAATATACAAGCAGAGGCGGTACTTTAGACAGTATCGCCTTTAATAATGCTTATTTTAAGGCTTTTGCATTGGCAAATAGCTATACTTTCGGGCGTTTAAAAAACACACAACCGAATGATGTCATTAAAGGGCTGATATTTGAGCTGATAAACAGCTATGAAAATGAAAAAGTGAATAAAGTGCAGTCGCAGAGTAATGACGGGTTTTCGGTGACTTTTAAAACAGATACGGACTACACGGCATTAAGGAGTACGCTTATCCGAGAGTATTTAAGTACCGAAACAGATGATAACGGCACTCCCCTTTTATATTGCGGGGTGATGTAATGTATCCGTCATACTGGAACAAAACTATCACAATCTATCATCGAGAGACGAGCAAAGACGAAAAGGGACGCACACATACTGAATGGCAACGCAGAATTTACGAAAACTGTTTTGCACACAAGGTGACTAAGCAATCTGTAAACAATAACGAGATAGTCCGTTCGAGTGTTAATGTTGTGCGTATTCCACACTTTGCAGAGGTTGCTGTCGGTGACATTATCATTTTATCCGATACCAAAGACGATGCAATACTCACAAGTGAGATAGATATAAAAAACAAATATCCTAACTGCTTTATTGCATCGGATATCCACGACAATACAGGTGTGTTTTTATCCCATACCTACATAAGCGAGTGATTATATGAGTTTTAAAATAGATATTACATCAGAAATTAATATACCTAAGCATTTAGCTAAAATCAGAAGTCCAGCATTTTGGAAGTTTGCACACAATGAATGGAATAAGCTCATTTTTCCTTATGTGCCTTTTAACACTGGAACGCTTGCAGAAAGTACTGATATATCTGCTGAAGCCATCACTTATAAAGCACCTTATGCATCAGCAGTATATACTCAAAATCGCAACTTTCGCAAGGATTTACACCCATTAGCATCGTCTGAATGGGATAAGGCAGCAGCACCTACGCAAAAACCGAAACTCATAGAAGCTTTGCAAAAGTATGTAGACAGCGGGAGGTTAAAATTATGACGATTACAGATAAAAACACCGCTATTTTAAACTGGCTCTATGACTGTGACGAAATAAAAGACATCTTTTATCTAGTCGGAAATCAAGAAAATGACAGTACAACCATTGTACCTAACACAACAGAAGAATGGACGAAAAAGTTCAATGACGGAACAGGTGAAAAAGAGCTGACATGCACATTTATTATATATAAATCAGTCAGCACAGAACCTAACACCGATGATAACGCCAAAGCTCTATTTGATGTTGAAAAGGTCATGGAATGGGTCAGAGAACAAAACGCAAACAGCAATTATCCTCAATTTGCAGACAATGAAACTATCTTTGAAATTGAGGTGCTTGAAAATATGCCGACAATGGCAGGAGCAGACGAACAAACAGCAAAATTTATGTTTGCTGTAAAAATTAATTATTATAAAGGAGATTAAGACAATGGCAGAAAACGGACTAAAACTATGGACAAAAGAACAAAGCATGATTTTTATTGATGTATCAGAGGACGGCAAAACGCCTAACTGGGCAAGAATAGGTAAATCAACTATTTATGATTTGTCACTAAATCCAAATGTAAATACGCTTGATTTCATCGAAAATGCAATACCTCAGGATGAGGTCGACCGTTACCAACCTGAATTGCCTAGTGAGCTTGCTACATACGAGGGCGATAAAGCATTTGATTTCATGTTTAAGCTATTTTATAACTTACCTACCGGCACAGCACTTAATAAAAAGATTTTGCTTGTGTTCCCTAAGAAGAATACAGGCACTGAAAGTGCACCTGAATTTTTGTCTTGGCTCACAGACGCAACTATTGTGCTTAACAACTATAATCCTGTTGACAAAAAGCTTACTTTTACAATTAAAATTAACGGGATCGAGAGAGGTACATCTACAGTAGTAGACGGTCAGCCGTCTTTCAGCAAAGCGGAATAGATGATAACACACAGGACAGCGGAATTGAAACAAATTCCGCTGATTCTATTTCGCAAACTGATGAAACCAAAGCAGAAGAAACAACCAAAGAAAATACATTTGATAATGAGGAGATATAACTATGGCTAAGTTTACAGTAAATAATGTTGAGTTTGAGTATGACCTTTTTGACGCAGATAAAGTAGAACTCTATGAAAACGAATTTGCAAAGGTAAGAAAAGAAGCAGAAAAAGCTTTAAAAAACGTAGGAAATGAAAAGTTTTCTAAAAGTATAAGGAATGTTTGTAGTATTATACGCAATGTTATTGATGCTTTATTTGGTGACGGTAAATCCTACGAGTTATTCGCTGATAAAAATAATTTGCTTGATATAGCGGTTACTCTTCATAAAATTGAAACTGAAACAACAAAAGCAAGTATAGCGGAAGGAACAGAAGCTTTGCAAATTCTAACTGAGTTAGAAGCAAAACCAACAATTAAGGTTACAAAATAATGATTAACTTAGTTAATTCCCCACCGCCTGAAAGCGTTTTGATTAACGGCACGGAATACCTAATCAATACCGATTATAAGGTGTGGATTAAAGTATCTGCACTGTTAGAGGACTTGGATTTAACCGATGAAAGCGAAAACATAGCTAATATTTTTGAGCATATAAACGAGCTTGTGTTTAATGTGCCTAGTATTCCAGAGGATATAGAAGACGTCTTAAATGCTATTGTTAATTTTCAGGGTGGTTATCCTGAAGAACAGTCAGAAACAGAGAGTACAAGCGAAAACCAAGCAGGAAATGAAAAGTTTGTCAGCTTCAAGCATGATATCAACTACATAATAGTTGCTATACGCAATCAATCGGGTATTGACTTGTCTTATCGCCGTACCGAACCTTTTCACTGGTGGGAGTTTCTGCTCGAATTTAACAGCTTAGAGGACAGGCATTTTATATCCAAAGTTATATCAATACGCTCTTACAAAGGAGAGAACAAGGAGCGGCTGAAGCTTAAAGAGCAATTTAAGCTCCCTTCTAAGTTGACAGCGGCAGAACGGAAAGTGAATGATATATTTTATGGAACATAAAAAGTACAAAATCAAGTGCCCTTTTTGCGGTCATGAAATGTCTAACATACAGTACGAAAAAGGGGGTGTATCAGCTAAAGTTTTCACCAAATGTAAAAACTCGAAGTGTAAAAAAGAATTTGAAATAAAACTAAATTAAGCAGTGCCCATGTGCCCGTCTTAAAGTATTACAAAGAAGGGGTGCGTATGGCAGAAGGACTAAAAATAAAAATATTCGGTGATGCTAAAGACCTTGAAAAAGCATTGCAGAACTTAAAAACTGTTGGTGTAAAATCCTTAAACGGTATAAAGACAGTCGGTGAAAAAACAATGAAGTCTTTAGCCACTGTCGGAACTGCAAGTATCGGTGCAATAACCGCAGGATTGACAGCAAGCGTAAAAGCAGGCAAAGACTTTGAACAGACCTTTGCAAAGGCTTCTACGCTTTTCGGTGATGTTAATGTTCAAACCGACAAGCTAAAAACAAACATGCTTGCAATATCGAGTGAAACAGGCGTTGCGGCTAAAGAGCTTAACGAGGCTTTATACTCTGCCCTTTCGGCAGGCGTTGAAGTCACAGAAGATATGCAGACATCAACGGAGTTTTTGTCTAACTCGTCAAAACTGGCTAAAGCAGGCTTTACAGATGTTGAAACTGCTATCTCCGCAACAGCAAAGACATTAAACGCATATAACCTCCCTGCAAGCGAAGCGGCAAACATACAAAATATGCTTATCCAAACTCAAAACAAAGGTATTACCACCGTTGACGAGTTAGGACAAACGCTTGCACAGGTTACACCAACTGCATCGGCTTTTGGTGTGGCTTTCGATCAAGTGTCTGCTTCCCTATCAACAATGACTGCACAAGGTACACCTACAGCACAGGCAACAACACAGCTTAATAGCTTGATTGCCGAGCTTGGCAAAAACGGTACTGTCGCTTCTGATAATCTTAAAAAGGCAGCTAAAGGCTCTGAGTATGCAGGCATGTCCTTTAATGACATGATGGATAAAGGTGCGAACTTAGGCGATGTCCTGTCGCTGATGGACAAGTATGCATCTGCATCAGGTGTCAGCCTTGTTGATATGTTTAGCTCTATCGAGGCAGGAAAAGCAGCACTATCTATAATGACAAAAGACGGTGCTAAATTTAACGAAAACTTAAAGGCTATGGCAGACAGTGCAGGGCTTGTAGACACAGCATACGAAAAGATGTCAAACACGCTTGAAACACAGCTTGACAGACTAAAGCAAAGTGTAACCAACTTAGGTATTGCAATCTACGAGGAAAACAACACTGTATTTGCACAAATGGCAAACTTCGGTGCAGAATGTATCTCCAAAATTTCAGAGGGATTTGAAGCTAATGGCACTGAGGGAATGATTACAGCGTTAGGCAATGTGCTGTCTGATGTATTAACTAAAACTACCGAAAATTTACCGCTTGTTTTTGACATTTCAGGCGATTTATTATCCTCTGTGGTTGACGGCATAGACCGAAACTTGTCTAAGATATCAGAAGCTTCGGAAAAGATTATATCATCTCTCAGAGACGGTATAACAAACTTTATGCCGAAATTACAGCCTGTTGTCAAAGAGATAGGTAATATTTTAGTGCAAGGTATTATTGCATATAAACAGGTGTTTTGGGCTGCTGCATTAAATGTTGTATCGGCTTTAGCACAAGGTATTGCGAAAAACAGCAAGAAAATATCAAAGCAAGCTGTGGAACTCATAAACAGCATTGTTAAAACCGCAACAGATAATGCACCTTTGCTTATAAAGTCAGCCAGTAACATATTAACTGATGTCCTGAAATCTCTTGCTAAAAACTCAGACACTATAACATCTAATGTTAAGGTGCTTATAACTCAAATATGCAAGGCTATATCAGATAACGCACCGCAGTTGATACAAGCAGGTGTAGAGCTTATAAGAGCTTTAGTCAAAGGCATTGTGGACAACGCAGGAGAAATAATTAAAGCGTTGCTCGGCACGATAGGAAGTCTTTTAAAAGAGCTTGGCAAAATATCTCCGTTGTTGGTCGGAATCGGTGCGGCTATTACTGCTAATTTTGCAATAAATACAATATCAGGTTTTATTACTAAGATTAAAGAAACTGCTGTCGTTCAAGCACTTCTAAAATCTGCCACAGATAAAGCAACTATTTCACAGCAACTTTTAAATGCTGCTCAATCTGCCAGTCCTACAACTTGGATAATCGGTGCGGTCGGACTTTTAGCAACGGCTCTAACCACATTTGCTATTGCTTCGGACGATGCCGCCGAAAGTCAATGCAAACTCACAGAAGCACAGCAAGAGTCTATAGAAAAATCAGAAGAGTTTCAGCGCGAAATACAAGACAACATAGATGCATTAAACAATCAAGTTAGCAAAGTATCCACTGAGTTTAATTATTATGGTGACTTAGCTGATGAACTTGACAATATAGTTGATAAAAACGGCAAGATTAAATCAGGTTATGAGGACAGAGCAAAAGTCATAACAAATGAGCTATCTAAGGCTTTAGGCATTGAAATTGATACAAACGGAAAAGTCATAGAGGATTATGAGAAGTTACAAGCTAAAATAAATGAAACTATTGAGCTGAAAAAGGCTCAATCGTTATTAGATAGCACCAATGATAAATTCATGGAAGCCTTAGAAAGCGAAAAAAACAGTGCTGATAAGTTAGCTGGTAGCTATAAAGACTTAAATGATGAAAAAGAAAAAAATCAAAAACTGAAAAGTTTAAGAGATGAATTAGAGGGGCTTTATAATAACCGCTCAGTAGACAATTGGAGTGAACGTGTTCAAGGACTTTGGGATGAATACAAAGAATTAACAGGTAGTGTAAAACAAGGATTTAATGCAATTGATGAATCAATTGAAAATTCTGATAATAGTATTAAAGAACTGTCAAACACATATGAAAACAATAAACAGTCTGCACTCGATAATCAAACAGTAATAACCAATTACACTCAACTGCAAAATGCTATAGCAAGCGGAAATGTTGAGGCAATAAAGCAATCAACAGAAGCTATTGAATTTTTCATGAAGACTGGCAAAGCGTTTACAATCGAAAATCTGGAAGAGCAGAAAAAGCTATATGAAGAACAATTAAAAGAAGCTCAGAAAATGCTTGTCGACCATGCAGAAGGAGCAGAGGAACTTGTTGCTGCTACCGAAAAAGACCTTGACGAAATCAACGAAACCATAGCATCTAAATTTATCTTAGACACAATCGGCGAAGCAGGAATGAGCAGTTTTGCGGACGGTATTAAGTCGGGCAAAGAAAAGGATGTAAACCGTGAACTAGAACTGCTTGCAGGGTCAATAGGTGTTAAGCTTGAAAAAGCCAAAGACGGAAGCTATAAGATAGGAAATACCACCTCAAAACAATTAGCAAACGGTATTCAAAGCGGTAAAACATCTGTCGAGCAGGCTTCACAGACAATTGCAAGCTGTTTTTATAACACTCTATCAAGTGCTGAAAATTTAAGCACAGCGGAAAGCAGCGGTACTGCCCTTGCAGCTTATGCAATTCGAGGATTGTATGCGGGCATGTCACAAGCAAGCCAAGCAGTTAAGCAAGCGAAAAAACAGCAAAAAGCCGACCGAAAACAGCAAGCAAAAGAAGCCGAAGAAGCAGCCGAAATAGCTCGCCAACAAGCAGAAGCACAAGCTAAAGTCGCACAAAAACAGGCAGAAAAGGCTAAGAAACTTGCAAAAGAGCGTAAGCAACTTGTCAAAGAGGCTAATAAAACAGTCGATGAGGCTTATAAAAATCGTAAAGACAAGTTAGACAGTATAAACAAAAAGCATGAAAAGGCACTTGATGACTTGTACGAAAAATACACATCAACTATTAACAGTATAGAAGATGAATATACAAGCACTCTAGAAAGCATAAAAAGTAAACAAGATAGTTATCGGGATAAAATAATGTCGTTCAGCGACTTGTTTGGTATGACATCACAAAACAATGTACACAGCAAAGACGGTGTGCTTGCAAACCTAGCTTACACAACAACTCAATATGAGGAGTTTTATAAGACCCTCGAAACGCTCAAAAAGCGTGGCATATCTCAAAACTTGCTAGAGCAATTTACCGACTTAGGTGTCGGATATACTGCACAGCTAAAGCAGATAGCCTCTATGGATAATGCAGAGCTTGCATCATATCAACAAATGCTTGACAGGCAAATGGGAATTGCCAATAAAATAGCCGAGCAAAAATACATCGGCGAAAGAAACGCCGCAGAAGCTGAGTATGACAAAAAAACCGCAAAAGCCATTGCCGATTACGAAGCAGATGTAAAGGCTCAAAACGAACGCTACAAAAAGCAGATAAAAAAACTTACTACTGACACCGAGAGCTACATGGAAAAGCTCGGTAAACAGCTTAAAAAGGGCTTGAAAAAAGGCTCTAAAATGAGCAACAAAGAAGCAGAGCAAATCGCCGAAAACCTTGTAGGAGAAGTAGTCAAGAAGTGCAAGAAAAAACTTAAAATCAATTCACCATCAAAGGTCATGGAGTTTGATATAGCGGGAATGATGACTAAAGGTCTTGTGCGTGGTCTTACAGACGGCACAAAGGATATTGTTAAGTCAGCAGAAACACAGGTTGATAAGCTCAACAAAGCTTATGACAACATATCTGTTGCCAACAAGCTAAAATCTGCATTTGCAAAAGCTAAATCGGCAGTAGGAGCAAACTTAAACGGCATATCTGCAAATATTACGGCTGGCTCGCCTACTACGATTGTGTATAACAACTGTAATAATACGACTAATAACAATGAGCATACTCAAAATGTTACGTTTGAGGACACTATGCAAGCACCTGACGAGGTAGCAAGAGCTTTAAAGTACAACAACCTATACGGATTAGGAGGCAATACATGATTAAATTAACACGGCGAAGCGATAACAAAGAATTTGTTATTGATGATGAAAGCAAAGAATGGAGAGCGACTAAGATTGAGGGCATAGACGCTCCAACTACAAATATCTATACCGAAACGCCGGCAATAGGCACTGGCGAAATTGTGACAGGCAAATATACAGGGCGGCGTGACATAACAGTCGCTGCCCACAGGTCATCACAAGAGGATATAGGAACAGCAAGAAACAAAGTGTTAGAGTTCTTCAATCCCGATGATACATATACCATGGAAATCACATACAACAGTAAAACATTGTATATCGACTGCGAATTGCTGAATTACAGTTTGCCGACTGAAAACATATACAAGCCGTTAGACTTGACATTTACCATGCTGTGCCCTCAGCCATATTTTTATGATAACAACACGGTATCAGCAACAATCGGTAATGACGGCAGACCAGAACGCCAATTTACAAATGACGGACAAATCGATGTCAGTCCTATTATAACTATCACACAGGAAAATTCAGAATTGGAATTTGAGTTGACATTTATTACTATTAACATTGGCACTACTAATGTGATACGCATTGTATTAGATGACAGCTTTAAGTCCCCACCATCAACTGGCAGACCTAGCTCAAAGTATATCTTAGACACCGCCAACGGCACACTGACAGAGTACGGCACGAATAAGGATTTGACAAGATTTATAACAAGCGGCAATCCTCAGTTAAAAATCAAACATGGCAGTGACAAGCATTTTGTTATGCTGTCCTCAAGGCAACGCGAAACAATTTCAGGCACGCTGTCCATATCATCATCGGACTACTATCACGCAGTAATAAACGAGTATGTTCGTGAGCTGACTATCACTTTTCCAAACAACACAAGTCAAACATTTAAGTTTACGGTGGATGACCAACACTATAACAACTATACGATACGCTTCTCAACTGAAAAAGTTGATATATGGGGTCCTACATCGGAATATGCCTTGTGTTACACAGCTATTTTACACGATGGCGGATATCGAAGCACAGCGACTATCGAATTTAACAAACTGTATAGAGGGTTTTAGCTATGTATTTTATGATAACAGATAAAAACTTTAAGCGTATTTGCACACTTACTAATGCTATCAACATTCAATGGATTCAACGTTGGTATTCCTGCGGAGAGTTTTCAATTCAACTCCCCGCAGAAAGTACTAATATAACACCCGAATGGCATTATATATTTTGCAGTGAACGTCCAAATGTCGGCATTATTCAGCAAAAAATATACACTCAGAATATAAAGGGTAAGTTTCTACAGATTTCAGGTTTTTTCATGGAGCATGAGTTGTCAAATTTGGTTATTACCTACGATGAGCTTAAACACTCAGAAGATCAATATAACACCTTGTACCATAAAATTGGACTTATGGTTAAAAAATATGTTGAACCAGTAGAAAGCGGTCATTTTTGGTACGACAGCGATATGTATTTCCTTCCCTACCCCGACAATCGTCTTAGGATTTTTGGTAAATATCCTGACAAATCAAACGGCAGTTATTATTTTGAAGTAAATAATCAAGACCTTATGTCAGCAGCGTTTGAAATGTCTAAGCTAAATGAAACGAGCTTTATTTATACTGTACCTATTACAGATATAAACAATGACAATTACAATAAAAACCTAACCATGCTCGAAAGTAAAGAAAATGCTGATGTTGTCTTTACCGAAAGACATATAAAAGATTTTACTATTACTTATGACGATAGTAATTATAAAAATTGTGTTAAGGTTTTAGGTCCTGTTTTAAACGGTATTAAATACGATGCAGAAATCGTATCGGACGAAGATGTCAAACGATGGATTATCCTTGATAATTCAAATATGTCGCTACTAGACCCCGAAAAAAAGAGTGACGGCACGCTTGATTATAATATACACTACACCGCTGAAACTCTGCCGCAAGTCTTAAAAGATGCAGGAATGGCAGAGCTAGAGAAGTATCAAAAGGTATTAAACCTTGATATACAACTGAATAGCATTACAGATTATGAATACACCAAAGACTACAATGTCGGAGAAATCATCACTGTAAAAATTGAAAGCTTAGGCATAGAAGAAACCAAACAAATCATTGAAGTCAGTGAAGTTTGGAAAGCAAATAAACATGAAGTATATTTAGAACTCGGCGAAAGCAGACAAAGTACACTTGACAAAGCTAAAAGAGCAATGTCAAAAGGGTCATTATCCAAATTCAGGGGTGCTGTAAGCAATAGTAACGGTTCGGGTAGTGGCACAGGCGGTACTGTAACATTCATAACCACAACGGATATAGATAACATAATCAACAGCTAAAGCAAAAAGGAGTATAACTATGGGTAAAATTTTAGATTTAGACGGATTAGCTCATTTTTGGAACGAAGTCAAAGCCTTAATAAATACCAAAGCTAACAAAAGTGAGGTAACGCAGTTAGCTGATGCTGTTAATAAAATAAGTGACATTACTACAACCACTAACGGAGCATTTACAAAAACAAAAGGCAAAGTAATAACAAATATATCTAGTGACGAGCCTACAACACTAGATATAGGATTTACTCCGAAATATTTTGAACTACTTGGTATTGGTGGCTGCTCAGGCTTGTATTTATATTGGGATAAAACTAACGGATGGACAGGCTATGCAGGTCCTTTGTATGACTATGATGTGGATATGGACAACAATACTGTAACAATATCAACACACTTGACAATGCAAGGCGATTTTATTTGGCATGCGTTTGGATAAAAAACAAGGAGGAATTTTTATGTCAATTAATTATGAAAAACAACTAGGAAAAAGACTGGCTAACTTTAATAGTAAGTATTATAAACCACCTATCAACCAAGCCTCACGAGGTCAATGCGTTTGGTATACGCAGGGGCGAGCTTATGAAAAAACAGGCGTGAAGATTGGTGCTAGGGGTGACGGAAAGGACGTATATGCAAACTGTAAATCAAGCGGTTTTCAGGTGTCAGAATATCCAAAGTCAAATAGCATTGCCTGTTTCGGTGGGGGTACATACGGACATGTTAAATATGTGGAGTATGTTATTGATGACACCGTGTATTACACTGAGGCTAACCCAAACGCTGATAACAAGATAAGTGCCGATGACGGAGTTTTAAAGAAAATGTCATTGTCAGCATGGATGAATCAGCGTAATTTGCAAGGTCATGTTGTTGTGAAGAAAGAAAAGCTAATCAGCTTTAAGATAACAACAAAAAACAGACAGATAGGTTTATACAAGTCAAGCGATATAAAAAAGAGCAACAAGGTTAAAACGGTAAGTGCAAACTCGGTAAAGGTAGTTTCAGGAAGTGGAATAACTAAAGGCGGCAGAGAGCTTGTAAAGGTTTTGTACGGCAATAAGTATTATTGGGCAATTAGAAAAAACAGACTAGGTAAAAAACAATTGGAAAGGGTAGTAAAATGACTAACGAACAAATCGCAGTAAAACTGGAAGAACATACTCAAAAAATAGGCAGTTTAAATCACAGAATGAATGACTGTGAAGCACAGCAGAAAACAATAAATAACCTTGTTAATGCAGTTGATAAACTTGCAATCAACATGGAAAATATGCTGAAAGAGCAGGCTTTGCAGGGCAAGAGAATTTCAACATTGGAACAAGAGCCAGTAAATGAATTTAAGTATTACAAGCGAATAATTGCAAGTGCATCAATAAGCGGAGTTTTAGGAGCAATTGTCGGTGCTGTAATGGCTTTAGTATTATAAATTACGAATACAAGTGAAAAAATACGGTTTATTAAGAAATATTACGCTTAACTCGAAAAAAATACGATTTAGGAGGTTTTATGTATGAAAAACATAACTAAAGGAACAATCACCAGAACGGCAATACTCGTGCTGGCACTAACAAATCAGGTGCTAACGGTATTCGGGGTGTCACCCATACCAGTTGAAGATGGCACAATAACAAATTTAATTTCAGCAGGATTTACAATCGGAGCGAGCATCGCCGCTTGGTGGAAAAATAACAGCTTTACGAAGAAGGCTATTGAAGCAGACAAGGTGATGAAAGAGTAGTTTTAAGGATGTGTAGTTTTGGCAAACAGAGGAAATATAGATTGGGTAAAAATACGAAATGAATACATAAACACACCTACCTCATATGACAGGCTTGCTAAAAAATATAAAGTAAGCAGAGGGTCATTAAGTAAAAGAGCCAAAAATGAAGATTGGACAGGCAAGCGTGCCGAGTGCATAAAAAAAGCTCAGGAGCGTTTGTCTGAACAGTCTATCGAGGCACAGATGAACTATCAGGAAAAATTAATGCAAGTGCGGTCAAAATTGCTTGATAAGATAGACAGAGCTGTAGACGCTCTGGAAAATCAGAATGTTGATGTGGAAAAAGAAATAACCAGCACCGATGAGGACGGTAATGTTAAAAAGTCAAAGTTACAAGAAAGCACTAAGATAAAAGGCGATTTAAACTCAAAGATTATAAAAAATCTCACTTCTGCTTTACGTGACCTGGATAACAAGGAAACGATTAACGATAATGATAGCCTTGATACAGGCGTTATAATTCTGCCGGAGGTGACACCTGATGAATAAATCAGTATGGAAGCCTCAGCCTAAACAGGCTTTATTTATGAGCAGGAATGAAAATGAGTGTTTATACGGGGGCAGTGCAGGCGGTGGAAAAAGCGATGCATTGCTTGCAGAAGCAACAAGACAGGTTCATATACCTACATACAGAGGAATTATTTTTAGGCGTACATATCCGCAGCTTAAAAAGCTCATTGACAGAAGCTATCAGATTTATACAAGAGCTTTTCCGAAAGCAAAGTATAATTCGGGTACACATACATGGATATTTCCATCGGGAGCTAAAATTTATCTTGCTAATATGAACAGGGAAAGCGATAAATACAATTATCAAGGACAAGACTATGAATATATTGCTTTTGATGAATTAACTCAATTTTCGGAAGAGCAATATATTTATATGCTTTCACGAAATCGTCCAAATGGACCTGATACAAGGTGTTATATAAGAGCAAGTGCAAATCCCGGAGGAGTGGGTCATGGTTGGGTAAAGCAGAGATTTTTAACTCCCGCACCGCCTATGACTCGCATAACCGAAGATATTTCGGTCGTTGACGATAGAGGCAAATTAATTACTATGACAACAAGCCGAATATTTATTCCGTCTAATGTGTTTGACAATAAAGCACTTTTGAATAACGACCCTACATATTTAGCTCGTCTTGCTATGCTCCCCGAAAAAGAACGCAATGCATTGCTCTATGGTGACTGGGATAGCTTTGACGGACAGGTGTTTACTGAGTGGATTAATGACTCTAAGCATTATAAAGACGGAAAATATACTCATGTTATAAAGCCATTTAAAATACCGCCTCACTGGCTTATTTACAGGGGATTTGATTTCGGATATGCAAAACCGTTTTCGGTTGGATGGTATGCAGTTGATACAGACGGCAAGATTTATCGTATTCGTGAGTATTACGGCTGTACAGGCAATGCAAATGAAGGACTTAAAATAACGCCGCAGGAAATAGCGAAAAACATAAAAGAAATAGAGGAATCAGACGAAAATTTGAAAGGAAAGAACATAATCGGCATAGCTGACCCGTCTATATTTGACCGAAGCAGAGGTGAAAGCGTTGCCGATATGATGGCAAGCCACCCGTATTACATTACATGGGACAAGGGTGATAATACAAGGATTGCGGGAAAAATGCAGTATCATTATAGATTTGCTTTTGATAAAAACGGCGAGCCGATGTTCCAAGTGTTCAATACATGTAAGCATTTTATAAGAACAATACCGCTGCTTATTTATGATGAACACAAAGTTGAAGATATAAATACTGATATGGAAGATCATATATATGATGAATGCAGGTATGTTTTAATGGCTAACCCTATAAGTCCAAGACCTAATGTGATGAAGCCTTGCAGAATTTCAGCAGGTGACCCTTTAAATCAATTGAACAGTAAAGCAAAATAGAGGAGTGAAAATATGTTTGGAAAGAAAAAAGCTAAAGTCAAAGAGAAAGACAGAACAATTATAGGAGAAAATGAGATTTTAAAGGCTAGGTCTGTTTTAGAAAAGTACAAAGAAAGTAAATCAGACTTAGAAAAAAGAATTGTGGAAAACGATAAGTGGTTTAAGCTGCGACACTGGGAAGTAATGAAAGAAAAGCCAAGCGGAGAACATATTCCGCCGACATCGGCTTGGCTGTTTAATTCACTTCTTAATAAACACGCTGATGCAATGGATAATTACCCCGAGCCTAATGTTCTTCCACGTGAGGAAAGCGATAAGGGCACAGCACAGGTGCTTTCGGAGGTTCTTCCTGTTGTATTTGAACAAAGCGACTATGAACAGACATACTCTGATACATGGTGGTATAAGCTTAAAGTCGGCACATCAGTTACAGGAGTATTTTGGAACTCAAATGCTAATAATGGTTTGGGAGATATAGAAATAAAGAAGGTCGATTTATTAAATCTTTTTTGGGAACCTGGCATAGCTAACATACAGGAAAGTAAAAATGTGTTTTATGTAATGCTTGTAGATAACGATGTTCTTGAAAATCAATATGAGGAGCTTAAAGGAACGCTCGGCGGAAATACTCTTGAAATTGCCAAGTATGCTTATGACGATACCATAGATACAACAAATAAATCTGCTGTCATTGACTGGTATTATAAAAAGAATAATAAGCTACATTTTGTTAAGTTTGTAAATTCAACTGTTTTATATGCAACAGAAAATGATGAAAACTATAAGGACAAAGGTTTATATGACCACGGTGAATATCCATTTATTTTTGATGTTATGTTTCAAAACGAGGGTTCACCGACAGGCTTCGGTTTTGTTGATGTCATGAAATCACCGCAGGCGTATATTGACGAGCTTAATGATGTTATTTTAAAAAACGCAAAGCTCGCCTGCAAGCCGAGATTTTTAATAAGAAACGGAACAACAATAAACAGAGAGCAATTTGCAGATTGGGATAATGACTTTATAGATGTTTCAGGTAATAATTTGGGTGAGGAAAGCATAAGACAGCTTACCATAAATACATTACCGTCTATATATGTTTCTCTATTGAACAATAAGGTTGAAGAACTTAAAGAAACATCAGGTAACAGAGATTTTTCACAAGGGTCTACTTCAAGCGGTGTTACATCGGGAACTGCAATAGCTTCACTCATGGAAGCAGGAAGCAAGCTTTCAAGAGACCAAATAAAAGCAAGCTATCGTGCATTCGTGAAGATTTGTAATCTTGTTATTGAAAATATAAGACAGTTTTATGATGAGCCGAGATGCTTCAGAATAATAGGTGAACACGGAGATGAAGAATTTAGACTTGTTGACAATTCAAATATAAAACCACAAGAACAGGATAAAGAATTTGGTGTTGATATGGGAGACAAGCTGCCGATATTCGATATAAAGGTAACTGCACAGAAATCAAATCCATTCAGTAAACTTTCACAGAATGAGTTGATGATACAACTTTATCAGCTAGGAGTTTTTAATCCTCAAATGGCAGACCAGGCACTGGTGCTGATAGACGGTATGGACTTTGAAAATAAAAACGCCATTAAAACCAAAATCGGAAAAAATGCAACAATGTTTCAACAGCTTCAGCAAATGCAGCAGCAGTTAGCACAGGTTTCGGCAATGCTCGATGCACAGACTGGAGGAAACATGGGAGAGCAGACAGTTCAAGGAACACAAATAAACGAACAAGAAAACCCAAGCAGTGAAATCAATAACGGAGAATTGACTAAGCTTCAGACTAATTCGTTAGCATCTAGAAATCCAAAAGCACAGACAGCACAGGAAAGTGCAAAGAATAAAGTTCAGAATACAACAAGAGCAGACAGGTGATATAATGACAACAGTTGAATGTTTCTATAACGAAAAAACCAAAGAATTTTTATTGAGAGTAAATGGTCATGCAGGATACAATCCCGGTAATGATATTGTGTGTTCGGCTTGCAGTATACTTACTTTTACCGCTTGGCAGGCAGTGCATGACTTGGAGGAAGAAAAACTTTTAAAGAATATTGTATCGTTTAAAAATGACGGATATATGAGCATAAAAGCCAAACTGATAAATATTAATACATCACTGAATGTTTTAAGGGGTATTGTAAGAGGCTTTGAAATGCTTGCTCACGAACACCCCGAGCATGTAGAAGTGATTGGTATTGACAGCATAGATAATGTTTGCAGAACAAAAGAAAATACAAGTAAATTTTATTCGGTGATAAAAGAATAAAAAATATTCCTCACAGTTCGATTGTTAAGTTGTACTGTGAGGTTTTTTATTGTCAAATTGTCACACTAAAAAAATTATATATATTTTTTTATACTTATATCATGAGTTCGGAAGCGAACACGGACACATCGGAAAGACGAGGATAAGAAAAGGAGCAAACCTAATGAAACCAATTATTAATCAGGAAGTAGCTATCGACTTAACAATGTTTGATGATGTATCAGCTGACGCATCAAGCAATGATGTCGCAGGGAATAGCGAAACCGTACTAACGGGCGAAACCACAGGCAATGATGACAGCACCCAGTCATCGCAGGAAGTTGTATACGGTATTCAAGACGATGATACAACGCAGGAAGAAGCGTCTGAAATCCCTGAAACAGACGATAACGAGCAGGAGATGTCATTTGATGAACTTATCAAAGGGAAATATAAAAATGATTTTTCTACAAAAGTTCAGGGCATAATTAACGAACGCTTTAAGGAAAGCAAGCAGAATGAAGCCCGACTTGAAAAGTTCGAACAAATGGCAGAGGTTATTTCGGCTAAATACGGACTAAGCGGAGATAATTTCGATGAGCTTATGAATGCAGTTCAGCAAGATGACAGCTTTTATGAACAGCAGGCAGTTGAAAGAGGCATGACGGTTGGAGAATACCGTGAACACCTCAGACAGCAGAAAGAAGCTAATAAGATTACACAAGAGCTTGAATCCCTTAGAGCTGAAAAGCAACAGCAGGAATATCTGAATCAATGGGAAAAAGAAGCAAACGAGCTTAAAGAAGAAATTCCCGACTTTGATTTTGATATAGAGCTTCAGAATGATAAGTTTAGTAATCTTGTTACTATGGGCTGGTCGTTGAAAGATGCATATGAGGCTGTTCACGCAAGAGAGATTATTAACAAAGTAGTTCCTAAAGCGGTTGAACAAGCTAAGGTAAAAACAGTTAACTCTATAATGGCTAAAGGGCTTAGACCAAATGAAAACGGCGTAACGAGTCATTCTCCTGCAAAAATCAAAAACAGCGTCGATAAACTTGAAGACAAGGATTTTGACGAAATTAAAAGAAGAGTCAGAAACGGAGAAAAAATAAGGTTTTAGCTCTTCAAAAGAAAAGGAGAAATTTTAAATGACAAAATCAATTATAGGAAAATTAAACTTGAGAATGTTTGACGGTAACACAAACAAAACAACAGATACTGGCATGTCAGCGGAGATGACCAAGTTCTATAACGAAAATTTGATTAAAGAATTTAAACCTCAGTTAGTACATAGTCAGTTTGCTCAAAAGAGACCGCTTCCGAAAAACGGCGGTAAAACAGTGGATTTCAGAAAGTTTGAAAGTCTGCCGCCTATTAAAACTCCGCTTGAAGAGGGTGTAACTCCTCAAGGTCAGAAAATCAATGTTGTGAATAAAACTGCAACAATTGAGCAGTACGGAGCATTTGCGGAATACTCGGATATTATTTCAATAACCACTGTTGATAACACTGTATTAGAAATGCAGGAGCTTTTGGCAACACAGGGCGGACAGACAATGGATGTTGTTGACCGTGATATCATGCACTCTACTACAAATGTTCTTTATGCACCGAAGGCTGACGGAACAGAAGTAACAAGCAAAGCAGACCTTGATGGAACTTGCAAAGTAACGGTTGATCTGATAAAGAGGGGTGTAAACATTCTTACACGAATGAATGCAAAGCCTGTTGACAAATACTTTGTATGTATTATTCACCCTGATATCGCTTATGACATCATGAGTGACAAGGCTTGGATTGAAGCGTCTGAGTATGCAGGTTCACAGCAGATTTTTGAGGGAGAAATCGGAAAAATCGGAAGAGTGCGTTTTGTAGAAAGTACTATGGCTAAAATTTTTGATGGCGGAGTATACGGAACACTCTTGCTAGGTGCAAATGCATACGGAACAATTGACCTTGAAGGCATGGGCTTACAGACAATTATTAAACCGCTTGGTTCAGGTGGAACAGCAGACCCATTGAATCAGAGAGGAACAATTGGATGGAAAGGTGCAAAGACAGGCATTATTCTCTCACCTGAATACATTTTAGATATTTTTTCTAAATCAACTAATTCAAGTATTGCGAAAGCAAACTAAACAGGAGGTATAAAAATGGCAAATTCAAAAGTAAAAGCAGAAACGGTTAAAGCAACTGAGGAAGAAGCAAAAGAGGATTTTTCTAAGAATGACAAAGTACCAGTTTTTATACCAAAAGACCCTCTGAATAAACAGGATGATTCCCTTTTTGTATCAGTGAACGGTGAAAATTGCAGAATAAAAAAAGGTGAACAAGTATTAATTGATAAAAAGTTCGCAGAGGTAATTCAAAGAAGTCAGCAAACAGCCAATGAAGCAGACGAGGCGGTAAGACGGCTTGTTGCTGATTCAAACTCAAAGGAACTGGAAAAGTAATAAACCCATATTAAAGGGGGTAGGGTAAAATCCCTATCCCTTTTTATTTTAAGGAGTAGAACATGACTGTAATCGAAGCAATCGAAATTTTAGATAAACTCAGACCTAATCAGTATAAAGTACCGCAGAAACTAAGGTGGCTTTCAGACTTGGACGGAAAGGTTTTTGAGGATATTTATTTAACACACGAAGATAATGAATTTGAAATTTTTGATAGATATACAGAAGATGATATGACCAAAGAGCTTTTAATTCCTGAACCATATACAGAAATTTACGAGCATTATCTATCGGCACAGATATATTACAACAACAATGAAATGGCTAGGTATTCTAATGCAATGATTATGTTCAATAATGCATTTGCTGAATTTGGAGCATGGTATAACCGTAAACACAAGCCTGTTTCTGAAACAAAGATAAAAAATTATTAAGTGAGGGGGAATTAATATGTATCTTCCGGAGCTTTCAAATATAGCACAATCAAAGTCAACAATAAATGCTTTCGGCGGATTAAACAGAAATGAGGACTGTCAGGGCAATGAATTTATTGATATGAAAAATATGTCAAGTGATAATTACCCTTGTATTTCACCGAGAAAAAAGAGGTATGAGAGTGATTTTAACTGGCAGTCGATAAATAAAATTTCTGAGGATATGGCTTTAAAAAAAGACCTTTATTTATCATGTTTTCATACAGATACTTCCCGTTACATGACAGCGGTTTGTTATACAAAGGTTGCAGGTGACACATATATGGATAATGATACTATCCAGTATGTGATTACAAACTATAAAGACAAGTATATTAAGCTAGGTGAAAAATATTATTTAATTAAAAGAATGGATTTGACATCTGTTGATTTTAAAGATAATACAGGAGTCGTAGCTATTTGTTTAGACAAGAGATATGTTTCCGAAACAATTTCATATTTTAACGGCAGAAACAAGCCTCTGAATAATTTGTATGAAATATATACGGCAACCGACCAAGGAGATTATATAAGAATCCCGTATGCTGATGACATTAAGACAAATTTCAGTGCAACCAGAATGGTGTATGTTAATAATTGTTTTTATTGGCTTAAAAATGGCTGCATAAATTATACTCTTAGCTTAAACAATATTAAAGCCATATGTACATATCATAATGTGAGAGCAGGCGTTACACAATTGAGCATGGATACTGCATATACCGATAAAATTAAAGCTTTGTGTATCGCGTGTGAAAATGCGGGAGAAACACTAAAAATTACAGTTGATGGCTATGGAACAATCGAATGTAAAAGTGAATATGTAAATGACGGTATGATTATGTTTATTTTTCAACCGTTTGATGTAGGTTGTGAATATACTTTGTCAATAGAAACAAAAGACGATACAAGTAATATTGTTATAGGAATGCTTACTGATGAGTGTGACGGCGATACAGATTTAATAGTTGGCGGTAATAAAATTATTTCTGTTCCGTCAATGTATGTGTATGACACCAAATACCAAACAGAAGAACGAATGTCTGATAAGGCAGAGTTTTGTTTTGATAACGGAAACTCGGACAATATCACTATTGAACGGGTTGTAGAAAATGCGAACGAAGTTAATCATTCGGTATCAGCCACAGTAATTTGGAGATTTACCGTTAATACAACGGAAACGGCTAACTTTTGGAAGCATACTGTTGCATACGGCGATACAGAAGTCGAACGAGGATATTCGTTAAATGAAGATATAACGGGTAAGCCGTTTATTTATTTTTATTCTAAAGATGGGGGCAGCACTATTAATTTGTCAGACCTATTCAATATATATTATAAACCAGAAGGTACAAGTGCGTATTTAGTAAAAACACGGGGTACTGTTACTGAAATTTCTGCAAACAAAATAACTTTTGAAATGAATTTAGGGACTTTCACCTATAGTGACACCAAATCATCATCAGGTCAAATTGACAATGAACTGCGTAAATGTTTTCCTGTTCATACAGATTCTTTTGGCATCGATCAAAAAAAAGAAACTACAAGGCGGACAATTTCACAAGATTATTTAGGTTATACGCCATCATATGATACAACTATCGGATATGTTGCAGGCGGCGAAATGGACAAGCTTCCTTTTAACTTGAAATTTGCTTGTGCAAGTGACAACAGAGTATTTGCCTGTAACGAAGAAGGCGACCGAATATTCATTTCTGCAATTGGTCGGATTCATGACTTTGTTAATGAAGAAAACGGAACAATGTCCGCTGATGATATAGGAGTTTTGTCTGAGGGTGGTTTTACAGGTATTGTTTCATTTAATCACAATGTATATTTTTTTAAGGAGAAATGCGTACATAAGCTTTATGGTACATATTCTGATGATTGGCAGTTGGTAGAATACCGCATAAATGGTGTTCTGGAAGGTGCTGAAAAATCAATAGTTGTATATGACAATTATGTAATATACAAGGGAACTGATGCCTTTTATCTGTACGATGGTTCTATAGCTACTAACATAAGTGAAAAGCTTGGAAGTATGCTTGATATGACTTCTCTTAAATGCTGTTTTGCAGGTGGATTTAAAGATAAATATTATACTTGTTGTGAAATGAAAGAAAATAATGAAACAATTTATACAATGTATGTTTATGACATAGGAAAAGGACTTTGGCATATTGAAGAGAACAATTCGGATAAAGGGTTTGCATCAATGTACTCTACATCAAGAGGTGTGTTAGCACTTCAGGTTGAAGAGAACGGCGATATAGATACAATGCGTACTATAAGCATTGCAGGAACAGTGTTTGAAAAGGGCTATGTGGAAGATGACTTTGAATGGAGTGCTACAACAGGCGACCTTTTAACAGACTTGTCCGATAATAAGTACTTTACGAAACTTCAATTGAGATTGTGGGTAGATACACATTCACGGTTAGGTATTGATATAAAATACAACAATGAGGAATGGGAAAAGGTTGGAGACGATATAACAGCAACAGACAAGTCAAGTGTTGTTTTTCCTATAATACCTAGAAGATGTGACCATTTGGCTTTGAGATTTAATGGAATCGGCAATGCAAAAATATTTTCGATAACAGAAACTATAGAGGAAGCGAGTGAGATATAATGGCACAGTTATGCACTAAGTTTAATAAAACTAATAGAAATTTAACACCTGAAGCCAGGATTTCAGGCATAGAAACATTTCTTCAGTCCTTCACGGACGAGTTAGAGTATTTATTGGGAAATCTAACCTTGAAGAATTTCAGCTCAACGACTGTTGATTTGCTTGAAAATGATCTTAATTGCAATCTGACAGAGGGGAGCAATAATACCGCTGAATTTAATAACGGATTAAAAATCCAGTGGGGTAGCGTGCTGGTTACTCCGACAAGTGCGGGCGTATCTGTTTCAAAGACAATAATTTTCAGCAAGGCTTTCAGCATTCCTCCGTCAATAGCAGTAACTCCGTATACATCGGTTCCTCAAAATGTATTTTGCAGTTATACAGACAGAAACAAGAACGAATTTAAAATACAGCTTCGCAGAAACGATACAACGCCGACAACAGTTTCATGGATAGCGATAGGTATATAAAGAAAGGAAGTTTATTATGGGTAACAATTCAACATCAATAATTAATGATTCACAGATAAAAAGTGCACAGAAGAATGTGGATAAAGCAGCGGCAGACTATAGAAATTCGCGGTTTTCGGTTTCGGGGGATACTGTGAATTATAAAAATCAGTTAAACAAACTGGGTGAATACCAATCACGGTACAGCAATAAAATCGGTGATACATTGTCAAACATTGAAAAAGGTTATGACATGAACTCGGACAAGCTGTATCAGCAGTATAAACAGCAGTATACAAGAGAGGGGCTTAACGCTTCAAGAGATGTAAGCGGTCAGGTTGCTTCACTGAACGGCGGTGCTGACAGTTCAATGGGACGCAGACAGGCGGCACAGGCGTATTACAACTATATGCAGGCGTTAAATGACAAAGTTCCCGAACTTGCTAATCAATGGCAGCAGAATCAATACAATTATCTGTCGGCATTGCAGAGTCTTGACGAGTCGGATTACAACAAATATGCAAACAACAGAGATTATTACAAAGATATGTTCCAGTGGTCGTATAACAACGATGTTAATATGTATCAGCTCACTCAGGAAAAGCTGTATAATCTTTTGAATCAGCAAAACACAAATCTTTCTAATAAAATGACACTTAAACAGTTTCAGATGGAGTTTGATGAGAATGTCAGACAATTCGGCCTGGAATATGCTTTAAAGAAAGCAGAAAGTCAAGCAGGAATTGCCAATACAAAAGCCAATACAGAGAATACACGGGCTAATACAGCGGCAATGAAGGCATCACTTAATCAATCAAGCAATTCATCAAGCGGGGGTACAACAAATAAATCTACCAGTGGTAAGTCTACAGGCAATACAGTCTCTAAAAAATATCTAAGCCTAGCCAAATCAATAACTTCTTATGTAGACAGCGGAAATACCAAAGAGTTTAAATCAAAAGTAAATAAAGCTTACAAGAATGGTAATATTACAGAACAACAGAAAAACAGCTTGTTGAATACATTGAATAAAGCTGTTGCGTTAAATTCAAAAAGAAGCGGTGCTACAAAAGGGGCAAGTGCAGGAGTTTCTTCAACTGTAAATAAACAAAATTATAACAGTATAAAAAAAGAAGTTAAGCAAATTATTGATAATATGCCGACAAATTCAGTAGGGTATGCTACTAATTATATTAAACAACAGTATGATAAAGGGAAAATCAATAAGTCTCAGGTCGGTAAATTATTAGACTACATAAAAACAATTTAGGAGTGTTTAAAATGGCAAAAAAACGTGATGATGAATTTTATAAAATAGTTAAAGAGCATCTTGGCAGTCCGAGTGATGCAGAACGTGCAGAACGTAGGATGAATGGATATAATAAGCAAAATAAAGCAACAAAGCAAGCTACAATAGTGAAAAGCACCAATAATAAAAAAATAAATGTAAAAACTTATATTCCTAAAAGTACAAATACTAATAGTAATAATAGTTCTAATAATCATAGCGTTATTAATTCTAACGATTTAAGCAAAATGGAAAATAACTATTTTAATAATTATGTTTCTCAGCATAATTATAATGATGAAAATGTGAGAGTGTTTACCAAAGAACGCAATCAAAAAAAAGCAAATGAATTAAAGTCAAATATTAACGAAATCATTCAAAACAGAAGTAACAATAATAGGCTTGCAGAACTGGAGGTTGCAAAGTCAAAGTTAAAGAAAAAAGATGGAAACGGCAGTACTGTTGAATATTTAGGAGAAGATTATAAAAAAATAGAAGAAAATAAAACAAAGCGGAAACAAATTGAAGATGAGCAGGAAGCCATAAAATCCGGCGTGTATAATGCACCTAAAAAAATAGGTAATGATGATTTAAGCTCTGCTTGGTTAATTCATAATACTAAAGAAAATTTAGAGAAAAATGCTGAAAAAGCTTTACATGATGAAAATATTAAATTAAATAATCAGCAGTCAAAACTGCGTAATGCTGTTTATGATACATTAACACAGGATACAAGAGATAAAATATCTCAAGAACAAAAAGCTAAAGTGGAAGAACGAAAAAGAGATATGGAACTGCAAGGCTTTGATAATTATCAGGATATGGTGGATTATAATGATAGTTGGAAAGGAACTTTATCGTACATAGGAAGAAGTCTTGCAAACAGTTTACACAACTTCAACAAAAATGTAACAACGGATGTCAGGGATTTTTTTGGAATTAGAAATGAACTGAATGATTTGGGTCTTGGATTTATCAATGATATTGCTGATTATTATGGTGATGTAGCAGATAAGGATAATGAGTATTTAGCCAGTAAAACTAAATATGTAGGAACTGGTACACGATTAGCAGGAGAAGGTACTCAAATTCTTGCACAAATGACACCGCAAATAGCATTTGCACTATTAAGCGGCGGCTCATCCACAGCAATAAGTGCAGGTGAAGCTATAGGAAATGCCTCTACAAGTGCAAAGGTAGTATCTTCTATAAAAACCATGGCAAAGCAACCGACATTCTGGACTACTGTCATTCAAGAGGGCGGAAATGCATATGAAGAAGCGATAAACAGCGGTGCTTCTCAGGAAGAAGCACAGTTATCCGCTATATATACAGGCTTGATGAATGGTGCCATTGAAATGGGCGGAGGTCTTGAAGACGGTGCAAAAAAAGGTATAAAGAATTGGTTAAAGCAAGGCAGTGATGAGGGCTTAGAAGAAGTTAAGCAAGATTTTGTAAGCGGACTTGTTTCGAAAGGTGTATATGATAATGATAAACCAATGTATTCCACTGAAGATGATAATGCTGTGTTGAACCCTGCTAATGAGTTGAAGGCTTATTTGGGCGGATTTTTCGGTGGAACAGTGGGTTCAGGTATACAAAGAGGTGCAGTAAAGGCTTTTAATAAAGCTCAAAACGCACATCAAAATAAAAAACTAACCAATTTCTATGATAAATTAATTCAATCAGAGAGTCCTTCTGAAAATTTAATTGAGAATACAAACCAAACCGAAATCACAGAAGCTCCGAGCGTTGAAGCGGTTATCTCAGAAGCTGAAACCAATCAGGAAACAGCTAAAAGAATCAGCAAAGTTATTGATAAAATAGATAAGGGAGAAACTGTTACTAACAGCGAGATTGCAGAATTAAAATATAATAAAACTGCGTCAAATATGATCGAACAGATGGCAGGACTAAAGGAAAGCAAAATAATTTCTGCTCTTGATAATGATACAGTTCGGGAAGTTATTAACGAGGCTCAGAACGGTAAAAAGAATATTGATACCGCTTCTATGCTCGGCAATATAAGAAGCAACTTGAATTTAACGCAGAATATAGCTGAAAATACAAACGAGAATAGCTCCGATGCGGTTTTAAATGCTGATAAGGGTAAATTAACGGGTATCAATAAAAATGCCGTAGAGAGCATTTCAGAGCCTTATAATGCTTCACAATCAAATGAAGTCGGCGAAGCCATGCCTGAAAACATTGTCCGAAATGCTAAGAAAAATTACATAAACAACATTGAAGCTGATAATTTGACTGCAAGTGAAGAAACAGCAGCTTTAAATGATTCTCCATATATTGAAAATGTTTTAAATAACGACAGCAATTCATATAATAAAGTTGAGAATGATTCTAATAAAATATTTAAGCTTGGTATTTCTAATAAAAGGTCAGGCATGACAAATATAAGAAAAGTACAGTCTATTGACAACGGTGTAGCACAGCTGTTAATGTCAAACGGTGATGTCGTATCAGCAGATGCACTTGATTTTTCAAATAATCAAAATGCCGAAATTATACTAAAGAATGCTGGTAAGTATAACAGTAGTACAGCTAATACTTTTATAGCAAACTATGACAGCAGCAGAAGCACACCGCAGGCATATTCAACAGCATTTAATTCTGTTTATAAAATGTCTAAAGCAGGTATGAGCTTCGATGCTGTGGCTTCTGAAGCAAGTGCCGCAAGAGGAATACTGGGAGAAAACTCTTTCAATGCGGCAATCAGAGCAGGTAGAAATACTGCTAAAGGTGTTTTTTCAGATAATACAAGCAGTAACGCCAAAAATACTGCAAAAACAAAAATGACAGATGAAGTTTCAAGAACGGACAAAAGTGCGTCCAAGTTAATAACTTCATCTGCCAAGAAAAATATATCAGAAAAAAGCAACACTGTCAAGGCAAATAAAATAGATGTAAAGAAATCAGCAAAAGAATTTTCAAAAGCTTTGGGTGTGAAAATTAATGTATATCAGAGTGACACCTATATAAGAGGATATGAGAAAAACGGAGAAATATTTGTAAACGAAAGTTGGGTAAATAAAAAAGCAAACAGTGCATCGGAATTTAATTATATTCTTGCACATGAGATTACACATACTTTAGAAGAATCAGATTATTATAATCAACTCAAATCGTTTATATTAAATAGCCGAGTGTATGATGACAGCCTTAAATTAAGAGATACAACCCATACAGAAGAAGTCAGAAACCGTCAGGAGTTATATGGGAAGTACGGCAAAGAGCTGACAAAAGAGCAGGCAGAACGAGAGCTGATAGCCGATTTTATAGCCGATGAACTGCTGACTAATGAGGAATGTATAAAAGAGCTTGCGTATAAGGACAAGAAACTGTTTGTAAAAATAAAAGAGTTTTTAAACAAGATGATTGACACATTGAAAAGATTTGTTAAAAATTCAAGTGACATCACACAGGCACAAAAAGACCTTATTCATATCAAGCAGTTATATAAAAAAGCATTTGATGATGTCAAGAAAAACGGTACATATTCAAATGAAATCAAATACAGTAAAAAGCTAGGTGGATATAATCCTGATATTAATGTTTCGACTAAAAATATTGCGAATGTATTTGGCATTGAGGATATTAATAATTTAAGTGAAGTACAAAGAAAAGTCTACAATAAACTACTTGACAGTTACATATCAACTTCAACACAATCCAAACCTATAATTAATATTGATACTGGAATGAAGATAGAAATATGGAAAAAAGGTATAAATGAAACTTTTGGAAACCACTCAGCATATAGGAATATTCCTCAAAATATGAAAAAAGCAAAATTAGCCACTATGACTAATCTTGCAAAAATGATTAAGTACGGAGAAGTTCGTTCGCCTGAATCAAGGAACTATCATAATCCAAATAGCAGTGTTACATTTGCATATTTGACTTCACCGATAACTATTGACGGAAAGAAATATAATGTAAATATGGATATAAGAAAAACCCGTCAGGGTAATAGATTTTATATTCATAAAATAAAAATAGCAGACGAAGTTTCGAGAACGGACCAAAGTGCGTTCAAGTTAATAACTTCACCTGCTAATAACAATATATCACAGAATGATAATACTGTCAATAGTAATATACTCAAAAATTCTGATAGTGATACAAAGTTTTCAATTGACCCTAAGTTTATATCTGATTATGACAATTGGGATAAGAAAAATCAATACAAGGTTTTTATATTGGGTAAAACTTCAAATGCCTTAAAATCTATTGGATTAAGTGATAAAACAATAACAATGGATTCAAGTAAAATATTAAAAATCAAGAAAAAACATTCCGCTATGACAGACAATATAATTAAAGATATTCCAAAGGTATTAGAAAATCCTGTTGCAATAATGAAATCAAAAACAAAGAACAACAGAATAACTATGTTTGGAAGTCTAACCGATACAGACGGTAAGCCTGTTTTAGCTGTATTGGAATTAAATCCAATGAAATACGGATACAAATTAGATGAGTACAAGGTTGCAAGTGCATACGGTAAAGATAATTTGCAGAACCTTATTGACACTAGCGAAATGCTCTATGTAGATAATAAAAAAAGAACTACGGACTTATTGAATGAAACCCGGCTCCAATTGCCTTCGACATTCAATAAGAGTAGTTCTCTTAAAAACATTGTATCAAATAATAATACAAATGTCAATAATAGTATACTCGAAAATTCTGACAGTGATACAAAGTTTTCATTAGATGATGACTTAAAAAATCTAAATGACAAATACGGCACAAAGAAAAAAGGTGAAAACCCTGTAAGAGATATTGATGTGCCTGAAAAGTCAAGTGACAATAAGCGAGTAAGGGAGTTTGTAAAGACTATTCTTGAAAGTGATGCCTTAACTGATGAAATGGTTAATGAAGTCAGTCATGAATTAGTGAAAGATACTTTATCATACGAACCTATAAGCAATGAAAATGTACTTAAAGTTGCTAATGAATGGCTTGATAATAACGGTAAGGGAGTTACTGAAAAGCACTGGAGAGATTGGGAAGTTATCTCTGACAGGGGACATAAGGTCACTGCACTTGATGTTGCAAAGGGTGAACTGCTTTTAAAGTCTGCCGCACAAAACAATGATACACAAAAAGTATTAAAGCTTACCGCTGAAATCTCTGAAATGGCAACTGCTGCAGGTCAGACTGTACAGGCGATGCGACTGTTAAAGAAATCCACAGGACTTGGACAGTTATATTATGCAGAGAAAACCGTCCGTAGAATGAATATCGATTATGAGACTAAATACGCTAAGAAAGGCAAGGAAGCTCCGCAAATTAAAATAAATGAAGATTTGGCATTAGAATTAGCACAGGCAAAAACCGAAACACAAAAGGAAGTAGCAGCGGACAAATTATACAAAGATATAGGTGAACAAGTACCGTCTAATTGGGTGGACAAATGGAATGCTTGGCGGTATATGTCTATGCTTACAAACCCTACAACGCATATAAGAAATGTAGTAGGAAATGGCATATTTATGCCTGCTGTGGCAACTAAAAATGCTATTGCGTATGGACTGGAAACCGCATTTCTCAGGAACGGTCAGGAAAAGACTAAGACTATTAAGGTTAGAGATGAATACAAGACATTTGCCGAACAGGATTTTGATTATGTCGAGGCTGAACTAACAGGCAATGGAAAATATGAGCCTACGGATATGATTCAGTCAAATAAAGCCATTTTTAAAAACAAATTTCTTGAGGGCATAAGAAACCTTAACGGAAATTTATTAGAAGCAGAAGATGCTATATTCCTGAAACATCATTATAAGCGTGCGTTCAGTATGTATTTGCAAGCTAATAAAATTGCTCTTAATGAGCTGTCTGATGTCAATGCCGAAAACGCAAGAAAGGCAGCTATAGACAAAGGTCGTATTTATGCTATTAAAGAAGCACAAAAAGCTACATACCGAGATGCATCAAAGTTAGCGGACGCTATATCTCAATTTGCTAAATCTCATAAGGCAGCAGGTGTAGTGGTTGAGGGAGTTATTCCGTTTAAAAAGACACCTATTAATGTTGCGAAGCGTGCTGTTGAATACAGCCCTGCGGGTCTTATTAAAGCTTTTACTTACGATATAGCAAAATTAAGGCATGGTGAAATCAGTGTCGGTGAATATATTGACCGTATTTCAGCAGGAATAACAGGAACAGGATTAACAGCTTTAGGTTTGTTCTTAGGTCATCTCGGTTTAATTAAAGTCGGTTTAGGTGGTGATGATAAAGAACAAGGTTTAAAAAAGTTAGAAGGTCATCAAGAATATTCTATTGAATTGTTTGGCTATTCATATACTTTCGATTGGGCGTGTCCTGCTGCTATTCCTATATTTATAGGTGCAAAGGCAGGGGAAATGCTGAATGACGAAAACGAAGGTTTAACCTTTGCAGATTATGAGGATTTAACTACTACAATGCTAGACCCGATGTTTGAAATGTCCGTATTAAGCGGAATAGATAATATGATTAATAATGTCAAGTTCAGTAAAAGTCCTGTAGTAGACACTGGACTATATGCTGTAAGTTCATATTTAGGACAAGCTGTTCCTACATTAGGCGGAAAAATTGCCGGTACAATTGACGGTACAAGAAGAAGCTCATACATTGATAAATCTAAAGATACTTTTGTTTCAAAGAATTTTACAAGTTCGCAACAGCAGTTTGTGAATAAAATTGTTAAGAAGATACCCGGTGCTACTTACTTATTGGAACCTTATGTAAATGAGTGGGGAGAACAGGAAAAGCAAGACAATGTTGGTGTAAGAATTTTTCAGAACTTTATTTCACCCGGTTATATTTCTAAAATTGAAGTGGATGAAGTCGAAAAAATGCTAGAGGATACTTATAAAGAAAGTGGAAATAATACTGTTCTGCCTACAAAGTCTAAAAAGTATTTCAGTGTGAACGGCGATACCGTACATTTGAATGCTGACGAATATACAACTTATGCGACAGTAAGGGGACAGATGGCACATAGCATTTTAAAAGACTTGTCAAATAACGATGATTTTAAATCGGCTGAGAGTGCAGATAAGGCAAGCTTGATTTCTAAAGCGTATGAGCTTTCAAATGCAATAGCAAAGCAGGGTGTAAGTGATTACAAGCCAGACGGTTGGATAAACAAAGCAACAGAAGCAAACGAAAAGGGCATGAGTTATTCAGATTTCCTTGTTATGCGTGAGAGTTTAAATGAGATAAGCGGAGAAGGAACTAAAGAAAAACGATACAATAAAATTCGCCGTATGAACATTAACAAGAGTGCTAAAGAGGCTTTATGGAAATCATTCAATTATGATATGTCATTAGGCGGAGAAAAGATATATTTTTATTAATTAGAACAGCCCTCTGAGTTGGAGGGTCGTTTCTAATTCGACACATTAGGAATTATTATACCAAACTCGAATTAAATAATACTAAATAAGAATTTGGTGTTGACTTTTGTAAAACTGCAACAAATAATATAATTAAAATGTCGAAGTTGAATAGTTTATTTAATGGAGTGTATTTGAATATGATAAAGTTTGTCAAGAATCTAATAAATGTAGAATTTTCAGTATATATCATAATATTCGTGTTTATTTTATTAATTACAATTTGTTTTTTTATATCATATATTAAGTTTTCCCAAAAATGTGATTTTGATTTACATATTATTATAAATGAATATAAGAAACAATCAGATTATAAAGAGCATTTATGTATGTTAATAAAATTATCTATAAATAAAGTCAATGGATGGAACAAAATAACAATATATTATACTCTATTACATTACATATTGAATATTTGGAGCATTATATTTAGTTGCATGAGCATATATTTTTCTTTTGATTTTAAAAATAAATTATCAATATTTGCTTCGATTATTGCTATTTTAGCAGTATCTATTAACTTGTTTCTCAGGTGTGAAAGAAAATGGAGTACATCTAGGAAAGTGTTGGCGAAAGCACGTATTGAAACAAATATTTTTCTCGTTGATTTACAAAGTGTTCATAATACATCAAAACATATAAAAAAATATGCAAATAAAATTATTGAACTTGAAAAATCATTGAACGATTCAGAATTGTCATAATTAAATATATAGGTTGATGTGTTTATTACTTGAAAAGTTTGCAATGATTTGCATTAAAATGCGAACCTTTAAATTTAAATTAATATTGTGTTATGAATATTTGTTCATTTTTCACAAATATATAAAATAATGTTGTAATTTGTTAAAATTTATAGTATGATAAAAAATACGGGAGTAAATTTTTTCTTTTATCTATCCCTTGATTAATGGTAGATTAAACAATTATGTTACAAGGAGTGAATACAAATGGAAGAACCATATATGTCAGTTTTGGCAGAAATGGGTGTTTCTTTAACTGCTCTTGCAGTAAAGGGTACCGCCACTGCAATTAATACAAAAATTAAATCTATTAAAGATGAAAAAAGTTCGGAAAAAATTCGTAGTACTTATGAAGAAATTATCAATGAGATATTATCTGAACGCGACGAAGCTGTCCGAATTGCTCAAGCATATAAGGCCGAGCTCGATAAAATAGTTATTAGTGATAAAGATATTGAACATTTACATAATACTGTTTCTAGAGTACTTGAAATCATTAAGACTTTTCAATTATTATCTGCTGCTACTAAAGGTAAGGAAGAAATAGAAAAGATAGAAGAACAAACAAAAAGTTATGAACAAATAAAAAAATTGATTAGTGTGGACACCCTTAAAACCATGCAATTATTAGGTTTCAATTATAAAGCCGCTATCGGAGAGCCATTAACACAAATCTGTTCAAAAGCTATTACTTCATTTGGTAATAAAAAGAATATAATATCAACCAAAAGAAAATAGTCAATTGCAAGATAGAACATTTTTCAAAGATATATAAATTTGCTATACATTTAAATGTCAAAGATGGAGCTAGACATCAGGTTGTGTCTAACTCCATGTTTTATTTATATTTGAATATGAAAATTTGTTACTAGTAAGTTACTAATGTGTTACTAGTTAGGCTGTTTTTTGCTGATTTTACTTGTTCTTAAAAATGAAAAACCCCGAAAACACGAGGTTTTCGGGGTTGGTAAATCGTATTTGATTATCTCTTTGAGAACTGAGGAGCTCGACGTGCGGCTTTTAAACCGTACTTCTTTCTTTCCTTCATTCTTGGGTCTCTGGTTAAGAAACCGGCAGCTTTAAGCTGTGGACGAAGCTCTGCATTAGCTTCAATTAAAGCTCTTGAAATTCCGTGTCTGATAGCGCCGGCCTGACCGGTAACTCCGCCGCCTGTAACTGTGCAGATTACATCGTAATTTTCAACAGTTCCTGTTAGCTCAAGCGGCTGTCTTACAATAAGTTTTAGTGTTTCAAGACCGAAATATTCATCAATATCTCTTCCGTTTATAGTGATTTTACCACTACCTTGATATAGTCTAACTCTTGATACAGAGTTTTTTCTTCTGCCTGTTCCATAAAAATATGGTTGTTTTGATTCGTACATCTAAATGCTCCTTTCTTTATAGTTCGTAATTCTCTGGCTTTTGTGCAGCATGGTTGTGTGTGTCACCCTTATAAACTCTTAAACGAGTAGCGGCTGCTCTGCCGAGAGTGTTGTTAGGAAGCATTCCATTAACAGCAAGTGTCATGGCTTTGTCAGATTGCTCAGCCATCAACTTGTCATACTTAACCTCTTTCAGGCCGCCGATCCAGCCTGTGTGCCATCTGTAATATTTCTGATTTAACTTTTTACCTGTTAAAACAGCTTTGTCTGAATTGATGATGATAACAAAATCACCGCAATCAGCATGCGGAGCATAAGTTGGCTTGTGCTTTCCGCGAAGAATGTGAGCAGCCTTAGCAGCAGTTCTACCAAGAGAAACGCCGGCTGCATCAATAACATACCATTTGCGCTCGATGTCGCTAGCCTTTGGCATATAAGTCATAGTTGTTTTCCTCCAATAAATATTTTTTCTATCCTGCTTTATTATTCAGCATATATAATAAAGCTTTAAGCAACATGAACTATTATAATTGCTTCTTATACAGATGTCAACAGTTAAAAAGCTAAAAATTTAAAATATATCCCTATATCTCTTGAAATCGCTCTGTTTTTCTTCAATTCTCTTTGTTTCTCGTGTTTCATTTCATAGTTTACAATTTGTTCATTAATTAGTATTTGAAGTATTAATTTAGTCTTTAAAGCCCCATCCGTCTATGCCTGAGCGTCTTAATGCACCGAAAATTCTATCTTTATAGCCCTTATCGTTTTGTTCTTTTTGTTTTAAGCTTTCTTTCATTTCCTGACGCTTGGTGTGACCGTCGGCAGGACATTTTGATTTTACGACATTAATATCTTCGCAGGTATTTGCTGCATGACGAATTGCTTTTTCAGGTGAAAGTACAAGAGGACGAATCATTGTTATATCTTTTCTTGAAAGATAGCTTTTCGGCGAGAAGCATCCTATTCTGCCTTCTATTTCAAGATTCATCATAAAGGTTTCCACAACATCATCTCTGTGATGCCCAAGAGCTATTTTGTTGCATCCGGCTTCTTTTGCGGCGTCATGCAAAGCACCTCTTCTCATTCTGGCACAGAGTGAGCAGGGGTGCTCTTCTTTTCTGACATCAAAAACTATCTGTCCTATTTGAGTTTTTTTAAAAATATATTCTATTCCCATTTCATCGCAAAGCTTCTGAACACTGGAATAGTCACCCTGAACACCGTTAAACTGAGGGTCAAGAGTTATGGCAACAAGTTTATAATCTATTCCTATAAACCGTTGAAGCAGATAGAGACCTCTTAGAAGTACAAGGCTGTCTTTTCCCCCTGAAACTCCTACGCCGATAACATCTCCGTCTTCTATCAAATCAAATTCCTGTATTGCTTTTCGCATATATCCTAAAACTTTTTGCATATTCTTCTCCTGAAAATTCAAATATTACGGCATATAGTATATCACATTCGTAAGAATAAGTCTATACAAATAGCTTTTCTGATTTCACACTTGTATTTACTTTCCTGTAAAGAACTTTATTTTTTTGTAAGTTTATATTTTTGTCGGAATTATTTTAGGTACAATATACTCGCATTGAACATCTGCACGCTCATATTCTTCTCCTCTGTTAAGAGATACACGCTTAAACCCGAATTTTTCATAAATATGCAGAGCAGGCTTCAGAATATGGTTTGAAATTAAAGTGATTTTTTCAGCACCGTTTTTAATAGCATAATCCATGCATGCTTTAAAAACAGCACTTCCTGCACCATGTCCCTGATACTTTTCATTAGTGGCTAATTTGCAGATTTCCCATACATTATTACCGAATGGAAAGACCATGCAAGTTGCAAGTACCTTATCGTCATCAATGGCAAAGAAAATCATACCGCCTTTTTTCAGAAAATCCTCTGTGTGATATAGAATATCACGATCCTCTTGTTCCATTACAAAATATTTTTCTACCCAAGCAGTGTTAAGTTCAATAAAATCCTTTTCGTATTTCTTTTGATATTCAATTATCTCCATGTTTATACCTCAATTATTAATTATATTAGAGCTCTTGACTATATTATAGTATATAAGCTATAATAAGTAAAACGAATAATTCTAATAGTAACATTAGAAAAGGTGATTTGTCAAAATGAACAGATATATAGCACTTCAAAAAATTATAGAGCTTGGAAGTTTTACAAAAGCCGCTGAAGCATTAGGATATACTCAGTCTTCAATAAGTCAGATGATAGCTTCTTTGGAAAGTGAGTTATCTATGAAATTGCTTACCCGTTCACGCACAGGAATCAAGCTGACCATTGAAGGCGAAGAATTGTATCCGTTTATTGAGCGAAGTATTATCGAATACAGGAATGTACAGGAAAAAGCAGATGAAATAAATGGCTTGGAAACAGGAATTATTCGAGTAGGAACTATTTCAAGTATAACCTGTCATTGGATGCCTAAGCTTATAAAAGGCTTTCAGGAGCTTTACCCGAATGTTCAGTTTCTATTTCACCAGGGGGATTACAGTTCTATTCGGGAATGGATTAAGACCGGTGCGGTTGATTTCGGTTTTATCACACCGCCTGCCGCAGGCGAGTTAGAAACAGTTACAATTAAAAACGGTGAAATGCTGGCTGTTCTTCCGAAAAATCACCCTTTGGCAGCGAAAAGCTCTGTTAAGCTCGAAGAAATAGCAGATGACCCTTTTATTTTGTTAGAGGAAGGGCATTACAGTGAACCGATTAACGCTTTTCGTGCAGCAGGATTAGAACCTGACATCAAATATACCATTCACGATGACTATGCAATTATGACTATGGTTGAATCAGGACTTGGAGTAAGCATTTTGGCAGAGCTTATGCTTAGGCGAAGCAATTATAATATAACATGTCTGCCGATAGAGCCGCCTGTTTACAGAACACTTGCTGTCGGCTATAAGAATAAAAACAGACTGCCGATTGCAAGTAAATATTTTATTCAGTATCTTGTTGAAAATATTGATAAATTGCCTTAGAAGGGCAATTTAAATGGCATTTCCGTATATATTATGGAAATGCTTTTTATTGTATTTAATGAAATTAGAATATATGCTTGATAATATTTATAAAAATTTATATTTAACCCTTGACAAAACAAAATCATATGATATAATAAACATATGAACAATTATTCATATGAAAAGGAGACAGCGTGAAAAATATTTTTTCAAGCCGTTTTTGAGTCTTTGCCGCAAAAAAATATTGCGGCAATTCCGTTGCCGGAACCGGCTTAAATTTCGTAGGAAGGAGAGCCTTTGCAAAGCAAAGGCATGGTGATTAAAATGTCTGAAAAAACAGTTGAAAACAAAGATTTGAAAAACGAACATTCAGAATGCGGCGGAAAGTTTGCCGATATGGTGAATAAAATAAATGAAAATATGCCTTGCGAGGAAGAGTTTTATGATTTGTCAGAGCTGTTTAAAATGCTCGGAGATTCAACAAGAGTAAAAATTCTTTATGCTCTGTCACAGGGTGAGATGTGTGTATGCGATATAGTTGAGCTTTTAGATGTTACACAATCGGCAGTTTCTCATCAGCTCAGACTGTTGAAACAGGCAAGACTTGTTAAGTACAGAAGAGAAGGTAAATCCGCAATTTATTCAATCTCTGACGACCATGTTTATACTATATTAAATATGGGTATGGAACACATATCCGAATAGACTTAATTTAAGGAGATGATTTTATGGAAAAGCTGGTGCTTGAATTAGTCGGACTTGACTGTCCGAACTGTGCACAGAAGATAAATCAAAGAGTGTCAAAGCTTTCGAATGTTTATGAGTCTGATATGGATTTTATAAATAAGAAAATGACAGTTAAAGCTGACAGCAATTCGGTTGTTGAAGATATAAAAAGAATTGTTCACGAACTTGAACCCGATGTCGAGGTTAAACCGTTTGAAAGGCATAGTCATACTCATGAGAAGAAAAACAGAACAAGAGAAGTTTTAGAGATTTTTGTTTCACTTGTTTTGTTTATTCTGTCTTTTATAATTTCCGCTGATGTCCCAAAGCTTATAATTTCACTTTTGGCATTTGCAGTTGCAGGATATGGAGTTGTTATTTCCGCTGTCAGAAATCTTTTAAAAGGCGAGGCTTTTGACGAAACACTGCTTATGACTATAGCTTCTGTCGGAGCCCTTTGCATAGGCGATGTTCGAGAGGGTGCAGCCGTAATGATTTTCTTCCGTGTGGGAGAGCTTTTTCAGGATATTGCAGTTGAGCGTTCAAGGAAGTCGATTACCAGCCTGTTGAGTCTTAAAAGTGATACTGTAAATATAAAAGTCGGAAATGAAATAAAAGAAATCGAAACTGAAAAGGTTCAGGTCGGCGATATAATGGTTGTAAGAGCAGGAGAAAGAGTTCCTATAGACGGAATAATCGTCAATGGCAGTTCTGCTTTTGATACGTCTGCGTTGACAGGTGAGGCTATTCCTGTTGAGGCAGAAGAAAATTCTGAAATTTTAAGCGGAAGCGTAAACTTAACCTCCGTTGTCGAAATAAAAGCGTCAAAGAAGTATGAAGATTCAACTATTGCAAAAATTCTGGAAATGGTTGAAAATGCTTCGGGCAGGAAAGCTGACGCTGAAAAATTTATTACTAAGTTTGCAAGGGTTTATACTCCGATAGTGGTTGCAGCGGCGGCGCTGCTTGTGTTAGTTCCCTCTGTAATAACGGGATTTTCTCAGTTCAGTACTTGGCTGTATAGAGGACTTTTGTTTTTGGTTATTTCATGTCCTTGTGCATTGGTTATTTCTGTACCGCTTAGCTTTTTTGCAGGAATAGGCGGTGCTTCAAGAAAAGGTATACTTATAAAAGGTGCAAAAAACATAGAGAGCCTGAGCAAGCTGAAATCGGTTGCTCTTGATAAAACAGGAACCTTGACTGAGGGTAAATTCAAGGTGGTTGATATTGTTCCGAGCGGTGACAAAGTTCAAAAAGATTATATTCTAAAGCTTTCTGCATATGCGGAGTCAATGTCAACACACCCGATAGCAAAATCAATCGTCGAAGAATATAAACAGCCTATTGATTCGGATATTTTATCCAATGTTGTTGAAGAGGCAGGAAACGGTGTAAAGGCTAATGTTAATGGTCATGAAGTACTGTGCGGAACAAGAAAGCTTTTAGAAAAAAACAATGTTTCGGCAGAACTTAAATATGATAATACCACCTGTGTATATGTTGCGTTAGACGGTGAATATCTGGGAGCGGTTTTACTTGGGGATAATATTAAACCAACATCAAAATCTGCAATTAAGCAGCTTAAATCCAAAGGAATTTCGGCAACGCTTTTAACAGGTGATAAAAAACAAACTGCTGATAATGTTGCGGAAAAACTGGGAATTGATAATGTGTTCAGTGAGCTTTTGCCTGCTGACAAGGTAACAAAGGTCGAAGAACTGATAAAGGATGAAACAAACCGTAATGTTGGCTTTGTCGGTGACGGAATTAATGACGCTCCTGTAATAGCAAGGGCTGATGTAGGATTTGCTATGGGAGGGTTAGGCTCGGATGTTGCCATAGAAGCGGCAGATGTTGTTTTGATGAATGATGACCCGATGAGTATTCCGCTTTCGGTATCTATATCACAAAAGACAATGAGAATAGTAAAAGAGAATATAGTTTTTGCGATTGGAATAAAGGTTCTTGTAATGTTGATGGGAGCATTTGGAATAGCTGATATGTGGGAAGCGGTTTTTGCAGATGTCGGTGTGTCGGTGATTGCAATTTTAAATTCACTCAGGGCAATGAGAGTGAAAAAATAAGACAAAAAGCGATTTAATCCGCTTTACTTTTTCGGTGAAATATGGTATACTGTAATTTAATATAGTATACCGTATTTTATTTTTTATAAGGGAAGTGACATAAGTGGAATCTGAGAATACGACTGAATGGATAGAAGTACATATTAAAACCTCAACAGCCGGAATTGAATGTGTTTGCGGCAGATTAATGGATATCGGTATAACAGGTTTCGCTATTGAAGACGCACAGGATTTTGAAGAGTTTTTAAATGATAAGAATGGTAACTGGGACTATATTGACGATGATTTGATGAAGCTTAAAAGCTGTGACAGCAAGGTTATCGTTTATGTTCAAAATGACAGTCTTTCGGGTGAGAATATTAACTCAATCAGGTCTGAGCTCAAAGCGCTTAAGGATTATGATAAAAACGGTGAATACGGTGAACTTGAAATTGAACAGAAAAATATCGCCGAAGAAGATTGGGCAAACAACTGGCGAAAATATTTCAAACCGCTGACAGTCGGTGATAAGCTTTTAATTAAACCGTCATGGGAAAAGGCTGATGAGAATGAATCGAGAATGATTCTTGAAATCGACCCTGCTTCAAGCTTCGGCACAGGTCAGCATGACACTACACAGCTTTGTTTGGAAAATCTCGAAAAAAATATTCACCAAGGTGACAAGCTTTTAGATCTGGGCTGCGGAAGCGGAATACTTGGAATAGCAGGTATGCTTTTGGGGGCTTCACAGCTCACGGCAGTCGACATTGATGATAACGCAGTAAAAACAGCAGGTGAAAACCTTATTAAAAATAATATTTCGAGCGGCTGTTTTAAGACGTTTTGCGGTGACATATCTTCAGATTCGGATTTAAGAAAACAAATAGGCGGTGATTTTGATATCGTTGTCGCTAATATTGTTTCCGATGTTTTGATTGCTATGAGCAGTTATTTTAGTGAGTTTTTAGCAAGTGACGGAACGCTTATAGTTTCGGGAATTATAAAACAAAGAAAAGAAGAAGTTATTGAAGCTATAGAAAAGTGCGGATTTAAAATAGAAAATGTAATTGAGAGTGAGGAATGGGTATGCGTATCCTTTTCTAAGTAAATTTAAGTTAAGTGTGTCACACACGGGAACGGAGGATAAAAATGCAATTATTAATATTTGTAACAAAGAAAGAAGAAAAGATAGATCAGCTTATGAAAGAACTGGCTTTAGCAGATATAAGAGGAGCTACGGTTCTGTCAAGCACAGGTATGGCAAATTCAATTAAGGATATGGAAGATTTGCCGATGTTTGGTGTTTTGGCAACAATGCTCAAAGGTGAAAAAGAAATGTCCAGTAAAACAATTCTGTTTGCTGTGAAAGATTCAAAAGTCGAGGATGCAAGAAAAGCTATTAATAAAGTATTCGGCGACCTTTCTATTCCAAACTCGGGAATATTGCTTGGAATACCTGTTACTTTCTTTGAGGGCTTGAAGGAAGATTGAGTTTTATCAATAAATCATAGGATGTGATAAGATGCACAAATCACTTAAAAACCATCGTGGATTTACATTGGTTGAAGTCATTATTGTAATAGCAATAATTTCTATAATTGCGTCTATTACTATACCTAGTTTTATAGGCTATATAGATAATTCAAGAGATAAATCAACCAGAAAATCAATAGAGATGCTGCTTGACAGTGTTCAGACAAGCTGTTCTTATAAGAGATATAAAACTGCTGAAAATATATCAGATGAAATTGTTAAGTCTTTTAAAACTTCACTCCCGGTTGATTCGGCGATTGACGAACCAACTATTGAAAATTCTCAGACAGCTGACGGCGTAACAACAAAGCTTGATGAAAAAACTAAGATACATAATTTGAATTCCGACGGTCAGAATGTTGATGTGAATATATCTATAACCAAAGAGAGTGATACATCATTTAAGGTCAATCTAAAAGCTGTATGCGGTGCGATTTCAATAAGCAGGGTTTTCAGTCCTGCTGTGAGATTGGATGTTACAGCTTCTGAAGACCCGGAAACACCCGACCCGGACCCTGCTCCTGACCCGAGCCCGTCATCGGATATTAGTATGGAAAGCATATCCGATTATATGAAGAGTTTGTTTTTTAAAGACGGAGCAGTAAACACCGAAATATTAAATGCATTAAATGCTGATACAAATTATTCCGACGGGAATTCTATGAAGAATAAGATGGGTGATACTTACAACAAAGTTTTAACTAACATTGGCTGGCCTTCTGGTGATTGGTGGAATTTGTTTGACAATTACAGTCACTTTACATTTAAAACCGGATATTTTAACAGAGGAACTGAGGCAGAGAAAAAAACACGGCTTAATAATTATACAGTTCTTACATTTATGAATGTTTTTCTTCAAAAGTATTCTGATAGTTTAAAAATTCCAAGTAGTTTTACAGTTGCAGATTCTGGAACATATAAGCCGTACTTCTATTTTAAGGACATATCAACCCGTGATTTGTTAGAGGTTGATTCTGACGGTAACTTTGTTAATCTAAATGATTTAATCATTTGTGCATATAATGAAAGCAATTACTTTTTTACTGATGAAAGCATCTGGTGGCAGACTAATATAAAATATATAGACGGTGAAAGCTTTGACAGTTTTGCTCATCTAGTTTATTATCCTGATAAGACAGACCCCGCTTGGTATATGCTGAGTGATTCGGAAAAAGGTCAGAAAATAGACGGGATTTATGATAGCTACGATAAGATTTCTTCTGCAATAAACGGCGGTGCCGTTACAAAGGTCGAAATTAATTAGTTTATAAAAAAACACCCAAGGAGATTAGTTTCCTCCTTGGGTTGTTTTGTTAATAAATGATGTTAAAAAGCATTGATGTCATCTGTCATAAGTTAAATTAAGAAGCAAATCAATCCCGAACAGCCTTCATTGATAATTCTTTCAACTGCTTCGCTGAGCTTTTGTCTGGCTTCGGGAGGAAGCTTGTGAAGCTTGTTGTGAAGCCCTTCGTTTACCAGCTCGTTCAGTGATTTTCCGAAAATATTGGATTCCCATATCTTTTCCGGTGATTCTTCAAAGTCGTTCAGCATATACATAACAAGCTCTTCTGATTGTTTTTCACTGCCGACAATCGGGTTTATTTCAGTTGTTATATTAGCTTTCATCATATGAATTGACGGTGCAGTAGCTTTAAGCTTAATACCGTATTGTCCGCCCTGTTTGATTATTTCAGGTTCATCGAGTGACAGCTCTTCGGTTGACGGCATAACAATTCCATAACCTGTCGCTTCTACCTCATTTAAAGCACTTTCAAACTTCTCATAGGCATCTTTTATTTTAATGAGTTTTAAAATCTGTGGAAGTAAATCACTCTCATCATTTATATCCAAGTGTGTAGCTTCTCCGATTATCTTGAAGAACAGATTGCTGTTAAGAGTGATATTCATTATCACAGAGCCTGTTCCCAAATCCATTTGTTCTATAAAGCAGTTTGTTATGTTTTCATTTGCACTTATAAAATCAATACAGCTTTTAACTTCACGGATATGCTCCAGATTTTTTGTTGACTCTTTTATTGATGTGAATATGTTTTCTTTGAGCCAGTGAGTCTTATCAAGAGTATTTATCCATTTCGGCATATTAATATTGATTTCTTTAATAGGGAACTCGAATAAAATCTGAGAAATAATTTCTTTAATATCAGATTCATTCAAATCAAGACAGTTGACTGCAATAACTGTTGTTTTATATTTTTCACGAAGCTCACTGCATAGGTTTTGTGAAGCTTCCGATTCGGGATTTAAACAGTTGAGAAGCACAACAAAAGGCTTGTTGATTTCGGTCAGCTCTTTTATAACTCTTTGTTCGCTTTCTTCATATTCATCACGGGGAAGGTCTGTGATGCTTCCGTCTGTTGTGACGACAAGACCGATAGTTGAGTGCTCGGAAATAACCTTTTGAGTTCCGATTTCCGCAGCCATATTAAACGGGACTTCTTTGTCAAACCATGGTGTGTTTACCATTCTCGGTGCTTCATCTTCAAAGTATCCGACAGAGCTTGGAATAACATATCCGACACAGTCAATCATTCTTACTGAAAATTTAGCACCGTCATCAAGTGACAGCTCAACAGCGTCTTCGGGTATGAATTTAGGCTCGGTGGTCATTATAGTTTTTCCTCCGGCTGATTGCGGAAGCTCATCAACTGCCCTTTCCTTTACATATTCGTTATCGATGTTCGGGATAACAAGGGTTTCCATGAATTTTTGAATAAATGTTGATTTTCCTGTTCTTACAGGACCGACAACGCCTATATAAATATCTCCGTTTGTACGCATTGCTATATCGGAATATATTTTGTCACTGTTCATATTTGTTACCTCCTTTAATCAAGTATAGGAATGAGAAGCATTCCTTTTTGAAGCTTTGAGCTGTCTGTCAGTTCGTTTTCCTGAGCAATGGCTGAAACAGAGGTTGAGAATTTCTTGGCTATTTCCCATATATCCTCATCTTTATCTGCATAGTAAAGCTTAACTGCATAGCAGTTTTGTCTTTCTTTAATCTTATCTTCACATATGTTTATATCAGTAATAAGCTTTCTTGAATCCAGTTCTTTAATATATCCGCATATAAACAGTTCTGCTTTTATTTCAATAGTATCAGAAGAAGTTATAGTAAAGGTACAATTGTCGATATGTACATTGATATCGGCCTTAGAGTTTTCGTCGACATTCATATCAATGCAGTGTTCAAAGGATATAGTGTCTTCAAGATACAGCGGACAGTTGTTTTCATCTTTTGCTATAGCACCGATTTCTATGTTTCCGAAAACGACAAAGCTTGATTTATCAGTATTGTATTTACACTGAATATTAAACGGCTTTGCCCATGAATCCGTTGCTGTGCATATTTCACAGTCCGAACATGAAAGCTCAGCTTTTACAGACTGATTTTCTTTTATTTCAACAGGCTGTTTTTCAAGCTTAATGTCGGCACATTCAAAATCACATAAATATTTTGTTGAATATGCATCAGTTGCAAGTTCTATTGTGTCATAGCGGAATGCAGTACAATTTATAAAAAGAATTACTTCACATTCTATTTCATTTTTGTCACCGGATTTATTCGGAATAAGGTCTAGTGAAGCGACGGATACATTTGTTACAGCTTCATATTGTTCTGTTATGCCTTCTATGTCGATTATCTGACTGAACGGAATAGAGAATTTTATGGTTTCGATAATCTGAGGCTCATCGTTTTCGATTTCACAGTTGTACAGCAGTGAAACCTTAGCTTCTCCCTTAATTATTAATTTATTGGCAATGATTTTTTTCTCGAAACTGTTTATAATACAGTCTGATTTTATAATAGAGTTTATTTTTCCTTTTGTCTGATTCAGTTCGATTTCTTCTGTTATGGTAATCCTTTTTGCAGCAGTCAGTCTTTTTGCAGGGAAAGTAACAAACTCTTTTTTCAGCTGAACATTAAGACCTTTTGCATTTGAAACTATGTTTGTTGACTTTTCACATTCGAGTGAGATTTTTGTTGTTACAGCACCTCTGATATCAAGTCTTCTTGAGTTTACAACTCTGCAGTTTACATAATCAACGCAAGGTGTGATTTTAAAACTCGGATTTTCAGGTGTGCATGAAAGATCAACGGTTTTGGTATAGTTTTGCTTTTGTTCAATACAGTTTATGCTTGATGAATCATTTGATAAATAAAGAATTCTTATACATAGAGTTAAATCAAAGATAAGTTTTTCACCGTTTATTGTGTGAGAAACAATCTTTGGAATAAAAGAGCATTTTAAAATTCTGAAAATATCAGGAAAATAGTCGGGAAGTATGTAGTCAAGCTCAACAGATTGCTCACAGTTTCCGTCGAATGCAATTTCATTGGATATAAAGCTTTCATGGTTTAAATTTAAGTCCATTAAATGTCGTCCTCCTTTTGGAATGTTTTAGCTTCTTCCTTTAGCATTATATTCACACATTTTTAGGATATGCATATAATATATGTTTATTTAGTTTTGTACGAAATATATAATTATCGGAACTGTCGTTTTTATTTAATAATAAACGTGTGATACTGATTATCACACGTTTCAAAGTCAATAACACGAATCGGATGCAGCGTTACGCTGCTTTACAAAACCATATATTTTGTGGTATACTATAATATATGTGTATAAATTGGATTAAAATTATAATAATTAATTTCAGGAAACAAAAGAGAGGTAAATGTTATTATGGCAAAGAGAAACAATAACTATGATAACGAAGCAATTACATCTTTAAAAGGAGCGGAGCGTGTAAGAAAACGTCCTGCGGTTATTTTCGGCTCAGACGGACTTGAGGGCTGCAAGCACTCGGTTTTTGAAATTTTGTCTAATTCTATTGATGAGGCAAGAGACGGAAACGGCGATAAGATAATTCTTACTAAATATAAAGACAATATAATCGAAGTTGAGGATTTCGGACGGGGATGTCCTGTTGATTTCAATAAAAGTGAAAACTGCTATAACTGGGAGCTTGTATACTGTGAACTTTATGCAGGCGGCAAATACAACAATAACAGCGGCGATAATTATGAATTTTCATTGGGACTGAACGGTTTGGGTGCTTGTGCTACTCAGTATGCTTCTGAATTTATGGATGTTGAGGTTTATCGTGACGGGTACAAGTATAACCTTCATTTTGAAAAGGGTGAAAATGTAGGCGGTCTGAAAAAAGAGCCGACTGCCAGAAAAAAGACCGGTACCAAAACCCGCTGGAGAGCCGACCTTGATGTTTTCACTGATATAAATATCGAAAGTGAATACTTTGAGGATATATTGAAAAAGCAGGCAGTAGTTAATCCTAATGTTCAGTTTGTGTTAAGAATCCAAAATGAAAAGGGCTCATTTGATGAGAAAACTTATTTTTATGAAAACGGTATTTCCGATTATGTTTCTGAAATAGTCGGCAGTGATAATTTAACTTCTATTCAGACATGCTATGCCGACAGAAAAGGTAAGGACAGAGATGATAAGGAAGAGTATAAAGTTAAGCTTGGTGTTGCTTTTACTTTTTCAAATAAGGTGAAGTTTTCCGAATACTATCACAATTCAAGTTTTCTCGAACACGGAGGCTCGCCTGAAAAGGCCGTAAGACAGGCTTTTCGTTCACAGATAGACAGCTATTTAAAACAGAATAATAAATACAATAAAAACGAAAAACCTATTACCTTTGATGATGTAGACGACTGCTTGGTTTTGGTTTCAAGTTCTTTTTCAACTCAGACATCGTATGAAAACCAGACTAAAAAAGCCATTACGAATAAGTTTATATATGACTGTATGACTGATTTTTTAAAGCATCAGCTTGAAATTTATTTTATTGAAAACCCTGATGAGGCTGTGAAAATTGCAGAGCAGGTTTTGATAAACAAGCGAAGCAGAGAAAAGTCCGAGAAAACAAGACTTAATTTAAAGAAAACACTTTCTCAGTCAATGGATTTGTCCAATATGGTTGAAAAGTTTGTTGACTGCCGTACTAAAGATGTTACCAGACGGGAGCTTTATATAGTTGAGGGTGATTCGGCTCTCGGTGCTGTAAAGCTCGCCAGAGATGCTGAGTTTCAGGCGGTTATTCCTGTAAGAGGTAAAATTTTAAACTGTCTTAAAGCTGATTACGATAAAATATTTAAAAGTGAAATAATAACCGATTTAATAAAGATACTAGGCTGCGGAGTTGAGGTTAAAACAAAAGCTAATAAGGAGATTTCTTTGTTTAATCTCGATGCGTTAAAGTTCAATAAAATTGTTATTTGTACTGATGCTGACGAAGACGGTTTTCAGATTAGAACTCTTATACTTACTATGCTTTACAGACTGACTCCTACTTTAATAGACAAGGGATATGTTTTTATTGCCGAATCGCCTTTGTTTGAGATAACGACTAAGGATAAGACTTATTTTGCATATGATGAAAGAGAAAAAGCAGAAATTCTTTCGATGATAGGTGATAAAAAGTATACCCTTCAGCGTTCAAAAGGACTCGGAGAAAACGAACCTGAGATGATGAATCTTACAACAATGAATCCTGCAACCAGAAGGCTTATTCAGGTGCTTCCGCATGAAGAAACAGAGCATACATCATATATGTTTGATATGCTGCTTGGAAATAATCTTCAGGGAAGAAAGGACTTTATATCAATTAACGGGCACGATTATTTGGACATGGCAGATATATCATAAAGCATCATAGAGCGAAAAAGAGTGAAAAATACTTTTTCACGCACGCTTTTTAAGCTTTTGCCGCAGAAATCAGTGCGGCGATTCCGGTACAGAAACCGGCTCATAAAATCTAAGAAAGGTATAGTGATTAAAATTAATGGCTAGAAAAAAGAAACAAGAGGAAATAAAGAAAACTCCTGATGTAAACGCATATATCGAGGGTGCCGGACAGGTTGTTGAAGAGAAAATAACAGAAACTCTTGAAAAAAACTATATGCCTTATGCAATGAGTGTTATAGTTTCCCGTGCGTTTCCTGAAATAGACGGATTTAAACCGTCACATAGAAAACTTCTTTACACTATGTATAAAATGGGTTTGCTGACCGGTAACAGGACGAAGTCTGCGAATGTTGTCGGTCAGACTATGAGGCTTAATCCTCACGGTGACGCCGCAATATACGAAACTATGGTCAGACTTTCAAGAGGAAACGAAACTCTTTTGCATCCTTATGTTGATTCAAAGGGTAACTTCGGTAAAGCGTATTCAAAAAACATGGCATATGCGGCATCACGATATACAGAAGTCAAGCTTGATGCTATATGCAATGAACTTTTCCGTGAGATTGACAAAGACACTGTTGATTTTGTTCCTAACTATGATAATACAATGCAGGAGCCTACACTTCTTCCGGCGACATTTCCTTCGATTTTAGTTAACTCAAATGTCGGAATAGGAGTGTCAATGGCAAGCTCGGTTTGTTCTTTCAATCTTTCCGAGATATGCGAAACAACAATAGCATTGATGAAGAACAAAGATTTCAACATATTAGAAACTCTGAAGGGTCCTGATTTTTCGTCGGGAGCGTTTATGCTTTATGATGAAGATGAGCTAAAAAAGATTTATGAAACGGGAAGAGGCTCTGTTAAGGTAAGAGCAAAATATAATTATGATAAGAGTGACAACTGTATTGAAATAACAGAGATTCCTCCTACTACAACTATTGAAGCTATAATTGAAAAAATCGTATCTTTAATAAAGCTCGGCAAGATTCGTGAAATTCAGTATATTCGCGATGAAACCGATTTAAGCGGACTTAAAATTACCATTGATTTAAAGAGAGGTATTGACCCTGACAAATTAATGCAGAAGCTTTATAAGATGACACCTCTTCAGGATACCTATTCGGCTAACTTTAACATACTGGTAAACGGTTATCCTAAGGTAATGGGAGTATATGAGATTCTTGACGAATGGATAAAATTCAGAACAAGCTGTGTTAAGAGAAGGGTATCTTTTGATTTAAAGAAAAAGCAGGATAAGCTTCATCTTTTAAAAGGTTTGTCTAAGATTTTACTTGATATTGATAAGGCAATAAAGATAGTTCGCGAAACCAAAGAAGAAGCCGATGTTGTTCCTAATCTAATGATAGGCTTTTCGATTGATGAAACTCAGGCTGAATATGTTGCTGAGATTAAACTTCGTCATTTAAACAGGGAGTATATTCTTAAAAGATTACAGGATATCGAACAGCTTGAAGCTGATATTGCTGACATGATTGATATTTTGGACAGTGAAAGACGCATTAAAAAAATTATTATAGAAGAACTCAATGAAGTTTCAAAGAAATACGGGAAACCGAGAAAAACTCAATTTTACTATGCTGACGATGCTGAAGAGTATGTTGAAATCGATGAGGTTTTAGATTATAAATGTACGGCTTTTCTGTCAAAGAGCGGATATTTCAAAAAGATTACACCTCAGTCGCTTAGAATGGCAAACACTCATAAGCTTAAAGACGGCGATGTTATCTGTCAGGAAATTGAGATAACCAATAAATCTGATATTCTTTTCTTTACCGACAGTGCAACAGTGTATAAATCAAAGGCTTCTCAGTTTGATGATACTAAAGCCAGTGCATTGGGTGACTATATTCCGGCAACGCTTGGCTTTGACAGTGAAGAGAATGTAAGATACATGGTGCCGACAGTTGATTATCAGGGGTATATGATTTTTGTATTTGAAAACGGAAAGGCAGCAAAGGTACCTCTTAAAGCTTATGAAACTAAAACAAACCGCAAGAAGCTTGCAAACGCATACGGTTCTAAATCAAAGCTTGTCGAAGCATTTTTTATAACCGATGATGTCAATTTAATGCTTAAATCGTCGAATAACAGAGTTATAATATTTAATACCGGCATGCTTTTGCCTAAAGCGTCCAGAGATACAATAGGTGTTCAGGCACTGACGCTTAAATCTAAAAACACTTTGGAAAAAGCATTTATCGTTGATGACGAAACTTTAAAAACCATGTCGAAATTTAAAACTAAAAACATACCTGCTGCGGGAAGCTTCGCTAAGGATATGGAAGACCCTGATCAATTACAGTTAACACTCTGATACAAAACGGTTACAAATTTTAATAATTGAATTTCTGTCTGATTAAAAAAATCAGGCAGATTTTTTAATTTCTTAAATTAAGGTGTATTATCCTGTTTTTTGTTAATGCCTTTTGTCAGGGGCTTTTGTATTATGATGATTTGTGAAATATTATAGTTTTTTTATTGTTTTTTTGTGATGTTTTCATAAAAAAGCAAAGAAATAATCAATTGTTACAGAATAGATACAAATTGTTTCATAATGTCTACAATTAGATTAAACTTGTTGACTTTGAGAAATAATGTTGATATCATAGGTTACGATAAAAAGTATATTTACGGAGGCTTTTATGGAAAATATTCAAAATCTCTGCATGGGATGTATGAATGAGTTGGAGGAAGACGGAACATGCAGTTACTGCAATTATAATGCTGATTCTCCTTATCTTCAGTCATATCTACCGCCGAAGTCTATGCTTGATGACAGATATATTGTGGGAAAAGTTTTATCATATAACGGTGAAGGTGCTTCATACATCGGGTTTGATACAGTAACTTCCTCAAAGGTTGTTATTCATGAATATATGCCAGATGTCCTGTGCTCAAGAACTAAACTAAGCCCTAAAATCATGGTCAAAACCGATTCTCTGAACAAGTATAAGACTTATATGTCTGAATTTGCAGAGCTGAATAAGTCATTGTCCAGAATGAGAACTCTGTCGCATCTTGTTCCCGCAATTGATATGTTTGCCGAGAATAATACTATGTATGCAATATCGAAATATGTTGAAGGTATTACTCTGAGAAAGTTTTTAAAGGGCAACGGTGAAAAACTAAGCTGGGAACAGATAAAGAAGATTTTTCCTCCGATTTTTACTACACTCAGTCTTATTCATAATTCCGGAATAATTCACGGAGGAATATGTCCTGATAACATTATAGTTACGCCTAAAGGTGAATTAAAGCTTATAGGTTTCAGCATCAGTGCGGCAAGAGTGGAAAATTCCGATTTATCTTCAGAGCTTTATCCTGGTTTTGCTGCACCAGAGCAGTATAATTCGCTGGATTGGCTGGGAACATGGACAGATGTATATGCTATTGCGGCAGTGCTTTATAAAATGCTGACAGGTGTTTTACCTCCTAGTGCTGTTTCAAGAAAGCAGGCAGACAATATTATAGATTTAAGCCAAATGAATATAGATATTCCGCAAAATGTTGCAAGGATAATTATGCAGGCTTTAAGGGTTAATCCCGAAACAAGGGTACAGACTATTACCGAGCTTGTCACGAAGCTTTTTGAACAGCCTGAATATGTCGTTGAGCATAGAAAAGGTGCAACTCAAACTATACATGTTGAAACCACCGATCAGATAAGAAATGATTTCAGTGACTATGACGATGAAGATGAAGAAGATGAATCTGAAGATAAGAAAAATCTTGTTCCTACCATTATCGGTTCAGTAGTTCTGGCTTTATTAGTAGGTGTGGGTCTTTTCTTCCTGGCACAGATGTTTACAGGGGGAAGTGATGAAGGTACACCTAATACCGTTTCAAGCAATGTTGCTTCTATTACTGTTCCTAAGCAGACCACGACGGCTTCAAGTGAGGATAAGAAGGCTGACTCTTCAAGCAAAAAGGATTATGGAACAGGTGCGGTTATGCCTGATTTAAAGGGCCTTGAGTATGAAAATATAAAGGATACAATTGAGAAAGATTTTACCGTTCAGATAAAAGAAAAGAAAAGCTCGAAATACGCTAAGGGTATTATTATTAAACAGAGTATTCCTGCTGATACACAATATGACCCTGCAAGAAAAAATGTTTTAAAGCTGACTGTTTCAAGCGGTGACGGAAATGAAAGCAGTTATTATGACACTTCATCAGATTCCGATATAAGTTCAGAACCTGATTCATCATCATATACGGAAAAACCGATTATTCCTGATTATGCAGGCTATACGGCAACGAGCTATGGCGAGTTGCTTTCAAAGCTTGGAATAACATATGCTTTTGCTTATGTCGCAGGTGAGGGTGTTACTCCGGGCAATGTTATAGCTACAAGTACAGCAATAGGACAGCCTTTTGACACAACAACAGGCGATGTTCTGACTGTAATTGTTGCCGAATAGCTGTTGTTGATAAAATAAGTACAAGTGATTCCCGGAAATATTTTTCGGGAATCACTTTTTGTAAATATGTATTTTAAAACGAGAAAAAATTAAACTTATGTAAATGATTGTTTCACTGTCTTGACTATGACGTTTAGCTGTGATAATATAAATGTTGAAACGATTATTATATTATACAACTTATTGATGGAGGCAAAATTATCATGGCAAAAACTATTGGAGTTTTAACAAGCGGAGGAGATGCTCCGGGAATGAATGCTGCTGTAAGAGCAGTTACGAGAGCAGCTTTGAATAAGGGTATGAAGGTGCTGGGAATTCGCAGAGGATATAACGGACTTATAAACGGTGATATAATTGAAATGAGTGCAAGGACTGTTTCGGGGATTATACAAAGAGGAGGAACAGTATTATATACAGCAAGATGTCATGAATTCAAGACAGAAGACGGTGTTTTAAAAGCAAAGAATATGTGTGAAAAGCTTGGTCTTGACGGTATTGTTGTTATCGGAGGTGACGGTTCTTTTAGGGGTGCTGCTGATTTATCGGCACATGGTATTCCATGTATCGGTCTTCCGGGTACTATTGATAACGATATTGCATGCACAGAATATACAATCGGATATGATACAGCTATGAATACTGCAATGGAAATGGTAGACAAGCTGAAAGACACAACTCAGTCTCACGACAGATGCTCTGTTGTTGAGGTTATGGGAAGAAGAGCAGGATATATTGCAGTAAATGTTGCGGCAGCTGTAGGTGCTGAGTGTGCTATTACAGTCGAAGAAGGCTATAACCTTGACGAAATTATTGAAAAAATTCTTGCAAATAAAGCTTCGGGTAAATCACACTCGGTTATTATCGTTTCTGAGGGTATAGGAAATTCCGAGCAAATTGCAATGGATATAGAAGAGAAAACAGGTATTGAAACACGGGCAACAATTTTAGGTCATGTTCAAAGGGGAGGTTCTCCTACGCTTCGTGACAGAGTTGTTGCAACTGAAATGGGTTATTATGCTGTTGAGCTTTTGGAAAAAGGAATCGGAAACAGGGTAGTCGGCTTAAAGGATAACAAGGTTTATGATGTTGATATTCAGGAAGCACTTTCTATGACAAAACCTTTTGACAGCAAGCTTTATCAAATTTTAAACGATACAGCATATTAATAAAGAAAAAAAGCAGACAGAGTAGGAAATCAGGCGTAAAGTGTTGAACAGACGGGGAGTTGCTGTTTGAACGAAAAGCTTTAGGCTTGCGGTTTGGTTTCCGCATCCCGCTGAATGCATAACGAAGCTTTTCATGCTCCATTATGCACAAAGCATATTATGAATGGAGGTTAATTTATGAAAAGCTTTTTTTATTTGTTCAAAGACTCAGCCGGTGAGCTGAAAAAAATCAGTTGTTTAACTATAACAGGAGTGTTTATTGCCATTTCAATGCTGATTGAAACATTCACTATTGAAATACCATATGCAAAGATTAACTTTGCGTTTTTGGCAATAGCAGTAATAGGTATGCTGTTTGGTCCGACGGTTTCATTTATTGCAGGTGGATTGTGTGACATTGTCGGATTTCTTGTTCATCCTCAGGGAGGATTTTTACCTCTTTATGTTTTAATCGGAATGCTTCAGGGACTCATTTACGGAATATGCCTTTACAGAAAAAGTCCGTGGATGATGAAAAGAGCAGAGAAAAAGGGTGCAAATGCAGCAATATACATATGTGCTGTTATAGCCAGACTTTTAGATGTTGCAATTATTAATTTAATGCTTAATACGAAAGCTAATATGCATTATGGATTTATTCCGAATACTGCATTTTGGGAAGCGGTTGCAGCTCGGTTTGTAAAAAATGCCGTTGAACTTGCAGCTGATATTCCGCTTCTGTTTATTATGCTTCCTTTTGCACTTTTAATTTACAGAAGAGCTTTTTTAAAGAGTGCAGTATAAGACAGACAAATAATTTTAAATGGAGGATTGCTCTTTATCGGGCAGTAATATAATTATGACTAATGTAGGTTTTATCGGAGCGGGAAATATGGGCTTTGCTATAATGAAAGGTATTGCGGAAAGCGGACTTTGCAAAGTCGAAGATATGTGTGTTAAATCCCCGGACATACAGCTTTTTGCATTTGATAATGATTTGAAAAAGCTCAAAAGGCTTGAAGAGTATGGCGTTTTATCCTGTTTATCCGCTGAGGAGTTATCAGAAAAGTGCAAATATATTTTCCTGGCAGTAAAGCCGCAGCAGTTAGATGAAGTTTTAGAAGAGATTAAGGATAAAATAACAGATGACAGCGTTTTAGTTTCTATCTGTGCCGGAATCAGCGGTGAATATATAAAATCAAAGACTATTCCGAACGCCAAGGTAGTTCTTGTTATGCCTAATACACCGCTGCTTTTAGGTGAGGGTGCTTCTGCTTTAGCGAGAGTTGAGCCTGTTTCAGAAGAAGAATTCGAACTTGTTTGCGGTATTTTTGCTTCATGCGGTGAAATTGCGGTAATTAATGAAGATAAAATGAAGGAAATCATAGCGATAAACGGCTCGTCACCTGCATTTATTTATCTTTATGCAAAGGCTTTTGTTGATTATGCAAAATCAGCTGGCATTGATGAAGCGGTTGCTAAGAAGCTGTTTTCAAAAACTCTTATAGGCTCTGCAAAAATGATTTCCGACAGCGGTAATACTATAAATGAGTTAATTGAAATGGTTTCTTCAAAAGGCGGAACAACATTAGCCGGTCTTGAAAAACTTAGGGAAGGCGATTTAGAGGGCACTGTAAATAAAGCATGTGAAGCTTGTACAAAAAGAGCGTACGAGCTTTCAAAATAAGTAATATATGTTTGTCCGAAAGCATATAATCAACTAACAAATATTTAGGAGTTGATTATATGCAAGAGAGAAATTCAAAGCCAAATGTTATCTTCAGAATAATGCTTCTTATGGTTTTGGGAGTGTTATTCGGAACATTGGCTTTTTCTTTTATTAAAACAAGTACGCTCAGTGATTTGAATATCGTTGAAAATGATTATTTATCAATGAGAGAAAACGGCGGTTATATAAAAGTTCTTTACAGTTCACTTTTAAACTCGTCACTTTTGATGGTTGTGTTATTTTTGCTGGGATTTTGTGCAATAGCTCAGCCTGTTGCGGTTTTAGTTCCTGTTTATAAAGGTCTGGGATTCGGTGCTACAATTGCTCAGATATATTCCGAAAACGGTTTTCATGGTTTTTTTACAGCACTTATTATGATTTTGCCCAGTGCTTTGGTTTCATCATATGCACTTTTTATTGGTGTAAGAGAATCACTGCGTTTGTCAAACAGATTTTTTTCGCAGGCTTTTTTAAACAGACGAAGCGAGTCGGACAGCCTTAATGAATATGTTAAGCTTTATGCAGTTAAGTTTCTGGTTTTAGAAGCTGTTACTGCTGTTTCTGCTGCTGTTGACTGTTTGAGTTCTTTAGTGTATAATATGATAAAATGACAAGTTAAGGTATGGTGATTTTAATTGGGACTATTCAGCAATTATGAAAATGCAGGACCAGGGATACCTAAAGCTCCGCAGGAGAAAACAGATTTTTTTAAGTTTTTTGAAATATACGGAAGACGATTTTGGAAACTGATGGAGATAAACCTTCTGTACTTTATTTTCTTTATTCCGTTGCTGGCTTCAATGTCTTTATTGTTCAGCAGAAGTATTTCACAGAATATCAAAGTTGTTGGAATCGCTGCGTTGGCCATTATTTTCATTGCAACAATAGGTCCGGCAACAGCAGGCTTTACAAAAGTCATAAGAAATTATTCGCAGGAAAGAAACGCTTTCGTGTTTACTGACTTTTTATCGTCGTTTAAAAAATGCTATAAGCAGTCTTTTATAATGGGAATAATTGATGTTGTATTTGCTGTTGGTTTTGTAGTATCAACTGTTTCTTATAATGCTTGGGCACAGCAGAATACTATTATGTATCTTCCTTTTATTATATGCTTAAGCTGTATGCTGATGTTTATAATGATGCATTTTTATATTTATCAGCTTATTGTTTCGACCAATCTTACACTTATGCAAATTATAAAGAATTCATTTCTGCTTGTCGGAATAAGCGTCAAGAGGTGCTTATTCAATATTGTCATAATTGCACTTTTAGTATTTTTGATTTTATTTTTCTATCCGTATTCGGTATTTGTTGTTCCGTTTTTGCCGTTTAGTTTTGGCTGTTTCTTAATTTGCTTTAACTGTTATCCTTTTATAAGAAAATATGTAATTCAGCCTTATTATAAAGCAAGAGGCGAGGAAAGTCCCGAGTTTGATTATTTAAAAGACGACGAGAGCGAAACTGTTTTTGAGGACAAGGGCGGAACCGAAGAACCTATAAAGAAGCAGAGAAGACGCAGCATAAAGTAAAATATTATAAAATAAAATCCTCAGTTAGTTAATAACCGAGGATTTTTTCTTTTTATATTTCATATTTCGCCCTTTGAAAGTGCTTTTAAATATGCATCAATAAACGGGTCGATGTTTCCGTTCATAACAGATTCAACATTTTTAACTTCACAGTTTGTTCTGTGGTCTTTGACAAGAGTGTAAGGCATAAACACATACGAGCGTATTTGAGCGCCCCAAGCGATTTCTTTATGCTCGCCTTTAATATCTTCAATCTTTTCTAAGTGCTCACGCTCTTTTATTTCAATGAGTTTCGCTTTCAGCATTTTCATTGCGTAATCTCTGTTCTGATGCTGTGACCTCTGAGTCTGGCATGAGCAGACAATTCCTGTCGGGATATGAGTAATTCTTACAGCGGAATCGGTTTTGTTAATATGCTGACCGCCAGCACCGCTTGCACGGTATGTGTCCATTTTTATGTCCTCAGGTTTTATCTCAACAGGAGTACTGTCGTCGATTTCAGGCATTATATCAATTGCCGCAAATGAGGTGTGACGGCTTCCTGAACTGTCAAACGGAGATATTCTGACAAGGCGGTGAATGCCGGCTTCGCTTTTTAAAAAACCGTAAGCATTTCTTCCCTCAATCAAAATGGTTGCACTTTTAATTCCTGCCTCTCCGCCTTCGAGATAGTCAAGAGTTGTTACTTTGAAATCATGTTTTTCGGCGTATCTTGTATACATTCTAAGGAGCATTTCTGCCCAGTCCTGGGCTTCTGTACCTCCTGCACCCGGATGAAAAGAAACTATCGCATTGTTTTTATCATATTCGCCCGTTAGAAGTGTTGTGATAGTCAGTGCGTCTAAATTCTCGGTAAATTTTTTTAGCTCTGACTTTGCATCATTCGCCATGCTTTCATCTTCGTCTTCTTGTGCAAGCTCAAGCATAAGCATAATTTCATCATATTTGTCTTTAATATCATTGTAAGATTTTATTGTATCTTCAAGTGACTTGATTTCTTTCAATACTTTCTGAGAATTATTTGAATCATTCCAGAAATCACTGTCAAGTGTTTTATTCTGAAGTTTTTTAATCTTGATTTTATTATTATCAATTTCCAAAACATCATAAATTTCCGAAAGCTTAGGCTCATAGCCTGATAATTCTTGTTTAATTTCATCTATAATAATCATATGCTTCTCCTGTATGTTAATAAAAAAATACAAATCTATTATACTTGTTTTTGTTCCAAAAGTAAAGAAATTTAATAAATAACTTTATTTTTTAGAATATATGTGGTATAATAAATTAATTTAAAATATAGAAGAATAATTCTCATAAAAGGAGTGTGTTTTTTATTATGGCGAATTATGAGGGTTCGAAGTGTATTGTTTGTGATAATGTTTTCAATGAATCTGATGATATAGTTGTTTGTCCGGATTGCGGAACACCATATCATAGAGATTGTTATAAACAGGTTGGTGAATGTATAAATACAGAGCTTCATAATGAAGGTGTGTCGTGGGGACAGAAAAAACTTGATGAAGAAAAAGCATTGGAGGAAGCTGCGGCTTTAAATAATAAAGCCTGTCCGAGATGCGGTTATTCAAATGATGTCAATCAGAATTTTTGTTCCAGATGCGGTTTGCTTTTGAACGAGGAAGTAAACACGCAGCATTTCAATGACGGGAATGCTCAGAATGCATATCCGAATTTCGGACCTATGGGTCAGAGCTTCGGCGAACAGAACGGACAGCCTTTTAACCCGTTTGCAGGCGGTTTTGTATCAATAGATGATGAAACCGATATAGACGGTTTGAAGGTGAAGGATGTTGCGGATTATGTAGGCAGCAATAAGATTTATTTTCTTGCACAGTTTATGAGATTTGCAAAGCTTAAAATGAAAAGGTCTTTTAATTTTTGTGCATTTATTTTTCCTGAGTATTATTATTTTTACAGAAAAATGCTAGGACACGGATTTTTCTATATGACTTTAAAAATTGTTATGACTGTTTTTATGCAGAGTATGCTGCTGAACTTCGGAATGTCCGGTGAAGTAACTACTAATGAAATTATCGAGAATCTGTCTGCTTCCCCTGCATGGTCAGGACTTTTTATGGCTTTGTCTTTTGTTACAATAGTACTTTATGTTTTAAGCGGAATGTTCTCAAACTTCTGGTATTACAAAAAGACAAAGCGTGATATAGAAGCGATAGACCGTATTGCACAGTCTCAGACCCAAAGACGTGAAACGATTACGAAAAAAGGCGGCACTTCATTCGCAATAGCAATAGGTGCCATTGCTGCTTATTATTTAATAATCAGGATAATATTAATGCTTGTTTTCTAAGTCGAACCGTAAAATTAAAGAGCATATTTTTATTTTTCGGTATTAATATTTTAAGCATTATGCATAATAGTGTTAACATAAAGCATCGGAGGGAGGAATGCTCCTTAAAGGGCATATGTTATGATAATTAAAAAAGCAATAATCCCTGCCGGCGGGTGGGGGACCCGTGATTTACCTGCTACAAAGGCTATGCCCAAAGAGCTTTTGCCGATTGTGGACAAGCCTGCGATTCAGTATAATGTTGAGGAAGCTGTAAGCAGCGGTATTACCGATATCTGTATAATACTCAGTCCGGGAAAGGACATTGTAAAAAACCATTTTGCAAAAAACGAAAAGTTAGAAAGACATTTGAAAAAAGGCGGAAAAAAATACGAATACTTATTAAAAGAAGTGCAGAAAATTTCTTCAATGGCTGATATAACTTATATAGTTCAGGAGGAAGCAAAGGGTTTGGGTCATGCAGTTTCTTTAGCGAGAGATTTTGTAGGACATGAGCCGTTTGCGGTTTTGTATGGTGATGATGTTATTATCGGAGATGTACCGTGCTGCAGGCAGGTGTGTGATGCTTATGAAAAATACGGCTTAGGTACGGCAGCTATTAAGGAAGTTTCAGATGAATTTATAGTAAAATATTCTTCAATGAAATGTGAGAATATAAAAGACAATGTTTATTCAATTTCCGATATGATTGAAAAGCCGAGGCTTCAGGATAAGTTTTCTAATTTTTCGATTTTAGGAAGGTGCGTTTTGCCGTTTGAAATTTTCGATGTCTTAGAGACTATTCCAAGAGGGCAGGGCGGCGAATATCAGTTAACAGATGCTATGGCGGTTTTAGCCCGTGAAAACGGAATGATAGGAATTGATTTCTTAGGAAAGAGATATGATATGGGAAGCAAATACGGAATATTAGAAGCTTCTATTGAGGTTGGATTGTCACACCCTGAGGTTAAAGACGACTTAGAAAAACTGATAAAAAGGTTAGCACAAAAAATCGGTGGTTGACAAATTATTATTCGTGTGTTATAATTTACAAGTTATCCTTGCTTGTGTTTAACAGACGCAGGCGAAATCTAAAAGGAGGTGCATTGTAATGGCAAAGGTTACAGAAAAATACGAAGCTATGGTCGTATTCAGCACAAAGCTTGGTGAAGAGGACATAAAAGCTCTTATGACCAAATTTGGCGACTTAATTTCAGCAAACGCTGAGGGAGAGGTTTCACTTGATGAGTGGGGCAAGAGAAAGCTTGCTTATCCTATCAATTTTGAAAACGACGGCTACTATGTTCTTTGGAACTTTACTTCAAAGCCGGGATTCCCAGCAGAATTAGAGCGTGTGTTAAAGATTACTGACGGCGTTCTGAGATTTTTAGTTACAGTTGCTTAATTTTTTGAGAAAGGAACTTGCGTTATGTTAAACAGAGTTATTTTGATGGGAAGAATAACCCAGGACTTAGAGCTAAAAAATACACAGAGCGGTATCAGCGTTTTGTCTTTTACTGTTGCTGTTGACAGAGGTTATGCAAGACAGGGTGAAGAAAGACAGACCGATTTCATTAACTGTGTGGCATGGCGTCAAAGGGCTGAGTTTATTAACAATTATTTTGCAAAAGGCAGGATGATTGCCATTGAAGGAAATCTGCAGACAAGAACCTATGATGACAAGAACGGTGTTAAGCACTATGTAACCGAGGTTGTTGTAGATAATGTATCGTTTACAGGTGAACCAAAGCAGCAAGGCGGTGCTTCGAACTCTGCTTTCAGCACACCGGTTCAGAATAATACTTATAATAATACACCGTCAAATGAGTCTATTGCTATAGGTGATATCGACGATTTTGAGGTTGTTATTTCTGATGACGGGGTTCCGTTTTAAAAAGTAAATCAACTAGCTAAATACAGTGAAATTAATAAAGTTAAAGGAGGAAAAGACCATGGAGAGAAATGGCAGACCAGGCAAGAGAAATCGTAAAAAAGTTTGTATGTTCTGTGTTGACAGAGCAGAAAAAATTGATTATAAAGATGTTGCTAAGCTGAGAAAATGCATGACTGAAAGAGCTAAGATTCTTCCTCGTCGTGTTACAGGAACTTGTGCATGTCATCAAAGAGAACTTACTTCTGCAATAAAGAGAGCACGCCATGTGGCATTGCTTCCTTACACAGCTGAATAAGTTTAAATAATCAGATTTTTAAGCTCAGAGTTTTACTCTGGGCTTTTTTGCTGATAGAAATTACATAAAATGTTCACTTGTGTTGAATATAATTCCTGTTGCAAAAAGCATTAATTGTTGTTATAATAAAACAGACATATTAATTGTGATGAGATTAGTGGGTGTGACCGTTATTATATAAGGAAAGGAAAATACATATATGGGTGAAAAAATTAAAATCGTAAGCAGTAAAAATATTCAGGTGATGCCTTGTGTTGCAGTTAGAGATATAGTTTTATTTCCGAACATGGTGATGCATTTTGATGTTGCACGCTCAAGGTCGGTGCTTGCACTTAAAGCTGCTGTTAGGAATGACAGAATGATTTTTTTAACAGCACAAAAAGACTTAGTAGTTGATAAACCTGAATTCGGTGATTTGTATAAAATCGGCGTGATAGCTGAAATCAAACAGATTATTAAAACTCCTGATGGATTTTCCCGTGTTTTGGTGGAGGGCCGTTATAAGGCAAAAGCACAGAATGTGTATTTAACTGATGAAGAATATCTGGAAGCTGAAATCAAAAAAATTCCTGTGTATTCACGGGAAGTAATGGATAATTATGAAATGCAGGCTGTAATGCGTGAAGTTAAGAGGACTTTTAAAGAATATGCTGAAAATGTTCCGAGAATGCCGAAGGAAATACTGGCATCAGTGTATTCTGCAAATACACCAAGAGCGTTATTCGAATCTATTGCTTTTAATATTTCTATATCGGCTGAATATAAGCAGACACTTTTAGAAGCAAAAACCGTCGGTGAAAAGCTGACAATGTTAATAGGTATTTTATCAAATGAACTTGAGGTTTTGACAATTGAGAAGGAAATTCAGGCACAGGTTTCAAAGAATATAGATGAAAACCAAAAAGAGTATTATCTGAGAGAACAGCTGAAAGTAATTCGTTCAGAACTCGGAGAAGACACTGAAGATGATGATATTGAAAATTATAAAAATAAAATATTAGCTTTAAATCTTGCCGAAGAAAATGAGAACAAACTGCTTGATGAAGTAAAAAGACTTTCGAAAATGCCGTCAGGCTCACAGGAGGCAGTTGTAATCAGAACATATCTGGATACTTGTCTTGCACTTCCTTGGAATAAATCTACCGAAGATACTTCAAGCATAGAAGCGGCAAGAAAAATTCTTGATGAAGATCATTACGGACTGAAAAAAGTTAAAGAGAGAATTTTAGAAATTCTTTCGGTAAAGGCGCTTAATCCTGATGTTAAGGGTCAGATAATTTGTCTTTCAGGTCCTCCCGGAGTCGGAAAAACATCTATCGGGAAATCAATAGCCCGTGCTTTGGGAAGAGAATATGTCAGAGTTTCGCTTGGCGGTGTTAAAGACGAATCAGACATACGGGGTCACAGAAAAACATATATAGGTGCTATGCCGGGAAGAATAATTACTGCATTAAAACAGGCAGGAACAAATAATCCTGTTATGCTTTTAGACGAGATAGACAAAATGAGCAATGATTTCAGAGGAGACCCGTCTTCAGCAATGCTTGAAGTTTTAGACAGTGAGCAGAACAGGGAATTCAGGGACCATTATATCGAAATGCCTTTTAATCTTTCAAATGTTTTGTTTATTACTACAGCTAATAATTTAAACACCATTCAAGAGCCTTTGCTTGACAGAATGGAGGTTATTGAGCTTTCAAGCTACACAAGAGAGGAAAAGTTCAATATCGCAAAACGCCATTTAATTCCTAAGCAGCTTAAAGCTAACGGTATGAAGTCTTCACAGATGAGAATTACGGACGGATGTATATATACTTTGATTGACGGCTATACCAAAGAAGCAGGTGTCAGAAAGCTTGAGAGAAGTATAGCCTCTCTTTGCAGAAAGGCCGCTAAAGAGATTGTGGAGAATGACATTTCAAGGGTAACTTTTAAAGAACGCAATATTGAAGCATATCTGGGTATTAAAAAGTATCTTCCTGACCTTGTCGCCGAAAACAGTGAAGTCGGTCTTGTCAACGGTCTTGCATGGACATCTGTAGGTGGAGTAACTATGCCTCTTGAAGTTTTGGTGCTTGACGGCAAAGGCGATATAACGCTTACCGGTTCTCTCGGCGATGTTATGAAGGAGAGTGCAAAGATTGCAGTCAGCTATTGCCGAAGTGTCGCAGAAAAGTTTAAAATAGACAAGGATTTTTATAAGACAAAAGACTTACATATTCATGCACCGGAAGGAGCAGTTCCTAAGGACGGTCCTTCCGCTGGAGTCACTATGGTAACAGCCATGATTTCTGCATTGTCTAAAACTCCGGTTAAAAGCTCGGTTGCTATGACAGGTGAGATTACACTCAGGGGAAAAGTTCTTCCTATCGGAGGTTTAAAGGAGAAATCTATGGCTGCTTATAAAGCCGGTATTAAAACTATCGTGATTCCGTTTGACAATAAAGCGGATATACAGGAAATTGACGATGCTGTTAAGGAATCTGTTGAAATAGTTCTTGCAAAAAGTATTGATGATGTTCTTGAAGCTGCACTTGATACCGATAGAAATAAGAACAGTATTCCGCTTAGTATGCTGACAAAAGCTTCACCCAAAAAGAATGTGACAGTTACAGTATAATTTGAAAGGTGACATATGAATTTTAACAATGTACAATTTAAAACATCATTCGGAAGGTTTGACCAGATTCCGAAAGCTGAGCGTATAGAGATTGCTTTTTCAGGGCGGTCAAATGTGGGCAAGTCTTCTTTGATTAATAAAATATTTAACAGAAAGCAGCTTGCAAAGGTTAGTCAGGTGCCGGGAAAGACGGTTACAATCAATTTTTTCGATTTTGAAAATATTTATATTGTCGATTTGCCCGGATACGGTTATGCAAAGGTTTCAAAGGGTGAAAAAAACAGATGGGCAAATCTTATTGAGGGTTATCTGAATGACACAACAAGAAAGCTTAATCTTATTTTTCAGCTGATTGATATGCGTCATGCACCGTCTAAAGACGACCTTCAGATGATTGATTTTATGATTGAGAAGGAGCTTCCGTTTGTTATAGTTTTGACAAAATCCGATAAGCTGAAGCCTACGGCAAAAAAGCTGAGAATGGAAGCCTTTAAGGAGGAAATTCCATACTTTGATGATATAGAAGTGATTCCTTGTTCAGCTCAGACAGGCGAAGGAATTGATAAAATAAAAGAAATTATCGAATATGCAGCAACCTTGTAACCATTTATATTTATGAATTTGACCGGCTTGAAATTTAAGCCGGTTATTTTATGTACTTAAATGAAAAACACTTTACTTTTGTGTTTTAATGTGATAATATATAAATATAGCATATTCACACTGTAAAGTGTGAAACTATAATTATTATAATTAACAATTAGTGTAAATAAAGATTTATGCTTGAACGGAGGATTCAAATGAAAGACAGCATCAGGGATAAGAACATGAATGATTTATTCAAAGCTATTTTATGTCTTAAAACTGAAGATGAATGTTTTGCTTTTTTTGAAGATTTATGCACTATTTTAGAGCTCAAATCATTATCACAGCGTTTTCAGGTTGCAAAGATGCTGAACGAGCATTATGTATACAGCGATATAGTCAGTGAAACGGGTGCTTCTACGGCAACTATCAGCAGAGTAAACCGTTCAATAAACTATGGCAGTGACGGGTACAAGGTTGTATTTGAAAGACTGGAAAAGAAAAATGACAGCCAATAATTATACAGCGTTCGCAAAGTATTATGACATATTAATGTCTGATGTTAATTATGAAGAAATTGCACAAAAGATAAACAGTGTTGTTAATAAACATTTTCCAGACGCCGATTTTTTGGTTGATTTGGCATGCGGAACAGGATCACTCAGCGAAGAGCTTAATAAGCTTGGTTTTAGTGTTTTAGGGGTTGATATATCTCAGGAAATGCTTTCTATTGCATATGACAAAAAGGTCAGAGCAGGTTTTAATATGCAGTATGTTTTCGGGGATATGACAAAATGGTCTTTGAACGAAAATAAAGCTGATGTAATAGTTTGCATGCTTGACAGCCTAAATCATCTGGAAAGCTTTGATGAAATAAAACAGACATTTCAGAATGTTTATAACAGCTTAGTTGAAGGCGGGCTGTTTATTTTGGATATGAATACTCCATACAAGCATAAATATATTTTGTCAGATAATGTTTTTGTATATGAAGAAGACAGTGTATATTGCGTATGGCAAAATGAGTATTACAGTAAAGATAATAGAGTTGATATATTTTTAGATTTCTTTGAAACTGACGATAACAAAAATTATAAAAGGTTTCATGAAGAGTTTTCGGAAATCGCTTGTGACAGCCATGCTGTTAAGGAGTTTGCTAAAGGCAAAGGTTTTAAGTATTTGGAGAGCTTTGATGGCTTTTCTGATAACAAGATAAATGATAAGAGTGAACGGATTTTTTATGTGTTCAAAAAATAATTTTTATCAAATAAGTAATAATCGAGGTATATAATGAGTAGAATAGTTAGGGCGATAACTGCTGACGCTTCTGTTGTATGCAGTGCCATTGACGGGAAAGATATAGTTTCTGAGATTGAAAGAATTCATAAGACCTCTGCTGTAATAACAGCAGCTCTCGGAAGACTTTCAATGGGTGCTTCACTTTTAGGATTCGGACTCAAAGGACAGAGCGACACTTTAACGCTTAGAATTAACGGAAAAGGTCCGGCAGGCAATCTTATTGCTGTTTCTGACAGCTATGGAAATGTAAAATCTTATGCTGCAAATCCTGTTGTTGAAATACCTTTGAACAGCAGGGGAAAGCTTGATGTGGCAGGTGCTGTCGGCAAAGACGGATTTTTAAGTGTTGTAAAGGACTTGGGATTAAAGGAGCCATATTCAGGTCAGGTGCCGATTGTATCGGGAGAGATTGCTGAGGATATAACAAATTACTTAGCAACAAGTGAGCAAACCCCCAGCGTATGTGCATTAGGCGTTTTAGTTGACACTGATCTGTCCGTAAAATGTGCAGGTGGTTTTTTGATTCAGGTTTTGCCGTTTGCTTTAGATGAAACAATTGACATCATTGAGCATAATATAAAAAGTATGAGTTCGGTTACCCAGCTTTTAGAAAGCGGAAAAACTGCAGAAGATATTTCTTTGATGGCACTGGAAGGTCTTAATCCTAATGTGTTAGATGACTTTGAGGTTTCATATAAATGTGATTGCAGCAGGCAGAGAGTAGAAAGGGCTTTGATAAGTTTAGGTAAAACGGAACTTGAAAGTATGTCTGATGAGGAAAATACAGAGGTTTGTTGTCATTTCTGTGATAAGAAATATAATTTTTCCCCGCAGCAGCTAAAAAATCTTATAAAAAGTATTGACAAATAAAAGATGCTGTGTTAGTATATAGTTACAAACAAGAGAACAAAGTATAACAAATAGGAGGATGTGAAAACATGGTAAGAGTTAGAATATACCGAACAATGAGAGTAGCAAAAGCAAAATACCTAGAGTATTGTGAACATAATATAGGGAACATTAAAATGAAAAGATTTAATGTAAGAGGAAGTGGTGTTCCAGTTGTATTATTAAAGAATAATGATTTTGTTTTGTTCATGTCTTGTCAAGTATATGCTGTATGGTGTATAGGCAGAACATATTATGATGATTTAGAACAGTGTTACAAAAGAAGTGATTTTAAAATATCAAAGGAACTTGCTGAAAAGTTTGACAGGTGTTAAAGTCATTAAAACACAGGTATTGCCTAGTAGCCAAACGGTAAGGCAAAGGACTTTGACTCCTTAATGTGTTGGTTCGAATCCAACCTAGGTAGTTGCACACTGTAAAAAGTGTGCGAAACAAATATTTCTTTTCTTGCTAAAGTGTTGTGAGTAGTGTGCAAGCCATGAAAGCAACACACTAAGGACTATTAGTTCATTGGTAGAACAATCGTCTCATAAGCGAAGAGTAATAGGTTCGATTCCTATATAGTCCACTAGGCAGTAAAGCCTAAAAGAAAACAAATAAACAATTATTTCAGAAAGGAAGTACAAAACAACGGAAGAAAGAAAAGAAAGAGTAAATGAGAAAACAGTTGAGGAGAGAATTGAGAAAGTAGAAAACAAACTTGATATTATTCTTGAAAGCCAAGCTACAATTATGAATGCAATCGGTTCAGTTATTTGCATGAGCGAAATTAAAGATGAAGATTTGAAAATGAAAAATGCAACACTTGAAAATCTTCTGATTCACAGAGATATATGTATGGAAGCAGTTCATGGTGAGAGCTATAGGAAATTCGCCAAAAGTACAGAGGCAGTAATCAGCGGAATCGAGGATATTCTTGATAAAATATTCAAGTAAAGCATTGACGTATAAAATATAATATGGTATAATTAATTCAAACAGAAAGGCAGATATACAGTGATGTATCTGTCCTTTTCTGTTATTACAAACAAATTAAAA
>UQYQ01000010.1 GCA_900545345.1 uncultured Ruminococcus sp.
AATTAAGGATTTAGAGGAGGAACAGCATGAACATAACTAGAGGAACAATCACAAGAACGGCAATACTCGGACTTGCACTAACAAATCAGGTGCTAACGGTATTCGGCAAGTCACCGATACCGATTGACGATGAAACGGTTACAAATCTTATAAGTGCAGGGTGTACGGTAATAACTGCAACGATAGCTTGGTGGAAAAACAACAGCTTTACCCAAAAGGCAATAGAAGCGGACAAAGTGCTGAAAGAAAAGTAAATACATAAAATAAGACAGCCCTCTGAGTTAGGAATTATTAATCTAACTTTGAGGGCTGTTTTTTTATAAGATTATTAATAAGCAGAAACAAATGAAAAGGGTAAAAATGATTTTATATATTTTTTATAAATGGTACGCTTAATATTTGGATGTGTATACAAAAAACTAGAAATATATTGAATTATATTGTAGAAACATGTATAATAATACTTCAAAAATAAAACGGAGGTATCATTATGAAAAATTTAAAAAGAATTGCTATTGTTATGTCATCTTTGGTCATTTTGTTTTCGGTATCATTTACAACTGATACGGGTGGAGTGCCTGATATATTTAAGGCATCTTCAATGATTGTATCAGCAAGCTCAAGTGAAGATTTTAGCTATGTTGTAGGAAGTGACAGTGAAGGATCATTCGTCACGATTACAGGATATTCAGGAAACGATACGGAATTGGTATTTCCAAGCACATTAAACGGTTATAAAGTCAAAGCGATAGGGTCATCGACAAGAAACGGTATTCAGGGAGCTAATACAGATAAGGTTACATCAGTCACAGTGCCGTCCGGAGTAACTTCAATAGGTCCATATGCTTTTCAAAATTGGACTTCTCTATTAAACATAAATACACCTGTTTCTTTAATATCAATTGGTAACTATGCATTTAGAGGATGTACATCTCTTGAAAAATTTGGAGTAACTTCACATGTGAACTTGTCTAGAATAGGTACTGGTGCATTTCAAAATTGTACAAATTTAGTTTTATTTTATATTAGAAACACCCCAATAACTTCAACTTCACCTGATTTGCTGAGTGGATGTACAAAATTAAAAGGTGTTTTTTTACCGGATATTAAGTATATTGGCTCGTCGACATTTAAAGATTGTTCATCTCTTGCTTCAATAACAATTCCGGATACAGTTTTAATTATAAGCACTAGTGCTTTTGAAAATTGCACTAGCTTGAAAAATTTATCAATATCAAGCTCGTCTAAGTTAAAAAGTATTCGTCGTATGGCTTTCAAAAATTGCAGTAGCCTTAATAGTTTTACTTTTTCAGGAGATTCTGAAAAGAAATTTGATATTGCTCAATACGCTTTTCAGAATTGCACATCATTAAAAAATGTTGTTTTAGGTAAATGTAAAAGTTATGATTTCGGTACTGGTGTTTTCAAAGACTGTACAAATTTTTCTTCCATAACTTTTCCTAAGAAGAACAATGCTGATGATTTAGATGGAATAGCTTTCAGCAGAGATTGTTTTTTGAATACTCCATACTATACATCAAACTGTACATCAGGGGTTTATCCTAATATATCAAATAGAGGATCAGCAGCAAATTGCACTGGAAAACAATTAGTTGTAAGTGTGTTTTTAAATGCCACAGTCAATGGTTCCAGTACACAATGGTCAAATACAGAAAAAACACAAAAGAATCAAAATGTTCTTACAGCAACAACATTTATCAAAAATCAAGCATCAAGATATGATACAAATGTTTATTTTAATACTGCAGTTGACAGTTCATTAGAAGTAACTATACCGAATAATAATTTATCTATAACAGTACCATCAAGCGGGGTTGTTTCAACTATAACAGTTGATGGAAAATCTCAAAGCATAAACACCTATATTCGTGATTATATTAACTCAACTGATTTGGCACCTTATAAATTAAAGGGACAATATAGTGCACAAGGAGTAGCTTATGTGTTGTTTGTAAAATATGACGGAAGATCATCGGCTTATTGTATAGATAATAATTTTGATTTGGCGAAGGTCATTAGATTAGGTACAAGTTTAGCTGATGACACATCTAGAAGTATTGCTCATGAACTAATGCATTGTTATGGAGCTCCTGATGCTTATAGTGATTCTGTTAGTTCTATTGACAGTTACTCATCTAATAGGTATTTTTATGACCTTATGAGAGTTGCGGGATATTCTCTTAATAGTTTACATATCAACACATATGCGGCGTACAGTGTAGGATGGACGAACATACTATTTAAAGAAGATGCTGAAATTTATAATTTTTCATAATTTTATTTAAACAACACAATCCCAAAGAAGCCATCAATAAAGTTAAATTATTTATAAATATGTTTCTTTATGCACGAAATACGACACAAGTTAATTTAAACAATTTTCATCATACCGCACAAAATATTATAGGTATCCTACTGGTAACAAAATATCAGTTTTACCTAGATTTTTCGGCATGTGCGGTTGCAGTTGAAGAAGCAATGAAAGCGTAGTTTTTTTTAAAACTTAATAAAAAACAAATCCCGATTATGCGTAAATACCGCATTTTCGGGATTTTTTGTTAGACAAAAGAAAAGCCGTCAGTTTTATAACTGACGGCATGTTTTTTATATTGATGAATTGCGGAAACTAAGTAATAATATGAATAATATTTTTAGACAGTCCCGTATAATATAGGTGCTAAAATAGCCATATCATTTGGTGTAACTGCACCATCGTTATTCATATCACCTAAATATTCCTGTAAGTATGAAATTTGTTCTTGGCCGCGCATATAAGAATTATATGCACTGATTTCTTTAAAATTTATAGATCTATCATAGTTAATATCACCTTTTTCTAAATCAATTTTAGCAATTGGTGCATATGAGCTTCCATTAATATTTAAACCTCCGCTTAAATCATTTATAACATTTCCATTGTCATCAGTAATTTTTATTCCTTTAATATTTATTTTATTATTATCATTTAAAGTATCACTCATATAAATTCGCCAATAATATCCTTTATAGAAATCAGATATTGGATTAGCTAAATCTCCGAAATCAAATACCATTGTTCCGTTATAAGGAACAGATAAGCTCTTATTTCCCGCAAATGAGTCGTATGCAGTTTGTGTTGTGAAATCATTTTTACTTGTTCCGGTTCCTCTGCCAAGCTCAATTTTAACTTGGTTTCTATAGTCTGTAGAAAAGCTGACTTCTGCTGCAAATGCAACATCTTTATGTCCTACAGTAATAACATTAAATACATTGTTAGAACCCGTTCCCATTGCAGGTTTCCTTGAATATGAAAATGAGTTTTCATTTAAATTGTTAGCACTTATCCCGTTTAAAGCATCGTACATTATCCATAAAACTCCGTTGTTATTTGCTCCGCTATTAGTTAATCCCCAAGAGTTTATTACCTTGAAAGCACCCTTTTCACCTGCTTCAATTGTACCGTTTCCATTTATGTCGCAGGTCACATTGTCATCATAGCCAACTAAAGTCATGGCATGAGAACCTCCGTTTGAATCATAGCACCTATATACAAGCTTAGTATTCCTCCAACTTCCTATACCGTTTTTATAATTAAAGTCATTCCAAGTCTGGAATGTTAATACTTTTTGCGAATTAAGAATGAATTTTATGTTCGACAAATCAGTATCACTGCTGCTGGTAATTACAGTGCCTGTTCCGGATATGCTGCTGGTTGAATAAGAGGTTAATCGGGTATTTAATGCGTTTCTCATATCATTGACTGCATTCGCATATGTTGGAAGTTCATTAATATTATAGTTTGATGTTGAAGTCGGATAAGGAAATTGTGTTTGTGTGAGTGCTCCTTGATTTCTTAAAAGTTTATAAGCATTGGAGTAGCTTGATCCTTTGTCCTCACCATGATTAATATTGTTATAAGTCCATTTCGGTGAATAAACCACTCTGTCAGCAGCGGAAGTCACATTGTTAAGTCTGTTAACTTCGTATGAATACTGATAATAGGTTGAAGCCCATGCTGTACATGAGCCTATACTGCCCTGATTGCCTATAGGAGGGAAACAAGGGCTTGTGCTTAAATCAACTTTGGAAGGGAGAGTACCTAAAGATCTTGGCATAGAAAGGGACTGTTGGTCAAATTCATTTGCAAAGGCTTCAAGCTCTTCTTCGGTTTCAGGTATTAAACCCTCTCCAAAGACTTCTTCCTGCTCAGCTGTTATAGGCGGCAAAGTCACCAATGAACAGCCAATCATTACGGCGATTAAAATTGATAATAGTTTGGATAGTTTTCTTTTCATAAAAATACCTTCCTTTTTAAATAATGGTGAATAATAATTCACATATATATTATAAAAAATTTTGCAGATTTTGCAAGTTTTACATATGGAAAGTTTTTTCTTGTTTCATTATCGACCTGTTTGGAACATATTAACTCTGAAATTATCACATAATCAACATAAAATCAATTTATAATCGTAATCGTTGAGTCATATTGTGCGGAATATTAGTGATAACAATCGGTGAATGTCTGAATATCATTAAAAAGCTTGAAAAATTTATGTAAATGTTGTATAATAATAAAGTATAAATATTTTTTTAGTAATTACTAAAAATATTTATTGTAATCATGAAAATTATAGGGTAGAAAAGTAATGGTTGAAGTTGAAACATTACTAAGAATAAGGAGGTACATATGTCTGAGAATAAAAAATCAGATGATTTATCTGTTGATGATATCATTAAAGATGTCATGAGAAAGAAAAGAAATGTTAAATCTAATACTTCTGAAACTGATAGAGACAAAGCAAATGAAAAAATATATGTAAAAAGATCTGATGTAAAAGTAGATGATATAAATTCTAAAGATTATTTTAAATCATTTTATAATGATTTAAAATCTGATAAGATTGCAGATGAAAAAAGCAATATGCATCGCTCAATAAGTGATATTGAAGCTTTAAAAAAACAAGAGGAATATATGAGAAAAAGTCTCAATGAAGTTCCGGACAGTGATGACACGGGTGATAATGCTATGTCTGAGTTGTTTGCTCATGCTGTTGAAAGCAGCGGAAAAAAGCTTTCACCAGCACAGCAGGCGGCTATAAAAGAAGCCAGAAATCCTAAGCCTAAAAAGACAGTTAAAAATGAGATTAAGACCAAAAAGTCTGAACTTTTAGCACCGGCAAAACCTGATGAATGGCGAACTGACGGAATTCCGCTGTCGGATTTGGTTGCGGGAGCTATGCAGGCAAGAAAACACGATAAACCAAACAGCATTGACAATGAGATTGAGCCTATAAGCACAGCAGAGGTTTTAGATATAGAAACTGATGAGCTTCAAGGAAAGAAAAAACGCAGAAAATGGTCTGTGAAGAAAAAGGTCTCGGTTATTTTGTGTTATGTCTTGGGAATTGTGTTATTGTTATGCGGTGCGGGTATATCTGTATTTTCATATTATACAGGGAAACTCGACAGAAACGGTAATGAAATAATTAAGATGTTCATTCCGGGTCAGAGCGATATCGGTTCAAATGATACGGTTAATGCGGTTGATTATGAAAAAATGCTAAAGGATAAATTGGCAAAGTCAGCGGCTAATGTTGTTTCTGACAGTGATGTAACAAACATACTTTTGGTTGGTGAAGATTTAAGAGATGCGACTGAAAATAACGCTCAGTCTAACGGAAATACTGATGTTATAATGCTTGTTTCTGTCAATACAGCCAAAGGTACAGTTACTACAACATCTCTGATGAGAGATATTTATTTGCAGATTCCCGGATACTATGCGACAAGAATTAACGCAGCATATTCAATGGGAGGAATACCGCTGTTAGAGCAGACAATCGAAGAAAACTTCAGTATTAAAGTTGACAGATACTTAAAGGTTAATTTTTATTCGTTTATTGACATAGTTGATACAATCGGCGGTCTTGATATAAAGATTTCAAAAGCTGAAGCTCTGGGAATGGCACACCCGCTGGGAGAGCAAAATAAGTATTTAGGAAATAAACAGGGTACTGATTATTTCAAAAAAGGCGGCTTAAAGCATATGAACGGCAATCAGGCGTTGGCATATGCAAGACTTCGTAAAGTAGGAAATTCAGATTGGGAAAGAACTCAAAGGCAGAGAACGGTAATAGACCTTATTGCAAATAAGGCTAGGGACCTATCTTTAATGGAGCTTAAATCTTTGCTGGATAAAGTAATAGATAAAATTTCTACAGATTTAACTGATGCAGAAATAGCTTACTATCTTCTTAATGCATCAACATATTTGAATTATGAACGTCAGCAAATACAGATTCCTGTTGAGGGAACATATACTTGTGAAACAATCAGAGGTGCATCTGTTTTATGTCCTGACTTCTCATCAAATATCAGAGAGCTGCAGCAAAAAATTTACGGATATACGAAAATCGGTGATGACGAGACTGATTCGGGTTATCAGACAGGGAATAATAACGGATATTCTGACAGTGCAGCAGATAACGGATACAATAATTCTTATGATAACGGTACAAGCACTTATAATAATAACTACAACGATGCCGGTGCAAATACATTTTATTAATACTGAATACAAGGTGAATATTTCTATATAAATATTGTATAATTTTTAAGGCGTTTAGCTGTAAAGCTAAACGCCTTTCGTGCGTTTCAAGGATTTTTACTCAATAAACTTTGATGTTTTTAACGGCTGAAAATGTAAAGCTCGAAATCTTTACATTGATTTTTCATAGCTTTAAAAGTGATAATAAAATAAAACATATAAAATTTTTTTGAAAATATAATTGGTCAAAACTTACAAAAAATAACGCTATTAATACAAATATATATATCAATCATGTCCTTTTTTGTAATTTCTTAATATTTTCGTCAATTATATACAAAAAAATTCACAAATTATTTAGATAAATAAGAATAAGTTAATCTTGACAAACAAAAGATTTTACGCTAAAATGTTAATTGTAAATATTGAATATTGTTCTTTTTGATCGTTTTGACAATTCGGTTGACTAGTACAAGTCATCGGTTCTTATCAGCCGAATTGCAATGCACATCATTAAAATATGCTGTGCATTTTTTATATTCTGCTTAATGAATATAGAATCATATGTATAATTATTCAGTATTACGAATATGATTTGAAAACCTTTAATGGTAATCAGTAGATTTTCAAAATCAGGAAAGGGGAATTGTAATGAAAAAACTACTGAAAAAGGTTTTGAGTTCTGCTCTTTGCATTTCTATGCTTTCAAGTTTATTACCTTATGATAGTTTGCTAAGTTCGTCTGCATTATCGGTTAATGTCGGCAACAACCCGTCGCCTAAAGTGGATATTGCAGTAAGTGTACCAAGCGACTATGACGGTGACTTTGAGAGCTTCAGAGAAGCATTAACTCAATCCTTAATCGACAAAGGTATGGATCCTAGCTCGTTCCGTATTACAGATACTGCAGTTAAGATTGATACCACAAACTTAGATGGTTGGTATGTTTACGACCATTATTACAGCAAAGACGCTTATGACGCTTTGAAACTATCAGCTGAGCAGCAGATAAAGCAGCCATACAGAGCAGCTGATAACACTCATATGACTTCTCACGGTGTATCTGGTGTACCTACGCCGGTTCCGATTCAAGATGTATTTGTTACAGGGAAGTATAAGAGAGTAAACAGCAATCTTTTCCCATTCAACCAGCATACTTATTCATATGCTGTAGATGAAAAGGCTAATATGGTTTTCGCAGGATACGGTACCAACTCAAGAAATGACTTTATGGTTTATCCTGCAACAAGTGATTCAAAGAGAACTATTGACTTTGACCTTGACTGTAGTTTAGTTGACGCACATACTCTTCAGGGTATGGGATTTCTGTTAAATGCATCTGTTACTGATGCAGGTATTCTTAATGGATATATGCTTTATTATGATTGGCCGAGCACAGTAAGAATTGCTAGAATTGACAATTATAATGCAATGGCATATAGCGGCAGCAATCAAACAGTTCCGCTTCCATCTTCCAATATCGCATCTAAGTCTGTTTCTTTAGGAAGCGGTACCAAGCTCAGACTTCATGTTGAGCTTGAAAAGGATAAGGTTACTGTTACTCAAAGAAAATACAGCGGAACTGTATTAGGAGATGAAGAGGTATTATTTAATAATGTAGCTCTTCCTATTCAAGAAAAGAACGGTAACGGTTTCGGTCCAATAGTAGGATATAAGACTCATGGTTGTGCTTCGATGACATATTTTACATTTGGCGACTTGCAGATGACTTATGCTGCAACTGCATTCGACGCATTAAAGAATGTACAGTATGCACAAAGTGCGGATCAGAAATACTTCATCAACCTTGTTGGTGATAACAACGATCCTAATGTTCCTAATGAAGTAGAAGAACATCAGAATTACATAGACGGTATCAACCGTATGGACTCAAATGAAATTTTCTATTTGAGTAATGTTGATGACGGTTTAATTTTAACGGATTCTAAAAAGGGTGAGGGTGACGATCCCGATCATATTGGTTTAGGAACTGAAAACGGTATGATAGCCTCAGGTTCAGGATATATTGATATGATGGCTGATTATATCTATAATAGTTATATTGAAAAGAAAGAGTTTAAGAGTGAACATCCTGTAGAAAGTCCAATTCCATTGTCTAATTTCTATATTACCAATGCAGATGACGGCTCACAGCTTATGACAGTTCACTTAAAGCACTTAGGCGACAATGATATTGTAAATGTTAATATCAAAGATAAGTCTAAGCCTAATAAAGACAATGATGCACTTACTAAGTGGACATTAAATGTCTATGACCCAGACGGTACTGTTGTTAAAACTCAGACAACAACAGCTACTACTACTGATGCTGACGGAAATGTTCAGCCTGTTTTGGAAAACTTCCAGATAAGCAGGAATATTGCTAAACAAGGCCGTTATACACTTGAGCTTATTGTTGAAGACGCTAACGGCAACAAGTCAGAAACCTTCCAGACATACTTAACAGTGTTCTTGGATGAAGTAGAACCTGAAGCTGTGGCTGAAAACAGCAGTAAAAATAAAGCTAAGGTTACTCTTACCGACAGAGGTCCTGGTATCGCAGATGACGGTATTACATTTATTGAAGATAACAGAGGTTCAGGTGTTGCTGCATACTGGCTTACAACTGATATAAATGCAGCGCCTCCTTCAGATGACGGTGAATGGGAAGTTCTTCGTGAACCTGTTCATAAATATGAGTTTGAAGTAGACCTTGAAGAATTTGCAGGTCCTGGTAACAACCTTGTTGTATGGTATAAAGACGAGTGCGGAAACATTGGTAAGTGTTTGGCTTATAAACCTGTTAAGGTTTCTGTACAGGATCCTGACGGAAATCCGATTGATGAATATTATGTAATCGGTGATAATCCAATCATTGTATTGCCAGAAGACGACTTAATTCCTGATCCTGACGACGATGATCATGAGTTCAGTTCTTGGGAAGACCCAGAGGGTAATCCGATTTCTTCAGGTACTACTGTACCGGTTGACCCAGATGACGATGACCCTACAATTGTAGTTCGTCCTGGATATACCGACACAAGAGTTAAACTTATTTATAATGCAAACGCTGCTGATGCTGTAATTGATGAGGCAGACAGCGGCAGTAACGGAAAATTGAAATCTTATTTGGTTTCTTTGAATTCTGACATTGTAACAAAGATTAACAATCAAAAACATGATGTATCAAGACCTGGATACAGATTTGTAAAATGGACTCTTGATGCAGCCGGAACACAGGACATTACAGATCAGATTCTTAATGAAGAAATTCTTAATGAAAAGACTTTGACCGGTAATGATCTGACAAATGATACAAAGCAGATTTATGCGCAGTGGGAAATTGCTTCATACACACTTACATTCGACCACAACGGCGGAGGTTCTAAGGGTGTTAAATCTAAAGAAGTTGTATATCAAACACCTTTACAGACCGGTGTAATTGATAAGCTTACAGGTAGTGACAACCCAGACAGAGAAGGTTATATCTTTGAAGGATGGACTCTTGATAAAGAGGGTACACAGCCTATCGGAAGCACTACTATGCCTCCGAATGATTATACCGTTTATGCTAAGTGGAGAGTAAATACAAGTAAGTATCTTGTACACTTTGACAGCAATGGCGGAAGCGATGTAAACGATCAGTCTTATATCTTTGCTGACAGTGTTTATAAGACGCTGTTCAAGCCAACCCGTGCAGGTTATACATTCAGAGGCTGGTTTGAAAAGATAGTAGGTGATGACGGAACTGTCACCATGGGAACAGACGAGATTACAACAGGTTCTGCAATTATTGCAAAATATAAAAATCTCCCACAAGCTCAGTTAGCAGCCAAAGAGCATACTCTTATTGCTAAGTGGGAAGCTAATACAGACACCAGATACAATGTTGCTTATTACATAAATACAGGTGTAAAAGACGATAAAGGTAATTACAGATACCAAAGAGTTTCAACTAAGTCTTATACAGGCACAACAGAAGCTACAGCTGAAGTTGCCGAAAGTGACAAAACCGCTGAGATTACCAATGGCGGTGTGAAATATTGGTATAATGCAGAAAATGCTAATAATTTACTTACCGGAACAATTGTCGGCGGTACGCCTCTTGAGCTTAAACTTTACTATGACAGATACTTTGATGTAAATGTTAACATTGGTAAAGGTGAGGGTACCAAGACAGAAGCTAAATCTCAAAAGGAAGGCACAACTCCTAATGTAAGTTGGGCACCTAAAGAGGGATACCATACTACTAAGGTAATGGTAGATGATAAGATTCGTGACGATTTGCTTGAAAAAGGTACTTATACATTAGACAAAGCAATTCATGAAAATCATACTATTTATGTAGAATTCGAAAAAGATGCAGAGCCGGATCCTGATGATCCAAAGCCTACACCTGGACCGGATGAATCTAAGTTCTATAACATTAAAACTTCTGTTGAAGGCTGCTATGACGGAACATGTGTAATAACTCCGTCTTCAAGAGTTAACGGCGGTTCAGACTTAACAGTTAATTGGACTATACCTGACAATTATACGGTTACAGAAGTTCTGATTGACGGAATTAGTGTAAGCAAAACAATTCCTTCAGTGGATTTCACAGGAATTAAATCTGACCATGAAGTTATAGTTAAGGTTTCAAAACTTCCTTCAACAGGCGGTAACACAGTAAAGGATCAGTATACAGTTACAGTTAACCGCTATGGCGGAGATGACAGTGTTACTGTAAGCCCTTCATCGGTAGTCGATGCAGGTGACAGTGTAACAGTAAGATGGGATGCTACAAAGTCAGACAAATACAAAGTGTTTAGAGTACTTGTTGACGGTGTTGAGCTTAATAGTGTAGCAAACATTAATAAAGCAAATCAGGCATTCAGAAGAATAACAGCTAACCATGTTGTTGATATTTATTTAACTGATAAGGATAGCGAAGAAATGCCTGTATATCCTGATGAAGATTATATTAAACTGAATACAAAGATTGTCGGCGGTCCTGGTACCATAACCAACGGCGGACTTGTAGAATCAGGAAGCGACCAAACAGTATCATGGAATATTATTTCAGTTACAGACACTGAAAGTGCTAATTATTCATATTATGAAGTAAAAGAAGTAACTTTAAACGATGAAAAGATTTCTGCTGAAGATGCTTCAGTTAACCTGACAAACATTACAGAAGATACAGATGTTATCGTAAAAGTTGAACCTGTTCTTTATAATATAGATGTCTTGAAGTATGGTGAAGGTACAGTTTCTGCTTCAAAGACTTTGTATAAAGGTCAGTCTTACAGAAACATCGTCGGTACTCCTGCTGAAGGTTGGGGAATTGCAAAAATTGTGGTAGACACAGAAACAAAGTTTGATGTGTCAGGTGTGTCAGGTGTGTCAGTAAATGCACTTTCATTATCAGATGAAACCGTTAACACCACAAAGGCAGACAAAAATGAGCTTGATCTTGATATTACAAGTATTGCAAAAGATCATAAGGTTATAGTTTATTTCACAAGACTTCCTGAGGATAGTACCGAACCGGATCCTAATCCAGTTCCAGTTCCTGAAGGAAAAACTTACAATGTAACTGCTTCTATCAGTACTGCTCCTAATGCTACGGTTGAAGGACAGGGAATTGTTTCAGAAAACGACAATAGAACTGTTGCATGGAATGTTCCAAGCGGATATACAGTTACTTCAGTTAAAGTTAATGGTCAAAAGGTAGAAGTTACAGGAAACAGTATTGAACTTTCTAACATAACATCTAATCAGAATGTTGAAGTTACAGTTGAAAAGAACTCTACTCCTAACGATTCAGATGTTCCGGTTAAACCGGATAACCACGATGATGTGTATAATGTTACTACAAAGATTGTAGGAACTGGCGGAACTATCAGTGGTGAAGGTGAATATGATGCTAGTGTATCTTCTAATGTTACATGGAATGTTACAGACGATAAGCATGAAGTTAAATATGTAATCGTTGACGGTGTTGCAAAACCTGAGTTGTTAAAGGCAACTAATATTCAATTTACTGACGGTAAAGACCATACAGTTGTTGTTTATATTCAGGATAAGACGAAAGCTCCTACTGATGTTGATAAGGATGGCGACGGTAAGCCTGATATTAACATCGATAAAGACGGCGACGGCGACCCTGATGTGAATGTTGATACAGACGGTGACGGTGATCCTGATGTAAATATCGATGAAGATAAAGACGGTGAGCCTGACAAGAATATTGACAAAGACCATGACGGTAAAATTGATACAAGTGTTAAAATTAATTTTATAAGTGATGATGAAGAACCTATTGTTTTAGCGGATCCGATAACAATCAATGGTAATCAGGGTGATGCTTATAAAACCGATGATCTTTACAATGATAATCATTACGGTTATAAATTAATTGCTGTACCTGAAAATGCTAATGGTTCTATGCAGGATGTAATCACTGTTGTAAATTATGTATATACACTTAAAGATACTTCAGTTGTTTCTAAGTATGTTGATGAAAACGGCGATGAAATCGAAGATACTGTAACAACAGCCGGAAAAGTATTCGACGAATATAACACAACAGAGAAGACTATTTACGGATACAAATTAACAGAAGTACCTGCTAATGCAACAGGTGAGATGTCCGAAGATGTAATCACTGTTACTTATATCTATAAGAAAGTTCTTAATATCGATACAGATGGAGACGGCGAACCTGATATCAATATAGATAAGGATAAAGACGGCGAACCTGACATCAATATTGATACAGATAAAGATGGTGAACCTGATATTAACATTGATACAGATAAAGACGGTAAGCCTGATATAAATATTGATAAAGACGGCGACGGCAAGCCTGATATTAATGTTGACACAGATAAAGACGGTAAACCTGATATTAACATTGATACAGACGGTGACGGTAAGCCTGATATCAACATCGATACAGACGGTGATGGCAAACCTGATATCAACATCGATACAGATGGTGACGGTAAGCCTGATGTAAATATCGATAAAGACGGCGACGGTAAGGTTGATGTTGAACCTACTACCGACAATGATAACAACAATGATGATAAACAGGATAATAATGGACCTGACGAAGAAGATGAAAATGACAGATCTGTTGCTATTGAAAACAAAAATGATGACGACAAATCTTCTAAAACTTCTCCAGTCTATACCGGTTCAAACGATTTGTTAAAGGTTGTATTGTTCTCGATATTTGCACTAGCAGCAGCTTTCTGCTTAGTTTTCTTAAAGAGAAAAAGCAGAAAAGAAGCTGAAGAAAAATAATAGCATTTATGAATTTATATAATTAATGTTATTAAAGCAACATAAAAGCCCGGCTTGGTTTTATCCAGGTCGGGCTTCGTTGTATAAAAAAACCACACACTTATTAATATAGTGTGTGGTTTTTTAGTGTATAACCTTATTCTATTGTCTTAAATATACGCCGTTCTCTTCAATATAGTCTTCCATGTCGTCTTTATAGTGAAGCTCAAGAGGATCATTGTCTAGTGCCATTAAAGCACGCTTGCCGATATCGCTTCTGACATGAGCATTATCCCACTTGATTTTTGAAACAGCAGCATAAGATTTATCAAGAGCACCTTGAAGTGTAAGTGCATTACAGGTAATGCCGAGTACACGACCTCCATTTGTTTTAAAGCAATTGTCCTCAAACTTTGTTCCTGCATGATAAACAAAAGCATTTTCAACCTGTCCTTTGTCATCAAGCCCCGAAATTTCGAGACCTTTTGGATAAGACTTAGGATAGCCGCCGCTTGCCATAACCACACATGTACAATAGCCTTGTTTCCAGTTTATCGAAACCTTATCAAGCTCATGATTATAGATTGCTTCAAAAATTTCACATAAGTCGCCCTCAAGCATAGGAAGAACAACCTGTGTTTCAGGATCACCGAAACGACAGTTATATTCGATTACCTTAGGTCCTTTAGGAGTAATCATAAGACCAAAATACAGACAGCCCTCAAAAGTTCTGCCCTCAGAGTTCATTGCGTCAATGGTCGGTTGAAAAATTTTATCCATACATTCTTTTGCAATATCTTCTGTATAGTAAGGGTTAGGTGCAACAGTACCCATGCCTCCTGTATTAAGGCCTCTGTCATTGTCTAAAGCTCTTTTGTGATCCATTGAAGAAATCATCGGAATAACAGTTTTACCATCGGTGAATGTCAGAACAGAAACCTCAGGACCTGTTAAAAATTCTTCAATAACAAGCTTTGAACCGCTTTCGCCGAAAATCTTATCATTCATAATTGATTTTACAGCATCTACAGCCTGTTGCTCATTTTCAGCAATGATAACACCTTTTCCAAGTGCAAGTCCGTCTGCCTTAACAACAGTAGGGTAGGAGTTTTGTTCTTTGATGTATTCAATGGCCTTTTGACTGTCGGTAAATACCTCATATTTAGCTGTCGGAATATTGTATTTTTTCATTAGGTCTTTAGAAAAAACTTTTGAACCTTCAAGAATAGCAGCGTTCTTTTTTGGACCGAATGTCATGAAACCTTCTGCTTGAAGAGCGTCAACCATACCAAGAACAAGAGGATCATCGGGTGCTACTACAACCATATCAACTGCAAGCTTTTTTGCTAAAGCTACAACCCCTTCAATATCGCATGCACCAATATCAAAGCATTCAGCATATTTTGATATTCCGCCGTTTCCCGGTGTACAATAAAGCTTATCAACTTTTGGTGACTGGGCAAGCTTCATTATGATTGCATGTTCACGACCTCCGCCGCCGACTACTAAAATATTCATCTAATTTATCTCCTTTGTCTTGTAAATCCAAAATGACTTGGCTGATTAAAGAACCTTAAAGCTTTCAAGAATTTTTTCTGCTGATGGTTTTATATCTTCATATTTATCAGCAATGGTTGTTAAAGTAATAACAAAAACATTTGAATCTTTTACAATATATCCTTGAATTAAATTCATTTTTACAGATGCCTGTTCTGCTGATAAATAAACCTTATATGCATCATTGCCGTTGATTGTTGCTGCCTCTGAATTATCTACTTTATAATCTTTCATTTTTTCAAATTGAGCAACAGCAAGATTTTTGTACTCTTCAGCTGTGATTTCTTTACCTGTATTTTCTTTTATAATATTAATATTTGTTGTAGCGTCACCGCCAAGTGTGAACATTGCCATGCCGTCAATAGATGCATCACTCTTTTCCCAATCAGAACCCAGTTCAATAGTGTAATCTTCGGTTGTGTAAACACCGTCTTTAAAGCCGGCTTCAACCTTATCCTTTGAGTCAGTATCAGATGAAGACTCAATGTTTGAACTGCTTTCAGGTGCAGATGTACTTGTTTCAGTTTGTGAAGATGAATCCTTCTTGCTGGAATCATCTGATTTTTCACAGCCTGCGATACTGAGTACCATTATAAGGCTGAGAGCTAATGCTGATAATTTTTTTAAATTTTTCATAATTACATTCTCCGTTTCATTTTTATTTTTAAGCCAATAGCTTAATATACATTTAATTAAAGGGCTAAAATAATTATAACTTGGTTTCATTAAGCTGTATTATACAATATTTAGTTATAATTATATTAGTGATGGAATAATCTTATTCCTGTGAAGCTCATAGCAATATTATATTTATTGCATGTTTCAATAACGTTGTCATCACGGATAGAGCCTCCGGGCTCTGCAATATAAGCTACACCGCTTTTTCTTGCACGCTCAATATTATCACCGAATGGGAAGAAAGCGTCAGAACCAAGGCAAACATCCGTGTTTTTAGCAATCCAAGCTTTTTTCTCTTCACTTGTAAATACAGGAGGTTTTGTTTTGAAAGTGTTTTGCCAGATACCCTCAGCTAATACATCTTCATATTCATCTGAGATATAAACATCAATTGCATTATCCCTGTCGGCACGGCGAATATCGTCTTTAAAATCAAGTGCTAATACCTGAGGTGCCTGACGAAGCCACCAAACATCAGCTTTGTTGCCTGCAAGTCTTGTACAGTGAATTCTTGACTGCTGACCTGCACCGATGCCGATTGCCTGTCCGTCCTTTACATAGCAAACGCTGTTTGACTGTGTATATTTAAGAGTTATAAGAGAAATAAGCAAATCAATCTTTTTGTCTTCAGGGATTGTTTTGTTATCCGTTGGGATATTTTGTTCGAGCATTTCCATATTGATGTCAAGTTCGTTTCTTCCTTGTTCAAATGAAATGCCGTAAACTTGTTTTGTTTCAAGAGGGTCAGGAACATAGTTTTCATCAATTTGAATAATGTTATAAGTTCCTTTTCTCTTGCTTTTTAAAATTTCAAGTGCTTCATCTGTATATGAAGGGGCAATGATTCCGTCAGATACTTCTCTTTGAATCATCTTTGCTGTGCAAGCGTCACACTCGTCAGACAGAGCAATAAAATCACCGTATGATGACATTCTGTCCGCACCTCTTGCTCTTGCATAAGCACAAGCCATAGGCGAAAGCTCACCTAAATCATCAACCCAGTAGATTTTTTTTAGGGTGTCTGAAAGAGGTTTTCCTACAGCCGCTCCGGCAGGGGATACATGCTTGAAAGAAGTAGCTGCACACATGCCTGTAGCTTTTTTGAGTTCTTTTACAAGCTGCCATCCGTTAAATGCGTCAAGAAGATTAATATATCCCGGTTTTCCGTTTAATACGGTAATAGGAAGCTCGCTTCCGTCTGCCATATAAACTCTTGACGGTTTTTGATTAGGATTGCAGCCGTACTTTAGTTGCATTTCGTTAGCCATTCCAAATTCCTCCTGTTATTTATTTTACATTTTTATTTTTTATAATTGTTTCAGCTTTCTTCGTTTCGAGATTAATATATCTCACAAAAAGAGAAACTTTATTATCTTCATTCAGGCTGTTCCAAAGCGAGTCTGAGAATTCCTTAATATCATTTGGGATAGAAATCTTCTTTGGTTCGCCCTCAAAGCTTGGGAGAGGATTTCCGTCACCCATGTAAGTGTGAATAAATCTTCCTTCACCATTGATAGGATTTGTATAAGTGTATGTGAATCTTTCACATGAGTCAGGATTGCCGTCAGCAGATTTAAGTATAGACATAGCATAATTGTATGTGTTTTCTTCTACATGCATAATGCCTGAAATACGAGGGGTATAGTTTGGTGCGTCATCTTCAAATTCACGGGTTCTGAGAGCTTGTTCAAAGGTTTGCTGTTTGTCCATAAGCTCATATATCGTATCTGTTTGGTCACCGTTTGTGACAATTGTTTTGTTTCCCAAAACTCTGACAGGTGAGTATATAATAAGGTGCGGGTCGCTTAGAAGTGACGGGTCAAAAGCTTCTGTTTTAATTCCATCGTCAGTTTCAGTGAAAACTCTGTTTCTCGAGTTTACGCTTCTTCCCATGATAAAATAAGCAGTTACCGCACTTTTTCCGTCCTGAGATTTGCCGATTATGATACCTCTGCCGGGATAAGAGTTGTTTTCAAGCTCTTTATAAATATCAATTGTTTTCATATATTAATTTTCCCCTTTCTTAATCCGTTATAATAGTTTTATTATTGATAACTTGTATTTTATCCTCACAGAAAAGCGATACAGCTTTAGGCAGTATTTTCCATTCAGCCTCTTCCATAACTCTCTTCTGAAGAATTTCAGGTGTATCGCCGTTTTTAACCTCTACTGCCTTTTGCAGAATAATAGGACCGCCGTCACATTCCTCTGTGACAAAATGAACAGTAGCTCCTGTGAGCTTTACGCCTTTTTTGAGAACCTCTTCGTGAACATGAAGTCCGTAAAATCCCTTTCCGCAGAAAGACGGGATAAGAGCAGGGTGAACATTCATCATTTTGTTAGGGAAAGCATCTACAATCTGTTCATCAAGAATTGTCATAAAGCCTGCATACACGACAAGGTCGGCTTTTTCTTCAATAAGGGCGTCAGTCACAGCTTTAGTATAATCTTTTACAGAGTCATATTCTTTTCTTGGGATAACTCTTGCGGCAATGTCATTTTGTTTAGCACGTTCAAGTGCATAGACACCGTCTTTTGAAGCGATAACACAGGTTATTTTACCGTTTTTAATCAGACCGCTTTTTTGAGCGTCAATGAGTGCCTGAAGATTTGTTCCTCCGCCTGAAACAAGTACGCATATGTTTTTCATCATGCTATTATAACTCCCTCATCACTGTCAACAAGCTCACCGAGCACATATGCTTCTTCACCGGCTGCGTTGATAGCTTCAATTGCCTTGTCAGCGTCGTTTTTATCAACAACAACTGTCATTCCGACTCCCATATTGAATGTGTTAAACATATCTCTTTCAGGAATTTTTCCTGTGCTTGCAATTACATCGAATATAGGAAGAATCTGAACTGCTGATTTTTCAATCTTTGCTGAAATTCCCTTTGGAAGTGAACGAGGAATATTTTCATAAAAACCTCCGCCTGTGATATGTGAAATAGATTTAATTGTGCAAGCGTCCAAAGCATTCATAATAGCTTTTACATAGATTTTTGTAGGTGTAAGCAGAGTATCTCCGAGAGTAGTTCCAAGCTCACTTATGTGTCTTGCAAGGTTAGATTCAGTTACAGAGAATACTTTCCTTACTAATGAAAAACCGTTTGAGTGAACACCGCTTGATTTAATACCGATCATGATATCACCGGCTTTTTGAGTATCAGGTTTTAGAATTTTGTCCTTATCAACAACTCCGACAGAAAAGCCTGCCAAATCATATTCATCTTCAGGATAGAAGCCCGGCATTTCAGCAGTTTCACCGCCGATTAAAGCACAGCCTGACTGAACACAGCCTTCCGCAACACCTGAAACAATATCGGCAACCTTTTCAGGTACATTTTTGCCGACTGCGATATAATCCAAGAAGAACTGTGGTTTTGCACCGCAGCAGATTATGTCGTTTACGCACATAGCCACACAGTCAATTCCTACTGTATTATGCTTGTCCATTAAAAAAGCAATTTTAAGCTTTGTACCGACACCGTCTGTTCCCGAAACCAAAACAGGCTTGTTTATTCCGGTAATATCCAGCTCATAAAGACCTCCGAAACCGCCAAGACCTGAAAGAACATTAGAGGTCATTGTTTTTGCAACATGCTGTTTCATAAGTTCAACAGCTTTATAACCTGCGGTTACATCAACACCTGCTTCTTTATAACTGTTTGAAAAACTTTTCATACTTTTTCTCCTTTATTTTTTATTGTAAATACTCAATATTTATCTTTATTCTATATTCAGCAAAAGCTGATTATTATTGATTTTAAACTCAAATTTGTCCTTTGGCATTTCTTTAGGCACTTCGATAGGATATTCACCGTTAAAGCATCCGACGCAGAAGTCGCAATGTGAAATTCCGGCAAGCTTCTTTACATTTTCAATACTCAAATATCCTAAACTGTCAGCACCTATGCTTTCGCATATTTCATCAACTGATTTTTTCTGACAGGCAATAAGCTTGTCTTTGCTGTCAATATCTGTTCCGAAATAGCATTCCGAAACAAAAGGAGGAGATGAGACCCTTACATGAACCTCTTTCGCTCCTGCTTCACGAAGAAGATTGACAATTCTTCTCATAGTAGTGCCCCTGACAATACTGTCATCTATCATTACAACCCGTTTTCCTTTAACCGTGTCGGATATAACATTGAGCTTAATTTTAACAGAGTTTGTTCTCTCAAGCTGGGTAGGCTGTATAAATGTTCTGCCTATATATCTGTTTTTTATAAAACCGATTCCGTATGGAATACCGCTGGCATTGGCAAAGCCAAGTGCCGCATCCAGTCCCGAATCGGGAACGCCTATTACAACATCAGCTTCTGCAGGGTGCTCCTGCCACAAGAATTTTCCTGCTCTCAGTCTGGCCTTATGAACACTTGAACCCTCTATAACTGAATCGGGTCTTGCAAAATATACGTATTCAAATACACAGACGGTCCCTTTATTTCCGCAGTGCGTTTCAATACTTCGCAAACCGTTTTTGTCAATAACAACAATTTCACCCGGCTTTATATCACGAATGAATTTTGCACCAATACTTTCAAATGCACATGTTTCAGAAGACACAACATACCCGTTTGCAGTTTTTCCAAGACTCAGCGGTCTGAATCCGTTAGGGTCACGGGCAGCTATAAGCTTAGTAGGGGACATAACCAAAATAGAATAAGCACCCTTGATTTTATACATAGCTTTGTTAACCGCTTCTTCAATAGAACCGCTTATCAGACGCTGTTCGGTGACAGCATATGAAATAACTTCCGTGTCATTTGTAGTGTGGAAAATAGCACCTTTCATTTCGTATTCTCTTCTTAATTCAAGAGCGTTTACGAGATTGCCGTTATGTGCTATTGACATAGGTCCTTTAACATGCCGGACAACTAACGGCTGAGCATTTGAACGGTTAGAGTTTCCCGTTGTTGAATATCTAACATGACCGATTGCAATTTGACCGTTTCCGAGATGGTTTAAAGTTTCTTTGTTAAAAACTTCCGGAACAAGTCCTAAATCTTTGTGATGATGAAATACTCCGTCATCGTTTACAACAATTCCGCAGCTTTCCTGACCTCTGTGCTGAAGGGCATAAAGTCCGACATAAACAGAAGATGCAACATCACAGGTTTCATTCGAATATATACCGAATACTCCGCATTCTTCGTGAATGGCGTTAAACAATTGCTATCATTCCTTTCCGTTCCAGCAGTATGTGCATAAATCGCATTCCGGTTTTCCAACTGCTCTTACTGTTCCCGGAAGTGACTGGAATTCAAGGGAAGTAAGTTTTAGTCGTCTGCATATTTCATCTCTGAGCTTTTTGCCGCGTTCGGTATTTGAATCGCTGTATTCTTCTATGTATTTTACACCTTCTACGCCTTCAAATTCATCAATGATTTGTCTTGCGATAAGCTCAAGCTCTGATGTGCTTCTTGAAAAATTCAGGTATTTGCATCCATACATAATCGGAGGACAAGCTGAACGCATATGTACTTCTTTAGCACCGTTTTCATATAAAAACTCAACCGTTTCTCTCATTTGAGTGCCTCTTACAATACTGTCATCGACAAAAAGAAGTTTTTTTCCGTCAATTAACTCATGAACGGGAATAAGCTTCATTTTGGCAACTTTATTTCTCATTGACTGATTTTGAGGCATAAAGCTTCTCGGCCATGTAGGAGTATATTTGATAAAAGGTCTTGCAAAAGGAATACCGCTTTTGTTTGCATATCCTATTGCATGAGGAATACCCGAATCGGGAACACCGCATACATAGTCAACATCAGGGAGCTTTCCGTTTTTCATATCTGTTTCAGCCATTATCTCACCGTTGCGTGTACGCATAGCTTCAACATTAACTCCTTCATAAACTGCATTCGGATAACCATAATAAGTCCAAAGAAAAGTACAGATTTTTTTGTTGTCATTTCCTTCGCTTAAAACTTCGTAGCCGTCTTTTGTTATACTTACAATCTCACCCGAATGAAGCTCATAGCAGGTTTTAAATCCTAACTTCTGAAATGCAAATGATTCAAACGAGAAGCAGTATCCGTCTGATCTTTTGCCAAGAATAATAGGAAGTCTGCCCATCTTGTCCCTTGCAGCAATAATTCTGTCCTCTGTCATTATGACAAGTGACATTGTTCCTTTAATTTTGTCCTGAGCGTATTTTATACCCTCGACAAAAGAACTTTTTTGTGCAATAAGCGCTGCAATCAGTCCGCAGGAATTAACATTGCCGCTGCTCATGGACTCAAAGTTTGCACATCCTGAGTCTAGGAGTTCAGACATAAGCTCGTCCGCATTGTTAATTATACCGATGGTGCAAATTGCATAAAGCCCAAGCTTTGATCTGACCATTATCGGCTGAGGGTCTGTATCGCTGATGCATCCGATACAGATATTTCCGCGCATTGAATCTATATCCTTTTCAAATTTTGTTCTGAAAGGTGAGTTTTCAATGCTGTGAATGTTTCTCTGGAACCCAAGTTCAGGTGAGTATGATGTCATACCTCCTCGTCTTGTGCCCAGATGTGAATGATAGTCAGTTCCGAAAAAAACATCTGAAATGCAGTCGTTTGAAGAAACTGCACCGAAAAATCCGCCCATATTAAATACCGTTCCTTATTGATTTTTTTATTGGTTTTGAAAAAGCCGGTTAGTTTATTCCCAATCTTTTCATCATTTCCTGATAAGCTTCTTCTACACCGCCCATATCTCTGCGGAAACGGTCTTTATCAAGCTTTTCATGTGTTGTTGAATCCCAGAAACGGCATGTATCAGGTGAAATTTCATCAGCAAGAATAATAGTACCGTCTGATGTTTTGCCGAATTCGATTTTAAAATCGATAAGGTCAACATTCTTTTCTTTGAAGAATTTAACCATAAAATCATTAACCATAAATGCATATTTTGAAATTGTATCGATTTCTTCTCTTGTTGCAAGTCCGAGTCCCAGTGCATAATAGTCGTTTATGAACGGGTCGCCTAAGTCATCATTTTTATAGCTGAATTCAAGAGTAGGAGTCTTAAGAGGAGTTCCTTCTTCAATTCCCAGTTTCTTTGAAAAACTTCCTGCCGCAACATTTCTTATAATAACCTCTAAAGGAACTATGTCAACCTTTTTAACTATAGTTTCACGGTCGCTGATTTCCTCAACAAGGTGAGTAGGTACGCCTTCTTTTTCAAGAAGCTTAAACATAAAATTTGTCATTCTGTTGTTAATAACACCTTTGCCTGTGATTGTACCTTTCTTTTCACCGTTGAAAGCTGTTGCATCGTCCTTATAGTCAACGATAACTAAGTCAGGATTGTTTGTAGCATAAACTTTCTTAGCCTTTCCCTCATACAGTTGTTCTGTTTTAACTAGATTTTCCATGATTTTATCCTCCTGAATTTTATTTTTTCTGTTGTTTCAAGCATCACTGCCTAAGAAATTCTTTACCGGCAGCAATTTGCGGTTTTTGATTAATTACAGAGAAGCGATTTGCTCTTGAAGAGCCTTATCCTTGGCTTTGACACCTTCAGTCATATCTTTTTTTGCTTTTTCAAGTCGGTTAGCTAAAGCTTCGTCTGAAAGTGCAAGCATCTGAATTGCTAAAAGTGCCGCATTCTTTGCTCCGTTCACTGCAACGGTTGCGACAGGGATGCCGCTTGGCATTTGCACTGTAGCAAGAAGTGCATCCATACCGTCGAAGGTTGATTTAATAGGAATTCCTATAACAGGAAGAGTGGTATGACCGGCAACTACTCCTGCAAGGTGTGCCGCCATTCCCGCTGCACAAATAATAACTCCGAAACCGTTTTCTTTTGCTTTTGAAGCAAAATCCGAAGCGAGCTCCGGTGTTCTGTGTGCTGACATAACATGTGCTTCATAAGGAACACCGTAATCCTGAAGTTCTTTAATAGCCTTTGATACAATAGGGAAATCGCTGTCGCTTCCCATAATAACTGCAACTTTTTTCATAAAAGTCCTCCGTTTCTGCGTGAAGCTTTATTGCACGCTGTGTTAAAAAGTTTTTACAGTAAAAAAACTGCAACATCTCTGCTGCAGTTAAAATTATGCTATTATTTTGTTGTTTGAGTGCAATGAAGCAAGGTAACATTCTAAAACGCTTGCAGAAGAACAATTACCTGAAAAACTGTATGAAGATTTATAGTATTGTCTTGCGAAAATAAATGTCATACATTTTACCTCAAATCGACTAAAATCATTACATTTAATATTGTACTCTAAATTTGAAAAAATTTCAACACTTATTGCTATAAAATTTATAATGATATTATTTTAATTAATTGTTAAAATTGCATACAGACTGATTTAAAAAAAGAGTCTGTGAACCGTTAACTGAAGTTATTATTTTGAAATCCGGTTTTAGATGATGCGTTATTCTTGCCGAAATTGCCTGCGAAAGCCTGCATTTCACTTCTTGAATGTATTTTATGCGTTTGTTCGATAATCTGCTGTTTTTGTTCGTCTGAAAGTGATACAAAGTAGTTCAGTGACGCTGGGTTTTCGGCAAGTGCCATTTTCAGTCCTATAGGAATGTCTTTTAAATCCATAATTCTTCTCCTTTTAAAAAATAAGATTGTATCAGTATTATTTGAAAATTTCACTTTATTATGCTATAATAACTAAAACTATATTTTGTAAAAAGGGAAAATGATAATGGAAAATCTCTCTAACATAAATGTTATAAAAGCTTTAATCAAAAAGCATGATTTTGAGTTTTCAAAAAATTTAGGTCAGAACTTTTTGATAAATCCTTCGGTGTGTCCAAAAATCGCCGAAATGGGCAATGCAAAATCGGGCTTTGGAATAATCGAAATCGGTACGGGAGTCGGTGTTTTAACAACAGAGCTTGCAAAGCGTGCCGATAAGGTTGTTGCAATAGAAATTGACAAGCGTTTGCTTCCGATTTTAGATGATACTTTATCTGAGTTCGATAATGTAAAAATCATAAACGCGGATGTTATGGAGATTGACCTTTCAAAGATTATAGATGAAGAGTTTGAAGGTCTTGATGTTGCAGTGTGTGCTAACCTTCCGTATTATCTTACATCGCCGATAATAATGATGCTTATGGAGTCAAGACTGCGTATAAAATCAATAACTGTCATGGTTCAGAAAGAAGCAGGCACTCGCTTGTGTGCTAAGATGGGAACAAGAGATATGGGTGCGGTGACGGTGGCTGTTAATTATTTTTCCAATCCGAAAATACTTTTTAATGTATCAAGAGGAAGCTTTATGCCTGCACCGAATGTTGACAGCTGTGTAGTCAGGTTTGATATAAAGGATGAAACCCCGGAAGGTGTCTGTGATGAAAAGTTATTTTTTAAGGTTGCAAGAGGGGCGTTTTCACAGCGAAGAAAAACTCTTGCAAATTCGGTTTCATCAGCTCTAAGTATAGAAAAACAAACAGTTATAAAGGCTATTGAGCAAGCAGGACTTAGTATCTCTGTCAGACCCGAACAGCTTTCAATGGAAGAACTGATTGAGTTTGCGAATAATATATACAAATTTATATAATATTGTTTGTTATTGTTCAAAATAATAAAACGGCAAAACTAAGAAAGTTTACAGTAAATGGAGCAAACAGCTAAAAAAAGTAAAAGTTAAATAATTAATAAAAAGTGCAGAAAAAATATTTCTGCACTTTTTATGTGGTTATTGTTTTGTTTGTTTATAATTAACAAGTGTAAGTTACTTCACATTTATTATAAAGTCAAGAATTTTATGTGCGGTGTCTTCTTTGCTCATAAGTTCAAGGCTGTATTCACGGTCTTTAGTAATTACAGTAACAATATTTGTGTCTGCCCCAAAGCCTGCACCATTGGTTTTTAAACTGTTTGCACATATGATATCACAGTTTTTGCCGGCAAGCTTTTTGCGTGAGTTTTCAATAATGTTTTCAGTTTCCATTGAAAATCCGCATATAATTTGGTTTTCTTTTTTATTTTCGCCTAAATATTTTAAAATATCCTGGGTGCGTTTAAGCTTAATAGACATATCATTATCTGATTTTTTAATTTTGTTTTCCGCAACAGTGACAGGAGTGTAATCGGCAACAGCGGCAGCCATTATAATTATGTCACAATTATCTGCGTTTTCTTTAACGGCTTTAAACATATCTTCTGCACTTTTTACATCAGTTTTTTCTATAAGAAGTGGAGGCTCGGCACTGTGATTTGCAGCTATAAGCTTAACATCAGCACCTCTGAGCATTGCAGCGTGAGAAAGTGCAAAACCCATTTTACCGCTTGAATGGTTAGTGATAAACCTAACGGGGTCAATTGACTCCTGAGTGGCACCGGCAGTGACAAGTATTTTTTTCCCTTTTAAATCTTTATTGAAAGCCGCTGAACGAAGAATATATTCAAACAAAACTTTTTCTTCGGGCATTCTTCCGTCGCCTACATCACCGTTTGCAAGCATACCTCTCTCGGCGGGAATAATTTCATATCCATAACTTTCAAGTTTTTTAATATTGTCTTCAACGATAGGATTATGAAGCATATTGTGATTCATTGCAGGGGATATAATTTTAGGACATGTGCATGCCATTATTGTAGTTGTAAGCATATCGTCTGCAATTCCGTTGGCTATTTTTCCTATAACATTTGCCGAAGCAGGTGCTATTATAACTGCGTCTGCACGCTTGGCAAGGGCTACATGTTCAACACTATACTGAAAATTCCTGTCGAATGTGTCAATGAGACATTTGTTTCCTATAATTGATTCAAAGGTTATGGGATTGATAAAGTTTGTTGCGTTTTTTGTCATTATTACCTGAACATCACAATGCTGTTTTTTCAGCATTCGTGCAAGGTTGGCTGATTTATAAGCTGCAACACTTCCCGTTACTCCTAAAATTATGGTTTTACCTGTAAGCATAAAAAAGTTCTCCTTGTGACTATTACTGAATTAATAAAGCTATTTCTGTTTATTTAATTGTATTATAACACAAAAAATTTAAAAAGTATATATATACTAAATTTAAAAATTGTGATATAATGTTTTTGCATTGTATTGTATCTTCGTTAATGAAGAATAATAACAAGGAGGAAAATTTATATGAAAATCAAACCAACTGCTAAGCAGCTCGTTTTACTCGGACTGCTCACGGCAATTATGCTGTTAATGGCATACACACCGCTTGGGTACCTTAACATAGGGCCTCTGGCTATTACTTTTAATGTCATTCCCGTTGCAATTGCCGCAATCGCTTTAGGACCGACAGGTGGTGCTATCGTCGGAGCCGTTTTTGGATTAACCAGCTTTTTTCAATGTATGGGAATAGGCGGTACCAGTGCAATGGGTGCAATTCTGTTTGATATAAACCCATTTTTGGCATTTGTGCAGAGATTTGTTCCGAGAGTGCTTGACGGATTTTTAATCGGCTATATTTTCAAAGGCACTAAAAAGCTTTGCGGAGGGTATCCTGCGTGTTTTATAACAGGTTTCTTTTCTGCATTCTTAAATACTGCTTTGTTTATGACTGCTCTGGTTGCACTTTTCGGCAGCACAGACTATATGCATGAATTAATAGGCGGAAGAAACATTTTAGTTTTCGTATGTACATTTGTGGGAATCAATGCTATATGTGAAATGATAGCTTCAACTGTGATTTCAGGTGCTGTAGGAACGGCACTTATTAAAGCACGGCTTATAAGCACACCGCAGAAAAAAACTGCTTAATTTTTTTGGAGGACTGCTATGATTTTAGCTATTGATATAGGTAATACCAATATAGTTATCGGTTGCTGTGAAGATAATAAAATTCTTTTCCGTGACCGAATTTCTACCAATCATACAGCTACGGTACTTGAATATATTGCAATTTTAAAAACTGCTTTTGAACTTAATGAGATAGCTCCTGACGATATCGGCGGAATTATCATTTCTTCTGTTGTTCCTGCGGTTACCGACACTTTAATAAAAGCAGCAGAGAAATATACAAATTCAAAGGCAATAGTTGTGGGACCGGGAATTAAAACGGGGCTTAGTATTTTAATTGACAATCCTGCACAGCTTGGCAGCGACCTTGTTGTTGACGCAGTTGCCGGAATAAATAACTATCCCTTACCGCTTATTGTTATTGATATGGGTACTGCAACCACTCTGTCGGTAATAGGAAAACAGGGTGATTATCTTGGCGGAATGATTGTTCCGGGAGTTTGGGCTTCACATGATTCTTTGATAAGAAAAACATCTCAGCTTCCGAAAATTGCCTTTGAACGCCCTAAGAGGGTAATCGGCAGGAATACTGTAGAATGTATGAAAAGCGGTTTGCTTTACAGCAGTGCAGGAGCAATTGACGGACTTATAGACAGAATAAGTGATGAGTTAGGTGATAAATGTACTGTAGTAGCAACAGGCGGTCTTGCAAATGTGATTATTCCTTTGTGCAAAAGTGAGATAATTATTGACGATGACTTATTGCTCAAAGGTCTTATGATAATTTATAATAAAAATAATTAAATACAATACAAGCAAAATAAATCGATTATACATACGCCATTTGAATATTAGTGTTCAAATGGCGTTATATTTTGCGAGAAATTAATATAAAAGGTTATTTGACATAGAAAAGATATAGTGTTAATATATAGATAGGGTAAAATTGCATTTTCATTATGGTTTTGAAAGTAAAAGTTTGATGATTGCAAAAAAATTGGGGGAAGTTTAAAACTATGAAAAAAGGGACTATTAATATCCTTAACCGAATATTATCTTTCACAATTATGATAGATAATAAAGGTATTATTGTTTCTGAATTTATTACAAATTTTGAAATTAATAAACAAAATACAGGAATAATGAGCAGTCAGACAGAGTCAGGATATCTGTAGTTTTGACTGCTCATTTTTTATTTCATGAAGGAAAGATTATTTTATATAAGGATGGTAAAAATTATGAAAGCATTTAGTAAGATTGTTGTATTGATAATTGCGTTAGTATGCATTTTTGTTGGTTTAGATAAAATAAACCATACATATGAAATAGCTGAACAAAGATATACAGAGTATATTTCAGAGCTGACTGAGAGTGAAGACGGTCTCAGTGAAATACCTCGATTTGCAGAAGAATATTATGTTTCAACTAATGTAAAAGAAATTATTACTGTTTATACTTGTATTTTGGCATTCGGACTTTTGCTGATATTAATTATGATTATTGATTTTGTGAAGTGGGTAAATACATGGGAAAAGGAAGAAGAATAAAAACACAGTTGAATATAGGGGATTAATATGAAAAAGACTAAAAATACTGTTCTTATAGTTTTGGGCGTTCTTTTAGCTGTTTTTATATTTGTATTCATACTGCCGTTTGATAAGCTTGCTGGAGGAATTAAAATTGAGCTTTTAGAGTCCGGAGATATAAATATATTTGCAAGTAAAGACGAGCGAAATTCTCTGATTGATAAAGCTGAAACCTATTTTAAAGATAATAATTATGAATATGAAAAGACAACTAGTCATTATAATGAAATTGAATACCAAATTAAAATTGATGATGTACTCTGCAGTGTAAACTTTAATCGCTGGAAGGATGTAAACTATTTATACATAAGCTGTTATGACATTAAAAATGTAGATAAAAATAAGCTTGTTGATTTGTATAATAATTTGAACATATGTCAAATTACAACAGATGATCTTGAAATGGCGATAAATTCAAGTGAAATCACAAAATTTACATTAAGCAATAAAGCTTATGGAGAATGGCGAAACGGCTATTCGATTCAGGGGGTTATTTAATATTTTTTAGGTATTGCCAATAAAAATTGAAATTCAATACAAAACTCAAATAAATACAAAATTCATCATTATATGTAAAATTATAGCACGATTATCTTGACTATTACCATAATGTAGTATATTATAATATTATGGAATAATTTAGCAAGAAGAAAGGAGGTAAAAATATAAAACTGAAATAAAAGTTCGAGTGTTTTATTTCAAATTCAGTGCTATGCTCAAAGTATCAAAATTTTTAGTATTAAAACAAAGGAGAAGATTAATCATGAAATTAAAAAAGATAATTTCGATAACATTTTTGTCAATTATGGCACTTTTATTGCTGTCAACCACAGCTATGGCACAAGTAGCAAACAAATACTATCAAGCATATAGTTATTCCGGCAAGGGTAATGAGATGAAGTGGGTTATAAAAGGTACCGACACTAAAGTTTCAACTAAAGCAACTAATCCGACTTCTTATTCAAGATATGTCCAGGCGGCTGTTGTAAAAAAGAATAGGTTTAATGGTGTAGAGATTTCAAGTAAAATTGATGAAAATACAGGAAAACAAATGTATGCAAGTGCTTCTATGAAGCGTGTCCTCAGTGATTCAAATATAATTTATTCGCATCAGGCTGTACTGAAACCTTATGCGTCAAGCGGTTATACAATTGACAGTAAAAAAATCGATGTTTATCAGCTTCCGTCAAATTAAGGGGTATAAACATTATGAGTACAATAAAATATATTTTAAAAAACATAGCAGTTTCAATGCGAAAATCATCTGTGATTTTCGCATTATTCATAATATGCTGTATAGTATCCGTTTTGGTTATCCTTTTTTCACATGGTGTATATCAGAATTATGAAACAATGCTGACTTTTGAAGATGAATATTGGAATTTTGTTACGAATATTCCTGATATATCATTCGGAAAAATAACTGATACTTCTGTTGATGAAGAAGCACATCTAACTAATTATCTTGGTGACGGAAAAAGTACATTAGGTGAATTCAGACAAGTTTTAGAATTGATGGATGATAAAACTAAAAGCTCTTTTACCGGATTTTATGTTATGTATAATATGAAAGATGAATATAGTTTTCGATCAAAAGGTGTTGTTAGTGATCAAGAATGGATGGCTCCTATGTTAGACAGTAGGTTAGAATATGATGAATCAGAACATCAATATGGGTTATATAGTTCATATTTAGAAAATGTCTCTATTGCGGAGGGAAGATACATTACACAGAATGAAGAATTAACTGGAGCGAATGTAATTTGTCTACCAAGTGATAGTGACAGAAACTTAATAGGACAAAAAATAAATTTTTTAGATAAAAGGTATGAAGTCATAGGTGTTCATAGTGAGGATGACATATATCATTATAGTGTTCCATTTCCAACACTGCCTGATGATTTAACTTTTTCAAGTGTTTCTCTTTTAACCGATAAGGTGATAACCACAGATACATACAGAAAAATAAAAGAAGCTTTTACAAGTGTGTACGGGGATAATGTGAATTTCCCTGAATTCAAGACCGCTGATACAACCGAACAGACATTTTATGCTTCGATAATGCTGATTTCTATAGTACTGTCTGTGCTTTCTGCAATTAACTTGGCAATTTTGTTCAGATATATTATGCTGACACGAAGAAAGAGACTGGCAGTTTTCAGATTATCAGGCTGTACAAGGATAAAAGCAAGATTTATGTATTTAGGTGAGGCCGCCGGTATATCGGTTTTAATTTTTATTGTTTGTTCGATTGTGTATCATTATGTAATCATACCGAGACTTACATTTGCATTTCCTAAGATTCAAGATGTGTACAGCATAAAAACATATTTATATTTGTTTGTGATTTTTATTGCTGTGTTATTATTGGCAATCAATATTATTTTTTCACTGCAGGTTGAAAAACAACCGGTGCAAATGTTTAAAAAGGCAGGTGATAAATAATGTTGAGATTAGGAATTAAAGAATTTTTCAGAAGAATTTATACAAATATTTTTACGGCACTTCAGCTTGCTGTTGTGTTTATTCTTTTAATTTCAATAATATCAAGCGTTCAGTCAAGAACTGAGTTGTATACACCTGTAAAAGATTATTTAGACGGTAATGGTATTTACACCATGACTATTTCAGCTGATACAGATATAATCACCGAAAAAGATTTAAAAGCAAAATATACTGATGTTGATTCTGTTCTTGCCTCGTATACAACTGACGCTGCTTATCAAAACGGAGAAGGAAAAATAATTTCATACAATGATGAAATTATTAATATGTACACTCCGAAGCTTGATGAGGGAAGCTGGTTTGAAAGTTCAAAGCTATCTGATGATATGCTTTACGGCGTTGCAAGTTATTCAAGCGGTCTTAAAGTAAATGATACTGTTGAAATCGAAAATACAAGATATGATGAAAGCGATAAAACATTCACACACCCGATTGAAGAAAAATTTGCAGTAAAAATAATAGGAGTTCTCAGCGAACACGCACAGGTATTCGGAGCGGATACATATATAAGTGAAGAAGATGACTTCAGAAATCTTTATGCAGATTATGACGAGTCAAAACCGCTTCTGCTTTTAAGTCAAAAGCAGTTAACTGCTAAAAAAATCGGATATACGATAAATACAAATAAGCAGATAATTAAATATAAAAATGGTTTATCAGATGAACAAATCCAAAAGCTTAATAAAGAATTAGGTTCTTCAACTCCCGTGCCTTTGAAAGACTTTCGTTCTGTATCAGAATTATATGTGTATGAGCAGATTATAAAGCTATTACCGATTTTAATATGTATTGTTTTGCTTGTGATAGTAAGCACTGTTTCTATATCAGCACTTAATGTTAAAAGCGGACTGAGAACATATTCTATTTATTATGTATGTGGCTGTGATATAATTCGGTGTCTGGGAATATGCCTTTTAAACTGCATTCTTACTGTAGTCACAGCAATTGTTTTTGCATTGCTTATTGTGAATGCAGGCAGTATATTTGATTTGTCGTCAAAAATCGTAATAAGTATGAGTGTTACAGGATTTTTCGCATGTTCGGCAGCAGTTGTACTGCAAATTATATGTTCGATGATTATGCCGATAACACTTATGAGTAAAAGTACATTAAAAAATAACTTAATAACAAATGAATAAGGAGAATTAGTCATGATAAAATTAAATAACATTGTAAAAATTTATAACCCGAAAAAGTCAAATGAGTTTGAAGCACTTCACGGGGTTTCATGTGAAATTGAAGACGGAGAGTTAGTGGCGATTATAGGAAAATCCGGTGCGGGAAAATCAACACTTCTGCATATTTTGGCGTGCATCGATAACTATCAAAACGGCGAATATACGATTGATGATACACTTGTTAAAAAGCTTTCTGAACGTCAATATGCAAAAATAAGAAACGAGAAGATCGGAATGGTTATGCAGGATTTTGCGCTTGTTGAAGATTTTTCGGCGCTTGAAAATGTAATGATACCGCTGTCGTTTTCAAAGAAAAAAATAAAGGATAAAAAGAGTAAGGCTCTTGAAGCATTGAAATCGGTCGGAATAGCAGATTTAGCAAAAAAACCGTGCAGCAAGCTTTCAGGCGGTCAAAAACAGAGAGTTGCAATAGCAAGAGCTATAGTTAATGAGCCTAGTATGATATTAGCCGATGAACCGACAGGTGCACTTGACACAAAAACATCAGAGGAAATCATGACACTTTTCAGGTCGCTTAATGAGCAGGGAAGAACAGTAGTAATTGTTACACATGACCCGATGGTTGCCGAGCAATGCGACAGGGTTATAGAAATTTCAGACGGTGAAATAGTCTCATAATTAGTATATAATGTAACTAAATGAAAATAATTGACAAATAAAACAATTTATGATAAAATACAGATACTGGAATTATTATGATTAAAGAATCTGATAAAAAATCTAAACAAATTCAGGAGGAATTATAATGAAAATTTATGTAAAAAATTTTTCAGCTATTGCTGTGTCACTTATGATGATGGGTACTGTGGCTATGGGTGCTTCGGCAGTGAATGGTACAGTGTCTAATAAGTACAACAAGCTTTATTATTCTGGTTCGGAAACAAAGACCAATTATTTTGTTACATATAGCAAAGGTACAAATCTTGTTTCAAAAAGCAAATATTTGTATGTTAGTTCAATTATAATGGACAGATCCGGTTCAGTATTAACATCTAATAAATCTGAGGGAGTAGCAAAGACAAATACGTCAAGGTCATGCTATGCTAATTTAGGCGATTCAGGTGCTTACCAATCTTATCATCGTTCAATTATAAAAAATTCTACATCACCAACTGATACTACATTAAATGTCTTACATAGATATGTAAGACTAACAGAAAACAGAGTACTATAAAATAAATTTCAAAGGAGAGCAGATTATGAACATATTCAAACTTGTTTATCATGATTTAAAATCGTATCGAATGATTTCAATACTAATTGTACTAAATATAATAATTTCAGCGTTTGTAATCTGCTTTTCTTATGGTATTTATCAGAATTACAATGTAAAAATAGAATATGGTGAAACAACACAGAGGCAGCTTAAGGTTGTTCCGACACTTAAAGATAATATTGTTGAGTCATCGGTAACAACTAAAATGGTTATTGATACGGTTAGAAGCCTTTCTGATGATACTTTAAAAAATATTGACAATTTTTTCTGTGAAGCTCTAATATCAACTTCCGCAATTGAAAAAAATGATTTCATATTTAATTTTTCATATGTTGACAGAAAGTTTCATGGTATTGGATATAATAATAGTTTTGACGATGAGCAATATAATTCTTATAAAAAAATAGTTGCTATAAATCCGGTACTCAGAGAAAAAAACGGAAGTGTAGGTTTAACTTTAAACGGAATAGGTGATTGGGATTCAAAATATATAGGTGATACTAAAAGCATAGAAATTAACGGTGAAAATTATAATATAGTTAATGAGTCTTATAATCAGGGAATTTTAGATTCTCCCATAACTGCATTTTATGACAATACATTTATAATGGGTGGTTCTTTTTGTTTGGAAATAACATTTAAAACCGATATTTCACGCACCCAGTATGATGATATAGTAAATGCAGTAGCTATAAATATGGGCGATAATGCCGAAGTGCCTGAAATGGATATTTCACCGACGACAGAATTATTTTATTATCGTACTGTTTTAATGATATCGGTGCTGATTTCAGTTCTGGCGGCAATCAATTTTGCGGTGCTTTACAGATTTGTTCTTCAAAAGCGGATAAAAACGCTTACAATATTCCGTATATGCGGCTGTACAAAGAAAAGGATAATATTTATATATCTTTGTGAATGCATGATAATCGGACTGCCGTTATTTGCACTTTCTATGCTGTTGTTTGACAAGATAGCATTGCCTGTTTTATCGGAAATATTCGAATATATTTCTCTTGCTTACAGTCCGCTGCTCTATTCGGCAATTTTCGGAATTTATGCAGTGTCCAGCTTTGCGGTGCTTCTGATAATGATTAGCACATATATTTCAAGACATTCGATTACCGAGCTGAAAGCGGGTGAGTTATAATGATTTTAAAATCGGCATTGAAACAGTTTAAGAAAAATATTTTTATGAGTTCGCTTATTATCATACAGCTTTCGGCAGTTATGATAATATTAAGTATGCTTGTCAGTATGATAGAGTCACGAATGGAGTACTATACTCCTTTTGCGGATGAAATTAATTCAAAAGGTTTTTTATGTGAAATGGATGCCTCGGGTGTTGCAAGTGAAAAAGAAATGCTGAAAAATTTAAAAGGTACAAAATGCGAGTTCACATATTATGGGTACTATGCCGTTAATACAGACAGTGATGATGTAACCATGGAAAATGAAAATACATATGTTCCGCTGACGGATTTGCTGACTGAAAGGTGGATAGAGGCTTATACTCCGAAAATGCAAAGCGGAAGCTGGCTCAGTGATATACCTGATGATGATTATATTCACGCAGTTGTAACACAAGATAATGTATTGGGATTGAAAACGGGAGATATAATTACACTTAATTCATTTGAGGGAAAGACGGCCCAGGCTAAAGTAATAGGGGTTATGGAAAACAAGCAGTATGCAGTAGGATATTCATTGTTTTCTCAGACGGACTTAGCCAATAAAATGAACTTTTTTGATATGTATTATACATATAATTCCGAGGTTGAAAATCAATGGGGATTATTTATTCCTAAATCAGAGATAGAAAAAAGCACCCTGCATGAAGGTGATTTTACTGTTTGGGGAATGGGATTTGTGTTATGTGACGGTATGAGCGGCAGTGAGGTAAAAGAAGTTTCAGATTATCTCACTGCTAATTGTTCGCCGATGTATACAATCCCTCTTGAAGAGGTCCGTGATAACAGTTTTGAGTATATCAGACAGGAGCTTTATGTCCTGATGCCTATAGCATTATGTATTTTTCTGCTGACGCTTATCACAACTGTTTCCGTTATCTGCATATCATTAAACGGACAGCTGAAGACTTATGCAATTTATTATATCTGCGGTGCTAAATGGCATGAATGTGCATTAATATCTTTTTTATATGCGCTTATATTATGTTTAATTTCCTGGCTGATAAGCTTAGCGGTGATTTCGGCTATTATATATAATTCTCTCACGGTGATTAAGCTGGGATTTTTTGAGCTTGGAATAATGCTGTTTTCAGCAGTAATTTATCTGATTTTATCTTCTGTTTTGCCTATGATTATTATGCATAATAATCAGCCGAAGGATATATTAAAATAATAATGAAATCTAAGTTATATAATTTAAACTGCTTATCTTAATATAAGCAGTTTTTTTGGATTATTTTACTTGAATTTTAAAGACAGATATAGTATAATTGAATAAATATTATCTTAATTATACAGGGGGATAAATATGACTATAGATAAAATATTAGAATATGGCGTAAAGATACTGATTATTTTTATGGTTTTGCCTATTCACGAATTTGCACATGCATGGATGGCGTCTAAGCTTGGTGATGATACAGCGCGACATTTGGGAAGATTAACGCTTAATCCGTTTTCTCATCTAGACATTTTAGGCTCAATATGTTTGCTAGTTGTCGGGTTTGGCTGGGCGAAGCCTGTGCCTATCAATCCGTACAATTTCAAAAACAGAAAAGCAGGCACTGCACTTACAGCACTTGCAGGGCCTATGTCGAACTTGATAGTTGCATATATTGCAATGATGATTTTTAAGGTAATTATGTGGGTGTCATTTGGTGGAAACAGTGAATTTTATTTTTCAGAAACTTATTCATATCTCAGCCTGATATTCCAATATTTTATAACGATAAACATATTCTTAGCAGTATTTAATTTAATCCCTATACCTCCATTGGACGGTTCTAGGATATTATGCTATTTCCTTCCTGACAGTTTTGAAGAAAAAATGGAAAGATATAGCCAGATTATATATATAGTATTTATTGTTTTTGTACTGTTTTTTGATGTTCTTGACGGTCCGATTAGTTGGATTGGAGGAAAAATATTCAATGTATTTTACTTTTTGACAGGTTGGATTGATTTAATTGCAAGGGGAATAATATTTTAATCAAAGAACTGAAAGGCATTTTAGTTAATGAATAAGATTCAATTTAAGTTAGAGGCTTTTGAAGGACCGCTTGATTTGCTTTTGTATTTGATTTCAAAGCATAAGCTTAACATCAATGATATTGAGATTTCACTTTTGCTTGAACAATATCTTGAATATATAGACGGTTTAAAAGAGCAGGATTTTGAAATAGCAGGCGAGTTTCTTGAAATGGCGGCAAAGCTCATATATATTAAGACCGTGTCTCTTTTGCCTCAGCCGAATGAAGCAAAAGAACTTAAAAAAGAGTTAGAAGGAAGATTAATTGAATATTCACTCTGTAAACAAACTGCAGATGAGCTGAAAAAAAACTATGTCGGCGGCGAGATTTTTGTTCGGCTTCCTATGCCTGTTGAGATTGATAAAACATACACAAAAATTCATGATCCTCAGGAGCTTATTGAGGCTTATATGGGAATTTCGGTAAGAGTAAAAGAAGCTCCGAAGTTAGATGCTTCTATATTCAAGCCGATAGTTTCACATAAAATAGTATCTGTTACTTCTAAGATAATTTTTGTGTTGAAAAAGCTTTATACAACAGGTACCTGCAATATGGACAACCTTTATAAAGGTATTACCGATAAATCAGAGCGTGTTGCAACTTTTCTGGCTGTGCTTGAACTCACGAAATCGGGAAGAATTATGCTGAGTGATGATAATTCTAAGTTGTATTTTAACAGAAGAGATAAAACCGGACATTAAACAAATTTCAGGATGGTAATTTATGAAAATAGATGAGAAAATTTCAGTTTTAGAAGCTATACTTTTTTCAAGCGGTGAACCAATGGAAAGTTCAAAGCTGGCAGAAGCAATTGAAGTTGATAAATCAACTCTTGATAAACTGGTTAGTTTATTAAATGACAAATATTCAAATTGTTTAAGTGCTTTGAAGGTTTATTTGCTGAATGATTCATATCAGCTCGGAACAAGGGAAGAATACTCTTCACATATAAAAAAGGCGATGGAAACCAAAAATAACTCTAAGCTTTCTCAGGCGGCGTTTGAGGTTTTGACTATAATTGCTTATAATCAGCCTGTAACAAAAGGCTTTGTGGAGCATGTCAGAGGTGTTGACAGTTCAAGTGTTGTGAACTCACTTGTTGAAAAAGGTTTGCTTGAAGAAGCGGGAAGAATTGATGTTCCGGGGCGACCGATTGCATTTAAAACAACCTCTAATTTTCTAAGGAGCTTCAAACTTAAATCACTTGATGATTTGCCTCCGCTTCCGAATCAGGAGCGTCAGGTTTCTTTCGACGATGTTTTAGATGAGGAAACTAAAGATATCAGCGGAAGTGACATAGAAAATAAAGATAGTGAATAAATAGGTTTTATTTTAGATGGGGGGATGATAAATATTATTGCTTTGTATATAATTGCAGGAATTATCCTGTGCGTATATATTATCCTTCGTTTTTCGGTTAAAATAACATACTATGTGAACAGCAATACAGATGAAATTGAGTTATCGGCTAAATGGCTGTGGTTTAACATTTATCCAAGACCTCAGAAAGCTGTTAAAACAAATAAAGCAAGCAGAAAGAGTAAAATAAAATCAGAAAAAATATATTCAGAAAAATTTGATTTTTCAAAAATTGATAATGAGCTAACTAATCAAACAAAAGAAGAGCTTGATAAAAAAATTGATTTGCTTGAAAAAGAGCTTGAAAATCAAAAGCAGATGTCAGAACACAATGAAAAATCCGCTGAGGCGAATAAGCCGCTGAATACTGACAAAAAAGCATCTTTAAATAAAAAAGAAAAGAAACACTTAATAAAAACCGAAAAAACAAAAAATAATGATAATGGACTGAAATCAAAAATTAATAAAGTAAAGTACACTTGGAAAAAATATAAAGACTATGTTCCTATGACATGGAAAGCGTTCAGAAAGTTATTGAAACAAATCAGGTTTTATGATACTGAAATAGAAATTACTGTTGGAAAAGATGACTCTTATGACGCTGCTATGCTTTACGGTAAAATTAATACGGTTCTTTTCAACGGACTTAGTGTTGTGGGATTGATTTTTTCTCTGTATAAGCCTAAAAAAGCAGAAGTTAAATGTGTATTTGATAAAAAGGTATTTGAATATGAAATCTATGGGAAAATAAAGCTTCGACCGAGCACAATATTAAGTATAGCAATATGTTTTGGAATTAAGTTTTTGATAATTTTTTTAAAAAAACGCCGTATGGCTAAAAAGCAATATAAATTAAAGCGTAAGATGGTTTTAAATAAACAAAAGGAGTTGCTGGCAAATGAAGGATAATAACTTAGAAAAGCTTGTTGATACTGCAATGCAGAAAATACATGAGCTTGCTGATTGTGAAACTGTAGTGGGAAAACCGATAACAGCTGACGGAACTACAATAATTCCTATATCAAAGGTTTCGGTGGGATTTACATCCGGAGGGTCCGACCTGCCTACTAAAGGGTCAAAGGACTTATTCGGAGGCGGAACTGCAGGGGGCGTAACAATGCAGCCGATTGCCTTTATTACAATTACAAACGGGGAAGTAAAGCTTCTTCAGATGTCAGTTAATGCAAGCAAGGAAAATGCTCTGATTAATATGGTTCCTGACGTTATAGATAAAATTACAAATTTTATTAACAAAAAGAGCGAGGAATAATTATTAACGATGTTCCGACTCATATAGTGACAGTCTGCCGTTGATCAAATTATCTTTTTTATCAAATTTACTAAAGGCGGCATTGGGTGAGGTGTTACCGTTGCCCGGTGTATTATTTTTTATTAAGTGTGCATAATTATTTAAGAAATGAGGTGTATGCTTAATGAAAAAATTGTCAAGTATTTGCATAGCTTTTTTAATAACATCAAGCTGCTTATTCAATAGTTTTTTGCTGACCGGAGAAGCAGTGTCAGATTCAGCAAAAGCTGCAATTTTGATTGATGCTGACAGCGGTAAGGTTTTGTATGAACACAATTCAAAAAAGAAACTTCCTATGGCAAGTACTACAAAAATAATGTCTGCATTATTGGCTGTCGAAAGCGGAAGCCTTGACGAACAGTTCAAAGTTGATGATAACGCTATTAAAGTAGAAGGTTCGTCGATGGGGCTTAAAAGCGGTGATTTTGTTACACAGCGTGATTTGTGTTACGGAATGATGCTTCCGAGCGGGAATGATGCTGCTAATGCAACTGCTGTCAGAGTTTCAGGCAGTATTGAAAACTTTGTATCCCTTATGAACAAAAGGGCGAAGGAAATCGGACTTAAGTCGACAAATTTTGTAACACCGTCGGGTCTTGATGATTATACAGACAATCATTATTCAACTGCATCTGATATGGCAACGCTTACAGCATATGCATTGAAAAACGAGACCTTTGCTGAAATATGCTCAACTAAAAGTGTTAAGCTTAAATTCGGTAATCCTCCATATGACAGGTGGCTTTCTAACACGAATAAATTGATTGGTGCCTGTGAGGGGATAATAGGAGTAAAAACAGGCTTTACGGATAAGGCAAAACGATGTCTTGTTTCGGCTTGCAGGCGTGACGGTACAACTTTAATTTGCGTAACGCTTAATGACCCCAATGACTGGAAAGATCATTCAAATTTATATGAGTTCGGTTTTTCGCAATATAAACGCATTTCACTCAAACCCAAGATTAGTTCTTTTAAAGTACCGATAGTAGGTTCCGATGATGATACAGTTTCGGCAAGCTGTAGAAATGAAATAAAAGTAAGTGTTCACAACGATGAAGAAGATAAAATAACTCAGGTTGTAGTTTTAAATCAAGTCAATTATGCACCGATAACGAACGGTGAACAATTGGGGTATGTAAATTATTATATAGATAAAAGACTAATCGGTCAGACTGAAATTGTATCAGATGAAAGTGTTTGTAAGGAAGAAACGGAGCCTTCCTTTTTTGAAAAGCTATTCGCACGGATTTGGAGGGCAATGTGATTTTTACGAAGTTTGATTAGTATTATCATGTGAACTGTTATATTATCACTATGTTGTTGGATTGTGGTTTTGTACCGATGATAGATACAAGCTGCAAAATAATGTTCTTTAGCAGATATATTATGCGAACCGGGTGTAGCGTTACACTTATAGCAAAACTTACTATTATATTTATGTAATAAAAACGCGTGACACAAAACTCAAGATGCATACTAATTATGTACGCGAATTGGGTGCAGCGTCACGCTGTCTGAGGTTCGCCGGCTACATATGAAAGGAAAATTTAATGGAAAAGACAAGAATTCAAAAAATCATTGCAGACGCAGGATATTGTTCAAGAAGAAAAGCCGAAGAGCTTATTTTTCAAAAGCGTGTTAAGGTCAACGGAAGACCGTGCAAGTTAGGCGATAAGGCATTTGCCGGTAAGGATATAATAACAGTTGACGGTGAGAAGTTATATACCCCAAGACGAAGAAATCTGTATTATATAATGCTTAATAAGCCTAGAGGTTATGTTACCACAATGAGTGATGAGCTCGACAGAAGAAATGTATCTGACCTTTTAGTTGGTATTCCTGAGCGTGTGTATCCGATCGGAAGACTTGACAGAAATTCAGAAGGTTTGCTTCTTTTTACCAATGACGGAGCTTTTGCAAATGATATTATGCACCCATCAAAGCACGTTACAAAAACTTATCGTGTTACAGTGCGTCCTGACATAACTGATGAGCAGTTAGTAAGGCTTTCGGAGGGTGTTGAGATTGACGGTAAAATGACACTTCCATGTACTATAAACGTTCTGACAAAAGAGCCCGGAAGGGTAGTCATGCAAATGGTTATCAGAGAGGGAAGAAACAGGCAAATCAGAAAAATGTGTGAAGCAGTTGGTTTAGAGGTTGCCAGGCTTAAAAGGACTTCTATAGGTCCTTTAAAGCTCGGTATGTTAAAGCCCGGTGAGTATAGAGAGCTTATGCCTGATGAACTAAGAGCGATACGAACAGCAATATCTAAAAAAGAGAATTCTAAAAGATAAACAGCAATTTTATAATATTTATTAATAATCAAATACATCTGGAAGGAGATATGCTCTCTGATGGAGCATGGTTTTAATTAAAATGCTGGAGATATTACAAGCTAGAAATAAAGAAAATTACAGAGAAAAGATTTCGCAGCTGAATTTGGATTTCAAGTCTACTTTTGTAGTTGAAGCTACTGACGAAGGAAATTCATTAGGGTATGGAATTTATCATTTTGCGGTTGATGAAGATTATACACCGATTGTGGAAATCGATTATGTTTTTGACAATTCAGATATATTATTGCTTGATGGAATAATACGGTCAATATTGTTTTTGGCAATGATGAGACAGGTTGATAAAGCAAAATTCGGTTTAGCACAGACTGATGAAATTGCAAAGCTTGGTTTTGTGCAAAATAATTATAATTATTTGGACTCTATTGCGAAATTTATGTCTAAATGTAAAAGTTGCAAAAACTAATTGTTATTTTCTTGTCAAACTTGTATTTTTGTAGTATAATAAACTTGTGTAATTTGGTTTTATTTTTTACTCATTATTGAAATTTTATCAAATCGCACCTTATTTATGTGTTTTTAAGTATTAAATGCAGTAAAATTAGCCTTTAAACGGCTTGAAAAATAAATGAATGGAGGAAATTCAATGACTAAGGATACTATCTCACTCTCAGCAAGAGATAGGTTGGCATGTCTGTTTGATAACGGTGAGTTTACTGAACTGGATGCAATGGCGAAATGTTCAGATAATCTTTCGGGTGTAATAACAGCTTATGGATATGTTGATTCTAATCCGGTTTATGCTTTTGCTCAGGATTCATCAGTTAATGATGGAGCTTTAACAAAAGTACAAGCTGATAAGATTTCTAAAATCTATGATATGGCTTCTGCTACAGGTCTTCCTGTTATAGGGATTTACGACTCTTTCGGGGCCGATTTAAACGATGGGATTTCTGCAATGACATCTTATGGGGAACTGCTTTTGAAAGCATCCAATTTGTCAGGTGTTGTACCGCAGATTTCAGTTATTGCAGGGGTTTGTGCAGGTGCTGCAGCTATTTTGGCAGTGTCGGCTGATTTTGTTGTTATGACAAAAGACGCAGAGTTATTTATTACACCGAACACAGAGGTTAAGGATTTGGCTCAAAATGCAGCAGAAAACGGTACAGCTTCCTTGATTGCAGACAGCGATGAAGACGCTGTTGAAAAAGTTAAAGAAATTTTAGTTAAGCTTCCTCAGAATAATTTATCTCCTGTTCCTATGTTTGAGTATGAAGAACCGAGCGTTGGTTATCAGGATAATGCAGAAAGTATTGCTGAAGCTGTGTGTGACGCTGAAAGTATTATTGAACTTTCAAAAGATTTCGGCAAGGCAAGCTATACTGCATTAGCTTCAATCGGCGGAGCAACAGTTGGTATTTGTGCAACAAATAAAACTGACGATAAGCTTACAGCGTGTGACTGCTCGAAGCTGGCAAGATTTGTTCGCACCTGTGACGCTTTTGCAATTCCTGTAATCACCTTTGTTGATACCGAAGGTTTTGATAACAGTGAGTGTGCCAATAAATCAGGTGCGGTTTTACAGATGGCAAAATTGTCTTCTGCTTATGCTGAGGCAACAACCATAAAGATTTCAGTTATTACGGGAAAAGCTTATGGCCCCGGTTTTATTGCTCTTGCAGGCAAGGGTGCTAATGCCGATTTGGTTTTTGCAGTTGATAAAGCTGTAATTTCTGCATTAGAGCCTGTTGCGGCAGTTGAGTTTTTAAGTCACGATAAATTAAAGGGTACAGATGATTTATCAAAATCGAGAGAAGAACTTGTAAAGAAATACATTGATGAAGAGGCGTCAGCAAAGGTTGCTGCTGAAAAAATGTGTGTTGACGGTGTTATTTCTACTGATGAAATCAGATATACACTTAAAAATGCTATAGAGATAATGGCTGGTAAGAGAATTACAAGACTTCCTAAGAAGCATAATAACAGCCCATTTTAATTAAGTTTTAAAATTATAGAATAGGTGGTTTTTATAATGAAAAGATATAATATAACTGTAAACGGAAAAACATATGATGTTGCTGTTGAAGAAGCGGGAAGTACTCAGACTTCAGCATCAGCACCTGTTGTATCAGCTCCGGCACCGGCACCTGTACCGGCTGCTTCCGCAGCAGAGGGAACGAAGGTTTCAGCACCAATGCCGGGAACTATTTTAGATATTAAAGTTTCTGAGGGTGATACTGTCAGTGAAGGTGCTCCTATGTTTGTACTTGAAGCTATGAAAATGGAGAATGATGTTAATGCTCCATGCTCAGGCAAGGTGGTAAGTATAAATACTGCTAAAGGTTCAGCTGTTGAAACGGGAACTCTTTTAGCAGTAATTCAATAATTTTCAAAATTTTGAAAGGACACTGGAAAATGGCTAAGGTTAATATTACTGAAACAGTATTAAGAGATGCTCATCAGTCACTTATTGCTACAAGAATGTCTCTTGATGAAATGCTTCCTATTTTATCGACAATGGATAAGATAGGTTACTATTCATGTGAGGTTTGGGGCGGAGCAACTTTTGATTCCTGTTTAAGATTTTTACATGAAGACCCATGGGAAAGACTTCGTACAATAAGAAAAGAAATGCCTAATACAAAGCTGCAAATGCTTTTCAGAGGACAAAATATGCTTGGCTATCGTCATTATGCCGACGATGTTTTAGAGTATTTTGTTCAAAAAACCGTTGCAAACGGAATTGATATTATTAGAATATTTGATGCATTGAATGATATAAGAAATTTAGAAACTGCTGTAAAGGCTGCTAAAAAAGAGGGTGCTCATGCACAGATTGCCATTTCGTATACTTTGGGTGATGTCTTCACAGATGAATACTATGTTGATTATGCAAAGAGAATTGAAGCTATCGGTGCTGACTCTATTTGTATTAAGGACATGGCAGCACTGCTTACTCCTTATAAGACCGAAAAGCTTGTTAAAGCATTGAAATCGGCAGTTAAAATTCCTGTACAGCTTCATACTCACTACACTTCGGGATTGGCTTCAATGTGCTTGCTAAAGGGTGTTGAGGCCGGTGTTGACGCTATTGATACTGCAATGTCACCACTGGCACTCGGTACTTCACATGCACCGACCGAGTCAATGGTTGCGGCACTTCAGGGAACTGACTATGATACAGGTCTTGACCTCGTTAAGCTAAATGAAGTTAGAGATTACTTTATGACACTTCGTCAGAAGTATTTAGATAATGGTCTGCTTGACCCTAAGATGCTTGCTACTGATGCAAACGCTTTGATTTATCAGGTACCGGGCGGAATGCTTTCAAATCTTTTATCACAGCTTAAACAGGCAGGTAAGGAAGATCAGCTGACAGAGGTTCTGCAAGAAGTTCCTAGAGTAAGAAAAGACTCAGGATTCCCTCCGCTTGTTACACCTACATCACAGATTGTCGGAACACAGGCAGTGTTTAATGTAATTATGGGCGAAAGATATAAAACAGTCACCAAGGAATTTAAGGGACTTGTTAAAGGCGAGTATGGAAAAACTCCTGTTGACATCGATCCGGAGTTCCAGAAGAAAATTTTGGGTGATGAAAAGCCTATCACATGCCGTCCTGCTGATTTAATTGAGCCTGAGCTTGAAAAGCTGAGAAAAGAATGTGCAGAATGGATTGAACAGGATGAAGATGTTTTAAGCTATGCACAATTTCCAAAGGTTGCTCCTAAATTCTTTGAAGAGAGAAGAGACAAAAAACTCGGAATTGATTATTCACATTCAAATACAGAAACTAAAGTTCATCCTTTGTAATCAGTTGATAATTGACAATGGAAAATTGATAATTTAAATGTAAAAAAACTGCGGACTTTTGTATCAATTAAGATACTGAATCCGCAGTTTTATTTTTTATAAATTAATTAATTCTGTAATGGCAGAAAGCCATTTTTATATTTATAATTTGATTTCATAAATATCTGCTTGTTCACCTTGAATTTCACAACTACGCTCATACACACCACCATTTTTAATAATAGTCTTTATTGACGGTTCATTATTTTTAAAGGCTGTAAGGTGAATTTTATGTAATCCTGCACTTTTTGCCACAGCCATGACTTGTTTCAGCATTTCTGTGGCATATCCTTTTCTTCTTTCGGAAGGTCTAACACTGTAACCGGAATTTCCAAAGTCCTTTAAAAAATCATTAAGTGTATGTCTTAAGTCTATAATTCCAACAATTCTATCATTTTCATCAACAGCAAAGAAAGTATCAGTTACTACCCAAGTCGGATTTACAGTATCAATAGACATGTTGTTAGTTACATATACAAGCCATTCTTCATATGATTCGATTTTATCAAGCAATTCACTTCCGTTAATTATCATCTCACCGTTATTAAAATGCTCCTGCCTGTAATCCAGTGCTTTTTCTTTCATGTCAATAGTTGGTCTTGCCAATTTTATCATAATTTAATTTTTCTTAATCAGTTCGTCGGTGAATGAGTTTTTATCCCTGTTGAGTTTCTTCTAATGCAAGTGCAAGCTGAGCAGGGCAGGAAGTTCCTCTTCCTCCGCAGTCAACATCTTTTAAAAGCTTTATTACATCTTCAACCTTCATACCTTTTGCAAGTCTTGCAACGCCTTGAGTATTACCTGAGCATCCGCCGATAAACTCAACATTTTTAACAATTTCGTTTTCAACCTCAACATTTATCTGTCGTGAGCACACTCCGCGAGTTTTATAATTTATTATCATAATTAATTCTCCTTGTTTATTTTATTCTTGCTGAACCGCTGTCAACAGCAGCTTGTGCTACTGCTTTAGAAACAGCTTCAGGAATTTTTCTGTCAAACGCATTTGGCAAAATGAAATCTGCACTCAGTTCATCATCACTAACGCATTCAGCAATTGCCTTTGCTGCCGCCATTTTCATATCTTCGTTAATATCTCTGGCTCTGACAGCTAAAGCACCTTTGAATATTCCGGGAAAAGCAACAACATTGTTTATTTGGTTAGGGAAGTCGCTTCGTCCTGTTCCAACTATAAATGCACCGGCTGATTTTGCTTTATCAGGCATTATTTCAGGTGTAGGATTAGCCATTGCAAAAATAATAGGCTTGTCATTCATAGATTTAACCATTTCTTCGGTTACAAGATTAGGTTTTGAAACACCTACGAACGCATCAGCACCTTTCAATGCATCTGACAGTGAACCGGTTAAATTATCTTTATTTGTAACTTTAGCGATTTCTTTATGAGCGTCACTGAGTGTATCATCGGTTTTAGAAATGATTCCGTTTATGTCAACCATTATTATATTACCAACTCCGAGTGATAATAACAATTTTGCAATGGCTGTTCCGGCAGCACCTGCACCGTTTATAACAAGAGTTAAATTCTCGATTTTTTTATTTGCAACCTTGCAGGCATTCATGAGTGCAGCACCTACTACGATAGCTGTTCCGTGCTGGTCATCATGAAAAACCGGAATATCTATTTTTTCTTTTAATTTTTTTTCGATTTCAAAGCATCTCGGAGCAGAAATATCTTCTAAATTTATTCCGCCGAAGCTGTCAGAAATAAGCTCAATAGTTCTGACAATTTCATCTGTATCTTTTGACTTAATACAAATAGGGAATGCGTCAACATCTGCAAACTCTTTAAAAAGAGCACATTTACCCTCCATTACCGGCATACCTGCTAAGCCTCCGATATCACCGAGTCCTAAAACAGCTGTTCCGTCAGTTATAACAGCAACGAGGTTTGAACGTCTTGTGAGTTCGTATGAAAGCTCGGGATTCTTTTGAATTTCTAAGCATGGTCTTGCAACTCCCGGAGTGTATGCATGTGATAAATCGTCAGAGTTTTCAACCTTAACTCTTGATACTATCTCGATTTTTCCATTCCATTGTTTATGTTTATTTAAAGATGATTCCATTATGTCCATATTGATTTAACCTTTCTTTCAACATCATTAAAAAATATATATTAGTTAAAGTTTAGTTTCACTGATTATTATAAAAATATATTATCTTTGTGAGTTTTTATCTATAAGCGAGAAAATTTTCTTTATATTTTCTTCATCTGTTGTTTTACTTCCTATATGTGTAGGGACAGCGTTATACAGCCCGTGGAAATCTGACCCGCCTGTAACAATCAGGTCATAGTTTTCGGCAATTTTTAAAAGCTTATCTTGATTTTCTTTGTTTGCAGAATAGTGATAAACTTCGATTCCGTCAAGCTTTTTCTTTTGAGCCAATTCTTCGCATAATTCTATATTGTCAAACATACAAGGATGTGCTAAAACGGCTATTCCCCGTGCTGAGTGTATTAAATCCAATACAAAATCAACGCTTGGATATCTTCTTGTAACCAAAATTGAGCCTTCGCCGTTTTTTGTGAATAGTTTGTCAGATAATTCTCCGTAAAGGTCAACTGCATAGCCGTAGTTTACTAATGCTCTCATAATATGCTGTTTATAAATACTCTTACTGCTTTTAGCATATTTTAAAACAGCCTCTGTGGAGATAGGATACAGCTCTTTAACCTTTTCAATCATATCTTTTGAGCAAGATTTCCTGATTTCACAGGATTTAATGCAAAGTCCTTCAAGTCTGTCGGGTTTTTGCGGTGCATAGCAAAGTATATGTACTTTACAGTTCCTTTTTTCGTCCCAAGCAGAAAGCTCAACCCCGGGAATTATTTTAACGCCATATCTTTCTCCCAATACATGAGCTCTGTTATAAGATGATAAAGTATCGTGGTCGGTAATAGATAAAACATCTATTTCGGTTCTTTTAGCCTGAACGATTATTTCTTCAATTCCAAGCGAACCGTCGGATAAGGTTGTATGACAGTGTAAATCTCCTTTCATACATTAACCTCCATTCTAAAAATATATTATATTATATCAAAAATTCGACAAAAAATCAAGCAATTCAGTATATGTAAATTAGTGTTAAAAGAACTTGTCAACAAACCATGGAGTGTTAGTTTCGAATGTTTTGTTGTTTAGATAATTTAGTATACCCGCATCGGTTTTAAAATCAAATGTAAGACGGTTAGAACACAAAGCCTGTGTTTTAACACCATATTTTTTATTAATTCGGTTTATGCCGTATTTTCCGTCGCCAAGCAGGGGATGACCGATGAATGATAAATGTGCTCTGATTTGATGAGTTCGTCCTGTTAATAAATCTATTTCAAGAAGTGAAAGATTATTCTTTTCTTTCAGAACTTTATATTTAGTTAAAATCTGTTTGTTGTCAGGTTTCTTTTCTTTTTGGATATAAACGGTTTTGCTTTTTTCATCTTTGAAAAGATAGTTTTTAATTATACTTTCTTTTTTTTCTAAGATGCCGATGCATACGCAAAGATAATACTTGTGAAGCTCTCTGTCTTTGATTTTTTGATTTAATATTCTCAGGCTTTCGGCATTTTTTGCACATATAACTATGCCGGTTGTATTTCTGTCAAGTCTGTTGCAAAGCGAAGGAGCAAAGGATAACTCGTTGTCAGGATTATATTCTTTTTTGTCATATAAATAATGTTTAATTCGATTTATAAGAGTGTCAATACTGTTGTCATCATCTTCGTGAACAACCAATCCCGAAGGCTTGTCAACAAGAATGATATTTTTATCTTCATAAACTATATTAATTTTGTCGGGAACATTTAAAAAGCTTTTTTCTTTCGGTGACTCGAAAAATTCATCATTTATATAAAGCTGCAGCTCATCACCTGCATTGAGTCTGGTAGAAATTTCACATCGTTTTCCGTTTAGTTTTATGCGTTTAAGCCGGATATATTTGTACATAAGATTTTTCGGTAAATTTTTTACTGACTTAGTAAGAAATCTATCAAGTCTTTGTCCTGCATCATTATCATTTATAATAAATTTTTTCAAAATATAAATCCTCGTTTCTTAGCTTTAATATCAGTTCTGCTGCCTGATTGATTTTATAACTTTATTATATCATACTTTTTAATAAAATGCACTTTACTTTCACATTATAATAATGTATAATTAAAAAGAACATAAGTTCACTGTTAGACGATGAAAAGTTAATCTTTCTGATTTGTTAAAATTAATAAAGCAAAAAGAAAGGAAGTTGATATATTATGGACGCACCGCATGCAGGTCACAGACAACGAATGAGAGAGCGTTTCCTCAAAATGGGTTTAGACAGTTTTGAACCTCACGAGGTGCTTGAACTGCTGCTGACATATAGCATTCCAAGAAAGAACACAAATGTGATTGCACATAAGCTCATTGATAAATTCGGGTCAATTTCTGCTGTTTTCGATGCACCCTGTGAAGCTCTTATGAGTGTTGACAGCATTACAGAGAATTCAGCAGTACTGATAAAAATGGTTCCTCAAATATTGAGATTTTATAAAAGTGAAATGAATGAATCTAAATGTCTTAATACGATTGAAAGAGTTACGGGATTTTTTTCTGTTGCATTTATAGGTCTGACAAAAGAAGAATTTAAAGTGTGCTGTCTGGATAACGGACTTAATGTTATTTCTTGTACCACTGTTGCAAAGGGTACAAATAAATCTGCACCTATTACTGCGAGATTAGTGGCGGAGGCTGCTTTTAATGCAAACAGCTCGAATGTAATTATTGCACATAATCATCCGGACGCAAGCTGTACACCGTCAGAAGCTGACAAGGTAGTTACAAGAAAATTAAGAACAAGCTTAAAGGCAATTGATATTGATGTATTAGACCACATTATAGTAGGAAAAGACGGAGTTATGTCTTTTAAGAAAATCGGACTGATACCGTTTATTGATTAATGCTTGAATATTAGGAGTTTTTATGGATAAATTTGAATTGATTTCATCATATAAGCCGACAGGCGACCAGCCTCAAGCAATTGAAAAGCTGGTAGATGGAATAAATAAAGGATATAAAGAACAGACATTGCTTGGTGTTACAGGTTCGGGAAAGACATTCACTATGGCAAATGTTATTGAAAAAGTAAACAAGCCGACGCTTGTTTTAGCTCACAATAAAATTCTGGCAGCTCAGCTTTGCAGTGAATTTAAAGAATTTTTTCCTAACAATGCAGTTGAGTATTTTGTGTCCTATTATGACTATTATCAGCCTGAGGCATATATTCCGAGCACCGATGTGTTTATAGAAAAAGATGCTTCAATCAACAATGAAATTGATAAGCTGAGGCATTCGGCAACAACTGCGATTGCCGAAAGACGAGATGTAATAGTTGTTGCCTCTGTATCTTGTATTTACTCTTTGGGTGACCCTGAGGAGTACAAGTCGATGGTTGTATCCATTAGAAAAGGTATGGAAAAATCCCGAGATAAATTGTTAGCAGAACTTGTAGGAATTCAATACGAACGCAATGATATAGCTTTTGAAAGAAACAAATTCAGAGTAAGGGGAGATGTCGTTGAGATTTTTCCTTCAAGCCATACAGATACAGCATATCGTGTTGAGTTTTTCGGAGATGAGATAGACAGAATATCTGAAATAAATGTTATAACAGGCGAGCTTATTTCAACGCTTAATCATGTCGCTGTGTTTCCTGCATCGCATTATATAGTTGCAAGAGATAAGATGTCGCAGGCTATTGAAGATATAAGAGAAGAGCTTGACGAGCGTGTTAGATTTTTTACTGATAATAATAAGCTTATCGAAGCTCAGCGAATTGCTCAGAGAACTAATTATGATATAGAAATGCTTCAGGAAATCGGATTTTGCAGCGGTATAGAGAATTATTCCAGAGTACTGGCAAGACGCCCTAAAGGTTCGACACCGTACACTTTACTTGACCATTTCCCTGATGATTTTTTGCTTATGGTTGACGAGTCCCATGTCAGCTTGCCTCAGGTGAGGGGAATGTATGCAGGTGACAGAGCAAGAAAGACAACTCTTATTGACTATGGTTTCAGGCTTCCGTCGGCTATGGATAACCGACCGCTGCAGTTTGATGAATTCTATGACCATATTAATCAGGCGGTTTTTGTGTCCGCAACTCCCGGCGATTTTGAAAAAGAACATTCAAAGCAGATTGTTGAACAGGTTATAAGACCGACAGGACTTTTGGACCCTGAGATTTCTGTTCGTCCTGTTGAAGGACAGATCGAAGACCTGCTGTCTGAAATTAATATTAGAATTGAAAAGCATCAGAGGGTTTTGGTAACAACCTTGACCAAGAAAATGGCAGAGGACTTAACTGAGTTTTTAAAGGGTTATTCAATCGCCGTCAGGTATCTTCACCACGATATTGACGCTATTGAGAGAATGGAAATTATCCGTGATTTGCGTTTAGGTGAGTTTGATGTGCTTGTAGGAATTAACCTTCTCCGTGAGGGACTTGATATTCCGGAAGTATCTCTTGTGGCAATTCTTGACGCTGACAAAGAGGGATTTCTGCGTTCTGAAAGCTCTCTTATTCAGACTATCGGCCGTGCCGCAAGAAACTCTGAGGGAACAGTAATAATGTATGCCGATCAGGTTACACGCTCTATGGAAAATGCAATAACCGAAACCGAAAGACGCCGCTCTATTCAAATGGAATATAATGAAAGCCATGGAATTATTCCTAAAACCATAATTAAGGATGTTCGTGATGTAATTGAAATTTCGAGCAAAGAAGAGGTTGAGTATTCAGCCCGTCAGAAGAACAAGCTGTCTAAGCAGGAAATGAACAGGCTGATTGACGATTTAACAAGACAGATGAAGGAGTCTGCTAAAATGCTTGAATTTGAACATGCAGCATTTTTGCGTGACAAGATTGCGGAATTAAAAGGCGAAAAATAATCTTCTTGACAAACAAATGTTTGCTTGATATAATAAACATATGTTCAATTGATTTGGAAAGAGGATTAAAACGATGACATATGAAGAATATATGCTCATTTCGGATAAAACCGAAAAGATTGAAAAAAGCATTGCACCATGCGGTTTGATTTGTGAGCTGTGCAGTGAAAGAACGCATTGCAAGGGCTGTAATTTCAGTAAAGATGAAGAGATTGGATGTTTGTGTTATCAAAGGAAGTGTGCAGAAGAGAAAAACATTAAAGGTTGTTGGGATTGTGAAGAATTCTGCTGCGGCAAGGATATGCATAATCCTGACGAACATGGTATAAGGCTTGTCGCTTTTGTCCGTTTTGCAAAGGAAAACGGATTGCATAAGCTTGCGGAATGCATAGTAAATAACGAAAAAGACGGAGTTATTTATCATAGAGATCATGTGAATTATACGGGTGATTATGATAATTTCAATACAGAAGATGAAGTTATAGAACTTTTAATGAAAGGAAATTTGAAAGAAGATGCAAAACAATAAAATCATTATTAAAGGTGCGAGGGAGCATAATCTGAAAAATATAGATATAACAATACCGAGAGATAAGCTTATCGTTATGACAGGCTTGTCAGGCTCAGGAAAATCTTCTCTTGCTTTCGATACTATTTTTGCGGACGGTCAAAGAAGATATATGGAGTCTCTTTCTTCATATGCAAGACAGTTTTTAGGTCAGATGGAAAAGCCTGATGTGGACTCTATCACGGGGCTTTCACCGGCTATTTCTATTGACCAGAAGACAACATCTAAGAACCCCCGTTCAACAGTTGGTACAGTAACCGAAATCTATGACTATCTTCGTCTTTTGTATGCAAGAATAGGTGTTCCTCATTGTCCTGTCTGCGGAAAGGAAATCAGACAGCAGACGATTGATGAAATAGTCGATAAGATTTTAGAGCTTGAAGAAGGTACAAAGATTCAGATTTTAGCACCTATTGTCAGGGGAAGAAAGGGAGAGCATGTCAAAGAGCTTGAGAGTGCAAAAAAATCCGGATATGTAAGAGTCAGAATTGACGGAATAACATATGATTTATCTGAAAAAATAAGTATAGAGAAAAATAAAAAACACACAATTGAGATTATTGTTGACAGACTTGTTGTAAAACCGTCAATTAAATCAAGGCTTACAGACAGTATTGAAACGGTTTCACAGCTTACAGGCGGTATTATTGCAGTAGATGTTATTGACGGTGAAGAAATGATGTTTTCGCAGAATTATTCCTGTCCTGAGCATAATATTTCTATTGAAGAGCTTACCCCGAGAATGTTTTCATTTAATAATCCATACGGTGCTTGTGAGCATTGTACAGGACTTGGTGTGTTTAAAAAGATTGACCCTGAGCTTATTATTCCAAACAAGGACTTGTCTATTTTGCAGGGTGCTATAAAAGCAAGCGGCTGGAATTCTTTAGATGAATCGTCTATTGCCATGACAACTTATCGTGCTATATCAAAAAAGTACGGTATTCCGCTTGATGTTCCGATTCGTGAGCTTGATAAAGATGCCGTTGATATATTCTTATATGGAACAATGGGACAGACTCTTGAGTATGAAAGAATATCAAATTCCGGCTGGAGCGGGAAATATGAGGCTGAGTTTGAGGGTGTTATAAATAATCTTGAACGCAGATACAAGGAAAGCGGAAGCGATTACAGCAAGAATGATATCGAAGCGTGTATGAGTGACGAGGCTTGTCCTGTTTGTCATGGTGAAAGACTGAAAAAAGAAAGTCTCGGCGTTACAGTTGGGGGAGTTAACATAAGCGAGCTTACACATATGTCGGTTGTAAAAGCTCTTGATTTCTTTAAAAACCTAAAGCTTTCAGAGCGGGAGGAGTTAATCGGCGGAAGAATAATCAAAGAGATCAATGAACGTCTTGGCTTTTTGTCAAGCGTTGGACTTGAATATTTAACTCTTTCTCGTTCAAGCGGTACGCTTTCGGGCGGAGAAAGCCAGAGAATCAGACTTGCAACTCAGATTGGTTCTTCTCTTGTGGGTGTTCTTTATATTCTTGACGAACCGTCTATAGGTCTTCATCAAAGAGATAATGATAAGCTTATAGCAACCCTTAAAAGACTTCGTGATTTAGGCAATACCCTGATAGTTGTAGAGCATGATGAGGACACAATGTATAATGCAGACTATATAGTAGATATAGGACCCGGAGCAGGAATTCACGGCGGTGAAATTGTATGTGCAGGAACTGTTGATAAAATTAAGAAGTGCAAAAAATCAATTACCGGTCAATATTTAAGCGGAGCAAAGAAAATTCCTGTTCCCATGAAAAGGAGAGAGGGAAACGGTTTTACCCTTGACATAATCGGTGCTGAGCAGAATAATCTGAAAAATGTTGATGTCAGTATTCCGCTCGGAACATTTACCTGTGTTACAGGAGTTTCGGGAAGCGGAAAGAGTTCACTTGTAAATGAAGTAATATATAAAGAACTTGCCTGCAAGCTTAACAGAGCAAGAATAAGGTCCGGTAATTTTAAAGAAATGAAAGGCCTTGAAAATTTGGATAAAGTAATTAACATTGACCAGTCACCGATAGGAAGAACGCCTCGTTCAAACCCGGCGACATATACAGGTGTTTTCACTGATATTCGTGAGCTTTTTGCAAATACTAATGATGCAAAAATGAAGGGATATAACTCGGGTAGATTTTCTTTCAATGTTAAAGGAGGAAGATGCGAAGCCTGTGAGGGTGACGGGATACTTAAAATAGAAATGCATTTTCTTCCTGATGTATATGTACCTTGCGAGGTTTGCAAGGGCAAAAGATATAACCGTGAAACACTGGAAATCAAGTATAAAGGCAAGAGTATATATGATGTTTTGGAGATGACTGTTGAAGAGGGAGTAGAGTTCTTTAAAAATATTCCTAAAATTCAAAGAAAGCTCCAGACGCTTTTTGATGTTGGGCTTGGTTATGTGAAAATAGGTCAGCCGGCGACCACGCTTTCAGGAGGAGAGGCACAAAGGGTGAAGCTTGCAACTGAATTATCAAAGCGTTCAACGGGAAAAACAATCTATATTCTTGATGAACCTACTACAGGACTTCATACAGCTGATGTTCATAAGCTTGTCGAGGTGCTTGAGAAGTTAGTTGATTCAGGCAATACAGTTTTGGTGATTGAGCATAATCTTGATGTTATAAAAACTGCTGATTATCTGATTGATTTAGGACCTGAAGGCGGAGAGGGCGGAGGAACAATAGTTGATTGCGGTTCTCCTGAGAAAATTGCTTTAAATAAAAAATCATATACAGGACAGTATTTGAAAAAAGTGCTTAATATTAATTGATAATGTATACAATTGTTGAATTTGTATGAAATATATGTTATAATATATCAAATTAGTTTTTTATAAGGCAGTCATGAGCATTAACAAAGATAAAGAATTCGCATTTAATACCGATGTATTATAATTTTCGGCGATTGCTTTTTACTTGTTTAGACAAGTTATGAAACTTGGTTTCACGAAAATCATGGTACAACTTTTTAAATCAGTGGTGATGAATTTCATGAAAAAGGTAAGCTATAAAGTTTCTTTGGGCGGTATTATATCAGCGTTATCACTTTTTTTCATGTTTTTAACCGGATTTATGCCGTTGTTTGTTTATCTGATTCCTGCTCTTGCGGGGGTTATGCTGTTAATTATATATGTTGAAATTGATGCTAAGTGGTCGTTTTTCACTTATGTTTCAGTTGCGGTTTTATGTATGTTTATAACTCCTGATAAAGAAGCGTCACTTTTATATGTAATGTTTTTGGGATATTATCCGATTCTTAAAATGTTTATTGAGAGAGTAGGCAATATTATTTTAAAATGGCTGTTAAAACTAACTGTATATAATTTGATGATTATTTTGTATTATCAAATTATAATCAGAATAATCGTTAATGTCGATTTAACCGATGAAATAAGTGACTTAGGGAAATATGGTGCTCTTATTTTTTTAGCTTTTACAAATGTTGTTTTTATTGTATATGATATTGCTGTTTCGAGACTGAAAGATATGTATGTTAATTGGTTCAGAAAAAAGGTTCTACAAAAGATTTAGGGGATTAATGAATGAGTAAAAGGTTTGATAAAAAAAATATAATTAAGGCTTCAGCGCTTATTTTAATGCTTGCAGTAATTATAGGTGCTACTATTCTTATTATACCATGGGTTAATGAAATAAAAACCGACCAGGGCAGAGAAGCCTTAAAATTATATATAGAATCTAAAAAAACTGTTGGTACATTCATTTTTATCGGTATTCAGGCACTTCAGGTTTTACTGCCGATTGTTCCGCCGATACAAATAATCGGCGGTGCTTTATTCGGAACATTTTGGGGCGGTATTTTTTCATTCATTGGTATTTATCTTGGAATGAGTATTGTTTATGTACTTGTCAGAATTGTTGGATATCCTCTTGTTGAAGCATTTGTAAACAAAAAAGATTTGAAAAAATTCAAATTTCTAAGGGACCCTGATAAAGTTGCTTTAGTTTTTTTCATTATTTATTTAATACCGGGAATGCCGAAGGATACTATTTCATTTCTGGCACCGTTAACCGATATGAATAAAAAGACATATTTTTTATATGTACTGCCGGCCAGATTTCCATTGATATTTTTATCGGCGGTTTTCGGAGCTGCTGTTCGTGACGGCAATTATACCTTGGCAGTAGTATTATGCATTATAATGATTGATATCGGCATTGTCGGCATTATTTTCAGAGAAAAGGTTATACATTATTTCGAAAAAAGGAATAAAAAGCATAAGTGTACAGAGCTGGGAAAAGAAATTAAAAACAACAATAGCATGAAAAAAACAGGTTTAACCCTTTTAATAATTTCAATATTTGTTTCGGTTTGTGATTTGATATTTATGGCAACTGATTATTTCAGCAAATGCAGGTCGGAATTCCTTCAGTATCATAATTTAAGCGGACATAAACAGATAATTTATTTTTTAACGCATTATGGTTTGTACTGGTTTATTTCAATTGCTGTAATCGGAATAATTGCTTATATTTTATCTACTATAAAACAACGAAAGCTTAACTCATAAATGCATATTAGTTTGACAGTTATAATAAATATTTACAAAATAAATTCTTTTTTTATATAAGAAATAGTTATTTTGCTATTTCTTATTTTTTATATATTTTTTTGGAAAAAGGGGTTGACAAGTGAATATTTTAATGATATAATTAATTTCGTTAATTAGGTAGAACATTTCTTATGCGGGTGTAGTTCAATGGTAGAATCCCAGCCTTCCAAGCTGGTTGTGTGGGTTCGATTCCCATCACCCGCTCCAATGCACCATATCAGGTGCAATTTTTTTGTATGCGCCTTTAGCTCAGTTGGATAGAGCAACTGCCTTCTAAGCAGTAGGCCACTGGTTCGAGTCCAGTAAGGCGTGCCATTTTTATTTTGATGTTTTTATAATATGGTGGGTGTAGCGTAGTCGGTTAACGCGTCAGATTGTGGTCCTGAAGATCGTGGGTTCGAATCCCATCACCCACCCCATCATGCACTGACAAAATAGATGACAGTGCCGTAAAGCCCGTAAATACGGGCTTTTTTCGTGCTTTGAGGGCGAAAAAAAGAAATAAAAAACCATAGATATTTTTGGGTGATTTTGGGCAACTTGAGGGATTCGAACCGACACAAAATAAAAAGAAAATGGAAGCAGATTTGAGAAAGAAAAACTCAAGTCTGCTTTTTTTATTGTCTAAAAGGAGGTGATGCAAAATGTGGAGGAAAGAAAAAATAAAAATTCGGAGGAAAATAAATTTGGTATACAATGAAAAAAGGTAGAAACGCTAAGGCAGAGATATCCGGAGAGGTTAAATTTCATACAATCAGTCAGGAAGAGACAGAAGAAATGAATATTAAAGAAAGTATTAAGGCATTTGGCAAAGCGAACTCTCCGTTATATATCGTTGACTAAGATGACGGCAGTTTCAGTCTGTGCCTTAAGCTTAAGGATTACGGTCAGGAGGCTTTTAATGCTTATGCAGAAGAGATAGGTGATCCTGTTATGGAGAACGGAAAATTCTATACACATGGAAATGGATATGAGTGGGAAACAGTATTTCGCAGAGCCTTTGCAGATGAACCGAATTTAAGTAAGATTTATTTTGACTGTGAGGCAGGTGGATTTTTCTGTTATGCAGATAGTCTGTCGCTAATGGAGGACTTAGGGAGTCGATTCAAGGTTATGATAGACGATACTGAAGGCTTTGCCTATCTTGTGTCATCGGCGCTCAGAGAAGCCAATCAGGATCAGATTGAAAAAATAACGGAAGAAGTACAAATGGATGTGTCGATGTAGGCGGTTAGGTCAGGAAAGACTTAACCGCTTTTTTTGTGCCAAAAAGCAGAAAGAAGATATAAATGATTTGTGTGTTTGAAGCATTTGCGAGAATCGGAGGATTTCGAAGTGGATTGAAAGGAGTAGGAGAATTTGAAATAGTAGGCTGGTGTGAAATTGATAAGTTTGCACAAAGATCCTACAGGAAATTATTTGACACAGGAAAAGAGTGTATCTTGAAGGATATATTAGAAAAGAAGCCCCATCGAAATACTGGCTTTCGGAGAAGGCGGTAATGTAGATAGTGATGATTAAAAAGAGAAATTTATACAGAACTTTGAATTGTCGTATAATGTCGAAAAAATAACATTGTTTGACATCTTAGTGCATGATATAATTAAATAAAATCATGTTACTGATTTCTAATTTTATTAATGAGGAGTGTTATAATGAAGTCGATAAAAAAGAAAGTTTTATCAATTTTTTCAATCGTATTCTGCTTATCATTTTTGTTTGCAGAAAACAGTGTTTTAACTAATTCAATGTTAGAAGTTTCTGCTGCAAACCTAACATTCAGTTATAACGGTGTAAATTATGAGGTAGTAAGCAGTACAAACGCAGAGGTATGTGTTACAGGAGGTACTAAAGCAAGTCTAAAAATACCTAAAACAATATCTTACGGAGGTACAGCATATAAGGTTATTTCAATTAAATCCGGAGCATTTAAACTTAATTCGGTAACAAAAACTATCGATATGACACAGGCAACGGAATTAAAAGAAATTCAGAATTATGCTTTTCAGAACTGTGATATGCTGTCTAGTATAGAATTGCCGAAAAATCTGAAATACATAGGTGATTTGGCATTTTATTATAATACGCATTTATATAACATAAGCATACCGGATAGTGTGGAGTATATAGGCAGAATGGCTTTTTATAACTGTACAAGTCTTGACAGCGTTGAAATGACTCCAAGTTCAAGAACTATAGTTAGCGATGCATTCTATGGAACCCCGTATTACAGATATAATTACTTTGCAAGTGAAAGCTTTCCAAGGCAGCTATATGGATCGGCTAAATCATGTGTTGGCAGGCAGGTTGTTGTGAATATATTTGTTGACAGCTGTTCCGGAACCGCAAAAACTAAAACAGTTAACGGAAAGACATATTATTATGATCAAAACGATAATCTTTTCCGTGCTGAAGGTGAAGTGGGAATGGTAGAGAATTTAGGACCTGTTTCAACAGTGTGTATTCGTGATGAAAACGATAACTTGTTATATAAAGTAATTACTTCAGGAAAAGGAAGTAATATTTACAATTCATCAGAATCATTTATAGGAACAGACACATCAATTCTTCCCGTTGCAAAATCAGAAAGTCAAAGATTTTCAGGAGAATGGCAGGATAGTACAAAAGGAACAAAACAAATTTATTCAGCTGCTCAAAACAAATACATATCAAGTTCAAGTATTGATACCAGAATAAGCATAATGAACGAAGCATTATCAAATTTAAAGCAGCAGGCAGATGAATATAATGTGAATGTTGAATTTATAACAGCAGATACTGACAAGGATTTGGCGATACATTATACTCATAACGAATGGAACGGCTCTCTTTTGTTAAATGTAGTACCGGGGCCTGGAGCTAATAAATTAGGTAAACCCAGAGGTAACACTGCCGGTAGTTTACAGTACGCTTATAGAGCTGCCGGATCTTTTGATTTCGTAGTAAATGGATTGAAAAATTGTAAAGATGCAAATGGACAATTAATTGACTTGTCTGCTGATTCAGAATATACCAAATATCTAAAAAAGAAATATAAAGCATCAGGTGTAGTATATAACTATGTATTGAAAAATGATTATTATAGTGACATATATTCAAAAGCTGCTGCATATGCTATAGTAAAAGATGAAAAAAGTGTGTCAAGTGATCCTGAAGAAGCATTTTATATGGATGGACATAATGTAAAAAATCCATCTAAAGCAGCAAGTGTATTTGAACACGAGATGCTTCACTTATATGGAGTATATGACCACTATAACTTTGCTCTTAATATGTCAAGTTCAATGTCAACTGCAGCAGATATATATTCTTATTTATTCCTGTCAAATGATATTATGGGAAACACCGATTCAACAAAAATAAGTCAAATAACAGCATATGCAATTGGATGGAGTAATAATATACGCATAGATGAATATAAGATATTTTATTCCGGAACTGATTATAAGATGGGAGATTTAAATCTGGACGGTGCTGTTAATGCCGCAGATATGAATATATTATCCTCAGGTATAAAAGGGAGTACTATGCTGACGCCGGTTCAAAAAGTCATGGCAGGATACAGTTTTGATATTGCTTATAATAACAGCCGATTAAACAGTTGGATGTCTGATATTAACCGAACAGACAATGGTATAAATATCGGAAATTCGTTTTATCAATACGGAGATGTTAATTTTGACGGAGTGTTGAATGAATCCGATAAAACGATTATAAGAAGTATAAGTAAGGGAAATGAGGAAGTTTATAAAATTCAGCAAATGATAGCAGATGTAAACAATGACGGTGTAATTAATAGCAGCGATATAAATTTTTAATAAGCAATCGGCACTAAACTATAAAGGTTTAATGCCGATTTTAGTATACTTTGATCTATGAACTGAGAGATGATAAATCACCGGAAGAATGTATAGATAAAAGTAAAATGCCTGAGCAATAAAAAACTCAGGCATTATTTTAACTGTTAACAACATTAAGAAATATCGAATTGAATTTTTCAAGTTCGTCATAAGTAATTCCGTGACCGCTGTTTGACAAGGTTATAAGCTTTGAACCGCATATACCCTTATGCTGAATTTCTGCAAGCTCATTTGAAACAATAATATCTTTATCACCGTGAATAATAAATGCAGGAACATGAACACAGGATAAATCCTTTCGTCCGTCTTCTTCACGCAAAGCGATACCGCATTTTATTGTTCCCAAACCCGAAGCAGATAACGCTATATTTCTGAACCAATCAATAACCGCTTCCGAGTGAGGACTTGCAAAAAGCTGTTTGCTGAAATTAAGACACAACTGCGGTCTGTCAGTTTCGGCAAGATTTATCAGACTGTTAACTTCTTTAACAGTCTTGCCGTACGGGAAATCGGAACGCTGTGTAAAGCATGGAGCAGCGGCAGAGAGCAATATCAGCTTGCATACACCGAAACCTTTGTAAATGTTCATATATCTGAGAGCAATTGCTCCTCCCATTGAAAAACCGACTAATATAAAGTTTTTGAGTTTAAGTTTCTGAACAACACTGAATATATCGGCAGCCATTTGATTGTAAGTATATCCGCAAGCAGGAGTATCTGATTTTCCGAAGCCTCTCAAATCAACAGCAACAACTCTGAAACCGCAGTTTGTAAGAAGACTTATCTGATATTCATAAATCTTGTGAGAAAGAGGCCAGCCGTGAATCAAAAAAACCGTTCGCTTTCCTTTGGGATTATAATCATAAACAGCTGTTTTTATTCCGTCATTAGATTTAATATACTGCATAAAACACCTCCGTTTAAGTATTAATATATTTTATGCAGTGTTTAAAGATAGCGTTTCTAATTAAAGAAACTCATGGGATGAATAATATGGTCGTTTTTAGGATTAAGATTAGATAGCTCCGTATCACAAAGCATCATGCCTTTCTGTACAGAGAAATGACCAAAACGATTTCTCAGACTGTCCATAGCAGTTTCAAGTTCTTCTTGTTTCTGTAGCTGTGCAACATCCGGTAGCAAAGAAAGCTGAACAAAATCAACAGGCTGTAAATCACAGGCTCTGACGCTTAATGAACGAATCGGTTTTCCATTAGTATGTTTTTTGAAAAGTGAGAAAGCAAGTTCAAATATGGACTTAGCCGTTCGGTTAGGTATATCAAGCTTTCCTTGTCTTTCAAACCATTCAAGCGCGTTGTCGCGAATGCCTATTTGAACAGTTCTGCAGATAAAGCCATATTCACGAAGTCTTGCGGAAACGCTTTCACTTAGCACCATAAGGGTAATTTTTATGTCCTGTTGTTGCATCGTTTTTTTTCATATCAGAACCGAGCTTGGCAAAAATCTTATTGAAAGAAACTCCGACAGAAACCGAAACGCCTAATTCAAATTTAACTCGCTTGCGCATTTCATTTGCAATATCTTCTCCCGAACCGAAAAGCATTGTACTGTTTGTAACATCAAGCCAGCACTCGTCAAGACCGTAAGGCTCGACTTTATCGGTGTATTCAGAATAGATTTCACGGACAAGCTTGGAATATTGCATATACAAATCATAGTGCGGAGGAACAAAAACAATATCGGGACACTTTTTCTGAGCTATCCACATAGGATCGCCTGTCTGAACACCATAGGCTTTGGCTTCGTAATTTTTAGCTAGAACTATCCCGTGACGAGCTTCGGGATCACCAAGTACGGCAAGCGGTTTTCCTCTGTATTCAGGGTGATACAGGCATTCAACAGAAGCATAGAAATTATTTAAATCTGAATGCAAAATAACTCTTTCTTTCATATAAATCCCTCAAATTTAAAACATATGTTTCAATCTATTATACCACCGATTTTATGTGAAGTATACAGGTAATGTAAGGTAATAGTTAATTGTGTTGACATAAATTAGTATCTATGGTAATATATTGATGATGGAGTGTAGTAAATGGCAAAAAGGTTTATGCACTAAGACATATTGGAAGGAAGAAAGAAATGAAAATCAGAAGCAGTAAGAACAGAGTAATATCTATAGCAATAGCCGCAGCAATAATATCAACATGCACGATACCTAATGTAATAGCCGAATCACGCAATGAAATAAATGAACCTGAACAGATAATATCAGATTCACAGGAAGACGAAATATATATAACAGGTGAAATAGCGGAATTAAGAAGTGAATACAGTAAAACCTACGAGCAGTCTGACGGCAGCAGAATAGCTGTTATGTCGGCTGCTCCGATTTGTTTTTATGATGAGGAAAATGAAACCTGGGAAGAATACGATAACCGTCTGATATATAACGAAGAAACAGAAACCTTTGAAAGTGAAGAAACAGGTTCTGATATGCAGGTATCACTGCCGAAAAATATTGATGAACAAAACAATATTGAAGTTGAAGCAGACGGTTATACAGTTTCAATTACTCCAATCAATATGAATTCATTATCAGCAAAAAAGATAAATGAAAAAAAGAAAATAAAGAGTGTAAGTGAAAAAAGTCTAAAAAAATACAGCTTAGAGGATTATGTATCCGATTCCGTTTTAGACGGTAAGGTAGAGTATACACAGGATGAAGCCTCAAAGGTAGAGTACATATTCTCAGGAAGCGGACTAAAGGAAAATATAATCTTATCGGAAGCGCCGATAAATAAACAGACATATTCATTCAGAATTAAAGCAGACGGACTAACGGCAAAGCTGAAAAAGGATAATACAATAAAGCTGCTTGATAAGGACAAAAAAGCGGTCTTTGTAATTCCCGCACCGTACATGTATGACAGCAATTTTTCTTTTTCGGATAAAATAAAAACCACATTAAAAAAAGAAGGAACTGAATATATCCTTACATATAAGCCTGATCATAAGTGGCTGACAGATGAGGAAAGAGCATATCCGGTAACGATCGATCCGACTGTTGATACCAGATCATATAAAGATAAAATAGTTGATACATCGGTTATGAGCGCCTTATCTATGAATATATCAAAAAATTCAAGGCTTTTTGCAGGTGCATATGACAGAAATACAACTGATTCATATATAAAGTTCACAAAACTGCCTCATATAGATAAACAATGGATAGTATCAAATGCGGTACTTTATCTGAAAACAGCGTCAGAACAGGGGAACAAGATAAATGCATATAAAGTAAATTCTGATTGGGATACAAGTTCAGTAATAGGGAATCGTCCGTTAGTTGACAGTAAAATACTTGATGTTTTTAATGTCCCGAATTCAAAAGATAAATGGGTATATTGGGATATAACCAATGCGGTTAATAGCTGGTATAACGGAGAAGAAAATTACGGAATAAAGCTTTCGTCAACTTATGTGACTAACAGTGAATCTGTATTTTATTCGTCAGAGGAAGCAGATTCAGAAAAAATTCCGTTTTTAGCAATAAAATATAATATGGTTTCAGCGGCACAGAGGGGAGAAAATAAAACAGTAGATATAAGCAGAGCGGGGAAAGCGGAAATAGATGATTTTTCGGGAAACCTTGTACTGTCAAGAGAAGATATCGGTTTTAACGGAAAAGTAATGCCCGTAAATATAACGATGATATACAACCTTAATAACGGAAGTAATCCTACATTCGGATTTGGTTTTAAAACCAATTATACTCAGACAATAAATGCGGTTTATAATTCCGGAAAGCTTCAGTACTATGAGTATGTGTGCGGTGACGGAAGTACAATATACTTTAATTATAACAATATAGCCGATAAATATATTGATGTAAGCGGAAGAGGATACACTATAAAGTGCAAGGATAAAAATAAAACAGGATATGACAATTTGGTTGTAATCGATTCGGGAGGAAAAGAGTATCATTTTGAAAAGTACGGACGGGTTGTAAAAATAGTAGATACAAGCGTAACTTCAAAGCCGGCAATAGAAATAAAGTATGATGACAGCATTAGTAATTTCTATCATATAGAATATATTACAGACGGTGCGGGAAGAAAGTATAAGTTTAGTTATAACGGCATAAAACTGACTGATATTTCATATTACGGAAAGAAAAATACAGTTATACAGAAGGTTTCGTATGAGTATGACAGTAATTCAAATTTAATTAAAGTCAAATATCCGGACGGAAAGTCGATAAGTTACAGTTGGAATAATCATGATATGATTTCAGCCTGTAATTCAGACGGCTACAGGGTAAATTTCAGCTACAGTCAAAATCCTAAAAGGCTGTCGGGCATAAAAGAATACGGAACAGCAGGAACAAAGGGAGCGGATATATCAATTGAATATACGCCTTATCAAACAAAATATATCAATAACAAAACAGGCGATACTGAAACTAAGGTATTTAACAACAGCGGAGATTTGATTTCTTCTTTCAATTCAAAGGGAGATGTAACATTAAATGAATACTCTAAAAATGCAAGTGGCTTAAACAGTCTGGTTAATACATATGAGCATACGGTTCGGGACGATAACCTATTGGAAAACGGAGAATTTGAAAACGGCTTGGAAGGATGGTCAATGTCTAATGATACAAATATAATTTGTAATGAAACTGGACACTGCGGAAGTGACAAGGCAGTAAAGATTGTAGGAGAACCGAATAAAACCTGTTCAATCTCTCAAAGCTTCGGAGGAATGAGTACAGGAGAAACCTTCGAAGTAGGTGGCTGGGCAAAAGCAAATGCCTCTCCTCAGAATCCATTTAACATAACGGTTACTTTTTATAATGCGGCAAGAGTAGCAGATGTTCAGACGATCAAATTTAATCCGTATTGCACCGATTGGCAGTATGTGATAAAGACATTTAAAGCCGATATATTTTATACTCATTTTGTTGTTTCGGTAAATTACTCAAATCAGATAAATGAAGCATTGTTTGACGGAATTGTTGTATACAAAAGTGATTACACATACAATGACAGTACATCGAGTACTGAACCTGATGACAATGAAAGCAGCAGTACAAATGAAAACTTTTCATCGACAGTAAACTCAGATAACAGTGTGACTGAAACTATAAAAAAAGACGGAATGAAAACCGTCAATGTGTTTGATAAGTACGGAAATAATTTGAGGAATGAAACTGAAGTTGACGGTAAATCTGTGCTTAGAAGCAATGAGTATACGGAAGATGGAAATTATCCGAAATCATCGACTGATTCGTTAGGTTTCAAGACATCTTACAGCTATGATTTAAATACAGGTTACCTTAACAGCATAACGAATGCTGATGGAAGTTCAGTCAATTACTCATATGACAATTTCGGAAAAGTACAGAAAGTATCGCAGGGTACGGTTATTGAAAATTCGTTTTCTTATGACAGCGGAGATAGGCTGAGTAAAATAACTCATAACGATTTTGACTATGATATCGGTTATACTGAGTTTGGATTGCTTAAATCAATTAAAGCAGGAAACAGAAATCTAGTTAATTACAGTTATGACAGTAAAGGAGCATTGACAAAAACCGATTACGGAAACGGACAGTCAATAGATTACAAATACAATGAAAACGGAAGCAGTTCGGCGGTAAAACAAGGCGATGAAACCCTTTACAGCTGCAAGTATGACAAAGACGGAAATCTAAAATCAGTACAGGACAATTGTTCAAATAGGGAAACAAAATATTCAACAGACAAGGACGGATACAGAGTCACCGAGGAAACAGGCAGCGGAGTATATCATAAGATATATTGTACAAATGAAAAATTAACGGAAATCATCGGCAATAAAGAAAAAACACTGAAAACAGATTTAGGAGATAATTCATACAAGGTTTATTGGACGCTTGCAAACGATATTTACTCAACATATTTCAATGCAAAAGACAAATTCGGAAGGAAGTCTAAAGAAGGTGTATACGCCATTTACCGCAACGCAAACGGCAAAGAGGTTGAACTTTCTAAAAAAGAGGTGTACAATAAGGAATATAGATATGTATCTAACAGTCCAAACAGAACATCCGAATTGGTATCCGAGATAAAATATACAGGAGCATATAACAACACCATACACTATGGATATGACGGGAATAAACGCATTTCCGAAGTAAATGATATCTATTACACATATGACGAAGCAGGTCATCTAACGACAGAGGTAAATGTCATAACAAGGACAGGAGAAGATTTTGTATATGACAAGGGCGGTAATGTAGTTGAAGTAAGACCTTTTTCAAGAGGAAGGTATGGTAAAACTCAAACCTTTACATATGGCAATTCAAACTGGAAAGACTTACTCACTGCATACAACGGCAATGAAATCATCTATGATGAGATAGGAAATCCATTGACTTATTACAACGGAACAGAGTTTAAATGGACAATGGGACAAAGACTCAAATCTGCAAAAAGGTCAGACGGAATAAATATTTCATACACCTACAACGCAGACGGACTTAGAACAAGCAAGACAATAAACAATGTTAAGTTTGACTACTATTGGAATGACGGTAAATTATCGGCACAGACTTATGCAGGAAATACAATGTATTTCAGATATGACGGAGATACTCCGATAGGATTTGAGTACAACAACAGTCAGTATTATTATGTAACAGATTTGCTTGGAAGTATTATAGCTGTGCTTGACGCTGAAGGAAAGACTGTTGCCGAGTATAGCTATGACGCTTGGGGAAATTGTACGATTATAAACAACAAAAATGATATTGCCTATACAAATCCTCTGAGATTCAAAGGGTATTATTATGACAGTGATACAGGTTTGTATTGTATTCAGTCAAGATATTATGACAGCAATACAGGCAGGTACATTAATGCAAATTCAGTTAATTTAGTATTGAAGGGTGAATTAAACTTATTTGAGTATGATACGAATCCAATGAAATATGTATGTCAGCAAACTACAGATTTATCCGGCATAGGTTCCGGAGGTAAAATTAGTAGTTCTTTTGACTATTATGATGTTCTACGGCAAGGTTCGTCAACGACTCGACCGACACTTTCTTACGATAAAATTTATGAAGCTTTTATATTTTCAATGGATGAATTTATGGTCGAATCAGAAATAATAAAAAAAAGTTTAGGAAATTATATTAAATTTCTCTATGGATTTGTGTTTAGAGTTGAAAGTGCTAATGAGTTTAAATCATATTGGAATTCAATCACATATGCAGATGTAATCGTACTGAATAGTCATGCGGGGGCAGATGTTATATTTAATGATTTATATATGAAAGATATTAGAAAATTAAAGAAGATTAATTGTAAGGCTTTAATAATACTGGGTTGTAATGCAGGACATTATACTCACATATGGAATAACATAGCATATGAATTTTCTCAGAAAATTTCCGGTATAACAGTAGCAAGTGATGGAACGGTAGATTCATTATGGAATGGATTCGATGAACCATTATTTGAATCTTATGATGATGGCAGCTATGAATATGCGTCGTTTAGATACTACTTATCCGCTAAGGATAAAAACAGAAAAAACTTAGGCTGGGTTCTATATAAAACTAATAATGTTAATACAACATGGTATCAAACAAATATTAAATTTATTACATTGACATCAATTTTGGATTATCTTCAAAATACAGGATTTGTCAAGTTTTAATAAGGGAGGGAACAAACATGAAAAGACTAGCAGTATTAACAACAGCACTTATGGTATCAATAACAATGTTAAGTACAATTCCGGTATCAGCTAAAAGTGTTAAAATACCGAGAGCAAAGATAACCAAATTGCTATCTACTAAACCCGGTAATCTTACGATGAAAATTAAAAAGATTAAAAAGGTTTCTGGATATAAGGTAAAGATATCACAGAACCAAAAGTTCAAAAAATCAAAGACTTACAAAATAAAAAAGAACCAAAAAACAATTAAAGGATTAAAGCAGGGCCAAAAGTATTTCGTTAAAGTCAGAGCATATAAGAAGATAAAGGTCAAAGGTAAATCTAAAACTGTTTATGGCAAATGGAGTAAGGTAAAATCAATGAAGATTAATAAAAATTCAAGTAATAACTCTGTAACATATAAATTTGATAAAGAAAAGGATAAGGAAAGACGAGCTGAAATAAAAGATAAAATAGGTATAACTTTTTCAGAGGATGTACACTTTTTTAATTATACTTGCAGTCAACATGTATATGAACAGCATAATAATGCAGTAAGTTATACAATATATGCAAAGATAAAAATAAAAGAAAGTGAACTTAATAATATTGTTAAATATATTGGTTTTCAAAAACGACCGATTTCCAGTATATTGCCAGCAGCAAAAAAAGGTTGTTTTTGTGATTGGTGGGATTTAGAAAAATCACAAATTAAAAGTTTTTATGATCATCCTCATTCATTGCAGTTAACAGAAAGTGTATGTATTAAAACTGTTTGGCAATATATAATTGTTGCCAGTGAGAAGGATAATAACGGGTACTTAACAGTATATATGGATTTAATTTAAAATTGAAACAGGAAAACAGATAACAATAAAAGGAGGGAACGAATATGAAAAAAATAGCAGTACTAACAACAGCATTAGCCTTATTAATAACAATGTTAAGTACAATTACGGTTTCAGCAAAAAGTGTTAAAGTACCGAGAGCCAAAATAACAAAATTGCAGTCAACTAAATCAGGTAATTTAACAATAAAAATTAAGAAAATAAAAAAGGTTTCAGGATATAAGGTGAAGATATCACAGAACAAAAAGTTTAAAAAATCAAAGACTTATAAAATTAAAAAGAATCAAAAAACAGTTAAAAGGTTAAAGCAGGGTAAGAAATATTTTATTAAAGCAAGAGCGTATAAGAAGATTAAATTCAAGGGAAAGTCTAAAACTGTTTATGGCAAATGGAGTAAGGTAAAATCGGTGAAAATCAAGATTAAAGAAAGTAACAGTAATAAAGATATTGAAGAAAAACCAAATGATAATACTCCTGTGATATATAAATTTGATGAGGAAAAGGATAAGGAAAGACGAGCAGAAATAAAAGATAAAATCGGTATAGATTTTTCAGAAAATGTCTACTTTTTCAATTATAGCTGCAG
>UQYQ01000011.1 GCA_900545345.1 uncultured Ruminococcus sp.
CCGCTGAGATATCGTGGGTATTACTATGACAGCGATACTAACCTTTACTATTTGCAGAGTAGGTATTATGACAGTAATATTGGTAGGTTTATTAGTGCGGATGATGGACAGATGTTGTTTGAAAATCCAGTAAGAGTAAATCTATTTAGTTATTGCTATAACAATTATATCAATTATATTGATTTTACTGGTTATAAATGTTTAAAGGCAAAAGAAGTTTATGATCTAAGAAGAGAAACATGGCTTTGCAAGCAACTTTTAAAACTCAAAATAAATTTTGAACTTGACAAAAAATACTACATTGCAAATAAAAGCCGTTTAGGAGTTAAAATTAAAGTCTACTTAGTAGCTTCTTATAGTACAAATAAGTTAGGATTGTTATCAATAAGTGAAAAAGATTTATCAATATCATTTCATGGAATATCTTTAGGAGTAGGATGGGGAAGAGTTTCGGCTTCAATTAGTTCAAATGTTAAAAATCATAGTGTAAGAGCTTTATTTCAAAAAAGTTTTTCAAAAGAAACTAAAGCTATATCGATAAGTTATAATTCAAAAAAAGTAGATGGTTTAAAGATAGCTATGGTTGTTAGCTTATCTATTAATAATTTAAGTAAGCTTGCAGCAAAAGCTATAATTGCCGGTGCAATAGTTGCTACTCCTGAATTGGTTGGTGTACTAACATCTGTAGGTTCGGGGTGGTCTGCAACAGCATTATTTAATTCAATTCAAAAAGCATGTGGATATTAGGAGGCATTTTATGAAAATAAAACGTAAAAATAAAGCTGGACTATGTATATTTTTGATATTAGTATTATTAAGTGTTTTAGTTTTTGCTCTTTGGGTAAGTGATAATTATTATGATTCAGCTAGAGAATCTGTTGAAGCTTCAGATATGGGAGATATTCAAGATTATAATACATCAAAAGTTGATGAAGAACTTTTATGTATAAATTTAGAAAAATCTGCAATATATGTGTATAAATCTAATGGCGATATTCAAGTTGCACAAATGTTGTTAAAAAAGAAAAATGGCAGATTAAAATATAAAAGCGTTGCTTCAATACATTCTTATGGTGATGAGGATTTTAAGAATAATATAAACGAACATTATGATGAAATTGAAATAAAATCAAATGTTAATGTTTATGAACAAATTACTTTATATTCGGATGAGATAAATTATAAAAATCAAAAATATGATTATAAGGTATTTTCAACTAGCCTAAATGGAGTTGAACAAAAGTTTGTTATTACTTTCAATGAAAGGTGATGTATAGTTTTATCCTTAATGATTTTAAATATTTAAGTATCATTTCATTTTATAAAATATTATTTTAATTGAAAAGATTAGCAATATTTAATGGATTTTAGGAGAATATTATGAGATGTATTAATCAAAAACATTTAAATAACAAAAACTATTTTCGTATAATTGATAAACTGTTTAAATTATGTGATCAAATACTTATTTATTATGAAAGTATATACTATGAAGATATTAAAAAACTCTTGCTAAAATCCGCAGATAATACAGATGTCTTATCAACTCAGTATACTAATTATGGATTTGAAAAAAGTGAGTCATTTCAATTTGATTACAATGCTTTTATGTTATTAAAAAATATCAATACTCTTTATGATTTATATGATTTATGATTTATATGGAATAGGAGAAATATGCTTCTATAAAATGGTATAGAATATGCTGAATCTTCTCCATGTAACAACACTTCTTTTTATGTATTAGATTGTAAAGAGTTTGAGAATTTGTTTTAATTTGGTATGGTATTACAAACTTTAATTACTACTGGAACGGCGACAAGCTGACGGCACAGACAAACGGAGATAATAACAAATGGTACTTCCGCTATGACGGAGATACACCGATAAGCTTTGAATTTAACGGCAAAGAGTACTATTATGTAACAAATCTTCAGGGCGACATAATTGCTATACTTGACAGCAATGGCACTTGCGTTGCGGAATACACCTATGATGCATGGGGTAATTATACTATTGTAACTAATAAGGATAGTATTGCTAATATAAATCCGCTGAGATATAGGGGGTATTATTACGATAGCGATACTAATCTTTACTATTTGCAGAGTAGGTATTATGATCCACATATTGGACGATTTATTAGCTCTGATGATGCTAGCATGTCATTAAATGAAGTATACAATTTGTTTGCTTATTGTGATAATAATCCGGTAATGTTTTGTGATTATTCTGGATATAAATGGATAACCAAGTTAAGTGAATATAAAAAAAGATGGTATAGTAGTAAAAAAATATATAAAAGGATAAAAGAAAATTACAATAAAAATAAAAAGTTATTTAAAAACTATTATAAATTAGCAATTTATGGTCAAGGTACTTCACCAGTTAAATCAATGCGATATGGTGATTATAATATAAGTTATAATGGTTGTGAGTTAGTGGCAGTTTATAATGTAATGAGATTTATAAATAAAAAACAAAATTTTGCACAAATCATTTTAGAATTCGAAATTAATCATATGTATTATTTCTTTAATTCAGGAAAATATGGAACTGATCCAGAAGATTTAAAGAAATATTTTAGGGCACATAATGTTGATTTTGGTTACGCAACTAGACTAGACATGTTTATTAAAAATATAATTTCAAAGAAAAATAAATGTGGAATTTTTTCTTTTTGGAACAACGAATGTAAAGAGCATCCATTTGATTTTGTTTCTGGTGGGTTACATACAGTTGCTTATGATTATGATGCTAAAACTAAGAAAATAACAACATTTAATTTATATAACAGTGATACAAAAGTAAGATATTTTACAATTAATCAACTAAAAAATTATATACTAAAACATTATTTTATAATTGGATATTGGTTTTAAATGGAGGAGTATTGTATGAAAATAAAAAAATTAATTTTAATGTTTATAGTTGTCACAATTTTTTTAGCCATAATATTTGGAATTCATATTCATCTCAAATCAGAAAGGCTTTATGAGAAGTATGTTAGTAATGGTGATAAGTGGATATGTAATGATCCAAAGATTGAGTTGACATATTATACGGATAAAGAAATTAAGGCAAATACATATTGTGATATAACTTTAGCCAAAATCGAAGGCATTGATGAAGAAATCAAAATTTCTAATGTTGATGGTCATTCAAAGAATTGGAATTTCTTCTATATGAATAATGATTCTGAATCTATATTGTCAGGAGAATATGAAGTTAAAGATGAAAATACACTAGTGATACATGTGTTTGATGACAGTCCTTCAATTATTGCTGAGCCAGGTTCTGATTTGATATTTAAAAAGGTTAAAAGTAAAAATTAATATATTATTTTTACAGGCAACTGTGTTGCTGAATACAGCTATGACGCATGGGGTAATTGTACTATTGTAACTAATAAGGATAGTATTGCTAATATTAATCCGCTTAGATATAGGGGTTACTACTTTGACAGTGATACTGGGCTGTATTATTTGCAGAGCCGTTACTATGATGCGGGTATCGGTAGGTTTGTTAATGCGGATGAGCAGATTAACGAAGAAATTTTAGGTGCTAATTTATATGCATATTGTGAAAATTGTCCTACTATTTGTGCTGACTATGATGGACATGTTTCGACATATGTTATATATTATAAAAATAATAAACAAGGTAAAAAAGGTTTTGATAAACAAGTTAAAGGTTCACCATATTTCAATACGAAAAGCAAAAATGTAAAGTGTGTTGGTGTTAGAACTGTTGCAGATTTTATACGTGCTTGGAACAATATGCCGCTTGGCGTGGATAAAGTGTTTTTATATTTGCATGGAGATCCTGGTAGATTAAATTTTTCTGATTCAAGTATGTATGTAACAAAAAACAAAAAATCAAAATACACATTTAGGTCTTTAAATTCTATATATATATAAGATTATGTTGTTTTGTTAAGTTGTTATGGCTTTTCTGGAAAAAGTTCAGTAGCAAAAGAGCTATATTACAAAACTAATTCTATTATTTTTGCATGTACAGGTGGAGTATCGTATAGTCGTTCTATTTTCAAATATGCAAGAAGCAGTTTAAAAAGTCCGGGCAATTTTTATCAAATAAAATTTTATCCTAATGGTTCATAAAAAAGTGTAGAATATAATTTGGGAAATATGAGCTTTAAAGTAACATTAAAAAAATAGTTGGTGAATTCTATGGAGAGAAAACAAATTGTAAAATTAATAGCTATAATTTTAATGATGTTTGTTTCATTAAATATAGTTAGAACTATTTATATTGAGATTATATCACACAAAATATCTAATGAAACATCAGGTGATACTACAGATCATTTTTCAAAAATAAAAAGTATAACAGAAGATTATGGATATTCTATGAGCTATACTGAACCTTTTGATGGTGCGGGGACTTATGAAGAAGCATATAAGTTTAAATCTGATAATTTTGAATTTAGTGTATGTGTTGCTAATTGGTATGATGCAGTAGAGGAATTCCATGTTTATTTTGATGATAGCGATTACATAGATTATAAAGTAATACTGAAAGTTTTTAATTCTATTTCTGCTTGCAATGTTTCAAAGTATAGAATTGAAAGATGCCATAAAAGTGTTCAGAGAGGTAAGGATTACGATAAGAACCTGATTTGGTTTAGTGATAAATGTAGCATTTACGGTTCATCGGAGAATAATTCTATATGTATTACTGGAGTACCAGGCTTTGGTTTTTAATAATCATGATTACTCAATAGAGACAGTAACGAAAGTGCAGAATACACCTATGACGCATGGGGCAACTGCACGGTAGAAAAGGATACGAACACTATTGCTTATATAAATCCGCTTAGATATAGGGGGTACTACTTTGACAGTGATAATAATCTTTACTATTTGCAGAGCCGTTACTATGATGCTAATATTGGTAGGTTATTAATAGTGATGATGTATAGATGTTGAGTAGTAAAAAATTAGGGTGGTATGTTTTAGTATGATTGACAGAAATAAGTTTTATAAAGAGAAATTTAAAGTATTAATTATTATAATTGGAATTATTATGTGTTTATATAATATTTTCCTTTTCGTATTTCCTAGGGTACATATTGAAAACAATAAAAATGCAGTTGTTATTTTTTATAACACTTCAGAATTAAATCAAAGCGATTCAAAAAAGATATATAATATTTTATCTGGACAGGCACTTGTGCCTTTGGGTGATGAATATTTTTGCGAAAACAGTGTTTGTATTAAGTTTGGTGAACAAGAATTTTGGTTAGATTTTATGGGAGATAATGTTGTTTATTATAAGAACAAAGAAAAGTTCATATATTTATCTAAAATACAAAATATAAGATTGCATAGCATACTTAAGAAATACGGTATATATTTTCCTGCTATTTAATGACTGGGATTGACCGAAACAGCACAGACAAATGGAGATAACAATAAATGGTACTTCCGCTACAGCGGAGAGACACCTATCGGCTTTGAATACAACAACGAGCAGTTATTACTATGTAACTAACCTACAGGGCGACATAATTGCTATACTTGACAGTACAGGCAACTGTGTTGCGGAATACAGCTATGACGCATGGGGCAACTGCACGGTAGAAAAGGATACGAATACTATTGCTTATATAAATCCGCTTAGATATCGTGGATATTATTACGATAGTGATACTGAAATGTATTATCTTCAATCCAGGTATTATGACAGTAAAATTGGCAGATTTATTAATGCGGATGATTTAAATGTTTTAATATCATTGGATGGATTCGATAAAAAAGTTTTAGGATTGAATTTATTTTCATATGCAAATAATAATCCGATTTCAAATAGAGATTCACTTGGATTTGTTGCTGTTGTTGATGATTTAACATTAGCTTGTATTGCATGTATATTAGCGATAGCAGGTGTATCTAGTTATACGGTTACTAGAAGCGGTAGTGTTTCATGGAGCGGAGGAACAATAAGTAATTCAAGGCAAATTGATATTGCTTCATCTACAACGGTTACAGTTAGAACTAAAGCAACGCCTATTAGCGATGCCTTAATAAGATCGCAAAGAATTACTAGAGAAAAGGTCAATAAGGCTGATTATCTATTAGCAACTGTAGTCTATTACGGCAGTGATAAAAGAGGCTGTAGTCGAAATTATATTCCAATTTATCCAATTACAAGGTCAGCAGCAATAAAGGCATTAAAGAAAAAAAAATCGATTTTCACTAAATTTTCTCATATGGCAAAAGGTGTGGCTCAAAATGCCGGAAATGGTAAAACAATACATCATACGGCCAAAAAGTCGGGTTTTTTTTCACATTATCATCCGGCGAAAACGGTGAAAGCTAAAAACGGTAAAAGCAAATCAGTAAAAAAGGACGGACACGCATTTTATCTTGGTAAATAAGGAGATCAAAAGTATGAATATATTAATTGAATATACGGATGTAATTGACAAATCAAGACAATTTTTAGAGTATGCACTAAAAAAATCATCTCAATTTGCTTGCCATTATTATTTATCATTAGAAGGATCTTATAATAATAAGGACAGATATCCTGAAAGCTATTATTGTGAATTATTGCCTGATTTATATAATGAAATAAAAAAAGGCGATAGTTGTTTTGGCGCTCATGGACCGAGTAAATATGAAAGTATCGGAGTTTATAATACTACTGACAAGGTAAAAAAGTTTGTTTTAGAACAGAATAACAAGTACCCTATTATGTTAGAGGATGAAGATGAAACACCGGAGGAGTTCTATTTTTTCAAAGATAAAAGGATATGGATAATAATTTATCATGAAGATCAGATAATGCATATGTTCAATTGTGATGATGAAGATTTAGCATTTTTAGATAAACACAGTATTGAATATTTTGCAGAAGATTTTTATATTGATGTTAGACTTCCGAAAGAAAAGCGTAAATAGTAAATGATAAAAACAGAAAGGTTGTTTCGAGCAATGAACGAAGATTTACATTTAGAAAAAGCGGAAGAGTTTTTTGAAAAGAATAATAATAATCTGTACCTTTTTTCTGTAGAATCTTTATACACAGTAGAAAATCCAGATATTGTAGAAATTTCTATGCAGAGAATGCTGAATGATAATATATCTCAAGAGGATTTTATATTTGCCGAAAATAAGATAATATCATTTTTTGAGTATTTATATATTAAAAGTGAGAAAACATATTGTTGTTATTCAACGATTCTTGATGACAAAACTTTTAAAAAGAAAAATAAAAAAGTCAAAGAAATAGGTGCATTTACAGAATACATTTCAGCTGATATTGATAAGGAAATAGAGATTAAAGATATTAATGCTTTAAGAGGATATTTACTGATTGGAATAAGATTCGGAACAGTATTTTTCAGATTTGAAGGCATTGATATAGAAGCGGAAATTGACAATTGTCAGAGCTTTTTTGTGAAGTTTAATAATAATGACATCAAAGACGAGCTTATATCAGCGGCTAATAAATTAGGAATTAATTCTGATAAGTTGAATTGTGATGTTATTTAAGCAATGTAGCTAGTAAGTAAAATCAGACAATAAATTAATTTTGGTTTTAATTTCTATATTATTAGTAATTAGACTATACAAAGTTTTTGTTGGTTACTAAATATATATAATTTCTGCATATTAAAAGTTCTCTTTGTTTATATCTTGGGGAGCCATAACAAAAGAAGCACTACTTTTGCAGTGCTTCTTTTCTTTTTGTATTATTTATCTGCAAGAGTGCGAAGCTTTAACAAGCATAATACGACTCAAAAATACGATAAAATTAATGACCTTTAATGATTATGTTGTTAGAGTACGGATTTAATCAGTACTTTTTTCATATATAAAAAACGCCCGGACTAGCCGGGTGTTTTTATTAAACAGTAATATGATTATGTTTTTCTAAAAGATTCTTTATTTTTTCATGTGGGTCAATAATTGAGGATATAGACAAATCGTGATTTAATGATGCAATAAAATAAGCAATGTATTTAGAAACATCAACTTCATAAAACCAATCACGGCTTAAAAGTTCAGGAGTACGGTATGTCAGATTAGTTCCCAGAACACCGTCAATAATGCCATCGTTAACAGCTTTATCGAACTTTTCAAGACCGTTTGTGAAGATAGCATATGTTGCATATGCATAAATCTTTCTGGCTTTTCTTTTCTTTAGTTCATAAGCTAAATCAAGAACAGATTCACCAGAAGAAATAATATCATCAGCTACAAAAACATCTTTGTCTTCAACATTGTTTCCTAAATATTCATGAGCAACAATAGGATTTCTTCCGTCAACAACAGTTGAAAAGTCACGGCGTTTATAGAACATACCAAGGTCAACGCCTAAAACAGATGCATAGTACATATTTCTGTTCATAGCACCTTCATCAGGAGAAATAACCATAAAGTGATTTTTATCAATTATAATATCGTCGATATTTTTAAACATTGATTTTAAAACTTGGTATGACGGAATAATGTTGTCAAATCCCATCAAAGGTACTGCGTTTTGAACACGAGGGTCATGTGCATCAAAGGTCAGGATGTTTGAAACACCCATAGCTTCAAGCTCCTGAAGTGCAACAGCACAGTCTAAAGACTCACGATAGTTTCTTCTGTGCTGTCTTCCGCCGTAAAGAATAGGCATAATGACATTAATACGGTGAGCTTTACCTCCGACAGCCTGAATGATTCTTTTAAGGTCTTGATAATGGTCGTCGGGTGACATACGGTTTTCCTGTCCGAAGTAATCATATGTGCAGTTATAGTTTCCTACATCACAGATTATGAATAAATCATCACCTCTGACGGTAGACTTAATAATTCCTTTTCCATCACCGGAAGAGAATCTTGGACAATCAACATCAATGAGATAACTGTCCTTTTCAATTCCGCTTTCATTAGCCCATTTAGTAAGATAATTATCAATTTTAGCACTTATTTCCTGCGTGCCGTTCATTCCGATAATTCCCAAAGGTCCTACCTGAGTTTGTGTGTCAAATAAAACGCCTTTTTTACTGCTGTTCATAAAAAATCTCCTTATATTATAATTTTAAAAAATATCCTGTTTTTTCTTTCTTGAACGCCTTATGTTCAAGAAAAGCGTCAGAGCAATTGAGATTATCAGAAATGACGGAACAAGCCACGGTGATTTCGATTTCTCAATTTTAATTTGATTCCATAGCTCTTGAGTATATGCGTTGGTATCATCAGATAAATTTATAAAAACTTCCGTTTTTTCTTTTAAATAGTCGTCTTGCGGACAACGAAGAGGATTTGATTTTATCTCGTCATCAAAAAGATTATAAACCCCTGTATGAGGAGTAGAATAACACAGATAGTCGCAGTTTACATAAGATATTTGAATTTCATTCAGAAAATTTATATACATCTCTGCGGCTTCTTTGTTTTTAGCTGATGCCGGTATGCAAACTGCGTCAACAAACTGATTTGTACCTTCCTTCGGTATACAATAGTCAAGGTCGCTGTTTTCATCAATCATGGTTTGAACATCACCTGCATAATAAGGTGCTATTGCAGAAGAGCCGCCGCCGATTTTATCGAAAATTTCATCCATAACATATGCCTGAACAAGATTTTTTTGCTGTTTTAAAGCGCTTGCAGCCTTTTCAAGTTCCTGCTTGTTTTCGGTGTTTTGTGAGTATCCGAGATAGGTGAGTGCAATACCGAATGCGTCACGGGGATTGTTAAACATTAAAATATTTCCTGAATTCGTTTCGTCCCAAAGGTCGCACCAACCGGTTATTTCTTTCTTGACCATTTTTTTATTATATACTATACAAACATAGCCCCATGTATATGGAACAGAATATTCATTTGACGGGTCGTATTCAAGACCTACATATTTCTTGTCAATATAACCGAAATTTGGAATGTTACTGTAATCCAGCTTTTGAATAAGCCCTTCATTAATCATTTTGGAAATCATATAGTCGGAAGGTACAACTATATCATAATCGCCGCCTCCGCTTTTTAGTTTAGAATAAAGTTCTTCATTAGTGGCAAAGGTTTTATAATTAACCTTTATACCTGTGAGCTTTTCAAATTCTTTATTTACATCCAGATAATCTTCTTCGTTTACTGCCATATATTCGCCCCAATTGCAGACGTTCAAAGTTATATTTTTATTCTTAAACTTTGAATAATCATAGTCTGACAACAGGTTTTTATCGAATTTTGTTAATATATTATCCATATCAACATTTTCACGCGTAATGTTTGTTTTTAATACTGTGTCTGTATTATCGGAACCGGTTTCAGAAGAAACATTGTTTTGAATTTCAGTTTTTTCCTCATTACCGGAAGAAGTGTTTTTTAAACAGCCTGACAGCATAACAAGCACTACAGACAATACAAGTGAAAATATGAGAGCTTTTTTCATTTATCAACATCCTTTATCAGTATAACACAATTTTTAAAAATAATCAAAGAAAAAAGAAAAATTATGACCTTGAAGATAAGTAACCTTGTCTTTCTTTTCTTATTTTATAGTTTGTCAAAGCGTTTTTTATAATTAAAACAGCCACAATAACTATAAAAATTATAGTTGAAAGAGCATTGATTTCAGGTGATACTTTTTTTCTGGTCATAGAATAAATTGTAATAGGAAGCGTTTCAACGCTTGTGCCCGAAGTGAAATAACTTACAACAAAGTCATCTATAGAGTAGGTAACTGCCATAAGAAAACCGGATAAAACGCCCGGCATTATTTCAGGAATTGTAACTTTAAAAAAGGCTTGTCTGGCATTACAGCCTAAGTCTTGGGCTGCTTCAACTAAATTAGGATTCATTTGTCTTAATTTAGGTATAACATTGTAGATAATGTACGGAATATTAAAAGTAATATGTGCCAAAATTAAAGAAATAAAACCGAACTTAAATCCTGAATAAACAGTAAATACTTTAAACAGCAGCATCAGCGAAACACCCATGATAATTTCAGGATTTATAACGGGAATATAAGTTACATTCATAATCACAGCCTTAGAAACGGGTTTCATTTTGTTTATTCCGATAGCGGCCGCTGTTCCGATAACTGTTGCCAATAATGAAGCTATGACAGCGATAATAATGGTGTTGAGCAAAGATATCATAATAGCTTCATTATGAAACAGCTTTGAATACCAGTGCAGGCTAAAGCCTGTAAAATTAGCTCTTGATTTCGATTCGTTAAAAGAAAAAACAATAAGAACCAATATAGGAATATACAAAAAAACTATAACAAAGGCAGTTATTGTTCTTGATAAAATTTTATTCATTAAATAACAGCCTCCTCACTTCCGAACTGATTAAACAGACTCATAATTAAGATAACTATAACCATTAAAATTAAAGACATAGCCGAACCTAAGTGGGGATTATATGAGTTACCTAAAAACTGAGATTCAATAATATCACCGATAAGGTCGTTAGTTCCGCCTCCGAGCATTCTCGAAATAATAAATGTTGACACAGACGGAACAAATACGGTGATAATACCTGTTGAGATGCCTTGCTTTGACAGCGGAAGTATAATCTTTCTGATTATCTGAAATCCCGAACAGCCCAAATCCTGAGCAGCCTCAATTACACTCGAGTCAATTTTAGTCATTACAGAGTAAAGCGGAAGAATCATAAAAGGAAGATAATTATATATCATTCCCAAAACAACAGCACCTGAGTTATTTATTAAATTAAACGGTCCTAAATGAAACAGCCCTAAAAATCTGTTAATTATTCCGTTTTCTTCAAGAAGCGTCATCCATGCGTATGTTCTAAGCAAAAAGTTAATCCACATAGGAAGTATAACTATCATAAGCATAGTGCCTTGTTTTCCCTTAGCAAGTCTTGATATCAGATAAGCAACAGGAAGCCCCAGAACCAAACATATTACCGTGGCAATAACTGAAAATTCAATAGAACGAAATAGTACATCTAAATAATCGTTCATAGCCACTATATTCGAAAAAGTGAATTTACCGTCTTGAGTTGTCATGGCAAAAAATATAACCAGACCAAGGGGGATAAGTGTAAATATTATCATCCATATAATATATGGGATAGCTAAAATTTTCGATTTCATAATTACAATCATACTCCTTTCAATGCTTTAATTGTTTTACATCGAATTTATAAGCACAAAACGAATGTCGTTAAACTTCCATCTTGTGCATAATGTGAATGTCCATAGGTTCAATATTCATTCCGACCAGTGAACCTACTTCTTCATGAAGAGTTGATTGTACCTTCCACTTATAACCGCTTGATTCGACAATCATTTCATAGTGAACGCCTTTAAAAATAACACTTTCAACAACGCCGGTAATGGCACCCTGAATCTGAGGAACTATTTTGACATCCTCAGGTCTTATAACCACATCTACAATTTCGTCTTTGTCAAAGCCCGAGTCAACGCAGGTGAAAGATTTTCCCGCAAAGTCAACAAGAAAGTCTTTTCTCATAATTCCGTCAATAATATTGCTGTCACCTATAAAATCGGCTACAAAAGCGTTTTTAGGCTCGTTATAAATATCAACAGGAGTACCTATTTGCTGAATAATACCGTCATTCATTACAACCACGGTATCGGACATGGTTAGTGCTTCTTCCTGGTCGTGTGTTACATAAACAAATGTTATTTCAAGTTCCTGCTGAATGTTTTTAAGCTCAATCTGCATTTCTTTTCTTAGTTTCAGGTCCAGTGCCCCTAGAGGTTCGTCTAAAAGAAGAACTTTAGGTCTGTTGACTAACGCTCTGGCAATGGCAACTCTCTGCTGCTGTCCGCCCGAAAGACTGTGAATAGAACGCTTTTCAAATCCGAAAAGGTTGACAAGCTCTAAGGCTTCCTGAACCCGTGTTTTTATTTCCTTGTCACTGAGCTTTTTTATTTTAAGACCGAATGCAATGTTGTCATATATATTTAAGTGAGGGAATAATGCATACTTTTGAAAAACAGTATTAACCTGTCTTTTATGAGGCGGAAGCTTAGTGATGTCCTTGTTATTAAAATAAAGAGAACCGCTTTTCATCTGCTGAAACCCGCCGATAATACGAAGGGTAGTAGTTTTTCCGCATCCTGACGGACCAAGCAGTGTGACAAACTGCTTATCAATTATATCCAGATTTATTTTCTTTAAAATCTGTTCTCCGTCAAACTCGACAATAGCATCTTTAAGACTGATTATAATGTTTTCCAACTTAGTTTACACTTCCAATTCTGTAATTTTTTATTCGACATTAATCGATAAGTTGATTATAAAGTATTTTAACTCAATTTACAATAGTTTTTTTGATATTTAGTTTATTTTTCAAAAAATTTAGAAATAGTATTTACAATTTGCATTTTGGGATGAAAAATACCAAAAAAATATTGCTATTTACATTAATATGGTATATAATAAAATAGAATATTTATATCTATTTTTTTATACTTTCATGCTTCATAATGATTGTTTGAGTAAAAGACGGCATGTTATTAAGGGGAATATTGTTTATGACAAAAGCAGAAATATTTTTTAATGAAATCAGTGATAAGCGAATAGCTTTTATCGGAACCGGTGTCAGCCACAATGATTTGATAAGGCTGTTTTTAAAGAAAGGTTATAACATAGTTATTTGTGACAAAAATAATTTAGAGGACAAAAACTCAGAGCTTTATAATGAGTTTAAGCAATCAGGAGCTGAATTTTCATTCGGTGATAATTATTTGGATGAGATTTTCAACTGTGATATAGTTTTCAGAACGCCGGGAATGTATTATAACGACGAAACGCTGACCAAAGCACGCAGACAAGGCGTTGTAATAACCAGCGAAATGGAAGTTTTCTTTGACCTTTGTCCCTGCAAAATCTATGCAGTAACCGGCTCGGACGGTAAATCAACTACGACGACTTTAGTATCTGAATTTTTCAAGGCTGACGGCAAAACTGTACATTTCGGCGGGAATATAGGAAAGCCTTTGTTATATCAAATTGAAAATATAAAGGAAGATGATGCGGCAGTGGTTGAGCTTTCAAGCTTTCAGCTGATTTCTATGAGAGAATCACCATATGCCGCGGCAATAACAAATATCACACCTAATCATCTTAATGTTCATGGAACAATGAAAGAATACATTGATGCCAAGTGTAATATTTTGCTCCATCAGAATGCTTTTTCAAAAGCTGTTCTTAATATGGATAATGACGAAACAAGAAAGCTTTGCGATATTGTCAGAGGCAGACTTTCATATTTCAGCAGAAAAGGAGTTCCCGAAATCGGAACTTTCTTGAACGAAGAGGGTATGCTTTGTTATAATGACTATGGTAAAATAACCGAAGTAGTCCATATGAACGATATAAAAATTCCCGGAATTCACAATGTTGAAAACTTCTTAACAGCAATTGCATTGACTTGGGGTGATGTTTCAATTAACAGCATTGTTAAAACCGCTAAGGAATTCGGCGGAGTTGAGCATAGAATCGAGTTCGTTCGTGAGGTTGACGGTGTAAGATACTATAACGATTCAATAGCTTCAAGTCCGACCAGAGTAATGGCAGGACTGAATTCATTCAATCAGAAAATCATTGTTATTGCAGGAGGATCTGATAAAGGTGTTCCTTTTGAACCTCTCGCTAAACCTATGAATGAAAAAGTTAAGGTTTTGATTTTGATGGGACAGACCGCCGAAAAGATAGAAAAGGCAGTTACTGAATGTGATGAATTCAAAACGAGCGGATTGAAAGTTATAAGAGTTAAGGATATGGAGGAGGCAGTTTTTACTGCAAAAGCCAATGCACAAAATGGTGATATAGTTTCGCTTTCTCCTGCCTGTGCGAGTTTTGATATGTATCCGATGTTTGAGGTCAGAGGAAGACATTTCAAGAGTATAGTGAATTCATTATAATAAATACAAAAAATCAATGCAGGGAATTAATATGGAAAGAAAAGAAATTACTGAAATATTATTTAAACTTACCAAACAAAACGGCGTTTCGGGTGATGAATTTTGTGCTTCACAAACAGCTGCCGAGATGCTGAAAAAATATACTGATGATGTCACAGTTGATGATTTTGGGAATGTTATTGCCAATATCGGCAAGCGTGAAAAGGGAAAGCCTCATGTAATGCTTGACGCACATATAGATGAAATAGGCTTTATCGTGACATATATCACCGACGACGGTTTTTTAAAAATCTCAAACTGTGGCGGGATTGACAGGCGGCTGCTTTTGGCACAGCAGGTAGAGGTTTTGTGTTCAAACGGGCAAAGATTGTTCGGCGTAATAACATCAACACCTCCGCATCTTGAAACAGATGATAAAAAAGTGCCTAAGTTAAGTGATGTTTTTGTTGATATAGGAATGTCAAAGGAAATTGCCCAAGAGAGTGTATCTCTCGGTGACAGGGTTATTATATCTAATAATCCGGCTGTTCTTTCAGGGGACAGGGTTACCTCAAAATGTCTTGACGACAGAGCGGGGGTTGTTACACTTATTTGTGCGGTTGATATGCTGAAAAATGAGTTTGATGATTTGGATTGCTCTTTGTCTGTTGTTTTTTCTTCTCAGGAAGAAACAGGTGAACGAGGTGCTAAAACTGCTGCATATAAGGTGAATCCCGATATTGCAGTAGCTGTTGACGTTTCTTTTGCTAAAGTGCAGGGGGATACAAAAGACAGCTGTGGATTAATGGGAAAAGGGCCTATGATAGGGGTTTCATCATCACTTTCAAAGCATCTGTCCGATAAAATTATAAATATTGCGAAAGATAAAGCTATTCCGTATCAGATTGAAGTTATGGGCGGAACTACAGGTACAAATGCCGATGCTATAGGAGTGACAAGAAGCGGAGTTAAAACGGTAACAGTATCTATACCGCTTAAATATATGCATACACCGGTTGAAGTTATTTCAATATCTGATATAGAAAGCTCAGCCGAGCTGATTGCCGAGTATATAAGAAGCGGGGTGAAGTCTGATGTTTAATAAGCTTCGTGATTTATGCCTGATTAACGGGTTATCAGGTGATGAAGACAAGGTCAGAGATTATATTATTTCTAAAATTTCAGATAAATGTGAATACTCAGTTGATAATTTAGGTAATATTATTGCTTTTAAAAAGGGTAAAAAGACTCCGAAAAATAAGATTTTGCTGTCTGCTCATATGGATGAGGTAGGATTGATTGTTAAATATATCAATGACGACGGAAGTTTGATGGTTGACAGCGTCGGCGGAGTAGACTGCAGGGTTGTTTTCGGCCGTCAGGTTTCAGTTGGTGAAAATGAAATGACAGGTGTTGTCGGAGGCGTTGCCATTCACAATCTTTCCGGTGAAGAAAGAGAAAAGGCTGTTTCAATTGATAAGTTAACTGTTGATATAGGTGCTGAAAGCCGTGAAGAAGCTGAAAAGACAGTTGCTTTAGGAGATAGTATTTATTTTAAATCCGATTATATAGAATTCGGTGACGGTTTTATAAAATCAAAGGCTATTGATGACAGATTCGGCTGTGCTTTAATGCTTGAGCTTATTGAAAGTGAGCTTGAATATGACACTTATTTTTCATTTGTTGTTCAGGAAGAAATCGGACTTCGCGGTGCAAAGGTTGCATCATATACGGTGAATTCTGACTATGCAATTGTTTTAGAGGCTACAACTGCTGCGGATATTCCGCTTGCCGATGGTGAAAAGTCTGTTTGTAAATGCAAAAGCGGACCTGTTATATCTTTTATGGACCGTTCAACTATATACAATAAAGAGCTTTATAATTTGGCATTTGACTTGGCTAAGTCTAATAATATACCATGTCAGACCAAGACAATGATAGCCGGTGGGAATGATGCAGGAGCTATTCATATTTCAAGGGGCGGAGTGAAAACTATGGCAGTTTCAATTCCGTGCAGATATATACATTCACCGTCTTGTGTTGCCGGTAAGGATGATATGATAAACGCATTAAAGCTTGTGAAATTAGTTTTGAATGACATTTATAATAAATAGCTGAGCAGAATTTTAAAAATTAAGGATTTGAGGAGTTAAATCACATTAATGATAACAGAAACTCATGACATAACCAAAGAGATTTTAAGTTTTCTTGAAAAAAATCATTATACAAGACGGATAAAATCACATTTTTCGGCTTATGGCGTAAGCTATGAATTTTGTAAGTTCTATTTTATTCGTGAGAGTGAAAATGCTGACAACGATGCTGTAATTTCAATTTTTAATTCTTCAATGATTTTATCTGTTTTTAAAGGACGTGAACTTTCAAGTGAAGAAATTTCTGAAATTTCAACTTTGATTTTTATGACAAAGCCAATTACAGTTGAAATGGACTTGAAATATTCAATAAGACTTAAAAAATTAATTTGTAATAATTATAATATCTTTGAAAGAACAATGTTCAGATTTGTTTGTAAAAATTATATTCCAAATCTTGATGTTAATGAAAAGCCCCGTCTTGACGATGTTTATAATATTTTGTCGACAAGCTTTCCTGCGATAAGGAATTCATATTCACTGTGGCTGACCGATACATCACACAGGATAAGAAAGGGACTTTCACAGAGTTTTACCTTAGAAAATTGTTCTTCTGCGACAGTTCAGTATATAATCGACGGTGTTGCCTTTGTCGGTCATGTTGCCACAATACCAAGCGAGAGAGGCAAACATCATGCAAGAGAGCTTTTATATTGGCTTGGTGAAAGACTCAATGATGACGGATTGATTGTTGAACTTTACGCAAGAAGCTACAATGTCAGCTACTATAATGAAATAGGTTTTATCCCAATTTATGACGACATAGTTTTAGAAAGGAAAAACATAGATGAATAATTCATTTTTTGATATAGATGAAAAGCTTTTGACTTTGGTGAAAGAAGCAGAAGCCGAGTGTGAAGATATATTTAAAGATTTCAGTGAGGTTGCTGACTATAACGGTCGGAAAGTTTTAAAAGCATTTATTGATAACCGAGTTTCGGAGAGCTGTTTAAAAGGCACTACCGGTTATGGATACGGAGATTTGGGACGGGATACTATCGATAAGGTTTTTGCTCAGGCTTTGGGCGGTGAAGACGCTTTAGTCCGCCACACTTTTGTTAACGGAACTCATGCTCTTTCAACAGCATTGTTTGGTGTGCTCAGAGCTGGGGATACGATGGTTTCTGTCACAGGTAAGCCGTATGACACTTTAGAAGAAGTTATCGGAATCCGCAACACTGTGGGAAGCGGGTCGCTGGTTGATTTCGGTGTGATTTATAATCAGGTTGACTTGCTTGAGGACGGAACACCTGACTTTTCTGCAATTGCCGATAAGGCAAAATGTGCAAAGGTCATATATGTACAGAGATCAAGAGGATATTCACTTCGTCCGTCATTGTGTATTGATGTGATTGAAAAGATTGTGAATTGTGCAAAATCAGCAAATGAAAATGTAATTGTTATGGTTGATAACTGTTATGGTGAATTTGTTGAGAAGCGTGAGCCTCTTGATGTCGGGGCTGATTTGATTATAGGCTCTTTGATAAAAAATCCCGGCGGCGGTATTTGTTCAACAGGCGGTTACATAGCAGGAAGGGCAGACTTAGTGGAAAAATGTTCGGACAGACTGACTTGTATTGGTATGGGAAAAGAGGTTGGCTGCTCTTTGAATCAAAACAGGGAAATTCTATTAGGCTTTTTCATGGCACCTCAGGTTGTTGAATCAGCTCTTAAAACATCAGCATTTGCCTGCAGGTTCTATGAAAAATTAGGCTATAAAACCTTGCCTGAAAGCTGTGAAAAGAGAACGGATATAATAGCTTCGATTTTGCTTGAAAACGAGCAGAATTTGGTTGCTTTTTGTCAGGGAATTCAAATGGGTTCACCTGTTGACAGCTTTGCAGTACCTGAGGCTTGGGATATGCCGGGTTATGACAGTAAGGTTATAATGGCAGCAGGTGCTTTTACAATGGGAGCTTCTATTGAGCTTTCAGCTGACGCACCAATAAGAGAGCCCTTTGCCGTATGGCTTCAAGGCGGCATAACATATCCTACAGGAAAACAGGGTGTAATAATGGCAGCACAGAAAATGCTTGATAAGGGTTTAATAAATTTATAATATTAAGGTGGTATAATATGAGTGAGGTATATACAGTTCCCCTAAAGTATATAATTGATGAGTTTAAATTAGAGGTAATTAATGCACCTGAAAATTTAGACGATATATTAATTTCAGACAATGATTTGAACAGACCCGGTCTGCAGTTAAAAGGCTTCTATGAATATTTTAATTCAGAGCGTATTCAGGTATGCGGAAATATGGAATTTGCTTTTTTAGGTTCGATTTCTTCTGAGAAAAGAAGAAATACTGTAAGAAGGCTTTTTGAAACAAAAATTCCGGCTCTTGTTGTTGCAAGAGGTCATGAAGTTTTTCCTGAAGTTGTTGAAGAGGCTCAAAAATACGGTATTCCTCTTTTAAGAACGGAAGAAAGTACAACCAGCTTTATAGCAGCTTTAATTGGTTTTTTAAACCTTCATCTGGCGCCGAGAATTACCCGTCACGGAGTTTTAATTGAAGTTTACGGCGAGGGAGTTTTAATTGTCGGTGAGAGCGGAGTAGGTAAAAGTGAAACTGCTATAGAACTTGTTAAAAGAGGACACAGACTTGTCGCTGACGATGCTGTTGAAATTAGAAAGGTATCCAACAAGAGTTTGGTTGGTTCATCACCGGACAATATCAGGCATTTTCTCGAACTGAGGGGCGTCGGTATAATTAATACGAGAAGATTGTTCGGTATGGGTGCTGTTAAGGTTACCGAAAAAATAGATTTGGTTGTTGAGCTTGAGGTTTGGGACCCTACTAAGGTTTATGACCGTATGGGTGTGGATAACGAATATACAACTATTTTCGGTATAAAAATACCTAGCCTTACTATTCCGATTAAGCCGGGAAGAAATTTGGCAATTATTCTTGAAGTTGCGGCAATGAATAACCGTCAGAAAAAGATGGGATATAACGCTGCACAGGAACTTTTGGATAACCTCGGTTTAGAGGTTGATAAAAAAGATACGGTTAAAAATTGGGATACTCTATAAAAAATAATAAACGGAGATTAGACATATATATGAAATATGAAGTGGATTTACACACACATACTTTGGCTTCATCTCATGCGTACTCAACAATTATTGAAAATTGTAAGTCAGCTTCGCAAAAGGGACTTAAAGCAATAGCAATGACAGATCATGCACCAATGGAGCTTGATTCACCGCACATATGGCACTTTGAAAACCTTGATATACTTCCGCCGAAAATTGAAGGTGTAAGAGTATTAAAGGGTGTTGAAGCCAATATATGCAATGCTGACGGTGAATTAGATATAAACGAGCCTCTTTTAAAAAAGCTGGAATGGGTAACAGCATCTTTTCACAAACCTGTGTTTTTTCCTGAAAACGGACAGCAGTTATATGATATTTATAAAAAGGCGTGTCAGAACATTTATATTGATATGATTGGTCACCCGACAGCAGGTGATATAGAGTACGATGCTGAAAAGCTTGTAAAGCTATTTAAAGAATATGACAAATTGGTTGAATTTAATGAGGCTTCTCTTGCTGCAGGAAGAAGTAAAAAGCAAAAGCTTGTTGATATCATTAAGGCATGTAAAAAATATCAAGTGCCTGCTGCTGTGGATTCTGATGCACATTTCTGTGACAGAATCGGGGATATTATGAATGTTGAGAGCTTATTGAAGGAACTCGATTTTCCGCAGGAGCTGATTGTCAACAGTGATTATGAAAGACTTAAAGAAAGACTTAAAAATAAAAGGCCGTGGATAAGGTTTTAAAAATAAATATATCCGGGGGAAAACTTATGAAAGATGACAATGTTATAAAAGTAATACAAAAAGCCGAAGAATACGGCTGTGAGGTTTTAAAAGATGAGCCTTTACGCAATCATACAACATTTAAAATCGGCGGCCCGTGCAAAGCTTTTATATCTGTTAACAGCAGTGAAAGCTTAAAGGAGTTAATAAAAACTGCCGATGAAGAAAAATATCCTTATTTCATTTTAGGAAGAGGCTCTAACTTGCTTTTTGACGACAGAGGCTTCAACGGAATTGTATTTCATTTAGGTTCTGATTTTTCAAATATAGAATTAATTGATGAAACGACAATTCAGGCAGACGCAGGCTGTTCGCTTATGAATGTTTGCAGATTTGCATATGAAAACGGACTGGGCGGTCTTGAATTTGCTTTCGGTATTCCTGGTTCGGTCGGAGGAGCAGTTTATATGAATGCCGGAGCATACGGCGGAGAGATAAAAGATGTTTTAGCTTCTGCCAAAGCATTTGACAAACAGAGGATTAAAGAATTTAATACAAAAGAAATGGACTTATCATACAGGCACAGCATATTTCAGGAGAACGGTTTTGTTATTACCAAAGCTGTTTTTAAACTGGTGAAAAAAGATAAGGAAGAAATAAGAGCTTTAATGGATGATTATTTAAGCCGCCGTAAGGAAAAGCAGCCTCTTGAATTTGCAAACGGAGGTTCTACATTTAAACGGCCTGAGGGACAATTTGCAGGCAAGTTAATTCAGGACAGCGGACTTCGGGGTTACAGCGTCGGTGATGCTCAGGTTTCTCAAAAGCACTGCGGCTTTGTTATTAATAAAGGCAATGCAACTTATAAAGATGTTACGGAACTAATAAAAAAAGTACAGGAGATTGTCAAAGAAAAAACCGGATTTTTCTTACAATGCGAAGTAGAAACCGTTAAATACAATGAAGAAATAAAATAGAGATTTTTTGTTTTTAAAATTACGGATTAAGTAATTTTTGAAAGGATGATATATATTGAGTGATATGCAGTTTGTTATTGTAACAGGTGTATCAGGTTCGGGAAAATCCACAGTAGTAAATGTTTTAGAGGATATGGGATATTACTGCATTGATAATATGCCGCCTGAGCTTATTTCAAAGTTTGCGGATATAACAACAGGTACAAGTGCAAGTATGATTGAAAAAGTGGCGTTTGTTACAGATATAAGAGGCGGTAATTTTTTCAGTCATCTTTATGATACAATTAAAGAACTTCAGAAAGAGCATATGAACCTAAAGGTTTTGTTTTTAGATGCCAGCGATGAAGTAATAATAAGGCGTTATAAAGAAACCAGAAGAAAACACCCTCTTGATGCGCAGATGAAAGGTAATATAACAAAAGCTATTCAGGTTGAGCGTGATATGCTTGCTAATGTAAAAGGAATTTCCGATTATTTCATAGATTCATCATTTCTTTCTGCAAATCAGCTTAAAGAAAAGGTTAAAAATATGTTTTTGTCAGATGATGATGAGTTTATGCAGATTGATATAACATCTTTCGGCTTTAAGTACGGACCTATGAGAGAAGCTGATTTGGTTTTTGATGTGAGATGTCTGCCGAATCCTTATTATATTGATGAGCTTCGTCCTAAGACAGGTCTTTGTACTGAAGTTTCCGGATATGTGATGAAGTTTGAGCAGTCAGTTAAGCTGAAAGAAAAGCTTGAAGACTTAATGGACTTTTTAATACCGCTTTATAAGAAAGAAGGTAAAAGTCAGCTTATAATTGCTTTTGGATGTACCGGCGGAAAACACAGAAGTGTTACATTTGCTGAAAATATGATGAAATATCTATCAGAAAATCATCACAAAGTAAGAGTTTCACATCGAGATATTAACAAATACACATAATAGTATAAAAGCTTAAGTGAGAGATTAACGAAAACAAAAGCGTTAATTTTGCTATTGTATATAAATTAAAATCATATAAAGGTTTGCATTTTTTTTAATAAGGTGCGGTGATTAGCGTGAAAAATACTTTTTCACGCACGTTTTGAGCCTTTGCCGCAAAAGGCATTGCGGCAATTCCGTTGCAGGAACCGACTCAAATTCCGTAGGAAGGATAGCCTTTGCAAAGCAAAGGCATGGTGATTAATATGCATTCTTTTTCATATCAGGTAAAATCAGAAATTATTGAGAGTTTTAATTCTTTTGAAAAAGCCAACAGTGCTGTTTTGGGGATATTGAAGTTTTCAAAATGCTTTGATAAAGACAATATATCACTTATAACTGAAAATGAATTAGTAGCAAATTTTCTGTATAATCAGTTAAATAAAATTTGCGGTCATGATGCTGTCAGCATTAAAAATCTCAGAAAATCCGAAAAATCGAACTTGTTTACGGTAAGTGTTGACGATAAGCAGGACAGAAAGTTAATTTTGAACTTTTTTAAAGTAAAAAGTAACAGGCTGTTAAAAGAAGAATTGCCGAAAAAAAGGTTTATTCCAAGTTTAATAGCGGGGATTTTTTTAGCATGCGGAAGCGTTATTGATCCTAACAAGGAATATCATATTGAGTTTGTTATCCCAAGTCTTGAGTTGTGCAATGATTTCGGAATCATTTTAATTGAATATTTTGATATTTTAGCAAAACATACCGAGCGGAAAAATACCAATATAGTTTATATTAAAGAGAGTGAGAACATAGAAGATTTGCTTACACTTATGGGGGCTTCAAAAGCTTCTCTTGAAATAATGAATGTTAAGATTTTAAAAGATGTAAGAAACAAAATTAACAGGGCAGTGAATTGTGATAATGCAAATATCGAAAAATCTTTAAAAGCGGCGGAAAGACAAATTGAAGATATAGAGTTAATTGAAAAAACTATCGGATTTTCAAGCCTCTCAGATGATTTGAAAGAAATAGCTGAGATAAGGTATAATAATCCTGATTATAATTTAAAAGAATTAGGACAGGCACTTAGCCCGCCGATATCCCGTTCAGGTGCAAACCATAGGTTAGCACGGATACGAAAAGCTGCTGACGAAATCCGTCAGAGAAATCATAAATACTTAAAAGATAAATAAAAAAAGTGAATTATAAAAACTGGAGGAATTACAATGATTATTATTTTACTGCTGGGAGTGTTATTGACAGCATGCGGCATTTGGCTGATGAAAATGGTGTTGGAAAATAAAAAATCTAAATCTAATGACAGCAAAATGGAATTTACCGAAGAAACGGCATACACTCTTGTTTCAATGGGAGTTGTTATGTTAATTTCTTCAATTGTTAAAATGGCAGGAGGAATAGGAACAGGTGCATTTGTATTTATTTTTATTTTAAACATTGCAGGACTGGCAGGACTTTTATATTTAATTTATCAAAAGCATTATTCTCATAATTAATACATAAATTTTGAGGCTTGTTAATTTTTCAAGCCTCGATTTGTTACTATAACAGCGGAAAGGAGCATGGTTCTTTATGACTGATTTTGTACATTTGCATGTGCACAGTGAGTATTCACTTCTTGACGGTGCATGCCGTATAAGCGATCTTGTCAGGAAAGCAAAGGATTTAGGACAAGATGCAATAGCCGTAACAGACCATGGTAATATGTATGCCGCTGTTGAATTTTATAATGAGTGTAAGAAACAGGGAATTAAGCCTATAATAGGCTGTGAGGTTTATGTTGCCCCGAGAACAAGATTCGATAAAGTAAATAAAATCGATACATCTCCTTATCATTTGGTTTTGCTTTGTAAAGATATGAAAGGCTATCAAAATCTAATAAAGCTGGTTTCAATCGGATATACGGAAGGATTTTATTCAAGACCCAGAGTTGACATTGAAAGCTTAAAAAAGTACAGTGAAGGACTTATCTGTCTTTCGGCTTGTCTTGCAGGTGAAGTGGCAAGAAAACTGACAAACAGTGATTATAACGGTGCAAAGGAAACAGCCTTGCTGTACAGAGATATTTTCGGCGAAGGAAACTATTATATTGAAGTTCAGAATCACAAGTTTTATGAACAGGAAAGAATTTTGCCTTTGCAATTTAAACTGTCAAAAGAAACCGGTATACCGTTGGCGGCAACAAACGATTGTCATTATATATCAAAAGATGATGCAAACTCTCAAAGGATTTTAATGTGTATTTCGACTAACACAACTGTTAATGATCCTAAATCTATGGAATTTCCGACTGAAGAGTTTTATGTAAAAAGCGGGAGTGAAATGCTGGAGCTTTTTGAAGAAGTTCCTCAGGCTGTATCAAATACAAGAGTTATAGCCGATATGTGCAATATAGAATTTGAATTCGGAAAGACGAAATTGCCGTATTTTCATATTGACGGTGTTGATGATAATATAAGCTATTTTAAAGAAATGTGTGAAATCGGTCTGAAAAACCGTTACGGTTCGCCGTCAGACGAGGCTTATGAAAGACTTAGCTATGAAATTGATATTATCACTCAGATGGGATATGTTGACTACTATCTGATTGTATGGGATTTTATAAATTATGCAAAACAGCATGATATACCAGTTGGTCCCGGAAGAGGTTCAGGTGCGGGAAGCCTCTGCGCTTATTGCATTGGTATTACAGAGATTGACCCGCTGAAATATAATCTTCTTTTTGAAAGGTTTTTAAACCCCGAGAGAATTTCAATGCCTGATTTCGATATTGATTTTTGTATTGAGGGAAGACAGCGTGTAATCGACTATGTTCAGAATAAGTATGGCAGCGACCATGTTGCACAAATTGTAACATTCGGTACACTGGCTGCAAGAGCGTCAGTGAGAGATGTTGCCAGGGCAATGGCACTTCCGTATCAGACGGGTGATTTGGTTGCAAAGCTTATTCCCCGAGAGATAAAAATAACTATCGATAAGGCTTTGGCAAAGGTATCCGAACTCAAAGAGCTATATAGCAAAGATAAAAAAATTCACGAGCTTCTTGACATGGCAAGAAAGATTGAGGGTATGCCGAGAAATACCTCGACGCATGCAGCAGGGGTGGTAATAACCAAAAATCCTGTTGATGAATATGTACCGCTTCAAAGTAATGACGGACAAATTGTCACTCAATATACAATGACAGTTCTGGAAAGTCTGGGGCTTTTAAAAATAGATTTTCTCGGACTTAGAAACCTCACTGTTATAAACAACTGTCAAAAATTAATACGCTTCAGTGACCCTGAATTCGATATAAAAAATATATCATATGATGATAAACCGGTATATGATATGCTTTCAAACGGCAAGACAGAAGGAGTTTTTCAGTTTGAAAGTGCCGGAATGACGGCAACAATCATGAGATTGCAGCCGGAACGCCTTGAAGATTTAATAGCGGTAATCTCTCTTTATCGGCCGGGACCTATGGATTCTATTCCGACTTATATCAGAAATCGTCATAATCCTGATTATGTTAAGTATAAAACACCGCTTTTAAAAGATATTTTAGATGTAACATACGGCTGTATTGTTTATCAGGAACAGGTTATGCAAATTTTCAGAACTCTTGCCGGTTATTCATATGGCCGTGCAGATATTGTCAGGCGGGCAATGGCCAAGAAAAAGCACAAGGTGTTAGAGGCCGAGCGAAAAGCATTCATATTCGGTGAGAAAAATTCTGACGGAACAGTGAACTGTACAGGTGCTGTTGCAAACGGTGTTGATGAGCGTGTTGCAAATGAAATATTCGATGAAATGATTTCATTTGCTTCATATGCATTTAACAAATCTCATGCAGCGGCATATGCCACAGTTGCATATCAGACGGCTTATTTAAAATGCCATTACTATAAGCCTTATATGGCTTCTTTAATGACTTCTGTAATTACAGATAACACTTCAAAGCTGATTGAATATATTTCAGAGTGTGAGAAAAATCATGTGAAAATGCTTCATCTTGATATTAATAAAAGCTGTGAAGGATTTGTTGCAGAAGATGAAGGAATAAGATTTGCTTTGCTGGCTATCAAATCACTCGGCAGGGGTGTTATAGCAAAAATTATTTCTGAGCGTAAAATGAGTGGCGAATATAAATCTCTTCAGGATTTTTGTGAACGCACATTTGATTTCATTAATGTAAGAGCGGTAGAGGCACTCATCAAAAGCGGTGCATTTGATTGTTTCCCGACTAACAGAAAGCAGATGATACAGAGTTATGAAATGATTTTGCAGAGCTTAAATGAAAACAGAAAACGAAATATTTCGGGTCAGCTTGACTTGTTCGGCGAAATATCTGCTGATGATGACGGTTCTATGCAGTTTAATATACCATATGTTCCTGAATTTGATAAAAACGAGCTTTTGACTATGGAAAAACAGATTTTAGGTATTTATGTATCCGGGCATCCGCTTGACAGCTATTCAGAAGTTGTAAAAGCATCGAGATTTACTGAAATCAGCCAAATTATCAATCAGGATGAAACAGGTTCATGTCAAAAGTTCAAAGACGATGAAAAAGTAAAGATTTTTGCAATGCTTTCTCATAAAAAGCTTTACACAACTAAGAGCAGCACTCAAATGGCCTTTACAGAGTTTGAGGACCAGACAGGTGAAATTGAGGTTATTATTTTTCCGAATCTTTTTGAAAAGTACAAAAGTATATTGGGTGACGGTTCTATTTTAATAATAAAAGGAAAGATTTCTATCAAAGAAGACGAAGCACCGAAAATTATTGCCGAAGAGATTGAAAGTCTGGACTTTTTTGAAGCTTCGCTGAAAAATAAATCTTTATGGCTGAAGCTGAAATCAAGTGATAAGCAAAAAATAAATGAAATAGTTGTGTGTTCCCGAAATAACATAGGGCAGTCAAAGCTTATATTTTATTTTGACGACATAAATAAAAAGACAATGCATAAAGAAATTGCAGGTATTAAAATAACAAATAATTTTCTCACTCAAATAAAAAATATTGTCGGAGAAGAGAATATTGCTGTTAAATGACATTAAAGAAAGGACATTTTATGAGGGAAATTGAATATGATGTAGTAAAAATAGACGGCGATTATGCACATTTAAAAGATATTAAAACCGGTGATGAGATTTTAGTTGCTATGGCTTTGCTTCCTGAAGAAACAGATGAGGGTATCAGACTTCTATATAAAGATTTTGAATACAGTGTAATAAAATAGTAAAAAAGCTGTGGTAAATTTCATTAAAGTATGGTATACTAATTTTAAATATTTTATTTAATTGATTGGAGAGAAATAATGGCAATAAGCAAAAAAAGAGAAAAAATAGCAGACGGGATTTATGTTACTGCTATTCATGATAAAAAGTTCAATGTGAATACAATTGGTATCAGATTTATATCTAAAGTTGACGAGAAAAAAGCTTCTGCTTATTCATTGGTAACAAGAATGCTGCAGACAACGAATTCAAAGTACCAAACAAGAACCAAGCTGACAAAAGAATTGACAAGACTTTACGGTGCGGGGATTTCACAAAGTGTATTCAGGCTCGGAGATTGCCAGACTTTTTATCTTGGTGCTAATTGTATCTGTGACCGTTTTGCACTTGAGGGCGAAGATGTTACAAACAGAGTAGTTCAGATACTCCTTGATTGTATTTGTTCGCCTAATCTTGTTGACGGAAAATTCAAAGAAAGTGATTTTCAAATAATCAAGCAGGAACTTATTGATAATATCAATAATAAAATCAATGATAAAAGGAGCTATGCAATTGATAAAGCTTTAAACACCGTTTTTGAAAATGAGCCTGCAGGTATTCCTTTAGACGGTGCGGTTGATGTTTTAGAAAAAATAACCTGTTTTGATGCTTTTAAAGAGTATCAGGAAATGCTTAAAACTTCTCTTATTGAGATAACTGTTGCCGGCGGCGGTGATTTTGATGAAATTGCTGCTCTTATTAAGAACAGGTTCAGTAATATTGAAAGAGAATATGTTCAAGAAAATTTTGTAACATTAAGCCCTGCTAAGGAACAAATTTCTGAGATTTCAGAAGAGTTTGATGTATTGCAGTGCAAAATGGTTTTGGCACTTAAAACCGATATAAAAGACCCTGAGCAGTTAAAGCTGTTTGCATTAATGTTCGGAGGACTGCCGTCTTCAAAACTGTTTGTCAATGTCCGTGAAAAGCTAAGTCTTTGTTATTACTGTGCTGCGAATATTATTCCGGAAAAAGGTGTTATGCTCATAGACAGCGGTGTTGAGTCCTCTAATATTGAAAAAGCGAAAAATGAGATTTTAAAACAGCTTAATGAAATGGCAAACGGTAATTTCACTGATGAAGAGCTTGAGAATGCCAAAACGGCTGTCTGCGGTTCTCTGCGTTCATATAATGATACTGCGTCCGGCTTGGCGACATGGTGGCTGACACAGTTGTGTGTATGGGACAGAGAGTTCTCTCCTGAGGACGCAATAGAAAAATACAACAGCATAACAAGAGAAGAAATCATTGAGGCTGCAAAAAGCTATAAGCTTGATACTGTTTATATTATGTCAGGCAAAGAAGACGGAGGTGCTGAGTAATGAGTTTTGATAAGCAAATAATCAAAAGTGAGCGTTTAAGTGAAAGCTATTATAAAATCAAGCACCCGTCAGGTTTGACTGTTTTAGTCTGGGAAATGCCTGAGTTTTCATCTGTATATGCTTTGTTCGGAACAAAATACGGTTCTATAAATACAAAATTCAAGACAAAAAACGATAAAGATTTTATTGAAGTTCCCGAGGGTATTGCCCATTTTTTAGAGCATAAGCTTTTTGAGAATGAAGATTGTGATGTTTTTGAACTATATGCAAAAACCGGTGCAAGCGGAAATGCTTACACTTCATTTGACCAAACAGCATATTTGTTCAGCTGTACTGAGAATTATAAGGAATCTCTTAAGATTTTGCTTGACTTTGTTCAGTCACCTTATTTCACGCAGGAGACTGTTGACAAAGAGCAGGGAATAATCGGTCAGGAAATCAGAATGTGTGAGGATACGCCTTGGCGTCAGGTTTTCTTCAATCTTTTAAGATGTCTTTATGTGGAACACCCTGTTAAAATTGAGATTGCGGGTACTGTTGAATCTATTGCGGAGATTGATGCAGATTTGCTTTACAGCTGTTATAACACATTCTACAATTTAAACAACATGGCACTTTCTATTGCCGGTAATATAAAGCTTGATGAAGTTTTAGCTATATGTGACGAACATTTAAAAATCAAAGAAAATCCTGAGCTTGTTACTGCTTTTCCCGATGAGCCTGACGAAGTGAATGAGAAACTTTTCATACAAAAAATGGCAGTAGGTACGCCGCTTTTTGCTATAGGGTATAAATCTGTTCCGTTTGACGGAAAAGACAGAATAAGAAAAGAGCTTGAGGCTTCAATTCTGCTTAATTTAATTTGCGGTTCGACCTCAGAACTTTATAAATCTTTGTATGATGAGGGATTGATTAATTCTAATTTTTATACTGAGGTTGATTCAGGAGATGGTTTCTTTGCAAGTGTATTTTCAGGTGAATCTAAGAATCCGCAGAAAGTATTTGAAAGAATTAAAGAAGAGATTTCAAGAATAAAATCCGAGGGAATAGACTCAGATATGTTTGAGATAATTAAAAAGGCTGAATACGGTAAGCTTATAAGCGGACTTAACAGTGCGGAAAAATGTGCAACATTAATGTTTGAATCGGATTTGCTTATCGGAGTAGACGCTTTTGAAAATATAGAAGCTTTAGCAAGCATTACTGAACAAAATATTCTAGAAAGCATTGATGTTTTATTTGATAATAATAAATCTGCTATTTCAATAGTGGAAGCGAATGTTTAAATTAAATCTGTATAAAAAAATTCATTTAGGAACGGAGGACATAAAATGACATCAGCGACGCTGGGACTTCTGGCAAAGACGGTTACAAATATCAGTGAGATAGAGCAAAATCCCGATAAGGTATATTTTCCTTTTTTAGGCGGAGATAATATATTTACTAATGGGTTCAGGCTTAACAATGAAATGTTTACTATTCCCGGTACAAATTTTGCGGTATATTGGTATGGTTTTTTAATAGCACTTGGGATTTTACTCGCTATGATTTATGGTTTTAAGAAAATGAGAAGCTTCGGTATTGACCCTGACAGAGCTACAGATGCAGTTATCGGAGGACTAATAGGTGCGATTATCGGTGCAAGGCTTTATTATGTGATTTTCAGCTTCAGTGACTATTTAACAGAATCAGGTTCTGTTGACTGGAAGGCAATTATAAGCATTCGTGACGGAGGCCTCGCTATCTATGGCGGTATTATAGGTGCAATTTTAGTAGGCGGAATAATTGCTAAAATAAAAAAACTCAAGCTTGTTGCTTTACTGGATGTTGTTGCACCGTGTTTTTTAATAGGACAAGCAATCGGTCGATGGGGAAATTTCTTCAATCAGGAAGCCTTTGGTTCGAATACCACGCTTCCATGGGGAATGATGAGTTCAAAGACAATTTCGTATCTTTCAGAGGTTCAGACTGAAATTGCTGATAAAGCTGGTGTTGTAATAGACCAGTATTTACCTGTTCATCCTTGCTTTTTATACGAATCTTTATGGTGTATATTAGGCTTTGTACTTCTTCATTTATATGCTAAGCACAGAAAATTTGACGGTGAAGTATTTTTAATGTACATTGGCTGGTATGGACTCGGAAGATTTTTTATAGAAATGCTCAGAACGGACAGCTTGTATCTTGCAAACATTAAAATTTCAGAGCTTGTTGCGGGAACTTGTGTTTTAGTTTCAATCATACTGATAATAATATTCAGAAGCATGGTCAAGAGGAATGAGAATTATAAGCTATATGCAGATACAGATATTTCAAAAGCACAGCTTGCCGAATATGATATGTTTGTAAATATGAAATCAGAAAAATCACAGCTTAAGAAACAAATTAAGAAAGCTAAAGCAAGGGGTGAGGACTTCTCAAAGCTTCAGGCAGAATATGATGAGAAGTTCGGTGAAAATGCAAAAAAGCCTGAAATAAAAATAGATTTATCTGGTGACAAAGAGAGCTATAGGCCTATAATTGAAGACGATCAAGCTATAACATCGAATTTAGATATGGACACCGTCATAGACGAATCTGACATAGATGAGCTTAACAAGCTTGAACCGATTGAAGCTTCAGACAATGATAAGGAGGACAACGATAATGAGTAATATTATTGACGGAAAGGCAGTATCACAAAGCGTAAAGGACAGAATTAAAGAAGAAGTAACAGCACTTAAAGCTGAACATGGAGTTGTACCTGGTCTTGCGGTAATAATAGTAGGTGACAATCCTGCGTCAAGAATTTATGTAAACAATAAGAAAAAAGCCTGTGAATATGTTGGATTTGACTCATATGAGTATGCGCTGCCTGAGGAAACGACAGAAACAGAGCTTTTAGAGCTTATAAAAAAACTGAACAATGATGAAAAAATCGACGGTATTCTATGTCAGTTACCGCTTCCGAAGCACATTGATGAGAATGTTATAATAAATAATATTGCACCGAATAAGGATGTAGATGCATTTCACCCTGTAAATGTCGGAAAGATAATGATAGGAGATTACAGTTTTCTTCCTTGTACGCCGGCAGGTGTTATGGAGCTCATCGCTTCAACCGGTGTTGATATTAAAGGAAAAGAATGTGTAGTAGTAGGAAGAAGTAATATTGTCGGAAAGCCTATGTCTATGCTTTTACTTCACAAAAGCGGAACAGTTACTATCTGTCACTCAAAGACTAAGGATTTAAAGGCAGAGTGTAAAAGAGCAGATATTCTTGTTGCGGCTGTTGGTGTTCCTAATCTTATAACTGGTGATATGGTAAAAGAAGGTGCTGTTGTTATAGATGTCGGTATGAACAGGCTTGAAAACGGAAAACTTTGCGGAGATGTTGAGTTTGAGTCTGCTTCAAAAGCAGCAGGTTATATCACTCCTGTTCCGGGCGGAGTAGGACCTATGACAATAGCAATGCTTATGCAGAATACTTTAACGGCAGCAAAAGTAAACAGAAATATTATTTGAAAGAAAGTTGATTGTAATGAAAAATAAAGGTTATATTTTTCTAATCATTTTGTCTATTATTTTGTTTGTTATATCTATTAGTATATTAAATAATACAAAGTTCATAGCACCTGTTATTATAGTCGTTAGTATATATCTGTTTTTAGGTGCAGTTATTAAATTATGCAAAAATAATGATAAATTAAAAAACACTGTTATATGTGCTTTAGATTTATTATTCTGGCTGCCGTAAAAACATTGATATAGCAGTCAAATATTAAAAAATTGTAAAATCTATTTACTTTTGGTATTATTTATGATATTATATATAGCGTTGTGATTAACAACATTAACCCATGTTCTTTGATTACGGCGAATGCCCGAAACGGGACGTATCTTTACCGTGGTCTATGACATTTGGGAAATTTATAAGAAAGAGGTACATTTTTATGCTAAGAAAAGAAGAAAAAACAGCTGTTATCGAAGCTAACAGAAAGCACGATACAGATACAGGTTCACCTGAGGTTCAAATCGCTATTTTAACTAAGAGAATTAACGATTTGACAGAACATCTAAAGGTTCATAAAAAGGACCATCACTCAAGAAGAGGTCTTTTGAAGCTTGTTGGTAAGAGAAGAAATTTACTCAGCTATCTTCAGAAGAAAGATGTTGAAAGATACAGAGCTACAATCGAAAAGCTTGGTATCCGTAAGTAAATTAAGTTATCAATAAGGCAGAAGCGTTTATTCGCTGTCTGCCTTTTGGTGTATATTGTGGCAGTGAGTAATTAGCAATAAATAGAGGGTTTTAAGAGAGTTTAACCCTGTATTTTTTGCTAAAGCTCCTGTCAATATTTTGTCGTCTGACAAAAACAAATTTGAAAAGGAGATTGCGTGAAAAATACTTTTTCACGCACGTTTTCGAGTCTTTGCCGCAAAAATCGGTGCGGCAATTTCGGTAAAGCCGAAACCGACTCGAATTCCGAAGAAAGGAAAAGTGATTTTAAATGTTTGAGAATTTCAGAACTTTTGAAACAACCTATGCCGGCAGACCGCTTGTTATTGAAACAGGCAAGACATGTGAGCTTTCAAACGGCTCATGCTGGGTTCGTTACGGCGAAACAGTAGTTATGGCTAATGTAACTGCTTCTGCAAAGCCAAGAGAGGGGATTGACTTTTTCCCATTATCAGTTGACTTTGAAGAAAGACTTTATTCAGTGGGAAGAATACCGGGCTCTTTCATGAAGAGAGAGGGAAAGCCTGCAGATAAGGCTATTTTAACATCAAGAATGGTAGACAGACAGATAAGACCGCTTTTCCCAAAGGATATGAGAAACGATGTTTCTGTTGTTATGACAGTTTTAGCTGTTGACCCTGACAATTCACCTGAAGTTGCAGGAATGATTGCTACTTCTGTAGCACTGTCAATTTCCGATATTCCTTTTAACGGACCTATCGCAGGACTTAGTGTAGGACTTGTTGACGGTGAAATTATTTTAAATCCAACTCTTGAGCAGAGAGAGAGAAATCATCTAAACTTAACAGTTGCAGGTTCAGCTGAAAAAATCGTAATGATTGAAGCCGGTGCTGACGAAGTTGACGATGATACAATGCTTGAAGCTATTTTAAAAGGTCATGAAGAAATAAAGAAGATGGTTGCTTTTATTTCTGATGTTCAAAAAGAAATCGGAAAGCCTAAGTTTGAGTTTGAGTCACAGGATGTTAACCATGATTTGTTTGACCAAATCGAAGAATTTGCAGCTGAAGATGTTAAGGCAGCTCTTGATACAAATGATAAAAATGTTCGTGATGCAAGATTACAGCCTATCATTGACGCTATTCACGAAAAGTTCGATAATGAAGAAAAAGATAATGCCCTAATGATTGATGAAATTATTTATAAGCTTCAGAAGAAAATTGTAAGAGCATGGCTGTATGAAGGCAAGAGAGTTGACGGAAGAGGCATTGATGAAATCAGACCTTTAGCGTCAGAAGTCGGCGTATTGCCTAGAGTTCACGGTTCGGGAATTTTCACAAGAGGACAAACACAGGTAATGACTATTTGTACTCTCGGACCTGTAAGTGATGCACAGAAGCTTGACGGATTAGACGAAGAAGTTTCAAAGAGATATATTCACCATTATAACTTCCCATCATATTCGGTGGGTGAAACAAGACCTTCAAGAGGACCTGGAAGAAGAGAGGTAGGACATGGAGCATTGGCTGAAAAGGCACTTGTTCCTGTAATTCCTAGCGTTGAAGAATTTCCTTATGCTATCAGAATGGTATCAGAGGTTCTTTCTTCTAACGGTTCAACCTCACAGGGCTCAATCTGCGGTTCAACTCTTGCTTTGATGGATGCCGGTGTTCCGATTAAAGCACCTGTTGCAGGTATTTCATGCGGTCTTATAACCAAGGAAGACGGAAGCTTCCAGACAATGGTTGACATTCAGGGACTTGAAGACTTTTACGGCGATATGGACTTTAAGGTTGGCGGTACAAAGAAGGGTATTACAGCTATTCAGGTTGATATTAAGGTTGACGGTTTAACTCCTGAAATTATTAAGGAAGCTTTTGAAAAAACTCACAAAGCAAGACTTTATATCTTAGATGAAATTATGCTTAAGGCTATTCCTGAGCCAAGACCTGAGGTTAATAAGTGGGCTCCTAAGATGCTGACAACAAAGGTTCCGGTTGATAAAATCAGAGAAGTTATCGGTTCAGGCGGTAAGGTTATTCAGAAGATTGCGGCTGACTGTGACTGTAAGATTGACATTGAAGAAGACGGAAATGTATTTGTTTCCGGTCTTGATATGGACAAGTGTCAGGCTGCTATTTCAATTATTGATACTATTGCAAACGACCCTGAAATCGGTTCGATATACAAAGGTAAAGTTGTAAGAATTATGAATTTCGGTGCTTTTGTTGAAATAGCTCCGGGAAAAGACGGATTAGTTCATATTTCAAAGCTTGATAAGGAGAGAGTAAACAAGGTTGAAGATGTTGTTTCAATCGGTGATGAAATTGTTGTCAAAGTAATGGAAATTGATGAACAGGGAAGAATAAATCTTTCAAGAAAAGATGCTTTAGCAGATATTGAAGCTAAGAAAGCAGCACAAAACGGGTAGATTTATTTTAATAAACCAAAGCACTCATAGGAGAATTTTTCTGTGAGTGCTTTTTTATTGTCTTGAAAAAACTGCATAAAAATAGTATAATAATTTGTATCACATATTTCACCTTTAATTCATATGATGAATCAGAGGTGAGGAAAATGGGTCAGTTTTTTACAGCAGTGTTTTTGATTGTTTTTGTTTTGTCACTTATTTATGTTGTGAAGAAGCTTCTGGATTCGGAAAAAAGTAATGTGAAATATAGAAAATTTGTAATTATTCCTATTAAAAATGATATGGCTGATATTGCAAAAACAATTAAGTCGGCGTATTGGGATAATAATTTTAATAATGCAGTAAATGAAGTGCTGATATATCCTTTAGAACCGATTAGCGAAGAGTGTTCAAATATTCTTGAAGAAGTCTGCGATGAACTTGAAGGAGTAAGTGTAGCTGAAAAGAATAAACTAGAGGAATATATCAGTTCAAAATCATAGAATGTGTGTGAAAAACTTTTCACGTTTTGCGTCAGTTATGATTTATGTTGATGTCAAAAGGGTATGGTGTTTAAATGAGTGGTAAAGAGCTTTGCCAAATTGAAGGTACAGTGGACTGTGTTGTATATAATAATGAAGAAAACGGGTTTGCCGTTTTGACACTTGATGCAGACGGCGAGCCGGTTACAGTTGTCGGTGAAATCGGAAATGTTGATGAGGGTGAGGATTTATCATTAACAGGTGAATTTGTAAATCATCCAAAGTTCGGGGAACAGTTTAAGGTTACATTATGTGAGCGTAAAATGCCGACAACAGCGTTAGCTATAAGAAAATATCTGTCAAGCGGTGCTATCAAGGGCATAGGACCTGTGATGGCCGGTAAAATTGTCGATGAGTTCGGTAATATGACACTGGAAATTATGGAGAAAGAACCGTACAGGCTATGCGAAGTCGAGGGTATAACTAAGAAAAAGTGTCAGAAAATTTCTGATGAGTTTAAAAATGTAAACGGTGTACGCTTGCTGATGGGATACTTATCAAAGTTCGGAATTCCTGCGGGATATGGTGCAAAAGCGTGGAAAAGATGGGGGCAGCCTACAGAGGACATAATCAGGAATAATCCTTATGTTCTATGTGCTGTCGGAATTGAACTTCCTTTTTTTAAAGCAGATGAAATGGCAGCTGCTATAGAACTGCCAAAAGACAATGAAAATCGTATTCGTGCAGGAATAACAAATGTTCTTATTCAAAATTCATATGCAGGACACACATGTCTTCCTGAAGATAAGCTAAGAGATATAACCTGCAAGTTTTTAGAGATTGAAGAAGATAAATTCAATGAGGTTTTAGAAGAAGAAATAAAAGAAGAGAATCTTTTCGTTTTCACGAAGAAAACAAGACCTTTTATTTTGCTCAAAGATTTTTATACTGCTGAGAATTATATATCAAGACGGCTGAGCATAATGAAAGAATGCCTGTATGACAGTAAGATTAATTATGATGAAATTATCGCTTTAGCCGAGGAACAAAATGATATAAGGTATGAAGAACTTCAGAAAAAAGCGATAAACACAGCACTTTCATGTGGTTTTCTCGTTATGACCGGTGGTCCGGGAACGGGAAAGACAACTACACTGAATGCCATTATATCACTTTTTGAACAGCAGGGACTGAATGTTTTGATAACTGCTCCTACAGGGCGGGCGGCTAAAAGAATATCTGACCTGACCGGATATGAAGCAAAAACTATACATAGAATGCTGGAAGTTAAGTTTTCTGACGGTGACAGACCTCATTTCAATCATAATGAAAACAATCTTCTTGACTGTGATGTTATGATAATCGATGAAATGTCAATGGTCGATTCATTGCTTTTTGAAGCACTTTTAAGGGCAATTCCGATGACTTGTAAGCTTATTATGGTAGGTGACAGCGACCAGCTTCCGTCAGTCGGTGCCGGAAATGTTTTGAAGGATATTATAGACAGCGAAGTTGTACCTGTTATAACATTAAAAGAAATATTCAGGCAGGCGAGTCAAAGCTCAATAATTGTAAATGCTCATAAGATTGTCAGAGGGGAACATATTGATTTGAGCCAAAAGGATAACGATTTTTTCTTTTTTCAAAGACTAAAGCATGACGATTTGCAGTCATTAGTGGTTCAGCTTACTAAGGACAGGCTTCCCAAAGCTTATGGATATTCACCGATTGATGATATACAGATTTTGTCACCAACCAGAAAAGGACCCTCAGGAACAGTTGAACTTAATAAAAAGCTTCAGGCAGAACTTAACCCGCCTTCAAAAGAAAAATCGGAAATTAAAACATTTCAATACATATACCGAGTCGGAGATAAGGTTATGCAGACAAAGAATAACTATGATATTGTGTGGTCAAAGGACTTAGGTGACGGTGTAAAAGAAAACGGTTCGGGGATTTTTAACGGTGATATAGGTATTATAATTGCAGCAAACAAGTACACCGGAATTATTACAATAGATTTTGAAGGAAGAATATGCAATTATACGGTATCTATGCTTGAACATTTGGATTTAGCTTATGCTGTAACTGTACACAAAAGTCAGGGAAGCGAGTTTGATGTCGTTATTCTCACGGTATTTGGCGGATTTGACAAGCTTTACTATAGAAATTTGCTTTATACGGCAGTTACACGGGCAAAAAAGCTTTTAATTATAGTCGGTTCAGCTAAAAAGCTGGACTATATGATTGAAAACAACAGAAGAACATTAAGATATACGGTGCTTAAAAATATGCTTATTCAGGACGGTAATTCAGATGAACTTACAGAAGAAATTGATTTTGAATAATATAAAAAAGTATGTACTTGATATTTTCTTTCCTAACAGATGTCCTTTCTGCGGCAAAGTAATCAAATGGAACGAAAATTGCTGTGAAAAATGTTTTGCCGAAATACCTTATATTACTACTGAGTATTGTAAAAAATGCGGAAAAGAAAACTGCATTTGCAGTGAGGTTCAAATCAGTTATGACGGATGTGCAAGTGTAACATATTACAGTGGTATTATAAAAGATGGAATTGTAAAGTTTAAAACCGATAAAGCACTGAATTTGGTTGATGTTTTTGAAAGCGATTTGTATAATAATCTTAACAGAATTACTGATATAAGCAATATTGATTTTGTAACATTCGTTCCAATGAATAAGTCAGCAAAACATTCAAGGGGATATAATCAGGCAGAAGTAATTGCCGGAAAGATTTCAAAGAGTATATGCAAACCTGTAATTTCTGATATTTTAATAAAATCCAAAAATGATATAATACAGCATGAACTCAACAGAAATGAGAGAAGAATGATGGTCAAAGGTTTATTTGACTTCAATCGCAAATTTATAAAAGCCGTTAAGGGAAAAAATATATTATTGTGTGATGATATAATTACAACAGGAAGTACGCTTAACGAGTGTGCATCTGTATTAAAACAAAACGGAGCAGAGTCTGTATACTGTATTACTATAGCTTCTACACAGTTAGTTAAAATCTGAATTCAAAATAAAAAAATTCATATTAATATAAGTGTAAGTTAAGAAACTGTTTATATTTAAAAAAGCGTATAAAAAAAGACTGAATTATTATTAAAGTTTGTGTAAAAAATAACAATAAACCTATTGAAAAATAACTCGAATTAGGTTATAATTATTTAGAATGATATTACATTAAAGGGAGATATTTAATAATGAATTTGATAAGTTCCTGTTCCTTGCATGCTGAAGAAATTGAAATGAACTTAGAGTATGTATCATCTGTTGTTATAACCGGAATAACAGTTGTATTTATAGCATTGATTTTATTGGTTTTAATATTATATGTTTTTGGTTTCATTTCAAATATGAAAACAAAGTCGGCTAACAAGAAAAAAGCAATAAAAAGTGCTGATAAAACTGATGACAAAGCAACGGCCGGTATAAAAATGACAAATGCACCTATTATTGACGACGGAATAGAGGAAGAAATAGTTGCTGTTATTTCTGCTGCGATTGCAGCAATGAGTGAAAAAAGCGGCAAAAAGCTTATGCTCAAAAGCATAAAAGCTTCCAAACCTCAAAGAAGTGCGTGGGCAGCTGCAGGACTTATTGATAACACTCGACCATTTTAATGAAAGGACAATCGAAACATGATACAAAACTTTCTTGATACTTTAAATGATTTGGCACATTCTTCAGGTTTTACAGGTTTTATCGCTGACGGCGGCTGGAAAGCACTGATTATGATAGGTATATCGTTTATTTTCATGTACTTGGCAATTGCAAAAGGATTTGAGCCTCTGCTTCTTTTGCCTATCGCATTCGGTATGCTTTTAACTAACCTTCCGTTTACAGAAATGTATCACCCGGACCTTTGGAAGATAACGGGTGAGGGCATTGATTTCGGTAAGGTTTTGCATGACGGCGGATTGCTTGATATACTTTATATGGGTGTCAAGCTTCAGTTATATCCTCCGCTTATATTCCTGGGCATAGGTGCTATGACTGACTTTGCTCCGCTGATTGCCAATCCTAAGAGCTTTTTGCTCGGTGCTGCTGCACAGGGCGGAATTTTCTTCACCTTTATCGGTGCTGCTGTATTAGGATTTTCTGCTGCTGAGGCAGGTTCAATCGCAATTATAGGCGGTGCAGACGGACCTACTGCAATTTATGTTTCATCCAAGCTTTTATCTTCAGGCGGTTTTAAAATCGATACCGGAACAATAGCACTTGCAGCGTACACTTACATGGCATTAGTTCCTATTATACAGCCTCCTATTATGAAAGGCTTAACAACGAAAAAAGAACGTTCAATTGTTATGGGTCAATTAAGACCTGTTTCTAAAACAGAAAAGGTTATTTTCCCGATAGCTGTTACAATAGTTATATCGTTGTTGGTTCCGTCGGCTGCTCCTCTTGTTGGTATGCTTATGCTCGGTAATCTTCTGAAAGAGAGCGGAGTTTGTGACAGACTGGTTAAAACAGCACAAAATGAACTTATGAACATCATAACTATTTTCTTAGGTGTTTCTGTCGGAGCAACAACAACAGCAGATAAAATTGTTAATAAGGAGTTTTTGGGCGTTATTCTTTTGGGTGTAGCTGCATTCTGTTTAGGTACAGCTTGCGGTGTATTATTCGGAAAGATTATGTGTGTTGTTACTAAGGGAAAGGTGAATCCGCTTATAGGTTCAGCCGGCGTTTCTGCCGTACCTATGGCAGCAAGGGTTTCCCAAAAAGTAGGACAGCAGGAAAACCCTACAAACTATTTGTTAATGCATGCAATGGGACCTAATGTAGCCGGAGTAATCGGTTCAGCAGTTGCTGCCGGTGTTCTCTTGAGTATTATTCCGTATTAAAGAAAATAATTAAATAAAAAGAGCGGAGCAGCAAAACGCTTCGCTTATTTTTTACTTTTTTAAATTTGAGGTGTTTAATTTGAAAGGCAGTAAATTTTTTGCTATCATATCCAGAATGAAATATATAAACCGATGGAGTCTTATGAGAAATACAGTTACTGAAAATATAAGTGAACATTCACTTGATGTTGCATTTATTGCACATCTTCTGGCAGTGTTAAGAAATAAAAGGTTTGGGGGAAATGTTAATCCTGAAAGAGTAGCAGTTTTGGCTATGTATCACGATGTAACTGAAATACTTACAGGTGATCTTCCTACGCCTATTAAATATTACAATAATGATATTAAGTCAGTTTATTCTGATATAGAAAGCAAGGCTAGCAAACAGCTTTTATCATATTTACCGGATGATATAAGAGATGTTTATGAGCCGCTTTTGCGTGCTGATGAAAGTGAATCAGAATGCTGGAAACTTGTAAAAGCAGCTGATAAAATTTCAGCGCTTATTAAATGCGTTGAAGAAAGACAAATGGGTAACAGTGACTTTGAAGATGCTGAAAATTCAACAGTAAAATCGATTAGAGCAATGAAAATTAAGGAAGCAGATGTTTTTTTAGAAGAGTTCATGCCTTTGTATGGCTTGACTCTTGATAAACAAACTTAACCGGCAGGGGTGAACCTTGCACGCATTCTGCCTTTGTGAAACTTGATAAGAGTGTAAACTTTTGAACAACGGCAGACTTTACATTCAATAATAGAACAAATTGGCGAGCATATGACCGAGTTATATATATCCGGACATTTAATATAGAGACCAAAAAAAGCCTCTCAAGTTTTGAGAGGCTTTTTCTATTGATTTTTAGTTTTGTATGTAAGTGTCAGCAGGCTGTCACCTAAATGAACATTTTCAACAACAATATTATCAAAGTGAAGATTCAAATCAAAGTGTGAAAAATTCCAAAATGATTTTACACCAAGTTCAATCAGTTTTTTTGCAATTTCAAAAGCATTTGATTTTGGAATGCAGAGAATTGCAATAGAGGGTGAATTTTCTTTGCAATATTGTTCAACTTGGTTTATATCAGAAACTTCAATGCCTGCAATACTTTTCCCGATAATATTAGAATCAATATCGAAGATTGCATTTAGCTTACAGCCTTTTTTTTCAAAGCTTATTTGAGAAGCTATAGCCGTTCCTAAATTTCCTGCACCTATTAAAATAGCTTTATATTCTTTGTTGACACCTAATATGTTGCCTATTTCATCATGCAGAGCTTTTATGTTATAGCCGTATCCCTGCTGACCGAATCCTCCAAAGCAGTTTAAATCCTGACGAATTTGTGAAGCTGTAGTTTTCATACGTTCAGCTAAACCTTTTGAAGAAATACGTTCAACATTTTCTGTCATTAGCTCTTCAAGATAAGAATAATATCTAGGCAATCTTTTAATGACTGAGGCCGAAATACTATTATTCTTAGCCACTAATCTCATCCCTTAATTTTATAAATTATAGATTATTCTTTTAAAAGCCGGCTTTATGCGTTGACAAGTGTATTTAAGCGTTTTCCGATTTCTTTTAAGAATGTTTCGGAATCGACTTTTGTTTTATTTTCAAGACTTGAAAGAAGATAAAGGTCACCGGTCATAACACCGTCTTCAATAGTCTGAATAGTAGCTTTTTCAAGTTTGTCTGCAAATTCGACTAAATCAGGTGTATTGTCAAGTTCTCCTCTTTTTCTTAATGCACCGCTCCAAGCAAAAATTGTTGCAACTGAGTTCGTTGAAGTTTCTTCACCCTTTAGATACTTGTAATAGTGTCTTTGAACTGTACCGTGAGCAGCTTCATATTCATAGATTCCGTCAGGAGAAACCAAAACAGAAGTCATCATAGCGAGTGAGCCGTAAGCGGTTGAAACCATGTCAGACATAACATCACCGTCGTAATTTTTGCAGGCCCAGATATATCCGCCGTTTGAACGGATAACTCTAGCTACAGCGTCGTCAATTAAAGTATAGAAATATTCAATGCCTGCAGCTTCATATTTTTCTTTATATTCGTTATCGTATATTTCCTGGAAAATATCTTTAAACCTGTGGTCATACTTCTTTGAAATAGTATCTTTAGTAGCAAACCAAACATCTTGTTTCAGGTCAAGACCATAGTTCAGACACGCTCTGGCAAAACCTGCGATACTCTCGTCTTTATTGTGCATTCCCTGAATAACACCGTCACTATCGGTGAAATTGTAAATAAGCTCTCTTGATTCATTACCGTCCTTGTCAGTAACAACAAGCTCAGCCTTTGAATCTTTATCAACACGGATTTCTGCATTTTTATAAACATCACCATAAGCATGACGAGCAATTGTAATTGGCTTTGTCCATGTTGGAATATACGGAGAAATGCCCTTGACAATAATAGGTGTTCTGAAAACAGTTCCGTCAAGAATTGCTCTGATAGTGCCGTTAGGGGATTTCCACATTTCTTTCAGGTTGTATTCGGGCATTCTTGCGGCATTAGGTGTAATTGTAGCACATTTAACGGCAACACCGTATTTTTTTGTTGCCTCAGCACTATCGAAAGTAACCCGGTCATTTGTTTCGTTTCTATGCTTCAGACCTAGATCATAATATTCACAGTTAAGGTCAACATAAGGTTCAAGAAGAATTTCTTTAATCCATTTCCAAAGAATTCTTGTCATTTCGTCTCCGTCCATTTCGACTAGGGGAGTTTTCATTTTAATTTTTTCTGCCATATAAGTTTCCTCCGTATTAAAAATTTGTTTTATTCATTCCACATCCACACAATAAATATCTGATTAATACTTTCAACATTTACAGGACAGGTTTGATAATCATTTATATTATTTTCTTTTAAATATTCTTCAAACTGGCTGAACTGTCCGCTTCCTGAAAAGTCAAGACTGAAATTAAAATCACCCTTTGAAGAATAATTCATCTTCTCATCCTGCATATCCTTTTTATAGGTTTCAAGGTTTAGAGAATCACATCTCTTTAAGCATTTATAGCTTTTATCTTCACCTGAACCTTTGATTTGAATATATGACGCCGAAAGCATATCACTGTCTTTAAAAACATAAACAAAGTGGTTATCGTCAACCTTTATATCTTCAATTATTTGGACATTTGAATTCCCCGAAGAAGTTAAAACATCAGTTATCTCTGCTTTAAAGCTGAAAACATTTATATACAAAACAATATAAGCAGCAATTAATACCACCAATATACAAATCAATATAACAAGAATTGATAACCCACTTGATTTTTGCTTTGAATTTTTATTTGGATAGTGGTTCTGTACTGGGTTTTGCGGGTGATTATAATAGCCGTTTGGGTTTGTTCTGTATCTATAATCAGAATTTGGTGGTGGAATTCTTCCTTTTCTCTTCATCATAGATATGCTCAGACTCCTTTTTACATCTTCTGATTTATCATGATTTTAATAAGCGGGAGATGTTCAAATTAATTTATTTTGTAAGCTGTTCTCTTGTATAGTCTAAAAGTCCACCGGCAAGGACAATATCCTTAGTGCGTCCGCTTAGCTCACAAAGAACAGGGATTTCTGCATTCTTAGATTTATTTACAATAGTAAGTTTGCTCTTTCCGTCGATAATATCCTGTCGTACATTTTCAAGTGAAAGTTCATCACCCTGACCGATTTTATCATAGTCAGCTTCGTTTACAAATGTAAGAGGGAGAATACCTGCATTTATAAGGTTGGCTCTGTGAATTCTTGCAAAGCTCTTAACCAAAACTGCTTTAACACCGAGATATAGCGGTGCAAGGGCTGCATGTTCTCTTGAAGAACCTTGACCGTAGTTTGAGCCGCCGACAATAATGCTCTTTTCAAGTCTTAAAGCTCTTTCAGGGAATTCTTCATCACAAACAGTAAAGCAATGCTTTGAGATTGCGGGAATATTTGAACGAAGAGGAAGAATTTTTGCACCTGCCGGCATAATGTGGTCTGTTGTTATGTTATCACCGACTTTTAGTGAACATGGTGCGTCAATACTTTCATCAAGAGGTGAAGTTTTAGGGAAAGGCTTGATGTTAGGACCTCTTAAAATCTCAACGCTGTCCATATCTTCTTCTGAAGCGGGAGCAACAATCATATTGTCGTTTATAACGAACTTTTCAGGCATTTTAAACTCAGGCATATCACCCAATGTTCTAGGGTCTGTAAGAACTCCGGCAATTGCAGAAGCAGCTGCAAGCTCAGGAGAAACAAGATAAATCTGTCCGTCCTTTGTACCTGAACGGCCTTCAAAGTTACGATTGAAAGTTCTCAGCGAAATTCCTTTTGAGTTAGGGGATTGTCCCATACCGATGCAAGGACCGCAGGCAGATTCTAAAATTCTTGCACCTGCGTCAATCATAATAGATAAAGCACCGTTTTGAGCAAGCATATTAAGAACCTGTTTAGAACCGGGAGCAATTGAAAGTGACACATCTGGGTGAACGGTTTTGCCCTTTAGAATGTGAGCAACCTTCATCATATCCATAAGTGATGAGTTTGTACAAGAACCGATACAAACCTGATCTATTTTCATAGCGCCGATTTCGTCAACGGTTTTAATATTATCAGGTGAATGAGGACAAGCAGCCATAGGAACTATTTCCGATAAGTCGATTTTTATTTCTTCATCATAAACTGCGTCGTCATCGGCTTTAAGCTCTTTCCATACATCTGCTCTGTCCTGAGCCTTTAAAAACTCAAGAGTTATTTCATCAGACGGGAATATTGAAGTAGTAGCACCCAGCTCTGCACCCATATTGGTTATGGTTGCTCTTTCCGGAACAGACAGAGTTTTGACACCTTCACCGCAGTATTCGATAACCTTGCCGACACCGCCTTTAACTGTGAGAATTTTTAATACTTCTAAAATCACATCTTTTGCAGCAACCCAAGGTGAAAGCTTGCCGACAAGCTCAACCTTAACGATTTTAGGATATGTTATATAATAAGCACCTCCGCCCATAGCAACAGCAACATCAAGTCCGCCGGCACCTATAGCAATCATACCGATTCCGCCGCCTGTTGGTGTGTGGCTGTCAGAGCCGATTAGTGTTTTACCCGGAACACCGAATCTCTCTAAGTGAACCTGATGACAGATTCCGTTACCCGGACGTGAAAAGTAGATGCCGTGTTTCTTTGCGACTGAACCGATAAATCTATGGTCGTCAGCATTTTCAAATCCTGATTGCAAAGTATTATGATCTATGTACGCAACCGAACGCTCGGTTTTAACACGAGGAACCCCCATAGCTTCATATTCAAGATATGCCATTGTTCCTGTTGCGTCCTGAGTTAATGTCTGGTCAATTTTAATGCCTATTTCGTTGCCTTTAACAAACTCTCCGTCAACAATGTGATTTTTGAGTATTTTTTCTGTTAGAGTAAGTCCCATTTCTTCAAATCCTTTCATGTTGATAATCTGCCTTTGAATAGCAAGGCTTCCTTATTCGGAATTTAAGCCGATTACGGTAAGGAATTGCCACACAGGTTTTTGTGGCAAAATCTCAAAACGTGCATGAAAAATTTGTTTTCATGCTATTTATATTAATTTTAATTCAAAATGATAAGTTTGTCAAGAAATTAACAAGCTTTTAAGCTTATAGTTAATTAAATATTAAATATTTAAAACATTTCTATGGAATAATAATGATAATTGAATAAAAAATATAAAAAATTTGACGATTTTTACGATTTATAAAAATGAATAATATCCTGCATAATTATTGACATATACGACATATGTGGTATAATAATAAGATATGATAAACTAAATATTGGAGTTTTAAATTTTCAGTTATTTTGAATAAAATCTGTTATAAAATGCAAAAATATTAATATATTTTTCTTGGAGGATTTTTTACAAAATGTCTGAAATATTCAAAAACGAAGAAGAAAAAAATGATGATGCTGTGTTATCCGAAGTACAGCAGACGAATAATGAAAACAGTACGCTTTCTCAAACTCAGCAGATAGAGCATGTCGGTCATTTAAGTATAAAAAACTCAAAACATCTTATACATTGCCTGACGATAATAGGTGAGGTAGAGGGGCATTATATACTTCCGCCACAGAATAAGACGACAAAGTATGAGCATATTATGCCCGCACTTGTTGCCATAGAGCAGGATACATCAATCGAAGGATTGGTGATAATTATAAATACCGTCGGCGGTGATGTTGAAGCAGGCCTTGCTATTGCCGAGCTTATTGCCGGTATGAAAACACCTACAGTTTCTATTGTTTTGGGAGGCGGTCACTCAATAGGTGTTCCTTTGGCTGTGTGTTCAAAGAAATCATTTATTGTTCCGTCTGCAACTATGACCATTCATCCGGTCAGAATGAACGGTCTTGTTCTGGGCGTTCCCCAGACATTATCATATTTTGATAAAATGCAGGATAGAATTATAAGATTTGTTTGTGAGAATTCCAATATTACACCTGAACGGTTCAGAGAACTTATGATGACTACAGGCGAACTTGTTATGGATGTCGGTACCGTTTTAGACGGTGAGGGTGCTGTCAGAGAGGGTATTATAGACAGTTTGGGCGGTCTGTCAGACGCTATTGAGTGTTTATATGAGCAGATTGAGTCAAATCCTGACAGAAAGAAATGTAATGAAGATGATAAAGGTGATTAATTATGTTTCAAACAGTTCTAAATAGTTATGATGTCTTTTGTGACTTAAATAGAGTAAATAAGGATTGCGTTACAAAATCAGGTGAATTTAATAATGTTAGATATGACTATATGCAGATTGAAAATCATAAGTGTCTGACAAATATTTATTCAACGAATCCTTATGATTATTTAACTTTTTTAAACAAAAAATAAAATCAGTTTTAATATAGGGAAACGGTAAAGGTTATCAGTGGAAAGGGGTAATACAATGTCAGTTATCAGTGCAGTTTTTCAAGCAATTATCCAAGGATTAACGGAATTTTTGCCTGTGTCAAGCTCAGGGCATTTATCATTATATCAGCACTTTACGGGAAACAGCGGGGAAGGTGCGCTGCTGTTTTCCGCAATTCTGCATTTAGGTACGCTGTGTGCGGTTTTTATAGCATTTTGGAATACAATCCGGGATTTGATTTATGAGTTCTGCCGAATGGTGAGAGATGTGTTTAAAAGGCAGTTTTCTTTTAAAGATATGAACGGTGACAGAAGAGCAGTGCTTATGGTAATCCTTTCGACTGCTGTACTGATTCCGTTTTACATATTTAAAGATTTTTTTGAAGGCTTTGCAGAGGACTCATCCATATTTGCCGAAGGCTTATGCTTTTTATATACAGCGGCTATTTTGCTGCTTGCCGATAAATGCTCAAAGGGAAAGAAAGCCCTTGGTGACATAACAGTTAAAGATTCGGTATTTGTTGGATTTTTTCAGAGCATTGCACTTCTTCCTGGTGTTTCACGTTCGGGCTCAACAATTTCAGCAGGGCTGTTTTCGGGATTTTCAAGAGATACTGCTGTGAGATATTCATTTGTTTTGGGTATTCCTGCAATACTGGGCGGATGCCTTGTCGAAGTAAAGGATGCAGTTCAAACTGATATGTCATTCAGCTGGACATATATTTTGGGATTCATTGTTGCGGCAGTTGTCGGTATTTGTGCAATAAAAATGGTTGACTGGCTTGTTAAAACTGACAAGTTTAAAATTTTCTCTTATTATACGGGAGTTCTCGGAGTTGTAGTAATTTTAGTTTCAATATTTGAAAGAATTGCTTTATAAATACGGATTATGCTCTGCAAATTAATTTCTTTGTTTAAATAATTTGCAGTTTAATTAAAATAAATTATTTACAGATAAAAAAGAAGTGAAAAAAGGAGTAATAAGAATGGCTGCTAAGAAAAAGCCTGCAACAAAACGAAAAACAAATACAAAGGCAAAAACGGCTCAAAGAAAACCTGCACCGAAAGCGAGCAAAAATGCATTGCCTAAAACAGCTTCCGGTTCTAAAGCAGTTCAGAAGGTTAATCACAGCCGTACATATTCGATTCTGCTTTTTGCAGCTGCTGTATTAGTTTTTTTATTAACATATGTGTCCGGTTCAGCTTTCTGGCATTCAATGCATTTGGGACTCAGAGGGCTTTTCGGATGGTCGGTATTTTTATTAGCACCGGTATTTTTATATATAGCGGTAAAATGTGCGATTGATAAATCACAAAACATATTTATTGCCAAAATTATAGAGAGCGTTGTGCTTATGCTGTTAATTTCGGCACTGTTTCATGTTATTATGATAGGAACTCCAACTCCTGTGAACAGTTCGTTCTTCAGAAAAATTTCTTCTATATATAACAGCGGAGTAGATTTAAAGGGCGGCGGAGTGTTCGGTTCTATACTCGGATGGCCTTTATATTCTTTGCTTAATAAAGTAGGGTCAATAATTGTAATATCACTGCTTATTACCGTATTTTTAATGCTTTTTACAAACAAAACAATTGTCGATTTGTTCAGAGGAGTATCGAAGCCTATTAAGACGGGTTATACAGCTGTTAAAGAAGATAATGCTCAGAGAATACGGAACAGTGAACACAGGCGTGCTATGGAGCTTGAGGAACATAATAAGAACGCAAGAGTGGATATTGCTAAGTATCTTGATACAGACAGCAAGCCTAGGACAAAGAAAAAACAAGTTGAAAAAGCAATGCCCGATAAATTTTTCGATCCTGATCCTACTGATTTTATTGATGTAAATTCAGATTCAAACAAACCTAAGAAAGAAAAGAAAGTAACTCAAAAGCCAAATAAAATGGGTGCAATTAAAGCAAAGGATCTTCAGGAAATTGTAAAAAATGCACTTCCTGAGGAAAAGAAGCCCGCTAAAGAAAAGGAGCAGAAGTCGGAAATTTATGTTGAAAATAACGGACAGACAACATTCTTTGAGGTTGGCAATTCTAAGAGTGCATATAGCTTCCCTCCGATTACACTTTTAAAGCTGCCGGCTCAAAAGGTGGATATAGAAAGCTATAAGCAAGAACTTGCAAACCGTTCCGAAACTTTAGTTGATACATTGAGAAGTTTCGGTGTTCAGACAAGAATAGTTGACATTCACAGAGGACCGTCTGTTACCCGTTATGAGCTTCAGCCTGCAGCAGGTGTAAAGGTTTCTAAGATTACAGGTCTTGCCGATGATATTGCCCTTAATCTTGCAGCAGAGGGAATAAGAATTGAAGCTCCTATTCCGGGAAAAGCTGCTGTCGGAATAGAGATAGCCAATGAAAAAAGGGACAGTGTGTCAATAAGAGAGCTTATAGACAGTGATGAATTCAGAAATTCAAAGGGTAAGCTTTCATTTGCAGTCGGTAAAGACATAGAGGGAAATATCGTTATGGGTGATATTTCAAAAATGCCTCATATGCTTGTCGCAGGAACAACCGGTGCAGGTAAATCTGTATTTACTAACTCAATAATTATGAACATACTCTATAAGGCGTCACCTGAAGAGGTTAAGCTGATACTGATTGACCCGAAACAGGTAGAGTTCCCGATTTATAACGGAATTCCGCACTTGCTCATTCCTGTAGTAACTGATGCAAGAAAGGCAGCAGGAGCTTTAGGCTGGGCAGTTTCCGAAATGCTGAAGAGATACAAGAAATTTGCAGACAACGGTGTTCGTGACCTTGAGGATTATAATGAGTATGTAAAAGATAAAGAAGATATGGAGCCTATGCCTCAGATAGTTATCGTTATAGACGAGCTTGCCGATTTGATGATGGCAGCACCTAAAGAGGTTGAAGATTCTATTTGCCGTATAGCACAGCTTGCCCGTGCAGCCGGAATGCATCTTATTATTGCTACGCAGTCGCCTCGTGTTGATGTAGTAACAGGACTCATCAAAGCCAATATCCCGAGCCGTGTGGCACTTAAAGTTTCTAATAATACCGATTCCCGTGTTATCTTAGACGAGGGCGGTGCCGAAAAGCTTCTCGGAAAGGGAGACCTTTTGTACAAGCCTGTAGGACTTGGAAAACCTATGAGAATACAGGGAAGCTTCATTCCGACAAGCGAAGTAAGAGCAGTGGTTAACTTCTTGAAGAATCAGTCCAAAGCTGAGTACAGCGATACGATTATTGAAGAGATTGACAGTCATGTTCCTCAGCAAAAGGGTGAGAAAAAGGGTAGCTCTGATATTTCATCTGAAAATACAGACGATAAGCTTGAAGAAGCTATTAAGGTCATTGTGGAAAATCAGACAGCTTCGACATCATTCCTGCAGAGAAAGCTTAGTCTTGGCTATGCAAGGGCTGCCAGAATAATGGACGAGCTTGAGCAGATGGGGGTTATCGGACCTGCACAGGGTGCAAAACCGAGAGAAATTCTAATGTCGAAAGAGCAATGGCTAGAGAGAAGTACAATGAGTGAAGAGTAGGTTGTTATTTTTATATTGATTTATAGTTATTTTTATTACTAAAATCAATGCATTAGGAGAGTTTATTATGGCAATGTGGAATCCGTGGCGAGGATGTAAAAAATGTAGTGATGGATGTTTAAATTGCTATATACATAAAGGTGATTTAAAAAGAAAAATTAACACAAATGAGATAGTCAAAACAAAAGATTTTGCGAAACCAATAGAAAAATTTAAAAACGGCAGTTATAAAATGAAGGCTGGTCTTGTTTATTTATGTTTTTGTACTGACTTTTTAATTGAAGAAGCAGATGAATGGAGAAAAGAATGTTGGAAAATGATTAATGAAAGACAAGACTGTACTTTTTTGTTTTTAACGAAAAGAATTGATCGATTCATGAAATGTATTCCAGATGATTGGAACAATGGTTATGATAATATAGTTGTATGCTGTACTATTGAAAATCAGAAAAACGCTGATTTAAAATTAACTATATTTGATGAGTTACCTATAAAACACAAATGTATTACAGTACAACCACTATTAGAAAAGATAGATATAGAAAAACATCTTGATAATATAGAACTTGTAGTAGTCGGAGGAGAATCCGATATAAATGCTAGACCACTGGATTATGAATGGGTATTAGATATCAGAAAACAATGTATAAGAAGAAATGTTAATTTTGAATTCAGACAATGTGGAACCTATACTATAAAAGACAGAAAAAAATATAAAATACAAACAAAAGATTTATGTAAACAAGCAAAATTAGCAAATATAGATTATAAGTGCAATTGTTAAATTATTAATTATTTTAGGAAGTGAAATCAAATGGCTTTTTTGCCTATAACAAAATCAGATATGATAAAACAGGGCATAGAGCAATTTGATTTTGTTTATGTTTCTGGTGATGCATATGTTGACCATTCAAGTTTCGGAGTTGCAATTATTTCCAGAGTTTTAGAGCATAACGGATTTACCGTAGGAATAATCCCTCAGCCGGATTTAAGTAATGATTTTGATTTGATGCGGTTTGGGAAACCAAGACTTGCTTTTTTGGTTACTGCGGGCAATATTGACTCTATGGTTGCACATTATACAGTGGCTAAAAGAAAGCGTTCCGATGACGCTTTTACCCCGGGAGGAAAGGCAGGTAAACGCCCCGACAGAGCAGTAACCGTATATACCAAAAGGTTAAAGAATATTTATCCTGATGTTCCTGTTTTGATAGGCGGACTTGAAGCTTCACTCAGACGATTTGCACATTACGATTACTGGAAAGACGGTGTGCTGCCGTCTGTTTTGGTTGATTCGGGTGCCGATTTGCTGATGTTCGGAATGGGCGAACATTCTGTAGTGGAAATCGCAAACAGATTAAATAAAGGTGAGTCAGTATCTGATATTAAAGATGTAAGAGGTACCTGCTATTTAGTTGAACCTAAAGACACGCCGTACGGTGCTGTTCAGTGTCCGGGCTTTGATGAAGCAAAGCGTGATAAAAAGCTTTATGCAAAGGCTTGCAGAATTCAATATGACGAACAGGATGAAGTCTACGGAAGAATGGTTATTCAGCGTCAGGGCGATAAAATGCTTGTTCAGAATCCTCCTGCATTAGCACTTACAACTGAAGAGCTTGATGAAGTTTACTCACTTCCGTATATGAGAACATATCACCCTATATATGAAAGTCAGGGAGGAGTTCCTGCAATAGATGAAGTCAAGTTTTCAATAACTCATAACAGAGGCTGTTTCGGCTTCTGTAATTTTTGTTCTATTGCTTTGCACCAGGGAAGAAAAATTACTGTAAGAAGCGAAGAGTCTATACTTCACGAAGCCAAACAGCTTACAGAGATGGAAGATTTTAAGGGATACATTCACGATGTCGGCGGACCTACTGCAAACTTCAGATTTCCGTCGTGTAAAAAACAGCTTGAGTCGGGTCTTTGCAAGGGAAGAAAATGTTTAGCACCGAAGCCTTGTCCTAATTTAGATGTTGACCATACTGAATATTTGGATATTTTAAGAAAGCTTAGAAAAATTAAAGGTGTTAAAAAAGTTTTTATCCGTTCGGGTATAAGGTATGATTATCTAAATGAAGACACAAATGACGAGTTTATGAGAGAGCTTATTGAAAATCATATAAGCGGTCAGCTGAGGGTTGCACCTGAGCATTGTTCGGCGGCAGTTCTTGATAAAATGGGAAAACCTCATATTCAAGCTTATATAAAATTTCAGAAGAAGTTTTATGAAATAACAAAGAAACGGGGAAAAGAGCAGTATTTAGTTCCTTATCTTATGTCATCGCACCCCGGAAGCACATTAAAAGATGCGGTTGAACTTGCTTTATTTCTAAAGAAAAATAAAATTCATCCTGATCAGGTTCAGGATTTCTATCCAACGCCGGGTACAATATCAACATGTATGTATTACACCGGTCTTGACCCTTATACATTAGAGCCTGTATATGTTGCAAAAACTCCTGAAGAAAAAGATTTGCAGAGAACCCTTTTGCAGTATTATAAGCCTCAGAACAGGCGAAAGGTTATTGTAGCTCTTCAAAAGGCACATAGAACAGACCTTATCGGAAAGGGTGCAAACTGTTTAGTCGAACCTGACGCTGAGTATTTAAGAGAAACTGAATGCAAGGCTTCATATAAAAAGAACGTAGCTAAAAACAAAAAAGGAAACAAAGTAAAATGGCAGGGAAATCAAGTAAGAAAACACAGAAGATAGCGTCTGCTGTAACAATCATTGTTATTGCTTTGGTTGCTGCAGTAGTTACACACTTTACCGACTTCGGTGAAAAAATTAAAGAAAATACAGGACTTTCGCAAAAGCCGGCTTCAAGTGCTGAATTATCTGTACATTTTATTGATGTCGGTCAGGGTGACTGCACGCTTGTTATGTGTGAAGGTCACAATATGCTTATTGATGCCGGTGAAAGTGATCAGGGAAAAAAGGTTGTTGAATATTTAAAAGCTCAGAACATAAGCCGTCTTGATTATGTTATCGGGACTCATCCTCATTCGGACCATATCGGCGGTCTTAGGGCGGTTGTGGAAAGTGATATAAAGATTGATAAAATAATAATGCCTAAAATTCCTGATGAACAGGTTCCTACCTCTTATACATATACAAAGCTTTTAAAAGCAATTATAAATAAAGGTTTAACTGTGACAAAAGCCGATGATTCGGAATTTGATTTGGGCTGTGCCGTTATAAATACCTATACACCGAAAAAAGTTTATAAAAATCTGAATGATTATTCTGTCGCAACAAAAATAACGCATGGCGGCAACAGCTTTCTTATAACGGGTGATTTAGGCAAACAAAGTGAAAAAGAACTTATAAACAGAGGCTGTAATTTATCCGCTAAGGTTTTACAGGCAGGGCACCATGGAAGCCGTGAATCATCAATTAAACAGTTTTTGGAAAAAGTTCATCCGTCATATGCGGTAATACAGTGCGGTGCAGGTAACAGCTATGGTCATCCGCATGATGAAGCTCTTGAAAGAATCAGCAAGTATGCGGAAAAAATTTATCGGAATGATAAAGACGGAACGATAGTATTTGAATCTGACGGAAAAGGAATGAATATTAATTTTGAAAAGTCTGATAATCAGCAGAAAGGCTAGTTAATAAATTATGAAAGATGAAACTTTAATTGTTGAAAGAGTTGAGGACTCAGTTGTTACTATCGAAAAATCAGAGAATGAGTTTTATAATATCAGTATAAGTGAAATCGGTTTTGATGTACATGAAGGTGATGTTTTAAAATACAATGACGGAAAGTATTCTATCGATAAGGATAAAACCGAAGAATTGAGAAAAATTGCAGTCTATCTTCAAAACCGGGCATTTGGGACAGATTAAAGCAAGGCTGTTGAAAACTGAATTTTAAAAATACGGAGGATATATTAAATGGATAAGGACTTGCTTTTGACTTTAGAAGATAACCTTCCAAAGCTTTCAAAAGGACATAAGCTTATTGCACATTATGTTTTAGAGCATTTTGACAAATCTGCTTTTATGACTGCTTCAAAGCTGGGTCAAACTGTTGGGGTCAGTGAATCAACAGTTGTCAGATTTGCTATTGAATTGGGATTTGACGGTTATCCGGGATTTCAAAAAGCACTTCAGGATTTGATGAGAAACAAGCTTACCTCTTTTCAGCGTATTAATGTAACTTCTGATCAGATTGGTGAAGGTGATATTCTTGAAAAGGTTTTAAGTCTTGATATTGACAGAATCAGAGGAACTTTAAATGATTGCTCAAAGAAAGATTTTTATGAAGCTGTTGACAGAATTGAAAATGCTAATTCAATATATGTTATAGGAACAAGAAGCTCATCAGCACTTGCATCTTTTACAGCGTATTATCTTAACTTGATTTTTCCTTATGTTAAGTTGGTGCGTTCTTCTTCAACAAGTGAGATGTTTGAACAAATATTAAGGATAGACAGTAAAGATGTAGTTATAGGCTTTTCTTTTCCAAGATATTCAAAACAGACCTTAAATGCACTCAAATATGCTCGTGACAATGGTGCCGGGGTTATTGCTTTTACTGACAGTAACAATTCACCTTTGGTTAAATATGCAGATAATGTTTTGATAGCTCAGAGCGATATAGCATCTTTTGTCGATTCTCTGGTAGCACCTCTTAGCTTAATAAACGCTTTGATTGTCGCCGTTTCAATAAATAAACGGGAAAAACTTTTAAACAACTTTAAAAAGCTTGAGGATATTTGGGAAAAATATGATGTGTATGAAAAAAATGAGGATAAGGTTGAAATTTGATATAAAATATTAAATCTCGGAAAGAAGATGTTTTTATAAAAAAGTATGATGTTATTGTTATCGGAGGAGGGGCTGCAGGACTGTTTTCTTCTATAATGTCAGCCCGTAAGGGCAAATCTGTTTTGATTATTGAGAAAAATAAAATATTAGGCAAAAAGCTTTTAATAACAGGCAAAGGAAGATGCAATGTTACAAACAACTGTGACATAGAAACAGTTCTAAAAAACATTCCTCGCAATTCTAAATTTTTATATAGTGCAATGTATTCGTTTTCTCCCGGTGATACAATTCAGTTTTTTGAAGAGCTTGGTGTTCCTTTAAAAACCGAACGAGGGAACAGAGTTTTTCCGATAAGCGATGATGCAAAAGATATAGTTAAGGCACTTGCCGACGAAGTTAATAGATTGGATATAACTGTTTTAAGAGAAAAAGTAACTGATATTTTAATCGTTGAAAACCAAACAGCAGGTGTAAAATGTGCGGACAAAGAGTTTTTATCCGATAATGTGATAGTGTCGACAGGCGGTAAATCATATCCGAGAACAGGTTCAACCGGTGACGGATATAGATTTGCCGAGTCTGTCGGTCATACACTAAGTAACATAAAACCGTCTTTGGTTCCTCTTGAAACAAAGCAGGATTTTCCTAAAGCTCTTATGGGGCTGTCACTTCGTAATGTAACTTTGAGTCTTTATGAAGAAGGAAGGAAGAAGCCTCTGTATTCGGAACTGGGTGAAATGATTTTCACACACTTTGGTGTTTCAGGACCGCTTGTTCTGTCGGCCAGTGCACATATAAAGGATATAGATGAAAAAGATTATTATTTTTTGATTGATTTAAAGCCCGGATTGGACGAACAGGCGCTTGACAAGAGAATACTGAGAGATTTTTCTGACAATCCGAACAGAAATTTTTCAAATGTTTTAAAGAAGCTTTTGCCGCTGAAAATGATTCCTGTTATAATAGAATTATCAGGGATTGACGAAGAAGAAAAGGTAAATAATATTTCTAAAGATAAGAGAAAAAATCTGGTTAAACTTCTTAAAAATCTTCGTATAGATATAAAGAGCTTCCGCCCGATTGAAGAAGCAATTATAACAAGAGGCGGAATAAATGTTAAAGAAATAAATCCGGGAAGCATGGAATCAAAAATTATAAAAGGACTTTACTTTATAGGTGAGGTTTTGGATGTGGATGCGTACACAGGCGGTTTCAATCTTCAGATTGCATTTTCCACAGCGAATCTTGCTGCACAGAGTATTGATTAAATAATATATTTAACTTGAAAGTTCATTCTTCGAGTTGAAACGGAGGAAATTATGAGTATTAATATTGCATTAGACGGTCCGTCAGGAGCCGGTAAGTCAACAATTGCAAAGGCTGTTGCGAAAAGGCTTGAGTATGTTTATGTGGATACAGGAGCACTTTATCGTTCGATTGCATTGTATCTTATACAAAATAGTGTAGATATAAACAATGAAAAGGATATACACTCGGCGTTAAATAACATCAAATTAAATCTGGAATATATTGACGGTTCTCAAAGGGTTATGCTTTGCGGAAATGATGTTTCCGAAAAAATACGAACTCCGGAGATTTCAATGGGTGCTTCAAAAGTTTCAGCTGTCCCTTGTGTTCGTGAGTTCCTTTTTGAGCTTCAGCAGAATATTGCAAAAGAGAATAATATAATAATGGACGGCAGGGACATAGGAACTGTTGTTTTGCCGAATGCTGATGTGAAAATCTATCTTACTGCTTCTGCAAAAGAGCGTGCCGACAGAAGATTTAAAGAGCTTCGGGAAAAAGGTGATAAATCAACTTATGAAGAAGTTTTGGCAGATATAAAGCAGCGTGATTATAACGATATGCACAGAGAAATTGCACCGCTTAAAAAAGCTGATGATGCTGTAGAGGTAGATACAACAAGCCTTACTTTAGAAGAATCTATAGATGCAATCTACAATACTATAGTGTCTGAGCTTAAAAAAAAAATAAACAGTTCTGATGATAATGACAAAGATTCAGAATATAAAACAAAAAAAAGTTCTTTAAGAGAGCTTCCTAAAATAAACCCTGTTGACAGAAGCAGCAGGCTGTCGCATTTCAGAATGTTTTGGTACAGCATTTTAAGACCTATAGTGCTTTTGATTTATCATATTTTTTATAATTTAAAGTTTATAGGAACAGAAAATATACCAAAGGACGGTTCATATATATTTGCAAGCAATCACAGAAGCTTTGCAGACCCGGTGCTTATTTCTCTTCCTACCAGAGTTCCTTTTTCTTTCATGGCGAAAGAGGAGCTTTTTAAGCAAAATATTTTCTTCACCTGGCTGATCAAAGCTTTCGGTGCTTTTCCGGTTACCAGAGGAAAGGGTGACACATCAGCTATAGATATGTCACTTGAGAGGCTGAACAAGGGTTTTAATCTTGTTATTTTCCCTGAGGGAACCCGTTCGAAGGACGGTAGAGTAGGAAAGGGCAAAACCGGTGTTGCACTTATTGCAGCTATTGCTCAAGTTCCTGTAATTCCTGTAGGTATTGTTTTTGACGGAAAGCTTAAATTCAGAAAAAAAGTTGTTGTTAAATTCGGAAAAGCTATTTTACCTGAAGAATTGAATATAATTGATACCAGTCCTAAAGAACTTAAGAGATTAAAGCTTACTATAATGAATAAAATAACAGACTTGGTTGAAACAGATAATCCATACATAAATAAATCAGAAAATGATTAGTTTCTTTTCTGCTCGGAGGTTAAAATGTTAACAAACTGTAAAATTTTAGTTGCAGACACCGCAGGCTTTTGTTTTGGTGTAGACAGAGCAGTTAAAATAGTGTATAATAACTTAAATAACCATAATAATGTTGTCACATTAGGACCGATTATTCATAATCAGAGTGTAGTTTCTGATTTGGAGAGCAAGGGTGTCACGGTAGCAAATAGTGTCAGTGATATAAAGAGCGGACAAACAGTTATCATACGCTCGCACGGCGTTTCAGCAGATGTATATACAAGCTTGAATAAACTTTCTGTCAATGTTGTAGATGCTACATGCCCTTTTGTTTCCAGAATTCATAAAATTGTGAATGAAAAATCAAGGGAAGGTTTTGTTGTTGCGATTGCAGGCGACAGAACTCATCCGGAGGTAATCGGTATAAGCGGACATTGTGAGAATGAATATTATGTATTTTCAAACATTGAAGAATTAAAAGCTTTGCTTTCAGAGGTTAGCAATGAAAAGATGATTTTCGTTTCACAAACCACTTTTAATAAGCAGCTTTGGGAACAATGTAAAGAATATATAAAAAACAGCAGAAAATCCGCATTAATATTCGATACTATATGTGACGCCACATCAAAACGCCAGGAAGAAGCAGTTAGTATTGCATCAAAATCCGACAAAATGATTATTGTCGGAGGACGGCACAGTTCTAATACATTGAAGCTGAAGACAATCTGTTCTGAATATTGTCCCTGCTACCTTGTCGAGAGTGCTGATGAGCTTTATAATCTTGATTTTGACGGGGTACATTATTTAGGTATTTCTGCCGGGGCTTCAACACCGGCATATATTATCAAGGAGGTAGAACAAACCATGAGTGAAATTCTCGAGAACAAGGAAGAGGAATTCAATTTTGAAGAGGCCATTGAGCAGTCTTTGAAGAAAATATATATAGGAGCAAAGGTGACCGGTTACATAACCGCTGTAAATAAGACAGAAGTTTTAGTAGATATCGGAACAAAGCACACAGGCGTAATACCTGCATCAGAGCTTTCAGATGATCCTACCAAAACCCCTGAAGAGCTTGTTTCAGTCGGAGATGAGATTGAGGTTATAGTTTTAAAAACTAATGACCAGGATGGTGTCGATACACTTTCTAAGAAGAAAGTTGACGCTATGGTTGGTTATGAGACAGTTTCAAAGGCAAAAGAAGAAGACACAGTTTTAACCGGTGTTGTTACTAATGTAGTAAAAGGCGGCGTATTAGTATCGACTAATGGTTTCAAGGTATTTATTCCTGCGTCACAGGCAACAGCAAGGCGTGACGACAGCTTAGATGCACTTTTGAAAAAAACTGTAGAATTCAAGATTATTGATATTGACCCAAAAAGACAAAGAGCTGTTGGTTCAATTAAGATAATCGCTAATGAAAAGAGAGCAGCGGCAAGAGCAAAATTCTTTGAAAATGCTGAAGTCGGAAAGACTGTAACAGGTACTGTTAAGTCAATAACCGATTACGGTGCTTTTGTTGATCTCGGCGGCGTAGACGGACTTGTAAGAAAGCCTGATCTTTCTTGGAAGAGAATTAAGCATCCTTCAGATGTTGTTTCTGTTGGCGATGAAATTGAAGTTACAATCAAAGATATTGATATGGAAACTCAAAAAATTTCTCTTGTTTATAAAAAGGATGAAGAAAATCCTTGGACAATTTTTGATAAAAATTACGGTGTAGGACAAGTTGTTACTGCAAAGATTGTATCAATCACTTCTTTTGGTGCTTTCGCTCAGATTATCGATGGAATTGACGGACTTATCCACATTTCTCAGATTGCTAATCAGAGGGTTGACAATGTTGCTGATATTTTAAGTATCGGACAAGAGGTTGAGGTTAAAATTACTGAAATCGATGATGAAAAGAAGAGAATCAGTCTTTCAATGAGAGCTTTGCTTCCTGAAGAGGAAAAAGAAGAGGAAGAGCCTGAAGCTGAAGAGGAAACAGCTGCAGAATCTGAATCAGATGTTGTTTATTCAACTGAAAATCCTCCGGCTTTTGATGAGGAAGAAACTTCTGAAGACAAAGCAGAAGAAGCTGAAGAAACAGAAGCTGAATAAGAACAAAGTCAAGTTGCTTTTCATGAGTTAATTTATGTCAAGAATGCATAGGATGAATATGTCCTGTGCATTTTTTTGTGTAAAAAAGACTATGGTATAATTAAAATATAGGGGTTTAAGATAATTACAGTATTGTATAATTTTAAAGTACATAGTAAAAACTCTGTCGCTTTTTTACAATATTTTTTATTTGAGTTGTTATAAAATTTTTTTATGCGGAGGTGTAATATTTAAAATTTTTATATTTTGCAAAGAACTATAAAATACATAATCTCAATGGGAGGACTTTATGAGTAGAAAAGACAAAAATGAAGATACAAAAGAGCATTCTCTTATATCAAACTTTTTCTATGTATATAAATATGCATGGTTATTTAAAAAATCGCTGCTGATTCTTACATTTCTGTTTATACTTTCGTGTGTGTTGTTTCAGTATATCTGGAGTTTTACATCAAAGTTTATAATTGATGATGTTATGAATGGTGTTTCTATCAGTACACTGTTTTTAACCGTTGGGATAGCCGGAGCTTTAAGTGCCATAACAGGTTTCGGTGCTAATGGAATTGATTATTTTTGGTGGGTTAGAGCTCATTTTATTTCCTTTAAATTTCTAGCCAGATTCAACAAAAAAATGATGACAATGAAGTATGAATATTTGGAAAGACCTGAGATACTGGACAAGGCAGAAAAGGCGAAGAAGGCTGCAGACTGGGGAGGCTCGACCGGATTCTTAATGGATTCTAAGTTTTTTATGCGGGCGGCTGCAAATGTTTTGGTTTCTGCTGTTATTATATGTACGCTTAATCCGTTTCTGCTTATTATTTTTTCGGCAACAGGATTTCTTAAAGCTTATATGAATGTAAAAACAAAGATAGAAGACAAAAAACTTTGCTGGGATAATATGGCACCTTTTTATCGAAAGATAAGATACTTAGGTCAGGTTCAGAGCGATTTTTCATATGCTAAGGATATCAGAATCTATAATATGCGTTCTTTTCTTAAAGCTAAGCATACATCTATTAATTCACAGGCACATAAGCTTTTTTTAGGGCATAAAAACAGGTGGCTGAAATGGGAGATGAAAAACTATATAGTTACACTTTTGGAAACTCTTTTTCAGTATGGATATTTAATTTATGCACTGGTTCATGGAAATCTTGAACTTGGAAGCTTTGTTTTGTATTCAACTACAATGGATAGCTATACAAAATATTTAAGATATGCATTTGTGCAGTATTCAGAGATGAAACAGCGTTCTATGGAAATTGATGATTACAGAAGCTTTGTTGATGATGATTCGTCAAATGATGTTGCGAAAAATACAAAGCCTGTACCGGTGTCCGATACTTATGAAATTGAGTTTAAGAATGTATCGTTCAAGTATTATAATCAGGATAAGTATGCTCTTAAAAATCTGAATCTAAAGCTTACTCCGGGAAAAACTTTGGCAGTTGTAGGTCTGAACGGTGCAGGAAAAACTACTTTTATTAAGCTTCTGTGCCGAATTTATGATGTAACCGAAGGACAGATTTTATTGAATGGCGTTGATGTCAGAGAATATGACCGTCAGGAATATTTTAAAATATTCAGTCCTGTTTTTCAGAATGTTGAAATGTTTGCACTGAACCTTGGCGAAAATGTGGCAATGAGTTCAGATTCAAAGGTTGACAAACAAAGAGCGTTACACTGCTTGAATTCATCGGGACTTAAAGAGAAAGTTAAATCCCTGAAGGATGGTCTGAAAACTCAGATGACAAAGGTTATCTATGATGAAGGAACCGATTTTTCAGGCGGAGAAAAGCAAAAACTTTCACTGGCAAAGGCTTTGTATAAGGACGCACCAATCGTGCTTCTTGACGAACCGACAGCAGCACTTGACCCGATTGCCGAGTATGAGCTTTACCAATCTTTTGATAAGATTATAAAGGGCAAGAGTGCAGTTTACATATCGCATAGGCTTTCATCAACAAGGTTCTGTGATAATATTGCAATGTTTGACAACGGTCAGTTAGTTGAATACGGAACTCATAATTCATTATTAGACAAAAATGGGGCCTATGCCCATCTCTTTGAGGTTCAGGCTCAGTATTATAAAGAAGAGCAGAAGAAAAAAGAAATTGAAGCTTATGAAAGCGAGGTGGCTTTCAATGAGTAAAGAAAAAACAAGTAAGAATACAGATTTTAAAAAAGCATTTATATCGTTAAAATATTTTTATAAGGTTATTTGGAAAAATTTCAAAAGCTATATAGTTTTTAACCTTATAGCTGCAGTTATGAGAGCTATATATCCGCTGTTTATTGTGTTTTTGCCGAAGATTCTGATTGACGAGTTCCAAGCAGGCAGAGATTTTAAGCGAATGCTTTATATTACACTTGCATTCGTAGTCGGATATATAGCGGTAATGGCTTTAGATTCACTTTGTACTCAAACATATCAGAAAAAAGTTGATGAGTTCAACAGATATTTTGAAATGCAGCACAAACAAAAATGTGCAGAGATGGATTTTGATTTGACTGAAGACCCTAAAATACTTGATTTATCTGCTAAAGCACAAAAGGGACTCACCTGGTACGGCGGTGTGGATGCCTTTATGAGTTCGTTTACGGGTATCATTTCAGGAGTTTTATCAATTCTTTCAACAGGATTTATTTTGTTCACAGGTTCAATATGGATAGTATTACTTGCTGTGACGGTATTGATTTTGAACTTCTTTATTACTAAGAAGTCAAATAGTTTTGAGAAAAAACTAAATGAAGACTTTGCGATTTGCGGTAGAAAGCTGGACTATAATCTTTCTCAGGTATCTGAATTCAAATACGGTAAAGACATAAGGCTTTACAATGCATCAGATATGCTTATTGACAATTGCAATGAAGTTGCAGATGAATGTGTTGAGTTTCATAGAGTCTATAACAATAAAATGGCGGGTTTGGCAGGGCTTTCAGCTATCATTACCTCTGTAAATAATGTTGGTATGTATGGAGTTTTGGGCGCAATGGCAATAAAGAAAGTTATCACAATAGGTAATTTCACAATGTATGCTTCCGCTGCATCTCAATTTACAAACGGTATGATGTCAATAATTCAGTCTGCACAGCATTTCTTTATGGTTTCAGCATATCTATACAATTATGTTGATTTTATGAATATAAAAACCGATTCCGCATTCGGAAATGAACCGATAGAGAAAAACGGCGACCATGTTATTGAGTTTAAGGATGTTTGGTTTAAATATCCAAGAACAGATAAATATATCTTACAGGGTGTAAATATCAAAATAAACAGGGGAGAGAAGCTTTCTGTTGTAGGACTTAACGGTGCAGGGAAAACAACATTTATAAAGCTTTTGTGCCGTTTATATAAGGTTGACAGAGGCGAAATACTTATAGACGGAAAAAATATAAATACTTATGATTTTGACGAGTATTCAAAACTTTTTTCAGTGGTTTTCCAAGACTTCAAGCTTTTTTCATTCAGCATTAAGGAAAACATTGCAATAAGTGAATCCCCGGACGAAGCTAAGGTTAATAAGCTATGTAAAAAAGTAGGACTCGAAAATAAAATAAATTCATTGCCCGGCGGTATTGACACAGTCCTTTTCAGACAGTTTGATGATAAGGGTATAGAGCCGTCCGGCGGTGAACAGCAAAAAATGGGTATTGCAAGGGCTTTGTATAAAGATTCGCCTATAGTTATTTTAGACGAACCTACGGCAGCACTTGACCCTGTGGCTGAATATGATATTTACAGGCAGTTTAACAGCTTTGTTGAAACTAAAACTGCAATTTATATATCACACAGACTTTCAAGCTGTAAGTTTTGTGATAAAATTGCAGTATTCTCAGGCAGTAATATTGCCGAGTACGGTACACATGATGAGCTTGTTAAAAACCAAAACGGTATATATTCTAAAATGTGGAATGCACAGGCTCAATACTATGCATAATATATGCAGGTTTAATACAAATGCCCTCAGTAATGAGGGCATTTTATTTGACAATGACAGATATATTTGATATAATATTAAATTAGTATAAACAGAGAGTTTCTAAATAAGATATAAATAGGCTTGTATCATGAGATGTTAGGAGGTTGTCCGAAGTGGAAGAAAAAAATTCAACTGTCTTGGATGATGAAACTATTGACGATAAAGCTGATAAGAAGAGAAAAATAATAAATAAAATTAATAATAAAATTGTCAGTTATTTTAAACATAATGTTTTATTTGTTGCATATTTTATTCTAATGCTTGCAAATGCAACAGTTTTAAGGTTCTTTACAGTTAAGAACTATATATCAATAAAACCAATGCTTGCTGACATTGCTGTTATATTTTTAATCGGGCTGTTCGGTTATTTTATAAAGCCTAAAAAACGCTTCATATATTACATGATATGGATTAGTCTGTTTTCAATTTTGTCAATGGCTAATTCAATATATTATACAAATTACAAATCATTTATTTCAGTATCTCTTTTGTCAACGGCATCGCAGCTAGGCGGAGTTATTGATGCGGTAACCGAAAATATTCTTGAAGCGAAAGACCTTGTTTTTTTACTTTCGATTGTTATATATGTATTTGTTTATGTTTATTTGAGAAGAAAAAGAACTTATTTTGAAAATGTCGAAAAGACTTGTACAAGACCGAAAAGGACGGCAAGAAATACATTTTTCGCAGGTGCGATATTTGCTGTGATATTTTCAACCACTCTAACCGGCACTGATGTTTCAAGATTGGGAAATTCATGGAACAGAGAATATGTTTTATCGGCATTCGGACTTTATACTTACACATTCAGTGATTTAGTAACAAGCACAAAGGCTCAGCTTAATGTTATATTCGGCGAGAAGGAAAGTGCAGAGGCTTTTCATGCCTTTTATGATGATAAGGAAGAAGCAGACCCTGTAAGTGATGATAACAAATACACTGACATTTTTAAGGGTAAAAATATAATTGCAATTCACGCAGAAAGTATTCAGCAATTCACATTAGATACTAAGATTAACGGTAAGGAATTAACGCCTAATCTGAACAAGCTTGCTCGTGAAGGCATATATTTTTCTAATTTTTATGCTCAGGAAAGTGTTGGCACAAGTTCTGATTCTGAGTTCACTTTCAGTACATCTCTTATGCCTGCATCAAGCGGAACTGTTGCTATAAATTATTGTGACAGGACTTATATTTCTATTCAGAAGCTTTTAAAGGAACAAGGATATTATACATTTTCAATGCACGGAAACAACGGTTCATACTGGAACCGATTAAAGCTTCATGAATCTTTGGGTTATGATAAGTTTTATAATTATACAACTGATTACAATATAGATGAAAGAATAGGACTTGGATTATCAGATAAATCATTTTTTAAACAGTCAACGGATATCGTTGAGAAGATTTCAAAAGAGCATGATAAGTTTTATGGAACTATGATAATGCTTACAAATCATACACCTTTCAGCGATATTGAAAATTACAGTGATTTTGAAGTGGATTTCAAATATCAAAAATACAATGAACAAACGGGTAAGTACGAAGAAGCTTCAGCTCCTTTTCTTGAAGGAACAAAGCTCGGAAGTTATTTTAAATCCGTGCATTATGCAGATGAAGCAATAGGCGAGCTTATAGAAAATTTAGACTCTAAAGGGCTTCTTGACAATACAGTAATTGTTATATACGGCGATCATGATGCAAAAATAAAAGAAAGTGAATATAACTATTACATCAACTATGATCCGTTTACCAATACAGTTTTGAGTGATGGTGATGAAGGTTATATACCTATTGATGAATACTGTTATAATATCAACAGGCGTGTTCCTTTTATTATATGGTCAAAAGACCATAAGAATTATGAGCCGGTTGAAATTGATAATGTTGCAGGTATGTACGATGTTTTGCCTACACTGGGGAATATGTTTGGTTTTAACAATGAATATGCATTAGGGCATGATTTATTCAGCAGTTATGCAAAGGACAACATTGTAGTTTTTCCAAATGCAAATTTTATAACAAATCGCATTTATTATTCAAACTCAAAACAAGAATATTTTGATTTGGTAAAATATAAAAATGCAATTACATCAGTTTCATGCAATCAGGTTTATGATTATTCAAACGGGTTGCCTAAACTTAAAGACAGTAAAGATTTTTTAAATGAAAACAGATTAAATTATTCTTATGAGAATTTAATGAAGAGATATAATGATGAGATAGTTAATGAAGAATATATTCAAGAGAGAAGTGAATATGCAGAAAGCAGAATGAATATATCCAGTTCTATTATATTCCATGATATGATTGCAAAGAGTATTGAGAATAATTCTTCTGATACACAAACATCTGACAGCAGTAAAGAAGGGAATAGTACACAATCTGTTACTCAATCGGTCAGTAAACCAGATAAAACTATTTCAAAAGCTTCATAATTAATAAAACATCCGTTGATAGTATAATCACGGATGTTTTTAAAATTATATAAAAAAGAACAGCTAACATAAAATGATAGCTGTCTAAAACTTTTCTATTATGCTCTTGTTACTTTACCGGAACGTAAGCATCTTGAGCATGCATGAACATGACAAGGAGTGCCATTAACGATAGCTTTTACTCTCTTTACATTTGGCTTCCATGTTCTATTTGTTCTTCTATGTGAGTGAGATACTGAAATTCCGAAAGTTACACCCTTTCCGCAAAAATCGCATTTTGCCATGAGGCTGCACCTCCTTTAAACTTAATATGAATTTGTAACTATATTATTTTAACAGATATTTTTAGAAATTGCAACCCCTTTTACAAAATTTCTTAAAATATTCATAATTATTAATTTTATCAATAAAGCTATTGACAATATAAATAAATTAGGGTATAATTTATACTTGTTAATGCTGCTATGGCTCAGCAGGTAGAGCACTTCCATGGTAAGGAAGGGGTCCCCGGTTCGAATCCGGGTAGCAGCTCCATCTGAATTATGTAGACGTTTTGAACCCCGTGTTCCAAACGTCTATTTTTGTATCATCATTCTTTAAGAGTCATTGGTGTAGAAATTTAGAATATATTTTGATTAACCGAAAGGACTTGCCAATGACTTCAGCTTTAGTGGGAGCCACAGTTCAAGCTTGACAAACCTTTGTCAGGCTTGTTTTTCATTTGAATAAACAAACACCTATGAGATAAAGAGATACAGTCAACTTGACAAAAAACCGAAAAACATGCTAAAATAATCCTATGGGGTATTATGCGAAGGTGACAGTAAAGAGGATTGACATAATATCGCATAAAAT
>UQYQ01000012.1 GCA_900545345.1 uncultured Ruminococcus sp.
AGCATGAAAAGGAAAACGGAATAATAGATTTTAATGTAAAAGAGAAATAAACAATATTAAAAATCACGCCTTGCATAATACAAAGCGTGATTTTATTTACATTATAATATTGTTTAAATTGATACTTAATTATTTAAGTTCAACAGTAGCGCCGGCATCTTCAAGCTTAGTCTTGATTTCTTCAGCTTCTGCCTTAGCAATTCCCTCTTTGATAGCCTTAGGAGCTGATTCAACAAGTTCCTTAGACTCTTTAAGGCCAAGACCTGTGATTTCCTTAACAGCCTTGATAACAGCCATCTTAGCGTCACCGAATGAAGCCAAAACAACATCAAATTCTGTTTTCTCTGCCTCAGCAGCACCAGCTGCAGCAGGAGCAGCAGCTGCAACAGCAGCAGTTACACCGAATTCCTCTTGGATTGCGTCAACAAGCTCTGAAAGCTCAAGAACTGAAAGTTCTTTAATATCTTCTACAAATTTTAAAATCTTCTCTGAAGCCATGATAATTTTCTCCTTTTTTAATAAATTTTTGTCTTAGGGTAATTACCCGTTTGTTTGAATTCTTTATGCAGAATTAAGCTGCATCGCCCTCGTTTTTGCTGTCAACAACAGCTTTAAGAATTGCAGCAAGGCCTTGGATAGGTCCCTGTAATGAACCGACAAGCTGTGCAAGCAATACATCTCTTGACGGAATTTTTGAAAGAGCCATAACTCCTGCTTCATCATAAATGTCCTCACCGATAAATCCGGCTTTAAGTGTGAACTTGTCATCGTGTTCACTTGCGAATTTACCTAAAACTCTGGCCGGAGCTGTTTGGTCGTCATTAGAAACAGCAAGAGCGGTTGTGCCCTCAAGTACATTTGTGAGCTCGTCCTTTCCGCAGTTCTTCATAGCAAAACGAAGCATTGTGTTCTTTTCAACTGAATAGATAACACCGGCTTCTCTAAGTTCCTGTCTTAGCTTTGTATCCTCTTCAACTGTGATACCTTTGTAATCAACAAGAACACCTGAAGCAGCATTTTTCAAAAGTTCAGTAAGAGCATTAACTTTTTCCTGCTTTTGAAGTAATATCTTCTCGCTTGGCATAATAGATTTCACCTCTTTAAATATATTTCCGTATCATATATAAAGGCAAATAAAATCCTCTTTTATCATAAAGACAAAAGAGGGACAAAGTTATCATATTAAACTTTGCTATTCTTTCCTCGGCAGGATTTACAGCTTTTACACCACCTGCTGTCTTTAGATACGAATGCAAGGCATATTATAACATAATCTTATTGAACTGTCAAGGGTTTTGCAAATTTTATTTTATATAATGTATGAAAGCTTTTTATCGAATTGCTTTTTATAATAATCTATGATAAAATAAATAAAGTTTTTTAAAAGAAATAAGGTGAACTGATGTCGTTTAATGCGTGGAAGCATTTTCATACAATAACAAAGCACAGGCATAAGGTTATAAGAAACTGTGCTAAGGCGGGAATCCTCTGGCAGGGACTTCGCCATGACCTGTCAAAATATTCTCTGACAGAATTTTTAGCAGGAGCCAGATATTATCAGGGCAATAAAAGTCCTAATGAAGGTGAACGGGAAAAGTTCGGATATTCAAAGGCGTGGATGCATCACAAGGGAAGAAACAGACATCATTTTGAGTACTGGACAGATTACAGCAAAACAGAGAGGCGTGTTGCTCCTGTTAAAATGCCTATGAAATATGTAGTTGAAATGTTCTGCGACAGAGTGGCGGCAAGCAAGGTTTATCAGGGTAAAAACTATAATGACAATCATCCCCTTGAATATTTTTTAAACGGAAAGTCCAAAAGAATGATACATCACGAAACATCAGAGCTGATTGAATCGCTTTTAGTGATGCTGTCACAAAAGGGTGAAAAAGAAACCTTTAAATATATAAAAAATTTAGATAAAAAAGCAGATTATTAGCAGCGTGACACTGCACCCAATTCGCGTTGTTTAATTTACAAAATACCATACTTTGTATCTCGTGTTTTTGATTTAATCTATATCAAGCCTACCGTTGCATAGCCCGCCGTTTATCAAAGTCTGACTTATATCAATTTTTTCAAAGGCGGAGTGCCACCGGCGGCTCGCCGGCAGCGTGACGCTGCACTCAATTCGTGTTTATACCCTTTTTAAAAACAAAATTTTGTATCTCACGGCTTTTTGCAGTACAAAATTAAGATTTTTCAAAGCGTGACATTACTTATAGTCTGCGTTATTTTTTATACTGGGAGGTAATATTCAAGTATTCCTCCAGGCATTTTCCGCTTTCGGATATTTTTTTAGCTAAACCTTTCCCCAAATATCTTATATGCCATGATTCGTACTTATAACCGGTTATGTTTTCTTTAGACTTTTCATATCTGATTATAAAACCGTATTTTGCACAGTTTTTTGCAAGCCATTTTGCTTCCTTTGTATTATCAAACGAACTGTCGGGATTGTTTATATCAAATGCAAGTCCTGTCTGATGCTCGGAATATCCTGCACGGGCGGAATATGTATCTGCTTTTTTCTTTCCGTCTATGGCTTTGTACATATTGTAAAGTTCTTTTTGATATGAATATGACCTGAAACCCGATGCGATATAAAGATTTATTCCGTCTTGAAAAGCGTCTGACTGCATTTTTTTAAATGCCTTATAAGCTTTTTTATTTGTCCCAGGGTTATAGCTTTTAGGAAGCTTATATGTTTTATTGGCTATTAAAATACCGTTTATGTAAGTTATGCCGTGTACTTTTGATTTTCTTTTGTACACGGTCTTTTTTATTATGTCAGAGTATATTTGATTTTTATTTTTTCCCGAATATGAAACAGCTTTAATTTTATAATAATATGTTTTTCTTTCGCCTTTAAAATCTGTATCTGAAAAATTAAGTGTGCCTGCGGTAACTGTTCCGATTTTTTTGTATTTACCGTTTATTTTTTTTGAACGGTATATTCTATACTCATCTGCTTCTTTAATCTCAGACCATGAAAGTTTTAGGCTGTTTTTTGTTAATGAAGCCTTTAGAACAGGCTTTTGCAAAGAATATTGCTGTGCAGCTTTCTTTGAGAATACAGCGTCTGATTTGACGAAATTAAAATTATTGTTTTCAGTAGTAGAACCTGCCATGATAATTATTGCTCCTAATGTGAATATTGTAACAAACATTGTCTTTAGTTTATTTCGACTCATGAGTATCACTTCCTATTTATATGATTAAAGTCTAAAATTTATTACCTATACATTCATTATATATTTTTTATTTCAAAGGTCAATACTTTTTAGAAATTACTATTAAATAACAAAACCGTCCATGCCATAGCTGAAAGACAATGTCAGGAACGGTTTTATTAGTGTTTAAGTTTAATTAAACATATTGATTTTTATTACATTATAAATTTACAATCTTATTGATAGCAGAAACCAAAGCAAGGATTGAAGAGTTTATAATATCAGTATCTCTTCCCGCACCCCAATAGGTTTTTTCGTCATGTTTAATTCCAACATAAGAAACAGCCTGTGATTTTGAAGTCTTTTCAAGAGAATGTTCGTTATAGTCTTCAATTGTGAAGTCAATGTCTAAAGCTTCTTTAAGTGCGTTTGAAACAGCGTCAAGGCGACCGTTTCCGTCGGCTTTATATGTTCCGACCTTATCTCTGCCTTTAATATCAGCAGTAACAAAGGCTGTGATTTTTCCGTCAGGCTGCTGAATATAGTGCGATTCGATAACCTTTATCGGCGTGTCAATGTTCATATATTTTTCGCAGAAAATATCATAAACTTCATTAGGCATAAGTTCTTTGTGCTTATGGTCTGAAACTGATTTTACCGAATATCCGAAATCCTCTCTCATCTTTTTCGGTAAATCGTATCCGTATTGCTGCTGAAGAAGATATCCTATTCCGCCTTTTCCGGACTGACTGTTGATTCTGATAACATCACCTTCATATTCTCTGCCTAAATCTTTAGGATCAATAGGAAGGTAAGGTACAGACCAGTGGTCAGGGTCTTTTGTTTCACGCCATGTCATGCCTTTTGCGATAGCGTCTTGGTGAGAACCTGAGAAAGCAGCAAAAACCAATGCTCCTGAATAAGGTGTTCTCTCATAGACTTTCATTCTTGTGACACGCTCATAAACTTCAATGATTTCAGGAAGATTTTCAAAGTTAAGATTTGGGTCAACCCCATGTGTGAACATATTAAGGGCCAGGGTAACAATATCAACATTACCTGTTCTTTCACCGTTTCCGAATAAAGTTCCTTCAATTCTGTCAGCACCGGCTAATAATCCCATTTCACTGTCAGCGACACCGCAGCCTCTGTCGTTGTGAGGGTGAAGTGAAACGATAACATTTTCACGGCTGTTTAAGTTTTTGCACATATATTCAACCTGTGAAGCATAAACATGAGGCATTGACATTTCAACGGTAACGGGAAGATTGATAATAACCTTGTTATCCGGGGTAGGTTTCCAAATATCGATGACTTCGTTACAGATTTCAAGAGCAAATTCCATTTCAGTACCTGTAAAGCTTTCAGGTGAGTATTCAAATTTAAAATTGCCCGGTGTTTTAGCTTTATATTCGTTAAGTAGTTTTGCCCCGTCGGTAGCAATTTTTATTATTTCTTTTTTATCTTTTTTGAATACCTGTTCCCTTTGTGCAACAGATGTTGAGTTATATAAATGTACAACTGCGTTTTTACAGCCTTCAAGAGCTTCAAAGGTTTTCTTTATAATATGTTCTCTTGACTGAGTCAAAACCTGAATGGTAACATCATCAGGAATAAGGTTTTTTTCAATAAGTGTACGGCAGAACTCATACTCTGTTTCACTTGCAGCAGGGAATCCGATTTCAATCTCTTTAAAACCGACTTTAATTAAATAATCCCAGAATTCAAGTTTTTCCTCTAAACTCATAGGGATAATAAGAGCTTGGTTTCCGTCCCTCAGGTCAACGCTGCACCAAGTAGGTGCTTTATCGATATAATCTTTTTTTACCCAGTCATAGCAAGGCTCGGGCGGCATAAAATACCCTCTTTGATATTTGCTGACATTCTTCATATAAATTCCTCCTAGCAATTAAATCTAAAAATAATCTGTTAATTTTCAAATAAAAAACTCGCCTCTCCAAACAGAAGAGACGAGCATAATACCCGTGTTACCACTCTCATTTATGTATAGTTCACACTACACACCTCAGTCACATCAAACAATGCGTTTCTCTGTAACGGGAGTACCCGTGTGAAGCTAATTGACATTCACCGCACCTGCTCAAGGATGAGTTATAACCTTTCTCTAACACTGACTTGCACCAACCGTCAGCTCTCTTTGCTTAGAAATAAAAGCTTTTGTTTCCTATCAAAGCATTTGAAAATATTAAAGTAATCATAGTATATTACATATTTTATGATTTGTCAAGGGTTAGGTGAAAAATATTTTTTTGAATTTTTTATATTTTTTTCTGAAAAAGTATTGACAAAGTCGAATTAATCCTTTATAATTATAAAGCTGTCAAACGGTAATTGATATTCTGTGCTGTTTGACTTAACATAAATCGGGATGTAACTCAGTTTGGTAGAGTGCTTGGTTTGGGACCAAGATGCCGCAGGTTCAAGTCCTGTCATCCCGACCACTGTTTTTAATTTTATTTTTATAGAAATACTTGACAATTATATAATATTATGTTATGATACATCTTGTATTATTTAAGCTGGTGTAGCTCAGTTGGTAGAGCAGCTGATTTGTAATCAGCAGGTCGGGGGTTCGAGTCCGTCCACCAGCTCCATTTTATGCTTAAAGTCAAAATTAGGGTTTATTCTGAATTAGTGTATTTAACTAAATAAGGACTCGAACCCTGAGAGGGCAAAAAGCGTTCAGAAAGGTTGACGGTGTCAAGCTTTTAGCTTTTTGGTCGCAGCGACTTTAGGAGCAAGACGCAGGCACGTAGTGCCGTCCGTCCACCAGCTCCATTTTATGCTTAAATATGTTTTGTAAATTGAATATGGAAGAGTTCCCGAGTGGCCAAAGGGGGCAGACTGTAAATCTGTTGCTTTACGCTTCGGTGGTTCGAATCCACCCTCTTCCACCAAAATAGGAATATATAAAAGATATGTTCCATGAAAAGCCCAATTTATTGGGCTTTTTTGCTGTTTGAACACCGAGATTTTCAGTTGCATATTCAAAGATATAAAATGGCTGTTTTTATTTTGCGTAGGGTTACGAATTTCTGTACAACCGAATAACTGCTTTAAACGGCAGACAAGTTTTTGATGACTTGTCTGCCGTTTTTGCGTTTACATGCACGAAGTTTTGCAAAAGACTTCAGGCTTTTTGATTTCACTAAAAGGAGATGACACAATGTGTTTTACTGATAGTTTAACACTCAGCAGTATTGAGTCGATAAGAGATATTGTTTCCAAGCTTGTGGGGATTTTTTCGGAAAAACAGACAGACGAGCAGCTCATCGCTGCAATCCAAGTCTGCACAAACGGTGAACCCGGCTTCGGTTCATCATGCATAAATTTTATTTTACATGGATTTTACAACCGTACGATAACGAATTTGATGTTCGGACTGTATAATGAAGCTGTAATCGAAAAGGTTATAAAAAAATCAGAGGAGATTTTGATTATGAAAGTAAAAAGATTATTTGTATTGGCACTTGCTGTAGTTTGTTCCGTATCTGTGTTTGCCGGATGCGAAAAACAAGAAACCGGTACGGTTGCAACAGATGGTTCTACCTCTATGGAAAAGGTTATCGGCTCACTGAAAGAAACCTTTGAAGCAGAAAACAAAGGAATTACTGTTACATACAACCCCACCGGCTCCGGTACGGGCATTACAGCAGTAGCGGAAGGACGCTGCGATATCGGTCTTTCCAGCCGTGATCTGAAGGATGAGGAAAAGGCAAAGGGGCTTGAAGGAACTGTTATTGCTTATGATGGAATTGCAATAATCGTAAATCCTGAAAATCCTATTTCAGACCTCACCCTTGAGGATATTGCGAAAATTTACACCGGAGAGATCACAAACTGGAAGGATGTCGGCGGAAGCGACGCTGAAATCGTGCTGATTGGACGTGAAGCAGGCAGCGGAACTCGTGATGGTTTTGAGTCCATCACCAAAACTGCGGAAAAATGCAAGTACCGTCAGGAGCTGACATCCACAGGTGACGTGATTACCACAGTTGCCGGAAATCCTGCTGCCATCGGCTATGCTTCTCTCGCTTCTGTAAAAGACACTGTTAAAGCACTCAAAGTCGGCGGAATAGCACCTGGCGAAGCAACTATCAAGGACGGCAGTTATAAGGTGCAGCGTAATTTTGTGCTGGTAACAAAGAAAGACGCAAAGCTGTCCGACGCAGCACAAAAATTCTTCGACTATATTACTTCGGCGGATGCTTCGGAAGTAATTAAAAACGCAGGAGCCGTACCTGTAAAATAAGTGAAATAAGCGACAGCAATGAAAAGCCGCCGTTTTTCACACGCTGAAAGGATTACAGTAATGAAGAGAAAAAAATTATTTGAAAATATTGTACATGGCGTATTCCTTGTTCTGGGGCTTGTTACGGTGGGATTCGTTCTGCTGATCACGGTATATCTTATTCTGTCCGGTATTCCGGCAATTCGTGAAATAGGTATTTTTCAGTTCCTTTTCGGAAAAGAATGGACTTCAACGGCAACGGAACCATCTTATGGTATTCTGCCGTTTATTCTGACCAGCGTTTACGGAACGGCAGGCGCAATACTCATAGGTGTACCGATTGGATTTTTGACAGCTGTGTATCTGGCAAAGCTTGCACCGAAGAAAGTAAAAGCGGTAATGGAGTCTGCGGTCAGCCTGCTTGCCGGAATTCCATCGGTCGTATACGGTCTTGTCGGTATGATCGTGCTTGTTCCGGTTATCCGAAAAGTGTTCAGCCTACCGGACGGTGCAAGCCTGTTTGCGGCGATTATTGTATTGGCGGTCATGATTCTGCCGTCCATTGTCAAGGTGTCTGTAACCGCATTGGAAGCCGTTCCGAAAGAATATGAGGACGCATCTTTAGCACTTGGCGCAACGCCGGTGGAAACCTATTTCAGAGTGTCAGTCCCCGCTGCCAAAAGCGGTATTGCGGCAGCTGTCGTACTTGGCGTTGGGCGTGCCATCGGCGAAGCAATGGCAGTTATGATGGTGGCCGGCAATGTAGCCAATATGCCGTCCCTGTTCGGAAGCGTGCGGTTTCTTACAACGGCAATCGCCTCCGAGATGTCTTATTCTGCCGGATTACAGCGTCAAGCGCTGTTTTCCATTGCGTTAGTGCTGTTTCTCTTTATTATGTTGATAAATGCAGCACTCAATTTCTTTCTGAAACGGGATAAGGAGGGCTGATATGAGAGGGAAAAGAAAAGGTTATATCTTTACAATGAAACTCCTGATGTGGCTGTCGGTTGGAATTACGGCTGCGTTGGTGCTGTTTTTGGTTGGATATATCCTTGTCAAGGGAGTTCCGTATATCACATGGGAGCTGCTTTCTACAAAACCGAGCTATATTGCAGAACACATTGGAATTTTGCCGAATATTTTGAACACATTATATATAATCCTTTCTACGCTTGTTTTTGTAATACCTCTCGGTGTAGGAGCGGCGGTTTATTTAACCGAATATGCAAAGAATAAGAGAGTTGTCGCAGCGATTGAATATGCGGCGGAAACCCTGTCGGGCATTCCCTCCATTATATACGGACTTGTGGGTATGTTGTTTTTCTGTGGATTTTTGAACTTGAAAACTTCTTTGCTGGCAGGTGCGCTGACTCTTGTTATTATGAATCTGCCTACTGTTATGCGTACTACGCAGGAGAGCCTGAAAACTGTGCCGCAAAGCTATCGTGAAGGTGCGTTCGGACTGGGTGCCGGTAAATGGCGGGTTATTCGTACAGTGGTACTTCCCGGTTGTGTAGATGGCGTGATCACAGGCTGTATCCTATCAGTCGGTAGGATTCTCGGTGAATCGGCGGCATTGCTTTTCACCGCCGGGCTTGCCCACGAATTGTATGGGTTGCTTGAAGGGCTGCAAAGCTCCGGCAGTACGCTGACGGTGGCGCTTTATGTTTATGCTAAAGAACAGGGCGAGTTTGAAATAGCTTTTGCTATCGCCGCTATTTTAATGATTATGACACTGCTTATCAATTTTATCGCCTCCATTGTTAGTCGATATTTCAAGAAAAGGAGAAGACTATGAAGCCTATTATAACAGTAAAAGACCTGTGCTTGTGGTATGGAAAAAGTCAGGCGCTGAAAAATATTAATATGGAGATTCCTGAAAATAGTATCACGGCGCTTATCGGCCCATCAGGATGCGGAAAATCCACATTTTTGAAAACATTGAACAGGATGAATGACTTGATTCCCGATGTAAAGATTACAGGCGAAGTTATATATAACGGTGAGAATATTTACGACAGCTCTGTTGATGTAAACGAGCTGCGGAAAAATATCGGTATGGTGTTCCAAAAACCGAACCCTTTCCCTATGAGCATCTACGACAACATCGCCTACGGGCCTCGTACACATGGAATCAGAAGTAAAGCAAAGCTCGATGATATTGTGGAGTGTTCTTTGCGGAATGCGTCAATCTGGGAAGAAGTAAAGGACAGACTTAAGAAAAACGCATTGGGATTATCCGGAGGTCAGCAGCAACGTCTTTGCATTGCCCGCGCACTTGCAGTAGAGCCGCAGATACTTCTAATGGACGAGCCGACTTCGGCACTCGATCCAATATCAACTTCGCACATTGAGGAACTGGCAACAAAGCTAAAAGAAAAATATACTATTGTCATCGTTACACATAATATGCAGCAGGCTGTCCGTATCTCGGATAATACGGCGTTCTTCCTGCTGGGAGACTTAGTTGAATTTTCCGGGACAGAAACAATGTTTTCACAGCCTAAAGATAAACGCACGGAGGATTATATCACAGGGAGGTTTGGGTAAATGCGTTCAAAATTTGATGAACAGCTGGAGTTACTTCATAAAGAACTTATCGAAATGGGTGCACTTTGCGAAAACGCAATCGCTAAGGCGGCAAAGGCTCTTTCGGAGGGAAATATAAAAATAGCGGATAAAGTAACTGAATTGTCCGTTGAGATAGATAGGAAAGAACGGGATATTGAAACTATGTGCATGAAACTGCTACTCCAGCAGCAGCCGGTGGCAAAGGATCTTCGTATGATTTCCTCTGCACTGAAAATGGTAACGGATATGGAGCGCATTGGGGATAATTCCGGCGACATTGCAGAAATTGTTACTATGGCAAATATAACGGCATCAGACAATACAGAACATATTCAGAATATGGCAAGAGCCACGATTAAAATGGTGACAGACAGCATTGATGCTTTTGTGAAGAAAGACATAGGACTTGCAAATGCAGTTATCGCCTATGACGATGTTGTGGATGGATTTTTTGACGAAATCAAAACGGACTTAATTGAACAGTTTGGCAGTCCCGAATCAAACGGAGAGAAGGTTCTCGATCTTCTGATGATTGCAAAATATTTTGAGCGTATGGGCGATCACGCAGCGGAGATTGCAAAATGGGTACTCTTCTCCATTACAGGCAATAAAGAAGGATAATATTGGGCAGCGTAAAATACTTAGTTTCCACTGCTTGTCTTTAGAAAAATTGTCATTTTAACGCCGTGTTGAAAAGTGCAACTTTTTGTGCTATTATTAAATTGGATAATTATACATTTTAGAAAGGCAAAATCATGTGGCTGATTATGGCTGTCCTGTCTGCACTATTTGCGGGACTTACTTCTGTCCTTGCAAAATGCGGCATCAGAAAAACAGATTCCGATATAGCAACGGCACTGCGGACTGTATTTGTGTTGATATTTTCGTGGGTTATGGCTTTGATAGTCGGTTCTGTCAAAACAATAACGGATATTGATATAAAAACCCTTATATTTTTAATACTGTCAGGACTTGCAACCGGTGCATCGTGGATTTACTATTTCAAAGCACTGTCTATGGGAGATGTCAACAAAGTCGTGCCGATCGATAAATCCAGCACGATTCTTTCTGTGCTGCTTGCTGTCGTTTTGTTCGGAGAAACCGATTATCTTGCAGTCAAGCTGCTTGGCACGGCAATTCTTGCTTTAGGAATTTTTCTGATGATTGATAAGAAGCAGACTGAAAAAGAAGTAAAAAACAACAAGTGGGTGTTATATGCCGTTCTGTCCGCAGTGTTTGCCGCTCTTACCTCTATTCTTGGAAAAGTCGGAATTACAGGTGTAGAATCGAATCTTGGTACAGCAATACGAACCGGCATTGTGCTTGTAATGGCGTGGTTCATTGTCATTATGAAAGGCAAACAGAAGAAAGTAAAAAGGATAGATAAAAAAGAACTTGGATTTATCTCCCTGTCCGGAATTGCAACAGGAGCTTCATGGCTCTGCTATTACTATGCGATTCAGAACGGCATTGTCAGCGTAGTGGTACCAATTGACAGACTAAGTATTATTGTAACGGTGGCATTTTCCTATTTTGTATTTAAGGAAAAGCTCAGTAAAAAATCGATTGCAGGTCTTTGTCTTATGCTATGCGGAACTCTCACAATGGCGATATGGGCTTAAAATTTACATTTTGCGGACTTTACACCGATTTTACAATATTCAGATAGTGAATTTGACCTTGTTTATATATAATAAAAACAAATAGATGAATTTCAAGGATAGGGAGGATAAAATTATGATATTTTGTGTGGAAGACGATCAGGCTATCCGTGATTTAATGATATACGCTCTGAATTCTGCCGGGTTTGAAACAATGGGTTTCGAGGATGGAAACGCTTTGTTTTCTGTTCTGGAAAAGAAAAAACCGGAGCTTATTATGCTTGATATTATGCTGCCCGGAGAGGACGGCATTGAAATATTGAAACGACTGAGAGGCAGTACTGCCACAGCAGATATTCCGGTTATTATGGCAACAGCCAAGGGAACGGAGTACGACAAGGTAATCGGTCTTGATCTTGGAGCAGACGATTATCTTGCAAAACCTTTTGGTATGATGGAAATGGTTTCCCGTGTAAAGGCGGTGCTTCGCAGAACAAAGAAGAATGAAACACCACAGACTCTGCGATTAGGAAAATTAGAGCTTAACATGAGTTGTCATACTGTACGCTCAGACGGTGTGCGTGTCGAACTTACCTTGAAAGAATACGAAATGCTTCGTTTGTTTATGGAAAATCCAGGGAGGGTTTTTACACGCGATCAGCTTCTCAGCCGAATTTGGGACGCAGATTATACCGGGGAAACCCGAACTGTCGATGTGCATATCGGCACGCTCCGAACAAAGCTCGGTGACTGCGGAGATTATATAGAAACGGTTCGCGGCGTTGGTTACCGAATGGAGATAAGGCTATGACTAAACGAATTTTTCGCACAATTTTCTTTGTGACGATCAGTGTTTTCATCGCTTCTGTTCTGCTCTTTATGACAGTCCTTTATGATTACTTTTCCGGTGTGGAACAAAATCAGCTTCGAATACAGCTTGAGCTCGCATCGCAAGGCGTTATGAACGAGGGACAAAAATACTTTGATGGCCTTGAATCACAAGATTACCGCATTACATGGATCGGAACGGATGGAAGCGTGCTTTTTGACAGTGCTTCCGATGCAAACGATATGGAAAACCACTTTGAACGGGAAGAAGTAAAAGAAGCGCTTTCAGAGGGATACGGCGAGAGCTCCCGCTATTCCTCTACCTTGACCGAGCGTTATCTTTACAGCGCCAAACGGTTGCCGGACGGAACGGTTATCAGACTTGCGGTTACACAGAACTCTCTTCTTGTGCTGACACTTGGTATGCTTCAGCCGATTTGTGTTATATTTGCAGTTGCAATCGTACTTTCTGCTTTTTTAGCCTCCAGATTATCCAAAAAAATCGTAAAGCCGCTGAATGAACTAAATTTAGACAAGCCTCTGGATAATGACGGATATGACGAGCTTTCTTCTTTGCTACGCCGTATTGATATGCAGCAGAAAGAGATCAGGCAGCAAAAGGAAGAACTGAAGCGGAAACAAAGTGAATTTGAAGCTGTAACAGGCGGAATGGCAGAAGGAATCATTCTTTTGAATCAAAAGGGTACTATTCTGAGCATCAACCGTGCAGCATCGAAACTTCTTGATACAGACTCTTTTGCCGTCGGAGAAGATATTTTATCGGTAAACCGCAGTTTAAAATTGACAGAGCTTCTCCATAAAGCAGAGGACGGTAAACATGCTGAAGCGGTTATGGAATTCGGAAGCGGAAAATATCAGCTGGCTGCAAGTCCGGTAGTAACAAATAATGAAGTGATTGGTATCGTGGTGCTGATTTTAGATGTAACGGAAAAGGAAAAAGCTGAGCAAATGCGGCGGGAATTTACCGCGAATGTTTCGCATGAACTGAAATCACCGCTCCATACTATCTCCGGCTGTGCGGAGCTTTTATCAAACGGCATGGTGAAACAGGAGAATATAACTGATTTTTCAAAGCGGATCTATACAGAAACCGGACGCATGATACGTCTTGTGGAGGACATTATCAAACTGTCACATTTAGACGAGGGCGCAGATGATATGAAGCGGGAAAAAACAGATCTGTTTGCACTTGCAGGTCGTGTGGTAACAGCGCTGATAGCGGAAGCTCAAAAGGTTGAAGTCAGTTTGGAACTTTCTGGAGAAAGCGCTGTTCTCTGCGGTATTCCTCAGCTGCTTGAAAGTATTATATATAACCTCTGCGATAACGCAATTAAATATAACAAAAAAAACGGCTCTGTTTCTGTGACAGTAAAAAATGAAGGCGAGTTTGTCATTCTTACTGTTTCCGACACGGGAATCGGTATTCCCAAGGAGCATCGGGAGCGGATTTTCGAGCGTTTTTACCGAGTAGATAAAAGTCATTCTAAAGAAATCGGTGGTACGGGACTGGGTCTTTCCATCGTAAAACACGCAGCACGGCTTCATAATGCCGAAATCGAACTGCAAAGCGCTGTAAACGGCGGCACCGCTGTTACTGTGAAGTTTCCCCAGAAATAATAAAAATGATTTGAAAGAGTTTGGATAAGCCAAGCTCTTTTTCATTTTACATGGATTTTACACAACCGTGATAACGGATTTGATGTAAATTTGATACTATTTATCTATAGAAATGCAATAGGAGAAAGGAAAAGATTCTATGGATATTTTTAACGTACTGACGATGATCGGAGGACTGTGCCTGTTTATTTTCGGCATGAATATTATGGGACAGGCACTGGAACGCAGAGCGGGAGACAAGCTTCGTTCGCTTCTTGGAAAACTCACAACCGGTAAAGCTGCGGGTTTGTTGACAGGACTTGGCGTTACGGCAGTAATTCAAAGTTCCTCCGCAGTAACCGTTATGGTAGTCGGATTTGTTAATTCCGGGCTTATGACATTAAAGCAGGCGATCAATGTCATAATGGGAGCGAACATCGGTACAACAGTTACCGCATGGATTTTAAGCCTCGCCGGTATTGACAGCGGAAATATCTTTGTAAAGCTTTTGAAACCAACCTCTTTTACTCCAATTCTGGCGCTGGTCGGAATCATATTGTATATGTTTTGTAAAAATTCTAAGAAAAACGATACCGGTATGATCCTTTTGGGGTTTGCCACACTGATGTTTGGAATGGAAACCATGTCGGGAGCGGTTTCAGGACTTGGCAGTATCCCTGCGTTTCAGAATCTGTTTATTCTGTTCAAAAATCCGATTTTAGGATTGCTCGCAGGTGCTGTTCTTACCGCAATCATTCAATCGAGCTCCGCTTCTGTCGGAATTTTGCAGGCTCTTGCAGTAACCGGGCAGGTTTCTTATGGCGCGGCAATTCCCATTATTATGGGGCAGAATATCGGTACATGTGTAACAGCAATGCTGTCGTCCGTGGGAGCAAATAAAAATGCAAAACGCGCGGCCATGGTACACTTATCCTTTAATGTAATCGGAAGTGTGGTTTGGCTGGCGGTATTCTGTGTGATAAAAGCAGTTTTCACTCCCGTAATTCTGAATGAATCTGCATCATTGTTCGGTATTGCTGTTGCGCACTCTGCTTTTAATGTACTCTGTACAATCCTAATGCTCCCTCTGACAGGTTTTCTTGAAAAAATGGTCAACAAACTGCTCCCCGATACAAAACAGCAGGAAACAGAATCTGATCTTGACGAAAGACTTTTGACAACGCCGTCGATTGCCTTGGAACGCTGTCACGAGGTTGCTGTCAAAATGGCAAAAACGGCTGTGGCAACGCTGACCGAGGGATTGGATTCTTTGCATCGGTATACGCCGGAGCTTTCAGAGTCTATACATAAAAAGGAAGAAATAACCGATCGTTACGAGGATATGCTAGGGACTTATTTGGTGCATTTAAGTACAAAACAGATTAGCGAACAAGACAGTGCAGAAGCTGCAAAGCTTTTGAAAATCATAGGGGATTTTGAAAGAATTGCCGACCATGGAGTAAATTTGCTTGATTCTGCAGAAGAAATGAAAGAAAAAGGCGTGAGCTTTACCAATTCGGCAGAATCAGAATTTCAAGTGATTTCTTCGGCAGTATACGAAATCCTGAAATTAGCCCTAACGGCCTTTCTAAACGACGATATAACCGCTGCGGAAAAAGTAGAACCGCTTGAGCAGGTTATCGATATTCTGAAAGAAAAACTTCGCACAAGTCATATTCTTCGTATGCAGCAAGGTGCCTGTTCCATTGACGCCGGTTTTGTTTGGTCTGACTTGCTTACTAATTTAGAACGAACATCCGACCACTGCTCCAATATTGCCGGCTGTGTGATAGACATTGCGCATCGTAATATGAATATTCACGAGTCTCTTCGGGATTTCAGAAATGATAATGAAGATTTTCGTACACAATTCAAGGTATATAAAGAAAAATTCAAATTGCCTGAAAACAATTAAATTATGCGGTCATCGGTACATTTTTCAGTTTAAGTATGTGTCTGAAATGCGGAGTCAAAACTCGTGACAAAATACGGTCAGCATGAATACCTTTCATATCATTGCTTTTATAATCGGAATCGTTATACTCGGCGGATTGGAGTTTGTGAAGCGGTATATGGAGAATCAAATATCAATACAAAAATAGGAATCCATATCTTTTGAAAACCGAGTATTTATCAAAAGCATCCGTGCTTTAGAGCATTTATTCATATACAGAAAAAGCAGCCGCAAGGCTGCTTTTCGGGTGCGGTAATTTCTTTATTAACATTGCAGTTAAAAATTATTTGACACTGTTGTTTTATATATGCTATACTCTGATTAGAGATATTTTTTTATAACATTTGTTTTAATAAATGTCAATTCAGCGGGATAACATTGCTTGATTTTCAGAAGTTTTTTGGATAAAGTAACCGCTAAATAAATTATATGAGGAGGAAAAGCATGAAAAAAGTATTAAGGAAGGTATCGGCAGTATTGTTAACAATATGTTTGTTAACTCAGTCGGCAGTTTCATTTGTATCATATGCAGATGGAAAGGTTTCTTTCAACGATGCATGGCTGAATTTTGAGCCATGGACAGGAAATGGGGCAATATCACTAAGCATAGGTGATGATTTTCTTACAAAAGACCTTAACATTGTTAGCTTTGATGAATTTGAAGAATTAAGGTATAAATCTAGTGATAAAGCAGTAAACTATACAGTTGCTGAATCAAAAGGGAATACCGTAATAACTATACCGGAGGATTATTTAAAAACACTTGCCGACGGTACATATTATTTAGAAGCCGAGTTTTCAAGAGCAATAATACCTATTAAGATGTATGTTGTAACAAAAAAAGTCATGATTAAAGATTTATACTATAGTTTTGGTACATGGAACGGAAGCGGTCCGGCACAAGTGAAATTTTCTTCACCTGATGAAGATGCTTTTACACTTGAAGCAGCTTTGTTTAAGTCTTTGAGTTATAAAGGCGATGAAATTGACGCATCAAACTATTCGATAAAACAATTTATGAATGTAATATATATCACTCTCAATGAAGAGTATGTAAAAACGCTTCCGATCGGTATAAATTACTTTAAAATCGACTTTTTGAATGTCAGCTTTATGCTTAAATTAGAAATCAAGAAACAATCTAAACCTATCGCAACCAACCAGCCGGATACAAGAATTGAACAGCCGGCTAAACCAAGCGTAGCAAAGGTAAAGAAAGTTTCTGCTAAAAAGACATCAAAGAAAAAACAGTTAAAAGTCACTTGGAAGAAAGTTAACGGGGCAAAAGGTTATCAGATTAAAGCTTCGTTAAACAAAAAATTCAAGTCTGCGAAAAAATATAATACAATAACAAAGACTTTGAATAAAAACAAAAAGTCAGCAGTATTAAAAATAAAAAAATCGAACAAGAAGTATTATGTAAAAGTTCGTGCATATAAAACTTATAAGAATTCAAAAGGTAAGACCGTAAAAGTGTGGGGCAAGTGGTCAGATTTCAGTCGTTAGAAATCAGGCGGATTTTTATACAATACAAAGTAATCTGCTATATATGTTAATTTAGCTCCTTATATGTTTTGAAAATTTAAGATTATTAATAAAGTTAAAAGCCTTGATAATTGAACATTTATCAAGGCTTAACTTTTGAATCAAGAAATATTAAATTGTATACATTTACTCACATATATCACAGATTTTTTTATTTATAACACAATCTATATAGTCTTTTATTGATGTCAGTCGGTGGTCTAATAAAACCCCGGCGGTTGTTTCTTTTTCGCCATGATTGTGGGTGTCGCTTCCTGCGGTATAAGGCAGTTCATAGCTGTCAGCAAAATATTTTGCACGCTCATTGAATTTTTTATCTGTGTGACTTCCGTTGACTATTTCAACAGCGTCAATATCACGGGGAAAAAGTCTGATGTTAGGTACATACCAAGCTTCACGGAAAGGATGTGCATGAACACATATTCCTCCGTTGCTGTGAACATAATTAATATACGCTTTTACATCTCCTGTATCCATAACATCCATAAACTCTGGATGATTAATAATAAAGCTTTTTTCAAGTCCGTATGTAAGGATATCAACCCCGTCAAAAGAAGTTTCAAATCCAAAAAATACGTCAAGCCCTATTTCTTCTCCTTTAGATTTAGCATTTTCATACCCTTTGCAGAAAAGCTCTACTCTTTCTTTCCATGGTATAGTGTTAGGAACAGCACAGTATCCTCTGAAAAAGTGGTCGGTAATTATTATGCCGTCATATCCGAGTTCCTTGTATTTTACAGCATGGTATTCTCCTTTAGTACCTGAACACGCAGAGCCTTCACTTGTGTGAACATGCGTATCATATTTATATAATTTCATATACGGTACCTCCCACATTGAGCTTTCATAATATTTTATGTCGGTGCAAATATATTTTGTGTTTCCTTAAAGAACACTTTAAGTCTATTATATCATATGTATAATAAATTATCAACAAAATGTGTTTCTTGACAATATACTGAATGAGTTGTATAATTGTATTATTGTGATAATACAATTTGTTTCAAAACAGTAAGTGATAAAATTAAGGGGACAGAAAATGATTAATAAAATAAGAAACAACAAAAAAGATTTATTTTGCATCGGTATTTTGATGCTTATATATTTGTTTATAATTCTTGCAATAACAAGGTTTAAATTTGCATATGGGTCATCAATGGACTGGGACAATCAGCACTATGCTTTTCCGGAGTATTTCAGAAATCTGTTTTATGAGACAAAAAACTTTTTCCCGAGTTTTGCACCGCAGATAGGCTCGGGACAGAATATATATAATTTTTCTTATTATGGGATGTTTAATCCTCTTATATTGCCAAGCTATCTGATGCCTTTTGTATCAATGTCAGCATATATTCAGGCAATTAGTATTATATCCGTCGCTGTTTCGGTAATAATGTTTTATGCTTGGATAAGAAAGCGATATGATTTAAAAATTGCCTTTTTGTCAAGCTGCCTGTTTTTGTTTGCAGCACCTATTATTTTTCACAGTCACAGGCATATAATGTTTGTATCTTATCTTCCGTTTTTTATGGGTGCACTTTTTTGCTGTGATAAATTTTTCGAGAATAAAAACCGAGCAGGAATTATATTCTGTATGTCAATGATAATGTTTACAAGCTATTATTTCAGCATAGGAAGCTATATGGCGATTTTCGTTTACATTACCGCTTTGTTTTTAAATAAGAATTCTGTGTTTAAAATCAAAGAGTATATAAAGTCAATTGTAAATTTGGGTATTTGCATGTTTATATCTGTAATGATTTCGGCAGTTTTGTGGCTTCCGACGATATATGCAATTTCTCAGGGACGGGCAAACACTAATGTAAAGATAACTTTAAAGGATATTCTGATACCTACAATTGATTATAAAGCAGTTGTTTATTCGCCTTATTCTATGGGACTGATGATAATTTCTCTTATGGCTGTTATATTTGCCGTAATAAGGAAAAACAGCGGCAGAAGGTTTATAGGTGCGGTATTATCCGCATTTGTTATATTTAAGCTGTTTTCTTTTGTTATGAACGGATTTATGTACGGAGAAGAAAAAGCACTGATACCTTTTATTCCTTTGGCACTTTTGCTAACCGCAGAATTTGCAAAAGCTGTATTGAATTCGGATATATCAAATAAGTTTTGGATTTTTTTGAATATCGGACTGACATTGGGCGGTATAGTGTTTGTGTTAATCAGTAAAGAATATGTTTATTCCGTTTCGTTGATACTGGACTTAATCGGTGTAAATACAGCATATTTTATTTATAAAAAAAGAGGTGATCAGATAGCGTTCATATCTATTGTTTCGATTGTGGCATTTGCATTTTGTTTGAGAATAAACCTGTATGACTCTCTTTGTGAAAGAAAAAATATTGTCAAAGTTGATAAAAACTTCATAAGTGAAATTCAAAGTACTGAATTTTCAAATGATGATGACAATTTATATCGTGTTTCACAGCTTGCAAGTGAAGGTAAAACCATGAATAAGGTTTATGGCAAGGACTATTACACAACGACTGTGTATTCATCACTTCAGAATCAGAACTACAATAATTTTTATTATAATGTGTTTCAAAATGAAATGGTTCACAGAAACTCAGCTACGGTTTCCGAAACTTTAAATCCTTTCTTTTATTCATACATGGGAAAGAAATATCTTTTTATTGAAAACACCAAATTAAATGATACCATTCTTACGGTTCCTTACGGATATAAGGAAATAAAAAAAGAGGATGACATTACATTATATAAAAATGACAATGTTAAGCCTTTGGGTTATGCATCAGACAATATAATGAGCAGTTCTCAGTTTAAATCTCTTGATTATCCTTATAATATGAAAGCTTTAATGGATTATACTGTTGTTGATGAAGATTCGGCCGATGTTTCAATTGAGGGAATTAAAGAGATAGACAGCAGTTTTGCAGACGAGCTGTTTTCAAATCTTCCGGAGAATATTACATTTGATAAAGATACAAATACTGTTTATGCCGATACAAATAAACCGTTAAAAAATAAATACTTAAGAACAAGTTCAGGCAGAAGAAAACACGACGCAGACAGATGTACGGTGAATTTGAAAAATCCTATTAATGACTGTTTTATTATTACATGCAAGGCAGATAATAATATAGGCAAAGGGTCATCTGACATTTATCTGTTGATAAACGGGATTAAAAATAAGCTTACGGACCCTTCATGGAAATACTATAACAACAATAAGAAATTTTGTTATGTGCTTTCGTCTAATGAGCCCATAACAAGCATTGAGCTTCTCTTTTCAAACGGAAAGTATAAGCTGTCAGACTGGAAGTTCTATACTGTGAAAAAGAGTGAACTTGAGGGACTTGCAAACAAAGTTGATGAGTTTAAAATAAACAAAGAAAAAACAAAGGGTGACATTTTTGAAGGAACGATAAATGTTTCAAAGGATAACAGTTATTTTAAAATGACTGTTCCATATGCTGACGGGTTTACAGCGTATGTAGATGGAGAGAAAACCGATATTAAAATGGTCGATAATGCTTTCATAGGATTTAGAATTTCAAAGGGCAGCCATGATATTAAAATTATTTATACTGCTCCGTTTTTAAAGGAAGCAAAAGTAATATCTTTAGCAGGAATATTAGTATTGCTGATTGTATTATCGATTCAGATTGCAGTCAGAATGCGGTCAAAAAAATCAATCGGAGTTAAATTATGATTAAAAGATTTAAAGAAAAAAGTTTAATAAAAAAAATATTGACAGTTTTAATTGCATTGGTTATATTGTTAATATTGACGCTAGGCGTTTATTGGATTAATAGAGTTGGAAAAAATTATTATGACAAAAGTTTGTTTGAAAATCTTGATGTTTCGGAAGTAAACAAGCTTATGATAGTTGCACACCCTGATGACGAAACTCTTTGGGGAGGAGGTCATTTGTCAGAGGGAGGATATTTGGTTTTATGTATTACCGACGGTTATAACGAAACACGAAAAAAAGAGTTTAATGACGCAGTTAAGTGTTTAAATGAAACTAATATTCCTATTATACTCAATTTCCCCGATAAGACATTTAACAAAAGAGATAACTGGTATGGCATTAAAGGCAAAATAAGCAATGCCGTTGACAAGGTTATAGAGATGAAAGACTGGGATTTGATAGCCACACATAACAAAGAGGGTGAATACGGTCATATACATCATAAAATGACAAGCAGTATTGTAAGAAAAGAATATAATAATACTGATAAAAAAAGTCCTTTATATCTTTTTGGTACTTATCACAGTTTAAAGAATCTTCCGAAATATCAAAGCGGAATGATTCCGATGAATGAAGAAGAATACAATAAAAAGGTTGAGGCACTGGATTGTTATAAATCACAGAAAAAAGTTGTTGACAGCTTGTTTCATATGGTTAAATATGAAAACTGGATTGAGTATGACGGAAATGATTAATTTTTAAACGGAGAGATGATTTTTAATGATAAATAAAAAATCAGAAATCAAAATGCAGACAGCTATGAAAAATACTGCTGTGGTGGCATTATGTGCAATGATATGCTGTGCATTGTGGGGAAGTGCTTTCCCTTGTATAAAAATAGGATATAAGCTTTTTGACGTTGATGAAGGAAATGCTTTTTCACAGATTTTATTTGCAGGTATCAGATTTGTACTGGCGGGCGTTTTGACTATTCTTATAGGAAGCATATCTGCAAAAAAACCTCTTTTGCCAAGCAGAAAATCAGCCGGCAAAATAATAAAGCTTTCGATGTTTCAAACTATTATTCAGTATTTGTTTTTCTACATAGGGTTATCTCATACAACCGGAGTTAAAGCATCTGTTCTTGACGGAGCCAATGTGTTTATTGCACTTTTAATTTCGTGTCTGGTATTTAAACTTGAAAAATTAACTTATGCCAAAATTATAGGAAGTGCTGTAGGCTTTGCAGGTGTAATACTTATAAATCTGACAGGACTTAATTTTGAGTTCAGCTTTTTGGGTGAAGGCTTTATATTGATTTCCGCTGTAGGTTACGCAATGTCATCTGTTTTTATGAAAAGATATTCCAAAGACGAAAATCCTGTACTTTTAAGTGGGTGGCAGTTTGTTTTCGGCGGAGCAGTGATGACAATAGTGGGACTTTTATTCGGAGGTACAGTAAAAGTAACTTCGTCTAAAGCAGTTTTAATGCTTTTATATCTTGCTTTTATTTCCGCTGCTGCATACAGCCTGTGGTCAGTTCTTTTAAAATATAATCCTGTATCAAAAGTTACGGTGTTCGGATTTATGAATCCTGTTTTCGGTGCTGTTTTTTCTATAATACTTCTCGGTGAAAAAGACGCTTTTGGAATTACGGCAATCTTTTCACTTATTTTGGTCAGCATAGGAATTTATATTGTAAATCGCAAGTCAAATTAGTTAGTGTGTTTTAAATATCAGTGCTAACGGTTTCAATAAGGGGCAACACCCCGTCATTCAACAAACGATCGGACATAGTTGTTGTTATACCTGATTATTTTTATTATGGTAACAGGAAGAAGTGAGTATTGTTATGAATAAAATAAAATATGAGTATAAAAATTTTAAAATCGGCGGCGGCGGTTTCGTTACAGGCTTTGTTTTTCACAAAAGCAGTTCAGATATCCTTTATGCAAGAACTGATATAGGCGGGGTTTACAGATTTGATTTTTCACAAGACAAGTGGATTTCTCTTATTGACGGTGTTACGAATGTTAATCCGCAGCAGTGTTATCCATTGTCAATTGCAGTTGATGACAGTGATAAAAATACTCTTTATATGGCCTGCGGTGACGATATAAACGGTCAGCTTTGCATAAGTCACGATAAGGGTGAAACCTTTGAAGTCAAATCAATTCCATGCGGTATTCACGGAAACTGCATGGGCAGGGCAACAGGAGAAAGGCTGATAAAGACAGGCAAGCATTTGTATTTTGCTTCAAGAACAAAAGGTCTGTTTTGCTCAGATGATAACGGTGACAGTTGGCAAAATCTTAATGTGAACGGAGAAGTTAATATTACTTTTGTCAATGCGGTTCAATCAGGTGATTTCAGAACTGTTTTTGCCGCAGCAAGCGGCGGAGTTAATATGTTCTGTAAGAACGGCAGAAAAATTCGGGGACATTCATTGTATGTTTCATATGATAACGGAGAAAGCTTCAAAAAACTGATTCAGCCTAAGCCGGATTTTACTGTGCAATCTAAGCTTTTCGGGTATGTCGCTCAAAGAAGTGCGTTTGGTGTTGATGAAAAAAGCGGTAAGCGGTATTTCTATGTTACCTTCAGCCAGACGGGAAATGACAATGACCCTGACAGGTATACCTGTGATTCTGCAGCGGTAATCAGCGGAAAAATATTCAGATATGAGTTAGATAAACATGGAAAAGTGCTTGAGAATTCAGAAACTGACATTACTCCTAAAATGGTTAAGGGTGTCGGGCTTAGCGGAGTTGACTTCTGTGACGGTATGCTTGTGTTATCGGAAATAGGCGAAGCGCATCAGAATAGCATTTATATAAGTTTTGATAACGGAGAAAGCTGGAAACAGATTCTGTATGATTTAAGCGTGGGAAAGGTGAATTTCACTGTTCCTTATATGAAGCCTGAGTACAATTCGGGAATACTTCTTGTCCACTGGATGAGTGACATTAAGATTAATCCGTTTAATCCTGATATGGCAGTGTTCAATACAGGTACCGGTGTGTTCGTTACACATAATCTGACCGATGCAAAGAGAGGCAAATCAGTCGAGTGGGAACCGCTTTGTGACGGTATGGAAGAAACAGTTCATCTTAATGTTTACAGCCCTCCCGGCGGTGAGGTCAGATGTATTGATATTATAGGTGATTTAGGCGGATTTGCTTTTAAGGACTTTGATGAAATACCCGAAAATTCATTTTCAAATGAAAACGGCGACAGATATATAACCTGTCTTAATGCAGATTTTACGGACAATAATCCTGAGGTTGTTGTTGCAACTCCAAGAGGGAACTGGACAGCAAAGACTGTCGGTGGGCTGATTATTTCTCATGATCAGTGTGAAACATGGAAGCATTTGAGTTTTCCATATGGTTTGTCTGAAAAGATTGACAATTTATGTAACGGGATTAAGAAAGCGAATGTGAATTCCGGCTGGACGGCAATGTCTGCAGACGGTGAAAGAATCGTATGGGCTATAGCTCAGGACGAAAGCTTCATGACAGACAGTGTTGTTTATACTGATGATGAGGGAGAAACATGGAAAAAGTCTGAATTTAAAGGCAGCAATGACTATGAACAAAATCCTGTTCCGATATATATATTAGCAGACAGGATGAATGCAAATGTTTTCATGGCATTAAATAAAGAATCAACTATGTTTATAAGCAGTGACAAAGGAAAGACTTTTTATGAGTGCAAGCCAAGCCGTCTTTTTGAAAAACCAAGGTCAAGAGAAGAGCTTAGAAGGCGTGAGTTTGAAGTTCGTGCAGAGAGCGGGAAAGAAAAAACTCTTTGGGTTTCATTTGGTCAGGCAGGACTTTGGAGACTTGAATTCAATGACAGGAATATGTCGGTGGATTGTGTTCGCATAACAAAGCCTGGTGATATCACTGTTGGAGTTGGGTTTGGAATGCCAAAACCCGGAGGAGATATTCCGACTGTTTTTACAAGCGGAGTTATTAACGGACAATATGGTTTTTGGCGAAGCTGTGATTATGGAAAAACCTTTGATTTGATAAGTGATGATAATCAGCATTTCGGAACAGTGATAAGTATCTCAGGCGACCCGAGGGAGTTTGGAAGATTTTATATAGCAACAGGGTCAAGAGGACTTATACACGGTAAAGAAGTTAAATAAATTATTATGATTAAAAAATAAGCCTTAGAGCAATTAAGTTTTGCTTTAAGGCTTTTATTTATTTTGTTATTTTATGACTGTCAATAATATTTCTTATTGATTTATATAGATAAGGCTTTAACTCGTCGATTTCACGGGGTTCACGATATAAAATCGAACTGTAGCAGGTCGAACTTACAAGCTCGACTATCATAAATAGCATTATCTCGGGTTCATCAAACTCTATATCATTTCCGAGAATCATTTCATTGTATACCTGCATAAAGTTGATATCATCACTGCTGTCATCTATGAAAAGAACTGACTTGAATATTCCCCAGCTTAAATTTTTTGATATCAGCTTTAGAAGACTTTTGTTTTTATTAAGCTGATCTATAATCGAGTTTATTACGAAAATAACCCGGTCATCAAAAGCTTCAATGTCCTGAGTTTTCAGCTCGTCCAATGCTTTTGAAAAAATCTCACTTGATTTATGTTTAATTATTCTGTTGTTAATGTCATACTTATCTTTAAAATATAAATAAAATGTGCCTTTTGCAACACCGGCTTCGTTTGCAATATCAGATATAGATGTTTTATGAATTCCGTTTTTCACAAAAAGATCAAATGCTTTGCTCATAAGGGATTCTTTTTTCATAAGTTTGTTTTCAAGAATTTTACCCATTTTTGCATCTCCTTTATTTTAAAACCGGTAAGGTGGCGGATATGTCATACAGTCTATTATCAATTCCATTATAAACGAACATCTGTAACAAGTCAATATAGCAAAAGTGACTAATAGTCAGTTATGGACATGCTGATTATTATGCAAGGCTACAAAAATATGACCGATAGTCAATTTTCGCTCAAAAACATATTGACTGTTGGTCATTTTTATCATATACTACTTAATAAGTTTGAAAGCTTTAATATACAAAAGCAAAATCAATTAAAAAGGAGATTACACTTTATGATGGTTAGATTCGGGAAATCCATAGTAAAACTCAGAATACCAATAATTATAATAAGTGTTCTTTTGCTTATTCCTTCGTTTATAGGTATGCAAAGCACCAGAATCAATTATGATATATTGTCCTATCTTCCTAGCGATATTGATACAATGAAAGGGCAGGATATTCTTCTTGATGATTTTAACAAGGGAGCTTTTGCAATGTATGTTGTCGAAGGTATGGACGAAAAAGGAGCTTCTGAATTGAAATCGAAAATTCAGAATGTGGACCATGTTTCGGATGTTTTATGGTATGATTCTGTTGCAGATATTTCAGTACCTATGGATATTCTTCCTGAAAGCTTTAAAAAAATATTTAATTCGGATGACGCAACGCTTATGGCCATTTTCTTTGATGAGTCTACCTCTTCAGATGCTACGATGAACGCCATTGAAGAGATAAGAAGCTTGTCAGATAAACAGTGTTTTCTTCAGGGAATGTCATCTGTTGTCACTGATATTAAAAATGTAACGAACAGTGAAATGCCAATGTATGTTGTGATTGCAGGTCTCTTGTCAATGATAGTAATCGGATTGTTTATGGATTCTTTTGCAATACCGTTTATATTTATGATGAGTATAGGAATGGTTATTCTTTATAATATGGGAACTAACTGTTTTATGGGCGAGATTTCATTTATTACCAAAGCATTGAGTGCTGTGCTTCAGCTTGGTGTTACAATGGATTATTCGATTTTCCTTTACAACAGCTATAAAGAGCAAACAATAAGGTATGACGGAGATAAAAAGCGTGCAATGGCACATGCGATTTCCAATACCTTCACTTCAGTTGCAGGCGGTTCAACTACAACAATTGCAGGATTTGCCGCACTTTGCTTTATGACATTTACCCTTGGATTAGACCTTGGAATAGTAATGGCAAAAGGTGTTATTCTGGGAGTAATAGGGGTAGTAACTATACTTCCGTCATTCCTTCTTGTGTTTGACAAAGTTATTGAAAAAACAAGACATAAAGAGCTGGGCATCGGAACAAGTAAAATTTCAGGTTTTATTGTAAGGCATTATAAGGCAATTATAGTTGTGTTTTTAATTCTTCTTGTTCCTGCTGTGTATGGATATAACAACACCGATGTTTACTATGATTTAGCGGGAACTCTTCCTAAAGATTTGGAATCTATTCAGGCGAGTGAAAAGCTTAAAGAAAACTTTGATATGAATTCGACTCACATGGTTTTAATAGATTCTGATTTAAAATCAAAGCAGACTCAGTCAATGCTAAGAGAGATGAATGAGGTTGACGGAGTAAAATTTGCACTTGGACTTGATTCGGTAATAGGTGACGCAATTCCCAGAGAAATGCTTCCTGAATCGGTTGTAAGTATGTTAAAGAGTGATAAACAGCAGCTTATTTTGATAAGTTCGGAATATAAACTTGCATCTGATGAAGTTAATAATCAGTGTGATGAACTTGCAAGTATTGTAAGAAAGTATGATGATAATGGAATGTTAATCGGTGAGGCTGCATGCACAAAAGATTTAATAGAAACAACAGATACTGATTTCAAGGTAGTAAATGCCATTTCAATCGTGGCTGTATTTTTGATTATTGCAATGGTGTTCAAGTCAATTTCTATTCCGATTATTTTAGTTTCGGTTATTGAGTTTGCTATATTTATAAATATGGGTATACCTTGTTATACCGGTACAGTGATACCGTTTATTTCATCAGTTGTAATCGGAACAATTCAATTAGGTGCTACAGTAGATTATGCAATACTCATGACTAACAGATATAAAAAAGAACGGAATTTGGGAAAAGATAAAACAACTGCAATTACTATTGCTTTGAGTGCTTCAATTCAATCAATAATAATCAGCGGCTGCTGCTTCTTTGCAGCTACATTTGGAGTAGGTATATATTCAAAGGTTGATATGATCGGTTCACTTTGCAATCTTATGGCAAGGGGAGCTGTTGTGAGTATGATAGTTGTTATTTTTGTTTTGCCTGCTATGCTTATGGCATTTGATAAGATAATTATACATTCAAGCTTAGGCTTTAAGAATGCAAAAATTGCAGATGAAAAAAGATAATTTATTAATATCATTGTGTGCAGCGTCACGCTTGTAAGAACTTTAATTTTATACAATAAAAAATTGTGAGACACAGAGTTTTGTACTTTTTAAAAGGTATTAAACACGAATTGGGTGCAGCGTCACGCATATGAAGAACTTTAATTTTATACAATAAAAAATCGTGAGATACAAAGTTTTGTATTTTTCAAGGTATTGAACACGAATTGTGTGCAGCGTCACGCTGCCAAAGGAGGAAATTAACATGAAAAAACAGATAACAAGGATATTAGCAGGACTTACGGCATTTTTGATTACAATCAGTGCAACAGGAATTGCAGCGACAGCTAATGAAATGCCAAAAACAAACAGAGCGGTTTCTATGGCGGAAAGCAAATCTTTTGGAGGGATATTAAAAGATGAAACAGTTTATATAATTGCAGACGCTAACGGAGAATCACAAAAGGTTATTGTTTCAGACTGGATTAAAAATCCAAACGGAGTGAACGAAATTTCAGACAGCTCAATACTTAAAGATATTGAAAATGTTAAGGGAAATGAAGAATTCAGCCAAAACGGAGATAAGCTTTTGTGGAATGCTGACGGCAATGATATTTATTATCGGGGAACAACAAATGAGCAAGTTCCTGTGTCTGTTAAAATAACATACTATCTTGATGGTGAGGAGCTTTCACCTGATGAAATAAAAGGAAAAAGCGGTAAGGTAAAGATTAAAATCGATTATATAAATAATATCAAAAAGACAACAGAAATAAACGGAGAAAAGATTGAGATGACTGTTCCGTTTTTAATGGGAACAGGAATGATTCTTGACAATAATGTTTTCAGCAATGTCGAAATTACAAACGGAAAAATTATTTCTGACGGAAACAGAAGCATAGCTGTAGGTTATGCTATGCCGGGACTTGAGGATGCATTAGGATTAAATGATATTGGAAAAGACTCTGAAAAGAACATGGATATTGAAATCCCTGAATCTGTTGAAATAACAGCTGATGTAAAAGATTTTTCATTAATGACAACTATGAGCGTTGCCACGAACAGCATTTGGAATGATATTGATTTAGACAATGCCGACAGCATTGATGATTTGAAAAACTCACTTTCGGATTTAAGCAGTGCTTCAAACAAGCTCATTGACGGAACTTCAGATTTGTATGACGGAGTGAAAGCTTTGCTTGACGGCTCTGATAGCTTGACTGAAGGAATTGATAAATTATCTGATGGCGGAAAGTCTTTAGAGAACGGTTCTAAAAAGCTCAGTAAAGGTGCGTCATCGTTAAAAGGCGGTTCTAAAGATTTATATAAGGGTGTTAAGTCAGCTAAAGCAGGTGCTGATAAATTATATACAGGTATAGACAGCTTAAATAAGGGTGCTAAAAAGCTTAAAACCGGAACTTCCGATTTGAAAACCGGTTCATCAAAACTGAAAACCGGAGCTTCGGATTTGAAGAACGGAACGCATAGTGCATATACAAGCACAAAGGATTTGGTAGACGGTGCAAACAGCCTGAATGCGGGACTGAAAACTGCAAATGACGGAGCATTGAAATTAAAAACAGGCTCACAGGATTTTGTCACAGGAGTAGGAAAAATAAAAGACGGTGCAAAGGATTTAAGCACCGGAATTTCTGATTTGAACGATGGATTGGCTCAGACAAAAGAGGGCGTTGAACAATCAATTGCTGCTAATGAACAGGTTTTAGCAGGGCTGAAAAAGCTTGTTGATTCTTCACCGAGTAATCAGGAATACAATAAGATGTATCAGACTTTGAAAACGACGATAGACGGACAGAAGAAACTGCTTCTAATGCTGGATTCAAATACAGATGGCGGTCTAAAGAATGGTGCGGAAAAGCTTTTGAAAGGTTCTCAGGCACTTGTTTCCGGCATTGAGGATGAAAAGAAAGGTTTAGAAGCCGGTGCTAAGGAGCTTTCAAAAGGAGCTTCTGATTTAAGTGATGGCGTTTTAGCACTTTACGGCGGAAGTGAAACATTGTATACAGGCACTAAGTCTTTATATACAGGACTGGGTAAGCTTGATACAGGTGCAGGAACATTAAAGTCCGGGGCAGATGATTTGTATAACGGTGCTGATAAGCTGAAAACAGGAGCAAATGATTTGTATGTAGGAAGCGGAAAGCTTAAAACAGGCTCAAAAGATTTGACAAATGGACTTTTAAAGCTAAAGAAAGGCTCTAAGAAATTAAAGAGCGGTACATCAACTCTTGCTGAAGGAACAAATTCACTTTATGACGGTGCTATGGCTTTAAATAAGGGGCTTGTCAGTCTGAATTCAGGAAGTGAAGAGCTTATTGTCGGGGTTGAAGCTCTTGAAGACGGTGCTAAGCAGGTTCGCGACGGTATGTTTAAATTCGATGATGAAGGAATAAGCAAAATCGTTGATTTGTTTGACGGAAATCTGTCAAGTGTTATTGATAGATTTAAGGCTTTAAGTGATATTTCAAAAGAATATAAAAGCTTTTCCGGAATAGACAATAAAACCGATGGCAGTGTCAAATTTATAATAAAAACCGATGAAATAAAAAATGAAGAATAAATCTGATATTTTAATAATATAAGAACAGCCGAGTATTCGGCTGTTCTTTTTTCAGGTAAAATATTCAAGTTATTTTTTACAAAAAAGTTTATTTATTTTAGTGCAATATTTCATTTGGTATTTCGTTGACTAAATGATTTATAAATGATATAATTATTTTTAGTAAACTTATAACAAAGTGATATCTTAGTTCTGATTATTAAAAATACTAAATGACTGAGGAGGATATTATATGTCAGATTTTGCAATAAAATCCGTTTATGACCAAGATTTCAAAAAGTATGGAAAGATTATTGACGGATATAACTTAAGTGATATTTTAGATGCTATGGAAAACACTCCGCTTCCGAGTGATGTTGTTTATGTTCCGAGTGTTCCGTCTTTGGAAGTGCTTGATATCAAAAAAGCATTTGTTTCCGAAGTTTACGGCGGACTTCCTTGTCAGATAGGATACTGCAACGGAAATAACTATGCTTTAAACGCACTTGAATATCACCGTTCAAGTGAGATTAATATTGCAGCGACTGACCTTATTCTTATGCTTGGTTCTCAGTCGGATATTGAGGATGATTTTACATATGATACAAGTAAGGTCGAAATGTTTAAGGTGCCTAAGGGAACAATGATTGAGGTTTATGCAACAACTCTTCACTATGCACCTTGCAACGCTGACGAGAACGGTTTCAGATGTGTTGTTGTTTTACCGAAGGACACAAACACCGAGCTTTCAGGAAGTGTAGACAAATCAATCGGGGACAATAAGCTTTTATTTGCAAAGAATAAATGGCTTATAGGTCATGAAGAGTCAGGTGTTCAGAATGACGGGGGATTTATCGGGCTAAAAGGTGAAAATCTAAAGCTTGATAAGTAATTAAAATATACAAAAAGCTGTTCGGCTTTATGATAAAACTAAAATATGGAGGAAATTAGAATGTTTGATAACATGCCAAAAGTAAAAATCGGAATAGTAGCCGTTTCAAGAGACTGCTTTCCTGAGAGCCTTTCTGTTTCAAGAAGAGAAGCGTTAATTAAGGCTTACAAAGAAAAATATAGTGCAGATGAGATTTATGAGTGTCCTATTTGTATTGTTGAAAGTGAAATTCATATGGTTCAGGCTTTGGAGGATATAAAAAAGAACGGATGTAACGCTCTTTGTGTTTATCTCGGAAACTTCGGTCCTGAGATTTCAGAAACACTGCTTGCAAAGCACTTTGACGGACCTTCAATGTTTGTAGCTGCTGCTGAGGAGCGTGGAGATAATCTTTGTCAGGGCAGAGGAGATGCTTACTGCGGTATGCTTAATGCAAGCTACAATCTAAAGCTTAGAAATGTTAAGGCATATATTCCTGAATATCCTGTAGGAACAGCTGAAGAATGTGCTGACATGATTAATGAGTTTGTTCCTGTTGCAAAGGCTATTATAGGTCTTAAAGATTTAAAGATTATTTCATTCGGACCTCGTCCTTTGAACTTTATGGCATGTAATGCACCTATCAAGCCGTTATTTGATTTAGGCGTTGAGATTGAAGAAAACTCAGAGCTTGATTTGTTTGAAGCATATAAAATGCACGACGGCGATGAGAGAATTCCTGAGGTTGTTAAAGATATGGAAGCAGAGCTTGGAGAAGGAAACAAAAAGCCTGAAATTCTTCCTAAGCTTGCACAATATGAGCTTACTCTTTTAGACTGGATTGAAACACACAAGGGATACAGAAAGTATGTTGCTATTGCAGGAAAATGCTGGCCTGCATTCCAGACACAGTTCGGATTTGTTCCTTGCTATGTAAACAGCCGTTTGACTTCAAGAGGAATTCCTGTTTCTTGTGAAGTTGATATTTACGGTGCATTGAGTGAGTTTATCGGAACTTGTGTAAGTGACGATATAGTTACCCTTCTTGATATTAATAATACAGTTCCTTATGATTTATATGATGAGGACATCAAGGGCAAGCACGACTATACAACTAAGGATATATTCATGGGCTTCCACTGCGGAAACACAAGCTCTAAGAAGCTTACAAGCTGTTCTATGAAATATCAGATGATTATGGCAAGAAGTCTTCCTGAAGAGGTAACTCAGGGAACTCTTGAGGGTGATATTGTTCCTGGTGATATTACATTCTTCAGACTGCAAAGCACATCAGACGGAAAGCTTCGTTCATATATCGCTCAGGGAGAGGTTCTTCCTGTTGCAACACGCTCATTCGGAGCAATCGGTATATTTGCTATTCCTGAGATGGGACGCTTCTATCGTCATGTTCTGATTGAGGGCAACTTCCCTCACCACGGTGCTGTTGCATTCGGTCACTTCGGAAAAGCAATTTACAATGTATTCAGATATTTAGGCATTGAGGAAATCGGATTTAACCAGCCGAAGGGTATGCTTTATAAGAGCGAGAATCCTTTTGCATAACTGAAAGATATTAAAGAATATAAGGACAGTCTTTTCAGACTGTCCTTTTTGTATAATTTTATATTATAAAAGAAAAATCAGGCGGAATATCGCTGGCTTTTTTGAGCGGTTTATTTTATTCGATACTAACTAATTTGTATATGTCCTGATATGCTTTTGTTCCGTCCGGCAAATCAATTATATTGCATGACAGTAAAGCATGAACAATTTTTCCGTTATCAGTGTTTATTGTAATCGGTTCATTGACAGCGACAAGATGTTCTTTTCTGTATTTCATAAATCTGCTGTCGAAATCATAAATTTCACTTGGAACCAAGTTTCTCATATAACTTCCGATATAACTGTCATAGGCTGATTTGATTTCGGGATCTGTTTCATATCCTTTGAACATGTTAAGATAAACATCATTGAAATCTATTACGATAGGTTCGTCTTCAACAGTATAGTGAACAATTGCACAAGGAATATTTTTATAAAGAGGGTGAAGATATTGATAATAAGATTCGATTCTCTCATCGTTTGTATATGTATTATGTTTATCTGCGAGTTTGTCAGTAAGCTCAATATATGCATTCTGAACAAAGCTCTGATTATTAATATTGACCAGGTTGATTTTACCCATTACCCATATAATACTGTTGTCACGCTTTTTTAAACGAATCTCATAAGTAGTGTATTCCTGTACCTGTACATAATATTCCAATAAAAGCTCAGCGTAAGCTTTGTCGTCATCATATACCATGTAAAGAGGGTCTTTTGCAATCTCAGCTTCAAATTCCTTATTGCTGTATCCAAGCATATCTGCCGCATAGTCGTTATGATAAACTATTTCGGATGAATCTTGACCGATTTCAATTTCTATTACTGCACATGGGAGTTTTTCAAATGTGTCAATAATAGTGTTTTTTGATTTGTTGACTTCCAAGCTGAGAGAGTAAATTTTATTTTGCATATCAGTTTGTTCTGTAATATCTTCAGCGGTTACAGTAATTAGTGTTTTTTCCGAGTTTTCATCAAGATAAGAAATTTTTATTCTTATTAATTTTTGTGCGTTTCTGATAGTACGCTCAAAAGTTATTGTCCTCTCTTTTTTATCTTGAGCTACCAGAAAGCAATTTTCTTTAAATTTATTTTGCTGCTGCATATCTAATGATTTATAGTTGAAATCGGTATTATAAGAAGAATGCCCCATAATTTTCAAATAAGAATCATTTGCATAAATCAGCGTGAGCTCTTTTTCGTTAATTGAATAAACTGAAACTCCGTACGGTATTTTTCCGAATAAAAGATAATGTACACTGCTTTTAGATTTTAGTAAATCAAATTCAGAAGTGTTTTTTATGATACTGTAATGATTTGAATTGTAGCTTATTTTATGCTCTGAGAATTCATTAAAATCTTTTACAGAGACAGGCCGTGAGAAATAATATCCTTGAAGTCGGTCGCAGCCTACGCTGTCTAAAAATTCGACATGTGATTTTGTTTCAACGCCTTCTGCAACAGTCTGAATATTCAGGCGTTTTGACATGTTTATAACAGATGTGATAATACTTTCCGACCGCGGAGATATAGTATCTCTTCCTAAAAATTGCATATCTATTTTCAGAATATCAACAGGGAAGTCTTTTAGATGGTTGAGTGACGAATATCCGCTTCCGAAATCATCCATAGCTAAAATAAATCCCTGAGACTGGAGGTAAGAAGACTTTTCTAAAAGCTCCTGTGGATTGTCAATATAAGCACTTTCGGTAATTTCCAGTTTAAGCATACCGGGATCAATATTGTATTTTTTAGTTAATTCAATAATTAAGCTGCACAGATTAGGATTTTGAACATTGACTCTTGAAATATTCACAGAAACAGGAATTTTTTTTAAGTTCTTTTGTTCTCTGTCGCTTAGGAACTTACATGCTTCTTCCCAAACAAAGTAATCCAGTTCTTTGATAAATCCGTTTTTCTCAAAAAGCGGAATAAAATCATTAGGCGGTATAAGTCCTTTTTGCGGATGATTCCATCTTATCAAAATTTCGCCGCTGTCAACACAGTGATTATGTATGTCAATTATAGGCTGAATATAAATTTCAAATTGATGTTCTTTTAATGCAGAAGTCATATCGTTATATATTTCCTGCTCAGCCAAAAGAGTATCACGAAGAGTTTTGTCATAATATGCATAGTGTACCGAATAATCACCTTTGATTTTTTGAAGAGCTAAGTTAGCACGGTCACACATATTGTCAACGGGAAGATTTATATCTTCGACATCGTAAATGCCAAAGCACACAGTCGTTTTAAAATTTGGATTGATGTCGTCAAAAAAGTGTTCTGATTTTTCGCATAAATCCTTTAGGTTCAAAAACTTTTTATCTATACATATCGCAAAATGGTCAGCGGAAATTCTTCCGTAGGTTCCTTGAGTACCTACAAGATTTTTCAATTTCTGTCCCATGGTGTAAAGCAGTTTATCACCCATAGCAGTACCGAAAAGATCATTTATTATTTTAAACCGTTCTATATTCCAATATATAATAACGAACTGGGTCTGCGGATAATCTTTTATCATTTCGGATGTTTTTGAATAGAAAGTTTCCTGATTGTATATGTCGGTCAATTTATCAAATTCAGCCCGATATCTGATTTCGTCTTCATTATTTTTAGAATTGGTGATATCATTGGAAACCGATAGAAGAACAGGATAATTGCTAGAATAATCTATTTTATTTCCTTTGAGATTTATCCATTTTATTTCTCCGGATTTATTATAAACCTGAAAATCAATATCGAAGTTTTTATTGGCATTTATAGCGTTTCTTGATGCTTTGGCAGCACGCTTTCTGTCTGATAAATGCACAAAGTTGTATGTACTGAATTCATCTTTTATAATATACTCTTTCAGCTTGGAAAAGCCTTTGCTTTCATAAAGATTTTTAAATCCGCCGTCCGGATAAAATTCTGTTAAGGCAACACCTCCGAGCATATTATCAAGTATTGTCTGGAGCTGCTGCTGAGCTTTGTTTTTTCGTCTTAGAATAAGATTTTCACGCTCAGTTGTTTCACGGTCGCTGTTATTGATAATATTTAATACCCGATGTTTTACAATTTTTGAGTTGAAAGGATTGCTTATAAAATCAACAGCACCTAAATCAAGAGATTTTATTTCGTCTTCCGGATTGCTGGCAGCGGTTATTACAACAACAGGAATATCCGCTAAATCAGGATTGCCTGACTTTATCCGCAAAAAATCATGACCGTCGATTTTCGGCATAATAATATCAAGTAAAATGATATCAATTTCATTTTGCTTAGCGTTTAGTATATTCAAAGCATCTTCACCGTTATCAGCTTCATAGATTTTAAAGCTGTCTTTAAAGATTTCACTTAGCATAATGCGGTTTACCTTTGAATCGTCCGCTAAAAGCATTGTATGTTTTTTATTCATGTTATCACCGCTTAAATTATATTTAATATACTGTTTATAAATTAACATAAGCATATGAGCTTTTTATAATTGAAATAGTGTCTTCATAAGCTTTTGCTGTATTAGTATATAAAAGTTCAAGGCTTGAATAATTCATTAAACGAAGGGCTTCTGTAAGCTCCTTAGATTTTTCATATAAATCGACAAGACATAAGCTGCCTGAAGTTCCTTTTAGATTATGCATAAGTTTATACATTTTTTGATATTGTTTTGATTGATAAGCGTTTTTTATTTCTTCAAAAGAAAAATTATTAAGAAAATCTATAAGTAAACTTTCATATAATTCCTTATTTCCCATCAGCCTTTCTACGCCTTCATCATAATTAATTCCGTTTTGTATTAAAAAATTTTTATTCATTTGATTTTCCTTAATTTTGTATAAGTTTTGCCTAAGAAATATTTAATATGTTATAACCGCATTTTATTCACCGGTTTTTTATCCGGCTGATAAATTAAGATTAAGCATTAAACAATGTTTTACTGAAATTCTAAAGCACTAATGTTCGATCATTTGTCTATAAGCGTACAACACCCTTTATTGATTATATAATATTTTGGTGAAATTTGCAATACTACTTATGTTTCAATGCGTTTTTTTGTGAATATTTCACAAACCTTAAAGTTTTTTTTAGGTTACAATTTAAAAAATTTATTATGAATTTATTTTATAATTATTTTCGAAAAAGGTAATATAATTCAAATTATATTATATGTTGTAACGAAATGAAAATGCCAAAACCTTGTTGCGTAATTATTTTTATTAAATATATTTACTAAAAATTTTAATTTATTTATGCCCGAAAATGTTGTATAATAATATTAAAGCAACTATGAAATTAGTTTTTAATATTAATATAAAATTATAATTTTTATGAAATAAGGAAATGAGAAAGTATGAAGGAATTTGTTAAAATTATAGATTTCAAGAAGCTCTCATGTGCTTTTGCAGTAATTCTTTTGGCAGTTTTATTATGTACATCAATTTTTTCATTTAAAAGTAACATGATAACGCCTCAGCCGCTTGCGAAAAATGTAAGTGCTGACAATATAACCGAAGAGCGGATTGATATAGAAAAATTCAAAAATTCAAAAATCAAATTAACATTAACTTTAAAAAGAAAAAGTATCAAGTTAAAGTTCACTTCTGTTAAAAACAGTTCATGCTATGAGATTTTCAGAAAGCAAAAAAATGAAAAGAATTTTACGCTTATAGGTACAACGCAGAAAAATCAGTTTTCAGATAAAACTGTTAAGTCAGGGAAAACATATATTTATAAAGTAAGAGCGGTTCTGAAGCAAAAGGAAGGGCAGATAAACGGCAAATGTTCAAATAAGATAAAGAAAAAGTATGTTAAGTTTGATGAAAATAAGAAGATGGTTGCATTAACTTTTGATGACGGACCGGGAAAATATACAAAGTCAATTCTCAAATGTCTGGATAAAAATGACGCACATGCCACATTTTTTGTATTGGGAAATTCGGTTAATAATTATAAACCTTCTATAAAAAAAGCAGATTTAATCGGCTGTGAAATAGGAAGTCATTCTTTTGACCATTCAAACCTTAGTATTCTTTCTTCAAAGGGAATTAAAAGTCAGATGAACAGGACTGATAAAAGACTTAAAAAGATAATAGACCATGGTGCTTCACTTATGCGTCCTCCATACGGTGCAATTAATTCATCCGTAAAAAAAAGTGTTAAAAAACCTGTTATAACATGGAATATCGATACCCGTGACTGGGAGACAAGAAGTGCTTTATCAACATATAAAAGTGTTATTAAAAATGCAAGAGATGGCGATATTATTTTAATGCATGATATTCACGGCTCAACGAAGACGGCGGCATTAAAGATTATTCCGGAACTGAAAAAGCGGGGCTATCAGCTAGTTACTGTCTCTGAGCTTGCAGAGTATAAAGGTGTAAAGCTTAAAAACGGTGAGGTTTATAATAAAATAAAGCAGTAAAAAGCCGAATGGGATAACTCTGTCTTTATGTATTTGAAATTTATATATTTTAATGATATACTTGATATAATGAAATATACAGCAGTCTTTAAAGCATAAGGATAATGTTCTGTAACTTTTTAATACCGGAGGTTTTATGAATATATTTTTTCTGTTGAAGCCTAAAGCGTTGGTTTCTTATATATATGATGATAATTCTATAAGACAGGCACTTGAAAAATTGAGAGCTCATAAATTCACAGCTATACCCGTTATAAAAAAGGACGGTACATATGTAGGAACGGTTAGCGAGGGGGATTTTTTGTGGCATATTGTAGATAAGAATAAGTATGACGGAATTAAATCCGAAGAGGAATATCTTGTTTCTGACTTAATTAAAAACGATAAAAATCCGCCGGTTAAGTCCGATATATCTATGGACGAGCTTTTGCTGAGGGTAATGCGTCAGAACTTTGTTCCTGTTATTGATGACAGAAACATTTTTATAGGTATTGTGACAAGAACAGATGTCATAAAATATTATTATGATAAAGAGCAGAATGATAAGTACAAAGATATAACTAATGTTTAAATTTATATTATATAAAAACAGCCTGAAGATAACATTGTTTTATCATCAGACTGTTTTTTATTGTTTACTTTTTATTTAAAGACTTTTTTAGTTTGTCCGCAAACAGGGCATTTCCAGTCATCCGGAAGCTCATCAAAAGGAATGTCACCCGAGTACTCATAGCCGCACACACTGCATTTTACGCTTTTTATATTACTGCCTTCATTTTCTTCTGAAATATATGTAGGAGCATTTTTGGGACTTTTGCCCTTTATGGTATTATGATAATAGTCATATGTCATCGGAATATCATCGGTTAAAATTTCAGCATCTGAAACCTTTCCTAAAAAAACGGTATGTGTTTCTGTTTCCATAATATCAATAACACTGCATATTATATATCCGCAGCTGTCTTTTATTACGGGCTGATAAGCTTTCACATCATAATCGATATTTTTAAATTTATCTGTCAATTCACTTGATTGAAATCCGAATGTACCTATAATAGACGGATTGGAATTTACAGATAAAATTGAAATTGAAAAAGCTTTATTTTCTTTAATGCATTTATTTGTATAATTATTCTTATTAATGCTTATTGCAATTGTCGCAGGTTCCGATGCTATTTGCATAGCACTGTTTGCAGTGCATCCCACAGGTCTTCCGCAATTCCAAGTGCTTATTATGTATAACCCATATGATATTTTTCTGAAAGTGTTTTTATTCATGTTTATAACCGCCTCCCTTGATTTTTGAAAGGAAATATATCAACTTGTTTTATTTAACATAAAACTAAACAAAGCAGGGAAGTTAAAAACAAAACCCTGCTTTATTGAACTTTAAAATTTAATAATTTTCTGCTCTGACCATAAAATATGATTTAGGATGTGAACATACAGGACAAACTTCCGGTGCTTTTTTTCCTATAACAATATGACCGCAGTTTGAACATTCCCAAATTACATCACCGTCTTTTGAGAATACACAGTCACCCTTAATATTTGAAAGAAGTTTTTTATATCTTTCTTCATGTTCCTTTTCAATTTTTGCAACTTCTTCAAATAAAAATGCTATATGGTCAAATCCTTCTTGTTTTGCAGTCTCTGCAAAGCCTGCATACATATCAGTCCACTCATAGTTTTCACCTGCGGCAGCGTCTTCAAGATTCTTTATTGTATCAGGCACAGCACCGTTATTTAAAAGTTTAAACCATATTTTAGCGTGTTCTTTTTCATTGTCGGCAGTTTCTTCAAAGATTTTCCCTATTTGAACATAACCGTCCTTTTTTGCTTTGCTTGCATAGTACCTGTATTTTGTTGAAGCCTGAGATTCACCTGCGAACGCTGCCAATAAATTAGCTTCTGTTTTTGATCCTTTTAAATTGTCCATAATCATTCCTCCTGTAATTTAATATATAATTGTATCGGGATGGCTACCGATAAATACAAAGTATGAAAATAATGGTTTTCATATAATAAATGATATCAAGATTAATTGAATAATGTATTAAAAATCAGTGAAGCTGTAAATTACTTTCTGTAAATTTAATCAGTTCACTTTTTGTGTTTGGTATCTTGTTATCGAGCACAGCATCTAAAATTTTATTTAACATTTCACCTATTTGTTTTCCGCAGAGTCCAAGTTTCAAAAGGTCATCACCGCTTATGTCAAGATCCTTAATTTGAAGCGGTTCATTGGATTTTATTATATTTTCACCTATAATTTTGACATTCATAATGATATTTAATTTTTCTTCACGCATATATTCGGATTGTGCAAATGTATCTGCAAGTCTTATTTTTATATAATCCTCAAAAAAATATTCACCGTAATTCGACAAAAATCTTTTTATCGGTTTTTCTTGTGCAGGAAACCTGTTGTCATGCTGAGAAATCAGTTTGCAAATATATTTTATATCATTTTTAGGAAGTTTAAGGCGATTCAATATAACTTCAGACATTCTTTTGCTGACATCGGGATGCATTTTAAAATGAGATGTGCCTTGCTCATCTGTAGTCATAGTTTCGGGTTTTCCGATATCATGAAGAAGCATAACCAAACGAAGCTCTGGTTCGGGATTTATATTTGCGACAGAATGTGCGATATGTTCATAAACATTATAGCAATGATGCGGTGTGTTCTGAGGCGTTAAGTCGCATTTGCCAAGCTCAGGTATAAGATGAAAAATCAGTTCTTTGAATTCAAGCAGGATATTAAGTACATTTTCACCTGTCAGTAATTTTAAAAATTCTTCATGTATTCTCTCTGCTGAAACAAAGTCAAGGAGCTTAATTTTTTTTAGCAAAGCAGATTTTGTTTTCGGCTCTATAGAAAAACTCAGTGTTGAAGAAAACCTGGCTGCACGCAGTATTCTTAAAGCGTCTTCTTCAAAACGAAGTTCAGGGTCGCCGACACAGCGAATTATTTTGTTTTTTATATCGCTTAAACCTCCGAACCTATCTATTATGCCGGTTTTTTTATTATATGCAAGTGCGTTTACTGTGAAATCACGCCGTGAAAGGTCATCGTTTAAATCAGAAATATATTCGACCGCATTGGGATGACGATGGTCACAGTAGTCAGAATCATATCTGAACGTTGTGATTTCAAGCGGTAAACCGTCAATTACAACAGTAATGGTCCCATGCTTTATTCCTGTTTCTGTTATTCTGTATTCTCCGAATATATCTTTCAATTTCTGAGGCTTGCAATTTGTACATATGTCCCAGTCTGCAGGCTTTTTACCCATAACAGCATCACGAACACAGCCGCCGACCGCATAGGCTTCAAAGCCGTTGAATTCCAAAATACCGATGGCATTTTCAGCCTGTTTAGGAAGAGATAACTTTATATTAAATTTATTGTACTTGTTATTAATATCCAATTTTTTCACACTCTAAAAAAGAGATTTCTCCTTTCAACAACTCTGTTGTTTTTATTAAGTAAATAAATCGTTTTTAGCTATTATATTTTAGTTTAAGATTGTCCACGCTGAGACTTATATTGTCAAACGCATTATAGGATTTGAAACATCGGTCTTGGTTATAAAATTTATTTAAAATAAATAATTTATATTATATTGTTAAAAATAATCTATATGAATAGCATGTATATAAATAAAAAAAATATTAAATTTTTAAAGCAAATAACTTTGCCGTGTATGTCGGGAATAATAATGGGATTGCTGCAAACATATCTTGATTTGCCGATGCTGTGTTTTATCGGGCTTGTTCCGCTGTGTATAAGCGTTCTTAACGAGCATAGCTTTTCAGTTTATATAAAAAAGATTTCAGCATTTTCTTTAGTATATAATTTGTTTAATTTTCATTTTCTGATAAAAATTTCTGATTTAGTAAAAATACCGAAGATTGCCGGAATACTGGTGTCTGCCCTTGTTGTTCTTCTTCTGTCTGTTTTGGTATCATTGGTCTTTGTTTTGACAATGAGTGTATTTCAGAAAATAACAAAAGGCAGAGTAGCTGATTCATTTGCATTTGCATTTTTATTTGTATTCGGAGAGTATGTAATGGAGATTATTCCTTTTGTATCATTTCCGTGGTCAAGGATTGAGCTTTCATGCATTGGCTTTTTACCGTTTATGCAGTGTGCATCTTTATTCGGCGGAAGAATTGTGGGAATCATCATAGTTTCAATAAACTCCCTTATAGCTGTGGGGATAAAATCATTTTCTTATAACAAGAAAGCTTTTACTGCATTTTTATCGGCAGTTCTCATATATTCAGTGACTTTCGGCTATGGGATAATAAGAATGAATCTTGATATAAGTACGAATGACTTGACAAAAGATGAACATATAAATGTGCTTATTACACAGGGTTCTGTTATGGGTGCCGAAAAGTGGGGAGTTTCAAAAAATGAAGTTTTTGCTGAATATGATAATATATTAAAAAGTGTTGATTTAAACAGCATTGATTTAGTCGTTATGCCTGAAACCGCATTATGTGAAAATATAAATCAAAGTTCAGTTACTCCTTATCTGAAAAGCATATCAAAAGATACTGATACTGTTATTGCAACAGGAAGTTTTTATTACGATGATAATACCGATAAGCGTTATAACACACTCTCGTATATAAATCCGAATTCAGATGAGGTTTTATCATATTATAAACAGCGTCTTGTGCCGTTTGGTGAATATGTTCCTTTTGGAAAGCTGCTTTCTGAAAAACCAAGCTTGGAAACAGGAGATGAAAATACTGTCATTCACACCGAGCTCGGTGAAACGGCCTCTGTTGTGTGTATAGAGTCAATATATTCTTCCATATCAAGAGGACAAGTGAAAAACGGAGGTAAGATAATACTTGTTTCCACTAACGATTCATGGTTTGAAAACACATCAGCAAGAAATCAGCATTTTAATCACTCGGTTCTTCGTGCAATTGAAAACGGAAGATATGTTTTAAGAGCTGCAAACTGCGGAATTTCTGCAGTTATAACCCCTAATGGTTTAATAACAGACATAATATCCGGAAATGATACCGGAAAAATCATATCAAAATCCGGTTTAATATCAAAAAGAACTCTTTATACAATGACTGGAGAGTGGTTTTGGTGCGTTTCACTTATTTTAATTCTATTCGGATTAAATAAAATGATTAAGCAAAAGTATAACTATAGATTTTTAAACAGAGTATAGAAAACCCTATCTGTTTTTATTAATATATCATACTGAAATGAAAAAATCTATATTTTTGTATAATTATTAAAAAATGTGCAATAATATCAACAAGTTCTCACAAGGGCTTTAAAATATGACATTTCAATGATGAGATGTCAAACAGCCGACTTGAATATTTTATTACAGGCTGACAGCTTTGAATGGGATTTTTAAGTTTGCTGTAAAAAAAATTGATGGTCAAAGCGTGAGAAATAATTTTTCACGCAGGATTTGTGCCTTTTATGCCATCTAACAGGCACGAATTCCAATTAGAATGGAGGATTAAAATGAAGAAGCTAATTGCAATGAGCTTAAGTCTTGTGGTTTGTGCTATGATGTTTGCCGGATGTGGTAACGATAATGATGATAAGGCTTCAAGTAATGGAACAACAACTACTACTACCACTACAACTACATCAGAAACAACAACTACTACAAACAGCACATCTAACAACACTACTTCAGGAACAAATGATTTAGGAGACAAAGCAAATGATGTAGGCGATGATATTAAAGAAGGCGTAACAGACGCAGTTGACGACGCTTCGAAAATCGTTTCTGATGTTGTAAGCTAAATTGTATTGAATAGGATTTAGACAGATATTTAAAAGCTTAATAATTCTTTTAATTCGCAGTTTTAATGCAGTAAGGCATAGACTGCGAATTTTTTTCAAAAAGTATTGCAATTTGGTTTTTTTTGTGTTATACTTATTGCATTGACTTTTAACGGAGGAATTAGCTATGGAAAAAATTGAAATCATTAGCGGTATTTTACTGTTAATCTCGAGTATATTAATCATTCTTGTAGTTCTTGTTCAGAATAATAAAGATCAGGGTATGACATCTGCAATAGGCGGCGGTCAAAATGATTCTTTTTATTCAGGAAACATGGGTAACACTCGTGATGCAAAGCTGTCAAAGCTTACAAGGATTTGTACAGTTGTCTTTTTTGTGGTAACGCTTGTTGTTAACTTTATTACTTATCGTTAATCAAGAAAAATTTTTCCCTGCGTAATAAAAGTTACGCAGGGTTTTTTCATATATAATTAAATATTAACGGCCTAATCGTTAATTAAGGACCGAGTAATGATATTTGTTTAAAATGAGTTGCATACAAAATTTAAAAAAGCAAAAAATATCAGAGAAAACAGAATCAAAAACAGATATAAATATCAGGAGAGAAAATGGGTAAAAAGAAAAAACAAAAGGCAAAGTTCCCGCATGCTAAAGGGACAAAAAAACAGGATTATTCAAAAAAAATAATTAGGATAATAGAAGAAAGCAAAGGGCATGTTCCGTATAAAGCTATACTGAAAAAATGCAGGAATAAGAATTTTGATTTTAAAAGTTTTACTGCCTGTTTGGAAATGTTGAAAAAAAACGGCAGGATTAATGAAGGAAAAAAAGGATTTACAATATTTAATAAGTCTGAGCTTTTAAAGTGTGAGGTTGCACGGCTTAACAAAACGTATGGTTTTGTGCGTAATCTTGAAACCGATGAAGAGCTGTTTGTATCGGGCCGATATCTTTTGGGTGCAATGCCCGGTGATATTGTAATGGTAAAACCGATAAAAGGCAGAGGTGAATCACCTGAGGGCGAAGTTGTAAAAATAGAAAAAGAGAACTTTTCAAAATTTACCGGAGATATTGTTTTCGAAAACGGAATTTTCAAGGTTCAGCCTGATAAATTGTCTAATTATGCAATTGAATTTACTAATCCGTTTGAAATAAAATATAAAGAAAACGACAAAGTAATGGCTTCAATAACTAAAAGAGGGAAACGGCACAGCGAACACAAATGTGAGCTTGTTTCAAATTTCGGCAGTTCTCTGAAAGCATCGGCTTGTGCTTTAAGTGTTCTCGATTTAAATGGAGTAACACCGGTTTTTCCTGATGAAGTTATAAACGAGGCAAAAGCTGTTTCAGATGAAAAGAAAATTAATGATGAAGTAAAAAATCGTGTTGATTTAAGAGATGTTCCTATATTCACTATTGACGGTGCTGATACAAAAGATATTGATGACGCTATCTCTATTGTCAGAATAAAAGACGGCTTTGAGCTCGGAGTGCATATTGCTGATGTTTCGCATTATGTCAAGCCAAAGTCTAATCTTGATAATGAAGCCTTTAACAGAGGGACAAGCGTATACTATGCAAACAGGGTTGTTCCTATGCTTCCGAAAGAATTGTCTAACGGCATTTGTTCTTTAAATCCTCAAGCTGACAGGCTTGCATTTTCATGTATTATGAATATTGATTCAAACGGTATTGTTAAAAGCTATAAGTTTCAAAAGTCGGTTATTCGTTCAAGAGTAAAGGGTGTGTATTCGGAGATTAACCAAATTATAGCCGGTCAAGCTGATGAAGAAATTTTAAGCAAGTACGCAGAGGTTATTGATAATATACCGATAATGCTTGAGCTTTTTAAACTTCTTGACAGAAATAAAAAGTCAAGAGGCTGTCCTAATATTGAAACAAGTGAAAGCAAGCTTATTATAAATGAAAATGATGAGTGTATAGAGGTTAAAGGAAGAAGCAGAGGTATCAGTGAGGAAGTTATTGAGGATTTCATGCTTGCCGCTAATGAATGTGCTGCTAAATTCGGTGAAGAAAACAATCTTCCTTTTGTTTATCGTGTTCATGAAAATCCTCCTGAAGAGAAGACCGAGCGTCTTTTTGACGGATTGACAAAACTGGGTATTCCTTTTAACTCAAACGGTACGGTAACTGCGGGATTTTTAAATAATATTTTAAGTGAAGTCAAGGAAACGCCTAAATCTGTTGTTGTGAACAGTCTTGTGCTTAGAAGTATGGCAAAGGCAAAATATTCGGTAGAGCCTATAGGACATTTTGGATTAGTGCTTAATGACTATGCACATTTCACTTCTCCTATAAGAAGATATCCTGATTTAGCTATTCACAGAATCATGAGTGAATATTTAGAAAATCACAGTCAGTCTGAGACAATGAAAAAATATAATAAATTTTCTTATGCTGCTGCTGACCGGTCAACCAAGCAGGAGCTTGTTGCTATGACAATTGAACGTGACTGTGAGGATTGCTATAAGGCGGAATATTTAAACGGACATCTCGGTGAAGTGTTTGACGGCGTGATAACTTCTGTTATGGATTTCGGCTTTTTTGTTGAACTTGCCAACACCTGTGAGGGCTTGGTCAGAATCGAAAGTTTAGATAACGGTGAATATGATTATGACGGTTCAATGACTCTTGAAAATCATTCGACTGGTCAGAGCTTTATGGTTGGTGATATTGTTTCTGTCAAGGTTGTAAACGCAAATGTAAGCTCGGGAAAAATAGATTTTGAACTGCAACGGTGACGTTGCATCCTCTGCCGCCTATTATGCATTTGCATAATGTACAAGTTTGTGAAACGGCGGAGCTTTACAAAGAAAAACAAAGACAGAGGTGACCCCTGCACGCAATCTGCCTATTAAGACTTGATAAATGTTATAATAAGCGAAACGGCAGGGATTTGCAAAGTGAAAATAAAGACAGAGATGTTCTATACATGCTTATTAAATTTAGGTTTATTATAAAATAAAAAAGAAGCTGTTCCACTTTGCGTGATTCAGCTTCTTATGTTTTGCTCACAATTTTAGTTGTTATAATATCCGCCGTTGTTCCCGGATGTATCAGCAAAGCTGTTCTGCTGGCCGTATTGAGCGTAGTTTGCAGATGTTGTGGTAGTTATATTTGTATCATAACCGTTTGATGCACCTGACGATGCTTCAGGCAATGAACCTTCAACATAACTGCTGTAAACATATGCGTTTGTAGAACCGTTAAATAAAATTCTGTACCATCCGCCTTTGTTTTCAAAAACAGTTATTTCTGTTCCTGCGGCAATTTCACCAATCTGTTTATTGTCAGACCCCGGTCCGGAGCGAACATTTACACTTGATTTAACCGTCATTTTTGTTCCTTGCTGGTTGTAGTTATTATTATAATCATCATAGTCATCGTCATTATTGTTAATTTGTGAAGAACTGCTATTGATTGATGTTGTTGAAACAGGCTGTGTGGTAGTATCAGTGTGAATTCCCAAGTTTGAATCAGCAACAAGCATACTGCTGCTTGAAGAACCGCCGCTGCTTGGCAGAATTGATTTTGTGAATATTACGATTACAATAACTATTAAAATAAACATACCGACAAAAATACCTAAGCCTATAAGATTGGTATTTGAGTTGTTGGTCTTTGAATTTTTGTTATTTTTTTTGCCTTCATGCATTTAAGATCGCTCTCCTAAAATTTTTAATATTACTTATTTGTATAATTGGCTTTATTTAATAATAAAATTCATAATTTACAGTTATAATATATTATACGATAAATATTTTCAAAAGTCAAACGGTTATTACAGATAACCCAAGATATTATCATAATAGACAAAACTTAATATAAAAGTGTTGAAGTTATTTATTATTATGCATAACTTTTGAATAATTTATCATTATAAAAGTCATTTTTTATAAGATGTATTAGAAATATATTCGAATACAAGCCTGAATATGAATTTTATAAAAATAAATCCTGCAAAAAAGTGTTAATTATTTAACAATTTAACTATTGACAACAGCTTTTATTATTAGTATAATGATATTTGTGGAAAGTTGGATTATTCCAACTTAAATACCTATTTATGAGAGGAGTCAGATTATGGCTAGTTTAACTAAAAACCCAAATGTGAATGCATGGGTTGATGAAATGATTGCATTGACCAAACCTGAAAAAGTAGTTTGGATTGACGGCAGCGATGAACAGCTTCAGGCACTTAGAGATGAAGCAATTTCAACAGGTGAAATGATTAAGCTTAATGAAGAAAAACTTCCCGGATGTTTATATCATAGAACTCTTCCTAACGATGTTGCGAGAGTAGAGGACAGGACATTCATTTGTACAAATACAAAAGAAGAAGCAGGTCCTACTAATAACTGGTGTGACCCTAAGGAAATGTATGCAAAGCTAACACCTATGTATGACGGTGTTATGAAGGGAAGAACAATGTATGTTATTCCTTATTCAATGGGACCTATCGGTTCACCTCTGGCAAAGGTTGGTGTTGAGCTTACAGATTCAATCTATGTTGTTTTAAACATGGATATTATGACAAGAATGGGTGCTAAGGCATTCGAGAATCTTGGTGATACTTCAAACGATTTCGTTAGAGGTCTTCACTCAAAGGCTGATGTTAACCCTGACAACAGATATATTGTACACTTCCCACAGGATAACACAATCTGGTCAATTAACTCTGCTTACGGCGGAAATGTATTGCTTGGTAAGAAGTGTTTTGCTCTTAGAATTGCTTCATATCAGGGTAAGAACGAGGGCTGGATGGCTGAGCATATGCTTATTCTCGGCGTTGAAAAGCCGGACGGAGAGGTTAAGTACATTACTGCTGCTTTCCCTTCAGCTTGCGGAAAGACAAACCTTGCTATGCTTATTCCTCCTGAGGTTTATACAAAGAACGGTTATAAGGTTTGGACAGTCGGCGACGATATCGCTTGGCTGAAGCAGGGTGAGGACGGCAGACTTTATGCTATAAACCCTGAAAACGGTTTCTTCGGTGTTGCTCCTGGAACAAATGCAAAATCAAACTTTAATGCTCTTGAGTCAACAAGAAAGAACACAATTTTCACAAATGTGGGTATCAACAATGACGATATGACAGTTTGGTGGGAAAAGCTTGACAAAAATCCTCCTGTAAACGCTACAGAGTGGAAGGGAGCTAAGGTAAATGGTCCTGAGTATGTTGCTGAGGGTAACAACCTGGCTCATCCAAACTCAAGATTTACCGCTCCTGCTGAAAACTGTCCATGCATTTCACCTGAATTTAATAACCCTGAGGGAGTTCCGATTTCAGCTATTATTTTCGGCGGAAGAAGAGCATCTACAACTCCTCTTGTATATCAGTCATTTGACTGGACACACGGAACTTACATGGGTTCAGCTGTATCTTCTGAAACAACTGCTGCGGCAACCGGTGCAGTCGGAGTTCTAAGACATGACCCTATGGCTATGAAGCCGTTTATCGGATATAATGTAGGCGATTACTGGGCTCACTGGATTGAAATGGGCAAGAAGCTTGGCGACAAGGCACCTAAGATTTTCAATGTTAACTGGTTTAAGCAGGACGAAAACGGTAATTTCATCTGGCCTGGATTCGGTGACAATATGAGAGTTCTCGACTGGATTATCAAAAGATGTGAGGGCGAGGTTGACGCTCAGGAAACTGCAATCGGTTATCTTCCAAAGCCTGAAGACCTTAACCTTGAAGGAATTGAGGACGAGGTTACTCCTGAAATTCTTGACAAGCTATTGGCTGTTGACAAGGATTTATGGACTAAGGAAATCGCTGAGATGAGAAGATATTATAAGGAAGACATCGCTGATAAGGGCGGTAATATTCCAAAAGAGCTTATTGAACAGCTTGATAAGCTTGAAGCCAGACTTAACAAGTAATTAAATTGCTGTAATAAAAGGGCGAATCTTTATAAGGGTTCGTCCTTTAGTTTGTAAAATCAAGATACTACTTTAAAATGGAGTGTTATGAGTGGAAGAACAGACACAGAGCTTTATGGAATGTGAAAGAGGAAGAGTCTTCTGCATGCTTATAATGAGCAGCGGTTTGCTCGGAGCTTTTACATACGCAATCAGAGGCGGTGTTTTCTGTAATGCACAGACGGGAAATTTAGTGCTGTTTGGAATGTCACTGGGAAACGGAAACTTAAAGCAGGCGGCGTATCTTTTAATTCCTATTACAGCATACGGATTGGGAGCAGTAGTTTCTGAAATTCTGCCGATTTCGGTTAAAAAAGCAGGTCTGATTAGATGGGATACCTTGCTTATTGGATTTGAAATATTGGTTACTTTTTTATTAGGACTTTTGCCGGAGAGTGCTCCTTTTCAGATATCACAGGTTGCAATAAATTTTATTTGTTCTATGCAGTACAATACATTTCGTCAGGCTGAAGGTGTGCCTATGGCTACAACTTTCTGTACCAATCATGTGCGTCAGGTCGGAATTCATCTTGTAAAATGGATACGCAAGGGAGAGATTTCAAACCTTAAACGGTGCTTAAATCATGCAAAGATGCTTTTGATGTTTGTTTTAGGCTCTGCTGTCGGTATGGTTTTGTGCAGATATTTTATGGGTAAGGCAATTTGGGGTGCATCTCTTTTGCTTCTTATTGTATTTATTGATTTACTTCATGCGGATTTGACAAAAGAAAAAGGTATGCTTGAGCGTGTACCCAGAGGGCATTAACTTAATATGAAATAAAAAAGACGAGCCTTTGTTTTTACATAGGTTCGTCTTTATTTTTGTAATTCTATAAGAGTTTTTATCCGTTCAATCACTCTGATTTTGTTTTCATTTGTCAGTTGATTATAAAAAAACAGAATATTGTCTTTATCTAGCTGCTCTTCCTTTTTTAATTCCTCTCTTCCGAGAATATAATCCACACTGACTTTGCAGGCATTTGCTAAGTCTATTATATAGTTTATTGGTACTTTTACTTCTCCGTTTTCATATCTGCTTATTTCCTGTTGGGAAATTCCTATCGTTTTAGCAAGTTCAGACTGGGTCATACGGCTTTTTCTGACTTTGACTAAATTGGGGTACAAATATAAATTATTCTGCACAATAAACCTCCATAAAAAACTGTTGGATTGTTGAGCTTATACATTAATTATACATCACATGTGAGGTATTGACAAACAGCATAAATGATGTTATAATAAGCATTATAATACATCATATATGTTGTATTATGTAGAAAAACATCATGTGTATAAAGGAAGGAATGCAGAAGTAATGAAAAAATTATTTAGTTTTCTGACAACTTTGGTTATGGTTGCTGGGCTAGTTGGAGAAAAACGGAGCAGAATTTTAAAGGTTTGCAGATGATAAATTTATGAATAAAACAGAACAATTTAAGAAAAAACAAAAGCTTTTGAATATAGCACCGTATATAATCTGCGGTGCGTCAATATCGGTTTTCAGTGCATTTTTATCTGTATTATTTTTGGTTTTGCACGATAGAATATGGATTCTTTTTGCAGTTGGATTTATACTGGGTCAAATACTGATTGCAATGGGATATATAAAAGTTTATAAAAAATAAGGAGAGTTTTTATGGCAAAAATTATTTCTATTCAAAATGAGATAGTATCAATAGGTACTGATGAGGGAAGCATTAAAGAAGTCAGAATGACGGACCTTAACTTTTCACCGTCAGTAGGTGACGAGGTGGAGATTTTTGAAACTGAAAATAAAACGCTTGTAACAAAAAAAGAAAAGCCTATTGAGCAGACGGCTATGCCTGCAGGCGGAATAAATATCAATATGACTAATACTCAAACTCAGTCAGCACAGACAGCTGTTTTAGCAAACGGAACAAAAGCAGTTAATAAATTAGTTTATTGTCTGCTTGCATTTTTCTTAGGCGGAGTAGGTGCACATAAATTTTATGCGGGAAAAACCGGAACGGGAATACTGTTTATTATTTTCTGCTGGACATTCATACCTGCATTTATTGCGTTTATAGATTTCATTGTTGGTTTATGCAAAAAGTCAGACGCTAACGGAATGATATTGGTATAATTAGATTTGAACATACATAATTTAAGCCCCCAAATTTTCGGGGGCTTTTTGTTTGTTTTGTATTAATCGAAAAAGTTTGAAACTCTGTTCTTTTTATCAAACATGTAATTGTACTGAAGAATGTCATATTCTTTTAAAACATCTGAGAAAGAACTTGACTTTTCATCATCGGAAAGGCTGTAGAATTTCCCTTTATTATCATAATAGCCGTTTACGGTTAGTATAGGGTACTTCTTTGAAACTTCTAAGCGGAAATTGTCAAAGCCGTTTTTCTGCATGCCGGCACTGTCTTTCATTATTGCCGATAAATAGTTAAGACTTGTGTTTATTCCCGATTTTTCTTCAATATCATAGTTCGCCCATATGATGAACGGAACTTTGTACTTTTCCATAAGCTCTTCGTTTTTCAGTTTGGAAGATTTCTTTCCGAAAAGCTTTGTATAGAAAGATTCGTGAACTCCGGGTTCATGGTCACCGAAGAAGACAATAACAGTATCATCATCAACATTCTGAAAATATGTTATTAAATTCTCAAGAGCTATATCCGTCAAATGAATAAGATTCAAATATCTCTCTGCCTGATCATCCTTGAATTCTTCATCCATTATTTTAATATCTTTAGAAAGATTGTCAAAATCAGTTTCATAACCGCTGTGATTTTGCATTGTTACATTAAAAAGGTAAAAAGGTGCGTCACTTTTTTCTTTAGCGCTTTCATACTCATTTACAATTCTTTCAATATCCGTCTGATCTGATATAAATTTCCTTATAATTTTAGGCTCTGTAAAATCATCTATGGTAATAAATCTGTCAAACCCCAAAAGAGGATAAACGGTTTCTCTGTTGTACCCGCTTGCATAAAACGGGTGCATTGCAATATTTCCCTGATAACCTTTGTCTTTCAAATTAGTTGTAAGCGACGGAATTTCATCTTTAATAAAAAGCTGATAAGGTGTTGATGTTGCAGGCAAAAATGCCTTTGAACATCCGGTTAGGAATTCATACTCTGAATTTGCCGTCTGACCGCCGAATACGGATACATAAGCAAATCCACGCACAGTATCCTCTTTAAGACCGTTAAAGAACGGTGTTACCTCTTGATTTGTATTAAAGTATTTTCCGACTGACTGCAAATCTGCAAATGCCTCGTTCATAATAACTATCACATTCGGTTTTTTTGCGTTCGGCTGGGTATCGGTCTTGTATTTGTCTGCAATTTCTTCTGCTTTTTTACTGCTGTATCCGTCAGGTTCTTCAATAAGAAGATAGTCTATGCTTTTAGTAAAAGTTAATACAAATCCGTATTTTTTATAGCTTTTCTGAGGCATAAATGTATTAACATGAACCTTAACCGTTTTATTAAAAAAGTCTGTGTTGAACATAAGATTTACTGAGAAACCCGCTATCAAAACATACGCAGCGGCAATCGGTATTCTTAGCTTCCATGAAAAGCCTTTATAGCTTCTTAACTTACATATTGCTATAATCCAGACAACTGAGAACAATATAATTGCGTAGGTGTTATAGTTTATAGAATAATCATACTCACCCATAACATTGACGGCAGTACGCAAAGATGATAAGTCTGTCGCCAGAAGAGGTATGCCTCTGAATGTAAATGTATAATAGCTTGCAATACCGGCTATACAGCTGAAGCTTATCATGAATATTGAAGCGACCTTTGTGCTGTTTGTTATAACATAAACCAAAAGCATAATAAGTCCCAATATAATTATGCTTGTTAAAACCCGCTTTTTACCTAACATTCTGACGGTATCCAAAGCCAGTGTGCTCTGCTGAATATTATCATATTCAAGCATAAAGAACGATACAACAGGTGTAAATACAAATATCACTGCCGAAGCTGTTTTATTAAGTACATCATTTAATATGTTTTTTAAAAACAGCAATGTTCCGCCGAATATAACCATAGCTGTAACGAAAATTGTTCTGGCTATTGAATTAACATCAGATATAATTTCTTTATAGTTGGTCACTGTTCCTGTCCTGAACTCTTCATTGTTCCAATAATAAATATAAAGTGCAATGAGTACAAACAGTCCTATGAATTTGAATATAAGCTTAGCTGTTTTTTTATCTGATTTATTCTTTTCTTTAACATTTTCATTTTCTGATTCATCGGTCAAAATATCGCTGATAACCGGATTTTCTTCATTTTGTGAAGCATCGGATATTAAGTTTTCCGGATTGTCCGAAATTTTTTCGGTGTTTTCACTATCCATTAAATTATCATCCATTTACATTCTATCCTCCAATTTTCAATATAAAATCTTTTACAGATAATTATACATTATTTTTACCGGTTTTTCAAGAAAACGACGCATTTATTTTATTTATGACATATTATTTTATTAGTGGTTTTCGTTTAACAAAATGACGAAATGCAAGACATTCATAAAACTTGACACATATATTCAATTATAGTATAATTTTTATTTAGAGTTGATAATAAAAAAACGATAAAATTTTAAGCAGGGGGCTTTAAAATGCTGCAGATATTTTGGGGTTCTATATTTTTATTATTTGATATTAACATTACCTCTCATAGCATAGATATACTTCCGGACATTATAGGCTGGCTGTTGGTTGCTGTGGGATTAAAAAAACTTTCTCAGCATTCCAGACTTTTTAAGGGTGTTAAAATTGCAGGAATAGCAATGCTTTTGATTAGTGTTTTTCAAACTGTAATTACATTTATAGGTGATAAGAATTTTGCTTATACATATATTTCAAACCGTTACCCTGTAAGCATTTCAGATTCTTCTTATATTTTAAACACTGCCTTTTGGGGAATTAAAATGATTGTACTGACCATATTGATACTGGCTTTGGTTAAGATTAAGGATAGAATAAGCGATATTCAAAGTATTAAAAGATTAGCGGTTGTGTGGTTTGTGGTTTTTGGAATCGAACTGTCCACATTTGCGTACAAAAATCTTATTATGGGCTACCTTCCAAATGGTATTCAAAAAGCAATTATGCAAATATTAGTTATCGGTTCTATCTTTTTTAAAATTTGGTTTGTGTTCAGTGAGTATAAAATTGCTAAGGATTATAAGCCTTATTAGGAATAAAAAATAAAAGGGGAAATTTAAAATGCTGTCAATTATTATACCTAGTTATAATGAAGAAAAAAATATTGAAAATACAGCAAATGTAGTGTCGGATATTATGAAAGAAAACAAAATAGACTATGAGCTTGTTTTTGTGAACGACGGCTCAAAAGATTCGACATGGGAAATAATTTCCCGTTTGGCTGATGAGCGTGATAATATAGTCGGCGTTAATTTTTCAAGAAATTTCGGAAAAGAAAGCGCTATTTTCGCAGGATTTAAAGAAGCGTCGGGAGACGCCTGTGTTTTGATGGATTGTGACCTCCAGCATCCACCTCAGGTTATTGTTGAAATGTATAATATATGGAAAAACAATGACAATATAGATGTTGTTGAGGGAAAGAAGTCAGACCGGGGCAAAGAAAATCCCGTTTATAAATGTTTTTCTCTTTTGTTTTATAAATTGATAAAAAGTGCTTCGGGACTTGATATGAAAGCAGCGTCTGATTTCAAGCTTTTGGATAGGAAAGTTGTTGACAGTCTAAATGAAATGCCTGAGCGTTTAACTTTTTTCAGAGCTATGTCAAGCTGGGTTGGTTTTAATACGGAAACAGTTTACTTTGAAGTTGCGCAGCGTCATGACGGTGAATCAAAATGGTCTTTAAAATCACTTATTAAATATGCAGTTAACTCAATATCTTCGTTTACATCTGCACCTCTTCATATAGTCACAGTTATAGGATTTATAATGTTTTTATGTTCTGTTGTTCTTGGAATACAGACACTTTGGAAATTTGCACATGGAAGTGTAGAAGGCTTCACTACTGTTATTCTGTTAATACTTCTTACATCGAGTCTTATGATGATTAGTCTTGGTATTATAGGTTTTTATCTTTCTAAAATTTATGAAGAAATAAAATGCAGACCGAGATATATTATTTCTCAAAAAAAGAAAAGTGAAAATCTTAAATAGAACATAAATGAATGAAAGCTTGAAAAAATTTTTTTCAGGCTTTGAGTTTTATTTTAATAAAGACTTTTAAGCATAACTAATCAACACAAATATCCGAAAGGAGCAGAGTATGAGCAAGCGTGAAAAAACAGAATTAACTCCGCCGGCGGCTTTACCTAATAAAAGAGGATTTAAGAAGTGGCTTTTTGAACATAGAATTTATGCTTTGGTATTTATTATTCCGTTTGTGCTGATGTATATAGTTTATGCTGTATTTAAAGTGCATCCTTGGGGTGATAACTCGGTTTTGGTGCTTGATTTAAACGGGCAGTATGTTTATTATTATGAAGCACTGAGAGATGCCTTTTGGGGCGACGGCAGTTTCATTTACAGCTGGAACAGAAATCTTTCGGGAGAAATGTTCGGTATATTTGCTTATTATCTTTCAAGCCCGTTTATGTTCATTATTTGCATATTGCCGAGAACAATGATGTGCGGTGCAATTGAACTTATTCAACTGCTGAAAATAGGTACAGCTGCTGTTGCTTTTGCATTTTTTATAAGAAAAAGCTATAATCCTAAAAATGTAACTACAGTGATATTCTCAACCTGCTATGCGCTTATGACATATATGGTTGTTGAGCTTATGGACCCTATGTGGCTTGACGGACTTATATACCTGCCTCTTATTTGCTTTGGCGTTGCTAGGCTTATTGACAAAGGAAAAATGCTGTACCTTGTAATTCCGCTGGCACTGATGTTTATATCACATTTTTATATTGGATATATGGTGGGATTTTTCACAGCATTTTATTTTTTATATTATATTTTTACAACAAAAACAAAACAAACGGTTCGAACAGTATCGGTTAACATTTTAAAATTCGCTTTTTCGGCTCTGACAGCGGTAATGCTGGCTTGTGTGATTATAATTCCCGTATATAAATCGTTAAGTCTCGGAAAGCTTGAGTTCAGTACTGCTGACTTTTCTTTAAGAAGTCAGTTTAATGCACTTGATTTTTTTACAAAACTGTTTCCTATGAGTTATGATACAGTGCGTCCTGAAGGTCTTCCTATGATATTCTGCGGTACATTGACACTTATTATGACGCCTATGTTTTTTCTCAATAAAAAAATCGGGCTTAGGCAAAAGCTTGGGCTGGGTGCTTTGGCAGCGGTATTGTTTATAAGTATGTATATTGCACCTGTTGATATTGCTTGGCATGGTTTTCAAGTTCCGAACTGGCTTCCTTACAGGTATTCTTTTGCATTTTCATTTGTGCTTTTAATTATGGCTGTAAAAACTTTTGATAACTTAGACGGTGTAAGCTTAAAGGCTGTCGGCGGAACGGTTTTTGCACTTTTATGTATGCTTGCCTATTATGAAACAACTGATACAGTTAGTTTTTCAACTGTTACCGAAAAAACGCTTGATGACGGAATTATTCAAAATCAAGTCGGCGGAATTTGGTTTTCCGCAATTATGCTGGCTGTATATTTTATTATATTAGTTGTTATTAAAAAAAGAAATGCAAAATGGATATCCATCTTAATGGCAGGAGTTGTTTTTGCCGAATTATATCTGGTTTCTTATGACACAATAGAAAAAGTAGATACAGATGTTGCATACAGCAAATATACAACTTATGAAAATTATATGTCGGACATGCGTAAAATTGTTGATGATATTCAAGATGATGACGATTCATTTTACAGAATGGAGAAAACTTTTGACAGAACAGTATGTGACCCTATGGGAATGGGATATGCAGGCATTTCACACTCCTCTTCTACAATGAACACAAAAGCACTTTTGTTTCTGAAGAATATGGGATACGGATACGGAGGAAATTTCACCTGTTACAATGGTTCGACATACCTTAACGATTCATTTTTCGGACTGAAATATCTTATCGGAAAAGATGAAGACCTTTGGTCGTCTTACTGTGGTACAAAGATAGAAAATATTCCGGCACATTATGAAAAGGTAAGAGATTTCAGCATATCGGATGAACTTGAAAACGGAAGGGTTACACAGTATTATAATCCGTATGCATTGTCGGTCGGTTTTCAGGCAGATTCAGGTGTCTGCGATGTAAGGCTTGATGAATTTAATCCGTTTGAGAATCAAAATCTTGTGTTTAATGCGATTACTGCAAACAGTTCACTACAGTCGAAGTCAATACTTAATCCGCTTAAATACAGTGTTGCGGAGCTTTTAAATGTTGAGTCTGAACAATACGGGGAAGATTTGGTCAGATACTATAATACAGGTGAAGAAGGTTCGGAAAGTCATGTGGATTATCTTATCAGTGTTGAGGCTGACGGACCGGTGTATATTCACTTCCCGACATCGTATGAAAAGGCATGCAATCTTTGGTACTATGATGAATCGGAATTCCAAAAATATAAAAATGAAAATAACGGAAGTGAACCTGCGATGGATTTTGCCGGAAAATATTTTGAGGGCGATGATTATAAAATCCTGGACTTAGGTGAATACACTGCAGGGAAAACTATAAGACTGAGAGTGACTATAGATAAAGAAGCTTTTTGGAACGAAGAGCTTTTCTATACGATAGATTATAAAGCATTCACTGATGCTGTGAATACCATAAAGCAAAATGAACTTAATATTACTGAATATACAGACAGAAGCTTGAAGGGTACAATTGAAATAAGCGGAAAAGACAAGGTTATGCTTACAACTATTCCTTTTGAAGAAGGATGGAATATAACTGTTGACGGAAAGCCTTCAAAAGCTGTATGTGCAATGGATTCAATGATAGCGTTAGAGCTTGATGAAGGTCAGCACGAAATAGAAATGATATTTATGCCTGATTACTTTATATATTCTGTAGTCATTTCAATTGTGGGTCTGTTTATTTGCATGATAATATTTGTTTTTGAATATAAAGACGGAGTTATAAAAGAAAAGATAATAAAAAAAATTTCTAAAATATAATAATCCGATAAATAGTCTTTTCTTTCGCCATATATCTTCGTTGACAGCTTTAATTAAATAGCGTTATTATTATAACAGGAGGAATTATTCCCTCCTGTTTTTGTTTTATTTTTTATATTTTTTATATTTTTTGTGTGTAGAATTTTTAGGAGGTTGTAATCAGAAAATTTATTTTATTGAGTTAGGATAAAATATGTTTGTCCTGCTCAGGGAATGTCAAGAAAGGATGGACAATAAAATGAAAAAGAAACTAACCTATGGTGACGGAGCACCTTTAGCACTATCTGTTTTTGCAGTTATACTGAGTGCCGCAGCTGTATTTTCAGAATTTATCGGACGTGCGGTATTTAACTATTTTTTTGATTCAAAACGCAGCTACATATTAAGTGCAGGGAAATACATGTTCTTTCAAAATTACGGAAGAGTATTGACTGTTTTTGTTTTGTCGGTTTCGTTTTGCTTTATACTTCTGAAATCAAGGAAAAAGAAATGTGTCAGTGCATCGGAATGCTCAGTAGTTATACTTGCGTCACTGACTTTGGGTGCTTACTCATTTGTGCAATTGGGTCATGAGTTCAAGACCGGTGTGTTCATGAATTTTTCAGGGCTGAATGATTCGGAACTTTTTATTTCACTTTTTAAATACTGTGTTGAAGCATTTACAATATTGCCTGCTGTGTTTTTAATTCTCTCCACGCTGACCATGTTTGCCAGACTGTCAGCGGAAACATTTAAGGTTAATGTTGAAAGACAGCTTCCGTTAGTGTTTGAAGTGGATAACAGCGAGCCTGTTATTGTAGAAGGTATTAAAAGCGTTGTCGAGGAAAGTGAAATGAATACTGATTCTTCACAAAACACATCTGATGAATCGAATGCTTTACTTGATATTATCAAAGAAGAAAATTCAGATGATTCCGATGTTGATTTGACTTCAATTTCTGATGCAGACAGCAATAAAAATTCTGAAGAGGCTGAGCTTGAAAACCAAGTTTCATTTGACAGTATAAGTCAAACAGTTGCAGAAGGTTAATTTATATAAAAGACAATGTACGATGAAAAGTATGATTCTTTATATTGAAATCCGTCAAGCATTCAAATAAAGCTTCAGCAAAGCTTCTGAAAATTAATACAGATTTTAAAGGGTGTCTGACGATACCCTTTCTTTTTATAAAAATAGTCTATCACCTGTCTGTTGATACTTTCATATAATATTCTGAGGTGATAATTATGTGTGGAATAGCAGGTTCAGTAAACTGCAATGATGTTTTTGATAAAGATATAAGAAGTCTTTACGATATTAAAAATGTCCTTAAAAGGAGAGGTCCTGACCAGGACGGAGTTTATATAAATAACAATGTCGCACTGGTACATACCCGTTTAGCGGTTATAGATGTTATAAATGGTATACAGCCTATGATTACAAAGGAATACGGTGAGGATTACATAATAGTTTATAACGGTGAAATATACAACACAGATGAAGTAAGAAATGAACTGAAATATAAAGGTCACAGGTTCGAAGGACATTCAGATACGGAAGTTGTATTAAAAGCATTTATAGAGTGGGGAGAAGCCAGCGTTAAAAAGCTAAACGGCATTTTTGCTTATGCAATATGGAGTGCTAAGGATAACAGTTTATTCATGGCTCGTGACAGAATGGGAGTAAAACCTCTTTTTTATTCTCAGAAAGGTGACAGGCTTATTTTTTCAAGCGAACTAAAGGGAATGCTTGCTCACCCTCTAATCAAACCGCAGGTCGATTTGACTTCTATTGCCGAAATTATGCTTATAGGTCCCGGGCGTACAATGGGATACGGAATATACAAAGATATAAATGAACTTCTTCCGGGTTGTTTTGCCACATTCAAAAACGGAAGGCTTAGAATTCAGCAATACTGGAAGCTTGAAGATAAGGAATGTACTGACACATTCGATGAATGTCTTGAAAAGGTAACATATTTAGTTACAGATTCAATAAAGCGTCAAATTGTATCAGATGTTCCTTTGGGAACATTTTTGTCAGGCGGACTTGATTCAAGTGCGATTTCGGCAATAACTAACAGGGAATTTAAAAAACAAAACCGCCGGCTTGATACTTTTTCTGTTGAATATGTTGATAATGAGAAATTTTTCAAGGTCAATAAGTTCCAGCCGAACAGTGATAACATTTATGTTGATAAAATGGTCGAGTTTTTGGGAAGCCGTCATCACTATATTAAAGTAGATACACCTGAACTTGTAAATGCACTTTTCATGTCAGTTGACGCAAGAGATTTGCCGGGAATGTCAGATGTTGATTCTTCAATGCTGTTATTCTGCAGGGAAGTTAAGAAAACCTGTAAGGTTGTTTTATCAGGTGAATGTGCAGATGAAATTTTCGGCGGTTATCCTTGGTATCGTGATAAAGAAATTCGGATGACTGACGGTTTTCCTTGGTCACAGTCAACTGCTTACAGAAACAGTCTGCTGAAAGACGAATTCAAAGCATCAATCAATGCACAGCAGTATGTATATTCAAAATATTTAGAAACAATAGGAAAGGTAAATGTTCCGGATGATTTTGACAAAACAGAAAAGCGTATGCGTGAAATGTTCCGGCTGAATGTTGACTGGTTTATGCAGAATCTGTTAGAAAGAAAAGACCGAATGAGTATGTACAGCGGTCTTGAGGTAAGAGTGCCGTTCTGCGATTATCGTATTGCTGAGTATTTATACTCAGTTCCGTGGAAATACAAGGATTTCGAAGGCAGAGAAAAAGGACTTTTAAGAAAAGCTTTAGAGGTTGATAAATGTCTTCCTGAGGAAATATTGTGGCGTAAGAAAAGTCCATATCCGAAAACACACAATCCGAATTATCTTGCCGCTGTTTCAAAGCTTATGGAAGAGGTAATAGAAGATTCTGCATCACCTATACTTCACATCTTAAAAAAATCCGAACTTGAAAAGCTTTTAAAGCGAGAAGAAGAAATATACTGGTATGGTCAGCTTATGGCAAAGCCTCAGACTATTGCATATATTCTTCAGGTTAATTACTGGTTGGATAAGTATAATATATGTATAGTATGATAAGTTTAAAAATTTGACTTTAATCTATAATAAGGGTATAATAACCACAAAGATAACTATTACAAATTTATATTGATAAAACAAGAGATTTTATCTTTAGAATATTATATCACTGATTTAAGGTTTCGCTTTTGATTTGTTTTCAGCGTGCAATGAAACCAAGTTTTAAAAAGAATTATGGTATAATATTTATACTTAGAATGTCATAAATATTAATAGATGTATTAAGACCTTAAAACGAAAGGAAGATTTAAATGCAAAATAAACTAAAAAAAATACTTTGTCTTTTAACAGCACTTGTTATTATGCCTGCTGCGGCATTAATGGTCTTTGCCGAAGAAGATGACCTCGACCCTGCTGTTAATGACCCCGGATATGAACCTCCGACTTCAGCATCGGATATCATTGATACCGAACCCGTAACAACTCCTGAGATTACAACGACAACCACAACTGCCACAACAACTCAAACTACTACCGTTTCAACAACTTCAAAAACAAAGAAATCTAAAACAAAAAAGACGACCACAACTACTGCTTCTTATCAATATACTGACACATCAGAGTATAAAAATAATATTGACCAAACAAACACTGCACCGCCTGAGACCAGTGTTGAAGATGAAAAAAGCTCTGTTGCTTCCGCTACAGCAATCACTGCACAGAATTCAAGAACTAAAGGTGCGATGTCACTATTTCAATCGGTTCTTCTTATGGTGATTATCGTGTTGGTTATTGCAATGATTGTTGTCGTTCTTTGGATGAGAAACAAAAAGAAAAAGCAAAATGATGACTTTGATGATTATGATGATTATGACGACTATGACGACCCAAACAGCGGTCAGGGCTTTAATAATGAATATTATGATAATCGGGGATATGACGGGCAAAACAATAACGGTTATAACAATACTCAAAATCAGAATTTTCAGGCTGAGTATGAAGAACCTGAAATAATTTATGCTGAAGATACAGATGATTTTGACAATTTTAATCCTAATGGTCCTAGAAATTACAGATAAAATATTATCAGGCTGTTATAAGTTATATGAATTTAAGATTCGGAATAAGTATGCTGACTTCGTTTTCTGCGAAGTCAGTTTTCTTTAAAAAACAACAGCATCTTGAGTGACCAAGATGCTGTTGTTATATGTTATATATAAATTGCTTTATCGTGTTATTGCTTTTTTAATTTTTGACCACTTGCCATAAGCTTTCAGTATTTTTCCGTTTTGGGATTTATATGTTTTATATGCTCTTATTTTAACATAATATTTTTTCTTTGATTTTAGACCTTTTATGATTTTTGATTTGCAGTTAATCTTTGTCAGACAGACTTTCTTGCCTTTGGTCATTTTTTTATTAAGTCCGCATTTAATCTGGTATCCGGTTACATTCTTTAGCTTTTTCCATTTGATTTTAAGCTGTTTTTTCTTTGAAGTTTTTGAAATCTTTTTTATAACAGCTCTTTTTACCTTTGGTTTATTGATTTTTTGATTTTTATTGGTTGACGAAGTCGTTTTTTTATTTGCAGAAGCAGGTGCCGAATTATTATTTGAATTTGTTTTAGATGTTTTGTCGGCAGATACAGTATTTTTACGAATTATAGTTGTATTAAAATTATTTTCTTTTGCATAAGTTTCTGCGGTGGAGCCTTTATGACATACTATTGTAAAGTCATCATATTTTTTACCATCAGCGTCATAGCCTAAGCACTGATATTCCATATTAATATTATAAGATTCTATTGTTATGGATTTAAGTGATTCACATCCCGCAAAAGCTCTGTAACCGATAGTTCTAACATCTTTGTCGATTTTAACTTCTTGCAGGTTTTTGCAGTTTAAAAAAGCATTAGATGCTATATAGTATATTTCATCAGAAATTGTTACGCTTTCTAAATATTCGTTATTCTCAAATGAATTTAATCCTATAACTCCAAGAGGTACATTTTCAAAAGGGGATTCAAACAGTGAGTTTTCCAAGCTGACATTAAAATTATTATTTATTGTGAGTTTTTTTGACGAACCGCTGTATTGATAAAGCTCATACCAACCACTGTCTTCACTGCTTGGCATGTATGTAAAAACAAAGTCAGGTGCGGTCATTACTCTTATTAAGTATTTGCCGCTGGCATCGGGATTCAAAAGATTGGTTTTGAAATAACATATTTCATCTTTTTTTAATTTCTGAACTATTTTTGCATAAGGTGCATTTTTAGGAAATGCCGGGTCATAATCGTCATACTCTGCATACTGCAGTTCTTTTTTATCAGAATCATAAAGTGTAATAACAGGTTCATAGAAAAAATATTCAGTTGAAAAAAATGATTTTTTATATTTCTCACCTAATGCTTCAAATAAATAATATCCGTCTTCAGGTGCAGTAAAGCTTGCCAATAAATAATCTCCGTTGCCTTCAACGGTTACCTCATATGTTGCAGCGGGATTAATTGATTCGGCACTTTCAAAATCTATATCGGCTGCACATGCAGTTAAAGTGTGACAAGATACAGATGTGACAAGCAAAGACATTATTAAAAGAATGGATATACATTTTTGCATATAATCACCTTTAATTTATAATGTTTTATTTTTATTATACAACCAGAAATTTGTTAAGTCAATTATATTTTTACAGCGGTGGTCATATCTGTGAATTTTTCTGTGCCTTATAACTCTACAAAAAATATAACATAAAATTGTTTAAAAAAATGTAGTTTTTGAAGTTTATTTTAGTGAAAAAGTAGAATGTTAAAAAATTAACAATATGGCTATTGACAACTAACTTATAGGATATTATAATTATAATCGATAAATAAATACTGATTATTTATCAGGTTTGTGAGGGGTGGTTAGATGTCAGCTTACAAAAAATCAGTACAAAGGCAGACTGTCAAACGACTTCCTAATTATTTGACCTATTTAAAAGGTAAGGCAGAGGAAGGTGTTATTAATATTTCGGCACCTATGGTCGCCAAAGGACTTAATTTGAATGAGGTTCAGGTACGCAAGGATTTGTCCTCAGTCAGTGAAAGCGGCGGCAAGCCAAGAACGGGTTATGTTTTAAATGAGCTGATTACGGATATTGAAAAATATTTGGGCTATGATAATGTTAAGGATGCTATCGTTGTCGGGGTCGGGCATTTGGGCAATGCGTTAATGTCGTTTAAGGGATTTAGAAATTACGGTCTTAATGTTGTTGCCGGATTTGATTCAAATGATGACTTAATCGGAACAGAAGTTCATGGCAAAAAGATTTTTTCAGATGACCGAATATGTGAACTTTGCAAAAGGCTTAATATTCATTTGGGGATAATAACTGTTCCTGATGAATATGCACAAGAAATTTGTGATGTTATGGTTGATGCCGGTATTTTAGCTATCTGGAATTTTGCTCAGGTTCATTTAAATGTTCCCGAAAATATAATTGTTCAAAACGAAAATCTTGCGGCATCACTTGCAATTCTATCTAAATCTATAAAAGATAGGTAATAAAATCAAAAAGATTAAAATTTTATTTTATGAATAGGAGAGATTTCTTATGAGTAACAGGAAAGAAACATCAGCAGAAGTAAAGACAGGTCTTGTTGACAGCGTTGAATCTTTAGATGCGAGACTTAAAGAGCTTAGAAAAGCTCAGGAGGAGTTTGCGACATTTTCTCAGGAAAAAGTTGACGAAATCTTCAAAGCAGCAGCAATTGCAGCCAACAAGCAGAGAATTCCTCTTGCAAAAATGGCAGTTGAAGAAACAGGCATGGGAATAGTTGAAGATAAGGTTATCAAGAACAACTATGCTGCTGAATACATTTATAACGCATATAAGGATACAAAAACCTGTGATATTATCGAAAGAGATGAAGCATTCGGCACAATGAAGGTTGCAGAGCCTATCGGTGTTGTTGCAGCGGTTATCCCTACAACAAATCCAACATCAACAGCAATCTTCAAAGCTCTTATCTGTTTAAAGACAAGAAAAGCTATTATAATTACTCCTCCCCCAAGAGCTAAGAACTGAACAATAGCAGCAGCTAAAATTCT
>UQYQ01000013.1 GCA_900545345.1 uncultured Ruminococcus sp.
CAATTTCCGGCAGCCGTGCCGCCGACAGCTTAAGCGCGTTTGCCGCAACCGCACGGTCGGTTTTCATCTTTTTGTTTTCATAAAGCGACAAATCGTATTCCGGCATTTTTTCCAGAAAATCGGTCTGCGCGGCAATATCGGCAAAGGTTTCCACCCGCGGCTGCAAAACCCGGCTCAAAATTTCGAGATTAAGCGGGCGGGTCAGGCATTTTTCATACCAGGGCAGCGCCTGACGGTGAAACTCTTCCGGCGACAAAGCGCGGATATAGCAGCCGTTCATCCAGGTCAGTTTGACAATGTCAAAAATCGCCGGAGACTTGTTCAGACGCTCGACGCTGAAAGCTTTTTCCACTTCGGTCAGCGAGAAAATTTCGCGGTCTGCGCCCGGGTTCCAGCCGAGCAGCGCGATGTAGTTGAGGTTTGCGGCCGGCAGATAGCTTTTTGCCACCAGATCCTGGAACGAGGCGTCACCGTTTCTTTTCGACAGTTTGTGCTGGGCGTCTTTCATCACCTGCGGCACGTGAACATAAACCGGCGGCGTCCAGCCGAATGCTTCGTAAATCAGGTTATATTTCGGGGTTGAGGAAATATATTCGTTGCCGCGCACGACATGAGTAATTGCCATCAGATGATCGTCGATCACATTGGCAAAGTTATAGGTCGGAAAACCGTCGGTCTTCAGCAGCACGCCCTCGTCCAGATCATCATAGTCAATTTCAATATCATAATGTTCAGCAGGGATTCATCCGCCGGAAGGTCCGCCTGTTTGTGCAGCCTTGAATTTCTTTCCGTTAGGAATTCCTCCGCCGATTTCTTCAATAATTGTTCTGAGTTTTGTACCCATAGGAACTTCAACAAGACCTGTATTCTTGATTTTTCCGCCGAGAGCAAATACCTTTGTGCCCTTTGACTTTTCTGTTCCCATTGATGCGAACCAGTCAGCACCGTTGACAATAATCTGAGGCACGTTTGCATATGTTTCAACATTGTTTAGAATTGTCGGTTTTCCGAACAGACCCTTTTCAGCAGGGAAAGGAGGTCTTGGACGAGGCTCGCCTCTGTTTCCTTCAATCGAAGTCATAAGAGCTGTTTCCTCACCGCAAACGAAAGCTCCTGCACCGAGTCTTAAACCAATGTCAAAGTCAAAGCCTGTTCCGAAAATATCTTTTCCGAGCAGTCCGTATTCTCTTGCCTGATTAATTGCGATTTCCAAACGCTTAACAGCGATAGGATATTCAGCACGAACATAAATATAACCCTGTGAAGCACCGATTGCATAACCTGCAATAGCCATAGCTTCCAAAACAACGTGCGGGTCGCCCTCTAAAACAGAACGGTCCATAAATGCACCCGGGTCACCCTCGTCGGCATTACAGCAAACATATTTCTGATCAGCATCAGGAACGATATTTCTGGCAAGCTTCCACTTCATGCCTGTAGGGAATCCGCCGCCGCCACGGCCGCGAAGACCGGAATCTAAGATAGTCTGAATAACATCTTCAGGTGTCATTTCGGTCAAAACTTTTCCCAAAGCCTCGTATCCGCCTGTACCGATATATTCTTCGATATTTTCAGGGTTAATAACACCGCAGTTTCTAAGTGCAACACGGTGCTGTTTTTTATAAAACGCTGTGTCGTTAAGTGATTTAACTCCTGTGTCGGTAACAGTTTCATCATATACCAAACGAGAAACAATTCTTCCCTTTAATAAATGTTCGGAAACGATTTCGGGAATATCCGCTTCCTGAACCATTGAGTAAAATGTTCCCTCAGGATAAATAATCATAATAGGACCTAAAGCACAAAGTCCGAAGCATCCTGTTTTAACAACCTGAACTTCATCTGTCAGACCGTTTTTAGCAATTTCGCTTTCAAGTTTTTCAATTATCTGTGCACTTCCCGAAGAAGTACATCCGGTTCCGCCGCAGACTAAAACATGTGAACGATACATATATGTACTCCTCCTTAATTAATAGTGTAATCGAAAACTATCTGACCTCTTATTAAATGCTGGTCGATAACTTCCTTTGCTTTTTCGGCAGTCATTTTTATATATGTAACCTTTTCTTTTCCCGGTTCCATAATCTCAACAATAGGCTCATATTTGCACATTCCGATACAGCCGGTCTGTGTAACCATAACTTTATTTCCAATGCCTTTTTCAGCAACGCCCTCAACAAAAGCGTTAAGCACAGGTCTTGCACCGGCGGCAATTCCGCAGGTAGCCATTCCGACAACAACACGGGTAACGGTGTCATCTTCTTCACGAAGTCCGACTTGTCCCTGCATTTTTTCACGGATAGCCTTTAACTCTTCTAGTGATTTCATTTAGTATTTCCTCCTGTGTGATTTTTAGATAATAAGGTCTTTATCAACCTCAGATTTGTTGGATTTCAGAAAATCCATTATATAAGCTGAAACCTCCGGAACATCAAAAGGAACATCGCCTAATATTTCACGAAGCTCTCTTGTGTCCAAAGTAAATGATTCGTCATTTACAGTATAACTGTAAATAAAATCAATGTGTTTATTCAATGTAATAAGATTGTGCATTGTGCTGGACATATCGCCGAGCGGCATTCTGTCAATATGGTCAAGTGTAAAAATCGCAGTGACTTTTGTTCCTACTCCGACTGTTGACTTTATTTCAAATGAGCCGTCTGTGCTTTCAGCTGCCTCTTTGAAAAACGGAACGCCAAGACCAACCTTTCTGGTGGTTCTTGTTGTAAAGAACGGGTCACATACCTGTGAGACCTGCTCTTCGGTCATGCCGCAGCCATTATCATCAATTTCGATAATCAGCTTGTTTTCGTAAGAGTCGGCTAAGACTGATATTTTGATTAAATCAGCTTTTGCCTTAACAGAGTTTTGAGCAACATCTAATACATTGAGTGAAATTTCGGTCATCATTATTCTGTGTATTTTGCTAAGATTCCGTCAACATCGTCAACTGTTAAACGACCGTATACATCTTCATTAACAGTAAGTACAGGAGCAAGTCCGCAAGCACCGATACATCTGCAGTCAACAAGTGTGAATCTTCCGTCAGGTGTTGTTTCTCCGCCTTTAATTCCTAATTTTTTAGACAGTTCGTCAAATATGTCACCCGAGCCTTTAACATAACACGCTGTACCAAGACAAACTGATATGGTGTATTTCCCTTTTGGGTTTAGAGTGAACTGTGAGTAGAAGGTAGCTACTCCGTAGATTTTCTCAAGCGGAATATCCATTTCGGTTGCAATAATTCTTTGAACCTCAATCGGTAGATATCCGTAAATATCCTGTGCTTCCTGAAGAACAGGCATTAATGCTCCCTTGTCACTTTTGTGAGAAGCAATTACTTTTTTTAGCTGAGCTTCCTGTTCCTTAGTGCCTGAGAAAGGGATTGAACATTCTTTTGCTGCCATTTGTAAACCTCCTTAGATAGTGTGAAATTAGACATAATTCAACAGCTGAATTTTAATTTTGATAATATTCAGCTTGGTAGCGGAAAAAGTGACTTAATTCCGCTGTAAAATTCATTAAAATGCATAATAATCACTTATAGATTATTATAACATATAATTCTTCAAACTGCTATAAACATTATAAACATAGAGGAGTTATATTTTTTGTTAAAACTGTACAATTTATTTTTAATATAGATAAATTTTTATCGATTAATTTAAGAATGCTTTTTCAAAACGGTTAAATTAGTCTTGAAAACGGAATAAAATAATGGTATTATAAATTCAGGTATACAAATATATATGTTTTGTTTTTTTATTTGAGAAATATTTTTTTGACAAAATGCGTCAATGCAGAATATTAATCAAACAGTTTTTATCGAGGTTGGATAGTTATGGGTAAGAAGGTATTCGATTGAATTATTGCAATTATTGCAGATGTTCTATACTTAGCGGTAAGTATCATATTTGATTCTTGGGAATATTCTTGGTTTATATGGGTTGTCTATGCTATTTACAGATTCATAGATAATTCGATTATTAATCATAAAATAAATTTTATGGTCAACAGAAATAATTATCGTTGATATGAAAACTGTTTTCCATATGTGAAGTGTTTATTAAAAATAAAAATAAATAGCTTTTAGCAGGAAACGGAGGATTTATATGACAATTTCAGAGGTTAAAGATTATCTTGACGCTAAAATACTTTGCGGTGAAGAGCATACAGATAAAGATGTTCATACAGCGTGCGGCTCTGATATGATGAGTGATGTTCTTGCATTTGTTAAGGACCAGTCTGTATTGATAACAGGGCTTAACAATCCACAGGTTATCAGGACTGCTGAAATGATGGATATTATCTGTATATGCTTTGTAAGGGGAAAAGTCCCTGATGAGAGTATTATAGAGATGGCAGCTGACAGAGGACTTGTTTTAATGGCAACTGATTTGCGAATGTTTGAGGCCTGCGGGATTTTATATGAAAAGGGACTTCGTGGGGGTGCAAAGCATTGAGTACATCTATGACATTCAAATACAAGGTTGACGGTGAAGACTTTACCCGTGCAGGCGAAGCGTCGAGCAATGTTAAGGGCAAGCTCAAGCAAATGGGTGTAAATCCTGAGGTTGTCAGAAAAGTTGCAATAGCTATGTATGAGGGTGAGATTAATATGGTCGTTCATGCTAAGGGCGGCGATATTACCGTTGAAGTGACCCCGACAGAGATTATTATGGTGCTTAAAGATGTAGGGCCCGGAATTCCCGATGTGGAAAAAGCAATGCAGGCAGGTTTCTCGACAGCTACAGAGAATATAAGGTCACTTGGTTTCGGTGCGGGCATGGGATTGCCTAATATGAAAAAGTATTCGGATGAGCTTTTAATTGACACAGAACTTGGCGTCGGAACCACAGTAACTATGAAAGTGTATATAAATTAACGAGAAAAGGTATTGTGAATTTATTTTAAATAATGCGGTACGGATTTAAGAAATGAGGTGTGGGGAATGGATAATTTCATAAATTCAGTAAGACTTGATAAAGATTTGTGCAAGGGATGTATACACTGCATTAAACGCTGTCCTACTCAAGCTATCAGGGTTAGAAACGGAAAAGCACATATTATTCCGGAATTTTGTATTGACTGCGGTGAATGTATAAGGGTTTGTCCTCATCATGCAAAAAAGGCACATTATGATTCACTTGATGTAATAAATAATTATGAATATACAGTGGCGCTTCCTGCACCGTCGTTTTATGCTCAATTCAACAATTTAGAGGATATAAATATAGTTTTGCGTGCGTTAAAGCATATGGGGTTTGATGATGTGTTTGAGGTTTCCGCTGCAGCAGAGCTTGTTTCGCAGCTGTCAAGGGAATACATAGAAAAGCATAAGGATAAAGCACCGTTTATAAGCTCTGCCTGTCCGTCGGTAGTCAGACTTATAAGAGTCAGATTTCCAAATTTGATTGAGCATATTCTTCCGATTAACGCTCCGATTGACATTGCTGCCGAGGAAGCCGTAAAAAAGGCTATGAAGGATACCGGACTTCCGAGGGAAAAGATAGGTATTATTTTCATTTCTCCTTGTCCTGCAAAGGTTTCGGCAGTAAGGCACCCGATAGTAAATGAAAAATCTGAGATAGATGCAGTTGTAGCAATAAAGCATGTGTATAAAAAGATTCTGAACTTTATGGTTGAAACTCAAAATGATGGCGAAGACCTTTCACAGTCAGGGAAAATAGGTATTAGCTGGGGGGCTTCCGGCGGAGAAGCAGGAGGTCTTTTGACTGACAGCTATCTGGCAGCTGACGGAATAGAAAATGTAATTAAAGTTTTAGAGGATTTGGAAGACCAGAAAATTTCAAACCTAGAGTTTATTGAGCTTAATGCTTGTTCAGGCGGATGTGTGGGCGGGGTTCTGCAGGTTGAAAACCCATATGTTGCAAAGTCAAAGCTCAAACATTTGAGAAAGTATATGCCTGTTGCTAAAAATCATATAGAAGAATCAAACGGAGTCGAAAAGGCTTTCTGGGATAAGACTCTGGAATATCAGCCTGTATTTAATCTTGGGCGTGATTTTGCAGACGGTTTGGCGAAAATGGAACAGGTTGAACAGCTCGTGAGCAAACTTCCCGGTCTTGACTGCGGTTCATGCGGTGCACCGACCTGCAAAGCGTTAGCAGAAGATATTGTCAGAGGAATTGCAAACGAAAAGGATTGTATTCATCTTCTTCGTGAGTATATACATAAAATATCAAGCGATTTGAATGAGATTTAAAAAAGGTTTGGAGGAATTTAGCTATGACTGCTTCACAGCTGATTGAAAAAGCAGGATTTGAGGTATTAAATTTACCCGAGGATAACAAAGACAGAAATATCAGCGGTGTGTACTGCTGTGACTTATTGAGTGTTGTTATGTCAAAGGGTTTTGAGGACTGTGCTTGGATTACTATAATGGGGAATATAAATGCAGTTGCCGTTGCGGCACTTACTGAGATGAGTATGATTGTTCTCGCTGAGGGTACGGCGATTGATGAAAACATGCTGCCAAAGGCAAAAATGCAGAATATAACGGTTGTGAAATCTGACAAGCCTATTTATGAAACGGCTGTTTTGATTCATGACTTGATGAAAGAAAATGCTTAGTCTTTCATACGATTTGCATATTCATTCCTGTTTGTCTCCTTGCGGGGATAATGAATCTACTCCTGCAAATATCGTTGGAATGGCATATGTTAAAGAGCTTGATGTTATTGCAATCTGTGACCACAACACTTCCAAAAACTGTGCTGCTGCAAGTGAAGTTGCAAAGGCTTATGGCAAAACTCTTATCTGCGGCATGGAGATTACAACAGAAGAAGAGGTTCATGTTGTGTGTCTTATGCCGGATTTGAATAAAGCTCTTGAGTTGGATGAGTATGTGAATAAGAGAATTATGCCGATTGAGAATAACCCTGATATATTCGGTGAACAATTAATATTAAACAGTGATGATGAAATAATAGGGCATGAGAATAAGCTTCTTATAAATGCAACAACTATTTCTTTTTCAGAGGTGTTTCCTTTGGTTAAAGATTTAGGAGGTGTTGCTGTTCCTGCACATATAGATAAACAGGCGAATTCACTTCTGGCTAACTTAGGTTTTATTCCTCCGGATTCGACTTTTAAAACAGTTGAGCTGAAAAATTTGAATAACCTAACTGAGTTAAAGGAAAATCACGATTATCTGAACAGGTGTAAGGCAATAACCAGTTCAGACGCGCATTATCTTCGCGATATAAATGAGCCTGTGAATTTTTTGCATGCAGAAGAAAATTCTGCGCTGGCTGTCATAGAGACCTTGAAAAATCCAAAGATTTTATAAGTATACAAGTAAAAGATAAAGAAAGTGCAAATTTTTTTGCATTAAATATGGAGGAACCGACAATGAAACAATGCTGTCTTCATGAATCCGGAGAGGATTATTTAGAAACAATTTTAATACTTCATAATAAAACGGGATATGTTCGGTCAATTGATATAGCGACAGAACTGGGTTATTCAAAGCCGAGTGTAAGCCGGGCAATGAGTATTTTAAAGACTAACGGTTATATTACAGTTGAGCCTTCCGGACAGATTGTATTAACCGAAGAGGGAAGAGAAAAGGCAGAAGCTGTATATCACAGACACCTTGTTATTACCGAGTTTTTAGAAAGCTTAGGTGTATCAAAAGAAAATGCAGAGCTTGATGCCTGTAAAATAGAGCATATAATATCCGAAGAAACTTTTTCAAAAATAAAAGAGAATTTTGCAAAGCGGGAATAATAAATAAAAGGGCAGTTTATACTGTCCTTTTTTATGTGGTGTTTTGACGATTTTAAGAACAGATTAGGACATATTTATGCATGTTCGCTCATATACATTGATTAAAAACTGTATAGAAAGCGGGGCATTAATATGATTGTAAAAACTTTTAAACTGAAAAAAAGGGGACTTATTGTCTGCGGAGGAATACTTATAGCACTTTTAGCAATACTTATTGTATTCGGAGTCGTTCACAAAGTATCGGCAAAAAATTACTCTATGAAAACCGAAAGTGACAGACAAAGGTTCATGAGCGAAATGGGCTGGAAGGTTTCAGAGGAATACACGAGCTGCAAGGTAGTGTCAATTCCGGATGATTTTAATGATACTTATGAAAGCTATAATGAGCTTCAGAAAGATCAAGGGTTTAATCTGAAAAAATACAAGGGAGAAATGGTTGAAATTTATACATATGAGGTGTATAATTATCCGGGAAAGTCTGAAAATGTTGTTATAAATTTAATGGTATTTGAAGATAAGCTAATCGGCGGAGATGTTTCATGCAACGAGCTTGACGGATTTATGCAGGGACTGAAGAACTCTAATTCTGATGATGAATCCGATCAAAAGTCTGAAAGTGAAAACAGCAGCAATAAAGATTCAGATAAATCGGATAGTTCTGAAATCAAAAATAAGACTAAGAAAAAAGAAAAAAAGAAAAGCAGCAAATCAGATAACGACAGTTCAGAATCAGACAAAGAAGATGCAAAAAATACATTTGACAGCAGTGAAGCACAAGAGGAAAGCACAGCTTCCAGCAGTAAGTCAGAGAAAGAAAGTACAACTACTGTAAGCGGTGACAGTTCATCGAATAAATCTAATGAAATCAGTACAGGAACTTCCTCAGAGAATATGTCATCCCAATCGCAGAATCAGTAATTCGGTGAGTAGTATTTTTTAAATATTAGTTAATAATAAAGGAATAAAAAAGATGAAATTGGAAACAATGCGTATTGATAAGTATATCTCCGGTCAAGTCAGTGATTTATCAAGGAGCGGAGTTAAAGCCCTTTGTAAAAAGGGCGAAATATCTGTAAATGGTTCGATTGTGACTAACAGTGATAAAAAAATAATTGCAGGTTCAGATGTTGTTTGTGTTCAGGGCAAAGAAATAGTTTATAAAAAGAATATTTATATCATGCTTAATAAACCGCAGGGATATGTTTGCTCTACGCATGACGGTAAGTCTCCGACAGTTTTAGAACTTGTACCTTCTGAGCTTTATCGTGACGGATTGTTTCCTGCCGGACGGCTTGATAAGAATACGGAAGGTTTTGTTCTGTTAACCGATGATGGCGAATTTTCTCATAAAATGCTTTCTCCTAAAAATCATGTTGAGAAAAAATATTATGCAGAGCTTAAAAATCCTGTTGAAGAATATTATATAAATGAGTTTGAAAAAGGCATGAAAATTGACAACGGTGATGTATGTCTTCCTGCAAGGATTGAGCTTATTTCAGATAACAGATATGCTTGTTATGTTTATTTGAATGAAGGTATGTATCATCAGGTCAAAAGGATGTTTGAAAGTTTATCAAATAGGGTTACTTTTTTAAAGCGTGTAAAAATAGGCGGATTAGAACTCGATAAGAATTTAGAACTTGGAGAGTGTTTGGAACTTTTGCACAAAGATGTTGAAAAGATTTTGTTACCTTAGAAGGAAAATTATACAGATTTAGTAATTATAAATAATTTCTTTATTTAAACTTTAGTGAAAAAACCGTTGAATTTACCCATTCAAATTTGTTATTATATTATTGGGCAAACATTTATATTAAAATATTAACGGGAGGTCATAAATAAATGGCAAGTGTATCACTAAAGGGAATTTATAAAAAGTATCCTGGAAATGTTGTAGCTGTTTCAGATTTCAACATCGAAATAAAGGATAAGGAATTTATCATTCTTGTTGGTCCTTCTGGATGCGGTAAGTCAACAACTTTAAGAATGATTGCCGGACTTGAAGAAATCAGTGACGGTGAACTTTATATTGGGGACAGACTCGTAAATGATATAGCTCCTAAGGACAGAGATATTGCAATGGTTTTCCAAAACTATGCTCTTTATCCGCATATGACTGTTTTTGAGAACATGGCATTCGGATTAAAGCTTAGAAAAGTTCCTAAGGATCAAATCGCTAAGAAGGTTGAAGAAGCTGCAAGGATTCTTGACATTGCTCACCTTTTAGACAGAAAGCCAAAGGCTTTGTCCGGAGGACAAAGACAGCGTGTAGCGTTGGGAAGAGCTATTGTTCGTGAGCCTCAGGTATTCTTACTTGACGAGCCGCTTTCAAACCTTGATGCTAAGTTGAGAGCACAGATGAGAACAGAGATTTCAAAGCTTCATAAGAGATTGGGTACTACATTTATTTATGTAACTCACGACCAGACAGAGGCTATGACAATGGGTGACAGAATCGTTGTTATGAAAGACGGTTTCATTCAGCAGATTGATACACCTACAAACTTATACAATCATCCGGTAAATCAATTTGTTGCAGGATTTATCGGTTCACCTCAAATGAACTTTATCGATTCTAAGCTTTTAAAGGTTGACGGAAAATATGTTGTAGAATTCGGTACTGAGGATACAAAGGAAACCCGTGGTATTAAATACACTGTTGAAGTTCCTGAAGCTAAGGCTAACGCAGAGGCTCTTGAGCCGTTAGTTGGCAAGGAAATTGTTCTGGGTATTCGTCCTGAATGTATTCACGATGAAGAAATGTTCATTTCATCAGCTAAGACAGGTGTTATTGATACAACAGTTGAAGTTACTGAAATGATGGGTGCTGAAACATATCTGTATTTGAACTGTGTAGGCATTCAACTGATAGCAAGAGTTTCACCTCGTAACAATGTAAGACCTCAGGATAAGATTAAGGTTGCTATTGACCCTAACAGAATTCATATCTTTGATAAGGAAACCGAAAAGTCAGTTATTGACTAATATAAACAAATTAACGCTCTTTCTTATTCAATAAGAAAGAGCGTTTTAATTTTATGTATAATTGAAAAGCATTTTTTAGCACTTAGCATATGAAATAAAAATATAAAGCAAAAATAAACCACTGAGAATTTCTCAGTGGTTTTATATTTACAGCAAACTTTATTTAGCATATTCTACAGTTCTGCTCTCACGAATCAAATGAACCTTTATTTGTCCCGGATAATCCATTTCGTCTTCAATTTGTTTTGCAATGTCACGAGCAATGATAACCATTTTTTCGTCATTGACCTTTTCAGGCTGAATCATTATTCTGACCTCACGGCCTGCCTGAATAGCGTAAGATTTATCAACACCGTCATACGATGAACATATTTCTTCAAGCTTTTCCAGACGCTTGATATAGTTTTCGTAGTTTTCGCTTCTTGCTGCAGGGCGTGCAGCTGAAATAGCATCGGCAGCTTGTACAAGAGCAGCAACGACAGTTCTTGTTTCGACATCGCCGTGATGAGCTTCAATAGCATGTATAACATCAGGATTTTCTTTGTACTTTTTACAAACATCTACTCCGATTTGAACATGAGAACCTTCGATTTCATAGCTTAGTGCTTTGCCGATATCGTGAAGAAGACCGGCTCTGCGTGCTAAATTAGCGTCAACTCCAAGTTCAGATGCCATCATACCGGCAAGATGTGAAACCTCAATTGAATGATTAAGAACATTCTGACGATAACTTGTTCTGTAATGAAGTCGTCCTAAAAGTTTAACAAGCTCATTGTTTACGCCGTGAACATTGGTTTCGAGAATTGCCCGTTCACCCTCTTGCTTGATTTTAAGTTCAACCTCTCGCCTTGCCTTGTCAACAGCTTCTTCAATGCGTGTTGGATGTATTCTTCCGTCCTGAATAAGCTTTTCGAGTGAAATTCTTGCAATCTCTCGTCTTACCTGGTCAAAACATGAAAGTGTGATAGCCTCAGGTGTGTCATCGATAATCAAGTCAACGCCTGTCAGGGTTTCAATTGTTCTGATGTTTCTGCCCTCACGGCCGATAATTCTTCCCTTCATCTCATCATTAGGAAGTGAAACAACTGAAACAGCGGCTTCCGAAACCTGTTCAGCGGAACATCTTGCAATTGCCAGAGAAATATATTGTCTTGCTTTATCATCACATTCCTCTTTGATTTTAGACTCAAATGCTTGAATTTTAACAGCTTTTTCATGAACCAGTTCGTCTTCAAGACTTGACAGAAGATGTTCTTTTGCCTGTTCTTTTGTGAATTCAGAAATTTTCTCAAGCATATCGAGTTGACTTTTCTTGATTCTGTCCGATTCAGCCAGAGTTTCTTCAGCTTTTTTTAATTTTGATTGTAAAGTTTCTTCTTTTTTTTCAATATTATCCAGCTTTTTGTCCATAGCTTCTTCTTTTTGCTGGATACGTCTTTCTTGTCTGGATACTTCAGTGCGGCGTTCCTTAATTTCTTTTTCTGCTTCAGAACGGTTTTTATGTATTTCTTCCTTAGCTTCGATTAAGGTTTCTTTTTTAATACTTTCAGCATTCTTTTTCGCTTCATTCACAATGCGTTCAGCTTCTTTTTCAGCAGAACCGATTTCAGCTTCTGCGGTACGCATTCTTGATTTTATACCTTGCTTAAATGCAATGAATCCGCATACAAGAGCACCAATTAAAAAAGCGGCACAACACAATAGGATAATTAACCATGTGTCCATTTAATAGCTTCCTCCTTCTATAAGTAATATTACTTAGGAAGGTATGCCCTATTTGCTTATTAAATTTTAAATAATATTCTATAGTAACATTTACCTTCAAAAGTAAAGTGTAATAAAGTAATAATATCTATACGTAAATAAGGATTTTTCAAAAAGAATAAGCCCTTGTTGTATAAATACAATAATATACTGGTTCATTGTACAACATTTTGTGCAATTTGTCAAGTCACAAAAGGGTAAATAAATTTCGACATTTGAATAACGGCATAACTTAAAAAATAAAATGTGTTGACATTTATAAAACAAAGTGTTAAAATATAACCATTGCAATGATAAGGAAGCTGAATATCAAAATCATGTTCTTAAAGAGAATTTTGCCTTGGCTGAAAGCAAAATGGATATGTGATTTTCAGACACCGCCTTTGAGCTCTGTTTAATACACAGCGTATACCTGCGTTAAAGGTGCTGATGAGTCATAGCCTCGGCTGTGAGAATTTGGGTGGAACCACGATTTATTCGTCCCAAGGATTATAATCCTTGGGACTTTTTGTTTAAATAAGGAGGGCTTTATGGATTTAAAGAAAAAAGGTGCATATTTAACATTCTTTTTGTCAGTAGCCGCTGAAATTACTGTTATGGTATTGTTCTTGCTTGCAGTAAACCACATAATGATAATGTATGTGGCACTTCTTTTGTCGATAATGCTTTTTGTATTTGTTTATTGGTCTAATACTGCATTCAATGAATTGAGTGTAACTAAGGACGGTAAAAGTATTCTTTCAAAGAAGACTAGGAGAATTTTCAATATAGTAAGTACAATTTTAAGTGCTGCTCTTTTAGCTGTGGGTGTTCTTGTCTTTTTGGATTATTATTACTATCCTATTTTCAGCAGAAGATAGACTGAAAAAATCGGGGTGAGTTTGTATGTGTTGTTATTATTATGGCGGGGTTAATAAAAATATAAATAAGATTGATTACAATAAAATTGATAATAGCAGAATTAATTTTTTGCCTTGCAACGCTGACGATATTATCAAAAATGCTGAGAATGAAACAGAAGAATATATGATATATGGCAACTATGGTATGTGTGATTGTCATATTAAAATAGGCAATGGCGATGATAATACATGTGATATAAAAGATATGGCGAAACAGTTTAATGAATTTAAAAAATGCAGAGATGTAAAAGAAATTTATTTCCTTAAACACTGGTGGAAGGATAAGGTAGAAGAAACGGTCACTTTTCATATTGATGATGTGGATATCTATCAGTTTCTTGCTGATGTTGAGGAAAATATATTATACAAAATACAGCTTTTCAAGCGTTACTATTAATAATTAAGAGAGGAAGAAAAAATATGATTAAATTAACATTAAAAGACGGAAGCATAAGAGAAATTGAGAATGCAATTTCTGCAGCCGAAATTATAAAGAGCATTGGAATGGGTCTTTATAAAGCTGCTTGTGCTGTTAGAATTAACGGCGAAGTAAAGGATATAAGAACTGTGGTTGGCAGCGATTGTGAATTTGAGGTTCTGACATTTGATGACATTGACGGAAAGAAAACATTCTGGCATACAGCATCACATATTCTTGCTCAGGCTGTTAAGCGTCTTTATCCTGAAACGCTGTTGGCAATAGGACCTGCTATTGATAATGGTTTTTATTATGATTTTGACAGAGAAACACCTTTTACGACAGAAGAGCTTGAAAATATTGAAGCTGAAATGAAAAAGATTGTAAAGGAAGGTTTGGCTCTTGAACAGTTTGAGCTGTCACCAGAAGAAGCAATTAAATATCTTGAAGAAAATGGCGAATTATATAAAGTTGAACTGTGCCGGGAACACGCAGATAAGGGTGAACCTATATCATTTTATAAACAGGGTGAGTTTACTGACCTGTGTGCAGGACCTCATCTTATGACAACTGCACCGGTTAAAGCTTTTAAGCTGACTTCATGCACAGGTGCTTATTGGCGCGGAGATGAAAAGAACAAAATGCTTTCAAGAATTTATGCGGTTGCTTTTCCAAAAGCATCTATGCTTGATGAGCATCTTGCAAATCTTGAAGAGGCGAAAAAAAGAGATCATAATAAGCTTGGCCGTGAGCTTGAATATTTTACAACAGTTGACTGTATCGGTCAGGGACTTCCGATAATTCTTCCTAAGGGAGCAAGAGTTATACAAACTCTTCAAAGATGGGTAGAAGATACAGAACAGCAGCACGGATATTTGCTTACAAAAACACCATACCTTGCGAAGAGAGAACTTTATAAAATTTCAGGACACTGGGATCACTATCTTGACGGAATGTTTATATTGGGTGATCCTAATGATGAAACAAAAGAGTGTTTTGCTCTTCGGCCGATGACTTGCCCATTCCAGTATCAGGTTTACCTTAACAGACAGCGTTCATATCGTGATCTTCCTATGAGATTGGGTGAAACGTCTACCTTGTTCAGAAAGGAAGACAGCGGAGAAATGCACGGACTTATTCGTGTACGCCAGTTTACAATTTCCGAAGGACACCTTGTTCTCCGGCCGGATCAGCTGGAGGATGAGTTTAAGGATTGTCTTGAGCTTGCAAAGTATATGCTTGATACAGTAGGACTTTTAGATGACTGTACATTCCGATTCTCACAGTGGGATCCTAAGAACCCGAATAATAAATATGAGGGAACACCTCAGCAATGGGATGAAGCACAGAAAGCAATGGAAAAAATCCTTAACGATTTGGGTGTTAAATATGATATTGGTATTGATGAGGCAGCATTCTACGGACCTAAGCTTGATATTCAGTATAAGAATGTTTTCGGAAAAGAGGATACTTTAGTTACAATACAAATTGATATGCTTCTTGCTGAAAAGTTTGGTATGTACTATATTGATAAGGACGGTCAGAAAAAGCTTCCTTATATTATTCACAGAACCTCTCTTGGATGCTACGAAAGAACCCTTGCGTATATGATTGAGCATTTTGCCGGAGTATTTCCGTTGTGGCTTGCTCCTGAACAGGCAAGAATTTTGCCGATAGGACAAGAACATAATGATTATGCACAGTCTATTGCAGATAGGCTAACGGCTATCGGAATGAGGGTAACTGTAGATAAGAGGGATGAAACAATCGGACGTAAGATTAAAAATTCACGATTTGACAGAATCCCTTATATGCTTGTTGTAGGCGATAAAGAGGTTGAAGCTAACGCTGCTGCGGTTCGTTCACGTAAAGAGGGCGACATAGGTGCTATGCCGATTGAAGATTTGGTTGAGAAGCTTAGAACGGAAATCGAAACAAAAGCAAAGTAAATTTGCATTTTCAGTTAATAAAGGGAGCAATCATATTTGACTGCTCCTTTTTTGTGAAAGTGTGTATAATTATTGCTGCATGGACTGATTGGTTTATCTGTGTACTATGCTAAACACTTAATAATTTGTGAATAAAATGCGTTTTTTAGTATAAGTATAATTAATTTGATAGGCCTTAATAATTTTAAGGACATATTATACAAATATTGAGTAAATAATTTGTTTATAATAGACATATTGAGTTATTTTGCACAAAAAAAGTGTTTTTTTATAAATACTAAAAAACTTGACAAACAGTAGCTGTATTGATATAATTATAACTAGAAAATTATATCCATTTTGAGCAAAATCACAAAAACAAGGCATAGAAATGATGATTTTGTAGTAGCTTTTAGCTAAAAAATTCTAAATGTGGTACATATTTTATTTGGAATACACAAAATGTGCAATGTGCACAAAATTGTTGTTCTGAAATCTGATAAGCCGGAGAGAAGATATGGGCATCATTCTTTCTACAAAAAACATTTGCCGTGATTTTAAAACCGGTAATAATATTGTTGTTAATGCTTTGAAAAATATTAATATTGATATTGAAGAGGGTAAGCTTACAGTTTTAAGGGGCCCTTCAGGGAGCGGAAAAACAACACTTATTAATATACTTGGGGCACTTGACAGACCGTCGTGCGGCGAAGTTTGGTTTGACGATAAGGATATTACTCACCTTTCAGATAAAAACAGAGACAAATTAAGGCGGTATGATATGGCATTTGTTTTTCAGTCGGTCGCCTTAATGTCTTCGATGACGGCTTATGAAAATGTTGAGTTCGGGTTAAGACTTGCAAAGGTACCTTTTTCTGACAGGGATAAACGCACTAAAGAGGTCATGAAAAATGTTAATCTTGAAAAGCGCATGTTTCATCGCCCCGGTGAAATGTCGGGAGGAGAACAGCAAAGGGTTGCAATTGCAAGAGCAATAGCTCACAGACCGAAGATTATTTTCGCTGATGAGCCGACGGCAGAGCTTGACTCAACAACATCTCTTCATATAGTTAAACTTTTTAAAGAGCTTACACAAAAAGAGGGTATGACGATTGTCATGACCACCCACGATCCAAGCATGATGGAGGTTGCAGATAAGCTTTATACTTTAGAGGACGGTGAGATTGTTGAATGATAGTTTCACCTTGAAAAATTCAGATAAGGCTGTGAAAGATTATCAAATGCCGATTACGGTTGATAAAGCATCTGTTTTGTCAGAGAATAATTTATCTGATGATGAAACAGTAAACCCTGAAAATGATAAATATATGATCAGATGTGAAAATTTGGTTAAAATTTATAAAACCTCTGATGTAGAGGTTGTTGCTCTTCAAGGGCTTGATTTAGATGTTGAAAAAGGCGAACTTGTAGGTATTGTAGGAAATTCCGGAAGCGGGAAATCAACGCTTTTGAATATGCTCGGCGGTCTTGATAAGCCGTCGGCAGGGAAACTTATTGTTGACGGGAAAAACCTTCTTAAGTTTTCGGATAAAGATTTTATGGACTATAAGCGGAACACTGTGGGCTTTGTATGGCAGAACAATGCAAGAAATCTTATACCATACTTAACTGCCGTTCAGAATGTTGAAATGCCGATGCTTCTGAAAGGTTCTAAAAAAAGACATCAAAAGGCATTGGAGCTTTTAGATAAGGTTGGGCTTTCGCACAGGGTTCATTCAAGGCTTGACCAGCTTTCAGGCGGTGAACAGCAAAGGGTTGCAATAGCAATAGCACTAGCTAACAGTCCTAAAATTATACTTGCCGATGAACCTACAGGTGCGGTTGACACAAAGACATCTGAAATGATTTTAAACATATTTAAAACTCTGAATAAGACCGAAGGTATTACAATAGTAATTGTTACTCATGATTTGAAGCTTGCTGACCATATAGACCGTGTGGTTGCTATAAGGGACGGAAGAACAAGTTCGGAAATCATTAAAAGAAAATCTATGGCTGAGGAACTTGTAAAGCTTGGGGATATTGTTAATGCTGAAGAGAATACTGAGGATATCCGTGAAGAACTTATTGTTTTAGACAGGAGCGGAAGGCTTCAGATTCCGAAAGACTATATTGAATCTCTTGGTATAAAGGGAGGAGATAAGGTTAAGGTAGAGCTTGATGAGAAAACAGGAAAAATTGAGATTTTCAAGTCAGGCATTTAAATTTCTTTATTAACCCTATGGTGAATATATCAGAGGTTTCACTAAGTTATAGCTTGGCTTAGGACCTAAAAGCAGAATTAATTTTAGAAAGGTGGATTTATAGTGAGAAACAAATTGTTTAAGCGTACGCTTTCTTTTGTATTAGCTCTTGCTATGATAGCAACAGGTATTCCTGCTGCTATGGCAGACGACACAGCAAACAATAATGCAGGTACGCAAACAACATCTAATGAAGATATTGATAAAATCATTTCAGCATCTTCAAATGATAATATTTCTTACACTGAGTACCGTAAAAAATATGCTAAAGCAGGCAGACCTGCTGTTGCAGACAATGAAGGGTACATCTACGGGGGAAAACAAACAGAATTTAAAGCAAGTAACGGTGCTGAAATTTCTAAGAAAACTGTAGACGGAAAGGAAGCTCTTGAGTGGTCAAATCAAGAAGGGACTGTTTCTTTCCCTATTAATGTTAAAGAAACCGGTGTTTATAACATTAAAATAGTATATGAGATTCTGGCAGGAGGAGCAACCGAAGCAGAATTTGATTTGAAAATTGATGGAAAAACACCTTATGGTACTGCTTCGAGAATTACTCTTGACAAAAGATGGGTAAATGAAACCGAAATCAAGCAGGATTACAGCGGAAACGATATCAGGCCGGGACAGGTTGAACAAGTTTGCTGGCAGGAAAAATATCTTGCCGATGTTGACGGACTTTACGCTGACCCTCTATGGTTCTATATAGAAAAAGGCGACCATACTGTCACTCTTAATTCTACAAAAGCAAAATTTGCAATAAACAGCATGAAGCTGTATCAATATCAGAATCCTGAGGCTTATAAGGCTCCTTCTGATTCTGAGCTTTCAAAGAATGAAGACGCTGGTATTATCAAGCTTGAAGGTGAGGAAGCTGCTTATAAAACAGACAGAGTTCTTTATCCGACCAGTGATAAAAATTCATATCTGACATCCCCTTCGGATCCTAACAAAACCAAATATAATACAATAGGCTCTGCTAACTGGACCAAATCAACTCAAGCTATTACATGGAAAGTAAATGTTGAAACCTCAGGTTATTATAAACTTGGAATAAGAGCAAGACAGGATCAGATGAGAGGCTTCTATTCAAACAGAAGAATTCTTATTGACGGTGCTGTTCCGAATAAGGAATCTGATCAGGTTAAGTTCTATTATGATACCGAATGGGTAGTAACAACTCCTAAAGACGCTGACGGCAATATAATTTATTATTATCTTGAAGCCGGTGAGCACGAACTCACTATGGAAGCTGTTCCGGGTGAAATCGGTGAAGTAATGTCACAGCTTGATGATGTAGTTTATGACATTACAAGCTATTACAGACGAATAAGACAAATCACCGGACCTAGTCCTGATGAATACAACAACTATATGATTGATGTAGCTATTCCGTCTGTTATTCCTGATTTCAAGGAGTATGCAAAGATATTAAGAGATAAAAAATCATATATTGAAAGTTTGACAGGTACAGCGGGAACAGAAGCTGTTACTCTCGAAAAAATGGCTTTGGTTCTTGATCAGTGTATAAACAGACCTGACAATATTCCTTCACTTCTTTCACAGATTAAGGATAATATCACATCTGTTTCATCATGGGTCAGAGAATACCGCGGTCAGCCGCTTGAAGTTGACATGATTGAAATTGCACCGGCAGGAAAGGATTTCACTTCAGCAGATAAAACTTTCTTCGGCGGACTTAAATTCGGATTTGACTCTTTTATAGGTTCATTCTTCTCTGATTATAATTCACTTTCCGAAGAGAGTGAAGATAACTTGACTGTCTGGGTTTCACTGGGACGAGATCAGGCTCAGGTTGTAAATCAGATGGTCGACAGCAGTTTTAATCCTAACTCTAAAACAAAGGTTTCTATCAACCTCGTACAAGGAGGAGTAGTTGAAGCGACACTTGCAGGAAAAGGACCTGATGAGGTACTGTTCCTTGGCGGTGACTTCCCTATTCAGCTTGCGGCAAGAGGAGTTTTAACTGACTTATCAAAGTTCAGTGATTATGATGATGTAATGAAGAGATTCCAGTCTGATGCTTCTACATTATATAAATATAACGGAGGAGTTTACGGACTGCCTATAAGTCAGCTTGTTCCTATGATGTTCTATCGTACGGATATTCTGGCTGAGCAGGGTATTAATCCTGAAAAGGATTTGCAGACATGGGATCAGTTAGTTTCTATACTTCCTCAGCTTCAGAGAAACTATATGGAAGTAGGATTGATTCTTCCTATTGCACAAAACTTAGGTAACGGTGTTACAACTGTTTCTACAGTTACTGAGTGCGGAAGCACATTTGCATCTTTGCTTCTGCAGCAAGGCTTGAACTATTATACTGATGACGAAACAAAAACAACATTCGATACACAGGAAGCTGTTTCGGCATTTGAAACATGGACGAAGTTCTATACAACATACAGCTTTGACCAGACATATGACGCATTCACAAGATTCAGAACAGGTGATATGCCTATTTTGATTAAGGAATACAACTTCTTCAATCAGCTGACAGTTGCAGCTCCTGAAATTAAAGGCTGCTGGAACTTTATGCAGATTCCTGGAACAAAGAAAGAAGACGGTACAATAAGCCATGCTTCAAACTCTTCGGGAACTTGCGGAGTTATTTTCAACAAGTGCAAGAACCAGGAAGCTGCCTGGGACTTCTTGAAGTGGTTTACATCAACCGAATCACAAATTGAATACGCAAATGATATTGAAGCTATCATGGGTACTATGGGTAGATTTGATACTGCGAACCTTGAAGCACTTGAGGGTGAGTCATGGTCAGCTAATCAGGTATCGAAGATTAAAGCTCAATTTGCAGAGCAGGTTGAAATTCCGGTTATTCCGGCTTCTTATGCAGTTACAAGAAATGTAATGAATGCATTCAGAGAAACTGTAAATAACGCATCAAATCCAAGAGATACATTAATGTGGTACAACAAGGATATTAATGCCGAGATTACTCGTAAGCTTAAAGACCTTAAAATGTACAATTATAATGAATAGGAGGGAGTAATAAGTAATGGCTAAATCAGACGCGGCTGTTGCAGCAAAACCTGTATTAATGAAAGATCAGGGAAAAATAAGATACACACTGCACCAGATGAGAGTTAATATCGGTTGCTATGGAATGCTTGCTCCGTTCATGATATTGTTTACGATATTTACGATTATTCCTGTTGTAATGTCACTCCCAATGGGATTTACAAATTTCAACATGGTGCAATTTCCAAAGTTTATCGGATTATCAAACTTTTATACTTTGTTTTTAAATGACGATATTTTCTTAACGGCGGTTAAAAACACATTAGTATTCGCTATTTTCACAGGTCCTTTCAGTTATGTACTGAGCTTCTTCTTAGCTTGGCTTATAAATGAAATGCATCCTGTACTCAAAACAATATTTACATTCGTATTCTACGCTCCTTCAATGACACCGTCAGTGTATGTTATCTGGCAGCTGTTGTTCTCGGGAGATACATACGGATACTTTAACTCTGTTCTTCTCGACTTAGGTTTCATAAACGCACCTATTCAGTGGCTGACGGATACGACTTATATGTTCGGTGTTGTTATTGTAGTTCAGCTGTGGATTTCTATGGGTGCAGGATTTCTGGCACTTCGTGCAGGATTCCAGAACATCGATAAGACAATGTACGAAGCCGGTGCTATTGAGGGTATTAAAAACAGATGGCAGGAGCTTTTCACTATCACAATTCCTTCAATGGGACCACAGCTGTTATTCGCTGCTGTGCTTCAGATTTCGGCAGCATTCACGGTCGGAGTTGTAGGTCAGTCGCTTATCGGACTTCCTTCAACTGACTATAAGGTTCATACCATTATGAACCATGCTACTGACTATGGTACAATTCGTTATGAAATGGGATATGCTTCGGCAATATGTTTCGTTTTGTTCGCAGCGATGCTGCTTGTTAATAAATTCATTAACTGGTTGCTCGCCAAGTACTTAGATTAGGGGAGGTGAATACGATATGTCAAAAAAGAGAAAGAAAAAGGATATAGAGAAGCTAAGGGTCAGAGATAAGAAAAAGAAAGTTAACGGCTCACTCGGCGGAGATATAGTTATTTTCCTATTCCTGTGCCTGCTAGGCTTGTTCATGATTTTCCCTATTTATTATGCAGTTATTCAATCCTTTAAACCTGTGCATGAGCTGTTCGTATTCCCGCCTAAGCTGTATGTTTTAGACCCTACTATGTCAAACTATTCAGACATGTTTAAGGTTGCGGCGAGCCTTTGGGTTCCGCTTTCCAGATACATCTTTAACAGCGTATTTGTGACAATTGTTGTAACAGCCGGTAACTTGTTTGTATCTTGTATGGCGGCATTCGTGCTTGCAAAGTGCAAGTTTCCGGGAAGCAATGCAATCAATAAGATTATTGTAACAGCACTTTTGTTTACATCATCAGCTTTGTGGATTATGCAGTTCCTGGTAATGGCTTATCTTGGTATGATTGATACATACTGGGCTTTGATTTTGCCTTCTGTCGCTGCACCGATGAACTTGTTCTTGATGAGACAAAGCATCTCAACAATTCACGATTCAATGATTGAAGCGGCAAAGGTTGACGGAGCCGGACTATTCAGAATTTGCTGGGGAATAGTAATTCCTAACTCGAAGCCTGCATTGATGACACTTATCATTTTTGCATTCCAGGCTGCATGGCAGATTCAAGGCGGATCTCTAATATACTCAGAGGAGCTGAAAACGCTTCCGACAATTTTGCAGCAGATTACAGCTGCAGGTATTGCCCGTCAGGGTGTAACATTTGCGACAGCAGTATTACTGTTAATTCCGCCGCTGGTCGTATTCATGATAGCTCAAAGTAATGTAATGGAAACAATGGCTAATTCAGGAATTAAAGACTAACGGATAAATATTTTATAAAATTAAAAAGGAAATAGGTGATAATGGTGTCGAGAATGAAAAAACATTTAAAAAATATTATCTCAGTCGGACTCGCACTAAGTATAACCGCAGCTATGGCTGCAACCGCATATGCGAGCGAACCTTATGTATCATACAACTATGACGCTTGGGGTGATGCAATTCCATCACAAAGCGGGTACAGGGTTGATGAAACTATTACAGGATATGAGATGGGTCTTGATAAGCTGGCTGATTCAAAAAGTGAACTATTCATCAGTGAACAAGAGCCGACAAGTCTTTCGGGTGCGTCTGATTTATTCTATGAGGACAGCACAAAGGAATTTTGGATTGCCGATTCAGGCAATAACAGAATTTTAAGGACAGACGCAAACTTAAAATTGATTGGATGCTATAAAGGAGTTTCAAATTCCAAAACATCGGTTGACGCTCAAACAGGGCTTTCGACTTTTTCAAATCCGACAGGTATATATGTAGAAATTGATAAGAAAACAAACAAGCCTGTACTTTACATTGCAGATAATAAAAATGCAAGAGCCGTAAAAGCTGAGATTGAATCTCCGACTAAGGCTAAGTGCGTGCTTGAATATACAAAACCTGATTCAGAGCTTTATGCTAATGCTTCTGAAACATTTAACCCTTCAAAGGTTGTCGTTGACAGTGCGGGTATTTTGTATGTTGTTGTTTCTTCCGTAACAACGGGAGCGGTTGTATTCGATGTAGACGGAGAATTCACAGGATTTTACGGTGCTAACAGAGTTGAGCAGACAGCTGCTGTTATCCGTCAGGCTATTTGGAGAAAGTTTGCTTCTAATGAACAAATTGCTTCAATGACAAGAAATGTTCCTGTTGAGTATGCAAACTTTGATATCGATAAAGAAGGATTCATTTATACAGTAACAGAAGCTGCTAACGCTTCAACTGACGCAGTTAAAAAGCTTAACCCTGCAGGAAACAACATTTGGAATACAACAACGGGTAATGAGTTTAAATTCGGCGATTTAACTGAGTTTGCAAATGTAGATACAAGCGGCTTTACATCCAGACTTACCGATATTGTAATCAGCGATGATGGAATTATAAATCTTTTGGATTATGAAACAGGACGTATATTCCAATATACTCAGGAAAATGATTTGCTTTTTATATTCGGTTCAAAGAACAGCACTTCTGACCAGAAAGGTACTTTCACAGCACCTAATGCCATTGAGTCGGTTGACAAGAATATTTATGTTATTGACGGTAAGAAAAATGACATAACAGTGTTTACCGAAACAACTTTCGGCAAGTATGTTCATGAGGCTGCGGCTTTATACGAAAAGGGTTTATATGAAGATACAATAGAACCTTGGCAGGAGGTTATTAAAAGAGACGGCGGATATTCACTTGCATATCGTGGTTTGGGTAAGGCTTATCTGAACATAGGCGATTACGAAAAAGCAATGGAAAACTTTAAAATCTCCGTTTCTAAAGGCTCATATGACCGAGCATATAAATATGACCGTGATGAATTTTTAAGAGCAAACTTTACAATTATTATAGTTGTTCTGGTTGTTTTAATAGTTGTAATTATTGTACTGAGAAAGCTTTTCAAAAAAGGTGTAATTAAATTACCTAAAATAAGAAAAAAACCTGAAAAGGAGGGTAAATAATATGTATGAATTTTCACAAATCGGTTGGCTGAAGCATGTTATTTTCCATCCTGTTGAAGGGTTCGAGGATTTAAGGTGGAAAAAGAAAGGCTCAATGAGAATTGCCTTGGTAATTGTTCTTTTGCTTTTCGTTGCTATGGTTGTTAAAAGACAGCTTACAGGTTTTCAGTTTAATGACGCTTATGTAAAGATATTTAATGTTGTTCCATTGTTTGTACAGAGTATAGTTTACTTTTTTACATGGGTAATAGCAAACTGGGCTTTGTGTACACTCTTTAACGGTGAAGGAACAATAAAAAGGATTTGCATTTATTCTGCTTATGCATTAACACCGTATGTTGCAGGTACATTTTTAAGTGTGTTTATCTCGAATTTCATTGTTCGTGACGAGGCAGTGTGGATGAATGTAATCTATTATGTAGGTCTGGGCTGGTCAGTTGTTCTGATGCTTCAGGCAATAAAAACTGTTCACCAATATACATTCCCGAAAACAATTTTGTCAATTGTATTTACATTGGTTGCAATGCTGGTAATATTGTTCTTGTTGGTTCTTCTGATAAGCTTATTCCAGCAAGTATATGTATTTATCGCATCAATTTATACAGAGTTGACATATCGATTCAGAGGCTAAAAGGAGGTAATAATTATGCACGATAAATTTAAAAAAGTCATTATTTCTGCATTAGTTGTTGCCATGATGCTTCCAATCGGGACTATAACAGGTTCAACTGATGATGAGAATAATACTAAAGTCACAACATCAAGTTCAAAAGAGCTTCCTGCAAAGATAACTGACGAGCAGGCACTTAAGACTTGCAAAAAGGCAGCAGAGGCAGGAAAACTTGAGCTTTGGTATGATGACCAAAATAATAGAGTCTGTCTTCTTGATAAGACTGCTTCACAACCGTCTTATTGGTGGAGTTCACCGATTAATGTTCTGGCTGATGACACATCTCTTGGTGTTACATCAAGAGGTAACTCCTATATGAAAGATACTCAAAGACAACAGCTTAATTCAGGATTGGCTGTTGAGTATGGTGACCAGGCAAAGAGAACCACATCACCTCTTTATTCAGCTGTAGCTTCCAGCACAAGAAAAGTTTGTGAAACCAGTATGAAGCCTACAAGCAACGGAGTAGCTGTCACATATACATTCAGAGACGGCTTCACAATCCCTGTTGAGTACACACTTAACGAGGGTTCCTTGACACTTTCTTGTGATACAACAAAAATCGTTGAGAATAACACATCTGCTGAGGATGGAAAGGTACTAACCAAAATTCAACTTGCTCCTTCATTCGGTGCAGCACCTGCTGCCGACTTGAATGGAAAGAAGGTTGAAGGTTATATGATAGTTCCTGACGGAAGCGGAGCTGTTATTGAATATAATAACGGAAAATCTAACTATGCAAGTTCATATTCACAGCCGGTTTACGGAAGAGATTATACAACTGTTCCGCTGACAGCACCTAGAACCACCGAGCAGGCATATATGCCGGTATTTGCAACAGTTACAGGCAATAAGGGTCTTGTCGCTGTGGCAACAAGCGGTGATTCAAATGTCACTGTTAATGCACAGGTAAGCGGTCAGAATAACCAGACATATAACAATGTTTACTTTGAATTTGAAGTAAGGTCCTCTGACGATTTCTATCTAAGCGGTGAAACCAATCCGCTGAAAGTTTTCCAAAAGGGTGATATTGCCCAGGAAAAGATTGCAGTAACATATTATCCTATTTCAGGCGAGAATAATGTTAACTATGCAGATTGTGCAAAAGTTTACAGAAATTATCTTATTGAAAACAAGGGACTTACGTCTAAAGTTAAGGAAAATCAGGCGGACTTATATATCGATATTTACGGCGGAGTTAAGATGCAAAAGTCTATCCTCGGAATTCCTTTCAATTTAAAAACATCAGTTACTTCATTCAATCAGGCTCAGACAATACTGCAAAAGCTTCAGGATAATGGTGCTACTGATATTATTGCAAATTACAATGACTGGACAGATAAGTCAATCGACAAGAAGATTTCTACTTCTGCCGACCCGTCGGGAACACTTGGCGGTGAAGATGATTTCAATGATTTGATGTCATATGCGGATTCCAATGGTATAAAGATTTATCCGGCTCTTGATAATATGCAGATGGAAAGCAGTTCATGGGGATATTGGACATTTACAAGCACAGCTACAAGAGTATCAAATGCTTATTCAAGACAGACCCAGTATAATCCTGCATTCGGTGCTGCAACGAATATTGCACCTGCTCTTTTAACTCCTACAGTTTATTCAAAAGTATTTGATGAAATAGTTTCAAGCTATAAAGAAGAAGGTCTTAAAAATATATCATTCGGCGGATATTCTTCTAAGCTTGTTTCAGATTTCTCAGTTAAAAACTTCTCAGGAAGAGAAGATACAATGAACACAATAATCGAAGGCTATAAGAATGCCAATAAGGATGTAGGTTCGGTTTTAGCTGATGGCGCAAATTCTTATATACTTCCGTATGTTGACCACATCACCAATATCCCTGTTAATTCCAGCGGATTCAATGTAGTTGATTACGATATACCGTTCTATCAGATGGTAGTACACGGATATGTTCCATATTCAACCCAGGCAATTAACAAGAGTTCAAATTCAGAGGAAACTTTCCTGCTTGCACTTGCTTATGGTTCATCACTACACTATGATATGCTTTATGAACACAGTTCAAGGCTTTCCGATACCGATTACGGTGATTTGTACTATGCAAATTATGAGGGCTGGCTTGAGACAGCTGCTGCTGAATCAAAGATTGCAAAGCAGGTTTTAAGTGCGGTCAGCAAAAAAGTAATAACTAAGTTTGACATTGACAGGCAGAGTAATGTAATTACTACAACCTATGGCAGTGAGGACGGTAAAGCTGATGAATCAATTGTCAAGGTTGACTTGCAAAACGGAAAGGTATCAATCGACGGTACAGATGTTGATGTCAGTGAAATTATTAAAGAAGGAGGATTACAAGGCTAATGACAAATACAGAAAATGTTGCTTCAATTCCTACAAATGAAGAAGTTAAAGCCCTAAAACCTCCTAAGGGTGTTAAACAAAAGGGTATAAAAATCTCATATGAAAGAAGAAAATCTTTATACGGATATGCATTTATTGCATTGTGGTTAATAGGAACAATTTATTTCTTCCTGCTGCCTTTGTTTGAATCACTGATTTATTCATTCAATGAAACGCATCCTCAAAGAGGAGTTATGCAGCTTGACTGGAATGGATTAGGACACTATTATGATGCATTCAGAAAAGACCAGTATTACTCACAATATCTTGTTGAAATACTTGGTTCGACAGCTTTGAAAACACCACTGATTATTATATTTTCAATATTTGTGGCAGTAATACTTAACCAAAAGTTCAGAGGAAGAACTTTTGCAAGAGCAGTATTCTTCCTTCCTGTTATTATCGCCACAGGACCGGTAATTGAGATTATAAACGGTAACATGGACACAACCGGAGCAGCAGGAGGCTCGGAACAGTTTAATACGCTGTTCGAGACCGATCTGGTTGACCAATTGCTGGAGTTCCTCGGTATTTACGGTATCAGTGAATCACTGACAAATACCATTACGACAGTAACATCCGATATATTCAACCTTGTATGGAATTCAGGTATCCAGATTCTCCTGTTCCTGGCTGCACTTCAGAACATTCCGTTTTCTGCCAAAGAAGCTGCACAAATGGAAGGTGCAACTGCCTGGGAGTATTTCTGGAAAATAACAATGCCATACATAAGTCCAATGATTTTGGCAAGCTTGGTTTATACAGTTATCGATTCGTTCGTTGATCCGCAAAATAAAGTTATGAAGCTTATTTTGACGCAGGGAAGTGACTGGAATTACGGATATATGTCAGCAATGGCATGGGCATACTTCCTGATTGTCGGATTAGCACTGGGAATAATCGTAGCTATTATAAACAAGTTTGTATATTACGAAGTAGGATAAGGGGGGATATAGATGGCAACTAAAAAAGAAGAAAAACGCTTTGAAAAAGAAATGAAAGCCGCAAAAAAGGCTAAGCTGAAAGCTATGAAAAAGGCTGGGATTGAGCCGAATATCACCCCGGAGCAAAAAAGATATAACAGGCAAAAGGCGTTAATAGGTGCAGTTTGGCCGATATTCAGATTCTTTATTCTGCTTGGTTTGTGTTTCATTATTCTATATCCTTTGATATTCATGGTTTCAACAGCATTCAGACCGAATGAACAGATGAATGACCCATCAATTATATGGATTCCTAAGAGTCTTACTCTAAAAAATATTGAAGAAACATGGGAAGTTATGAAATACGGTTCAACCGTACTCAATACAATAAAGCTTAATCTTGTTGCTTCGATTTTGCAGGTTGTTACTTGTGCGCTTACAGGTTATGGCTTTGCAAGATTTAAGTTCAAGGGCAAAGGACTATTATTCGGTGTGGTACTGTTAATGATTATAGTACCGCCTCAGATTACAACAATTCCTCTTTATTTGCAGTATTCATATTTCAACCCATTAGGTCTTGTAAAACTGTTTACAGGTGATACAGTTTCACTTATCAACAGCGGACTTACAATGTACTTGCCGGCAATATTCGCTAACGGCCTTAGAGCCGGATTGTTCATTCTTATCTTCAGACAGTTCTTCAGAGGACTTCCTAAAGAGCTTGAGGATGCAGCTTATCTTGACGGATGCGGACCGCTTAAAACATTTATTATTGTAATGGTTCCTAACGCTGCATCATCATTTTTGACAGTATTCTTGTTCTCGGTTGTATGGTATTGGAATGATTACTATGTATCGTCTTCATTCTTCAATCAGAATGACACTGTTGCTTTAATGCTGAAGAACTTAACATCAACACTTCAGTCTGAGTTGTTCAACAATCAGACAGTCGGACCTAGACAAATGATTGTTTGGCTTGAGTCGGGATGTATTCTTGCAATCACACCTATACTTGTTATGTATGTATTCTTACAGAAATACTTTACAGAGGGTATTGAGCGTTCAGGTCTTGTTGGATAAATACTTATTTAAAATTATATTATGTCCTCGTTGTTTAACGAGGACATTTTATTTTTTAAGATTTTCTTGTAAAGAAACCATTAGTTGAAATATCCATTTTGAAGTTTATTTTATTGTAAAATATATATAAAATTACTAATATAGCGTTGTAATATATATAGTTGTTATGTTATAATACTAATAATCGGACTATATATTATTTGGATTTGGATTTTGCATTTTAAATAAACGGAAATTGAGGTAAATTTATGAAAAAATCTTGTGAACTTTGGTATAAAACTTGGGCTGAGGACTGGAACGAAGCACTTCCTGTGGGAAATGGAAGAATCGGAGGAATGGTATTCGGTAATCCATACTATGATAGGGTTTGCCTTAATGAAGACTCAATTTGGTCAGGCGGATACAGAAAGAGAAATAATGCGTCTGCTCTTAAAAATCTTCAGAAGGTAAGGGATTTGCTGTTTGAAGAAAAGGTTTCAAAAGCAGAAGAAATTGTGAATGAGGCATTTTGCGGTACACCAATAAACCAGCGTCACTATATGCCTATGGGTGACTTGATTATTGACCAAAAAGGTCTCGGTGATATAGAAGAATTTAAGAGAAGTTTAGATTTAGAAACAGCTGTGGCTTCTGTTAATTTCAAAACAAATGGGATTAATTATTGCAGAGAGGTTATTGTTTCAAATCCTGATAATGTTATGGCTATAAATGTTAAGGCTGATAAGAAAGGAAGCATAAATCTCCGCATACATATTGATGGAAGAGATGACTATTTTGACAGCAATTCACCTGTGTCCGACAATGAAATCTATTATTTCGGAGGCATGGGCGGTGAGGACGGAATAAATTTTGCGTCTTACATAAAGGTTATCTCAAGCTCAGGAAAGGTTATGTCATGGGGGAATTTTATAAAAGCTGAGGACTGTGATGAAGTAACTGTTTTAATTTCATGTCAGACAAATTATCGTTTTGAGGATTATAAAAAACAGGCTAAGAAGGATATTGAAAGTGCATCGGGATATTCATATAATGAGATAAAATCAAGGCACATAAATGATTATAAAAAATATTATGACAGAGTAAAGTTTACGCTATGTGATAACAGTCAAGGAAAGTCAGAACTTCCTACTGATGAAAGATTGGATAATATAAGTCATGGCGGAAAAGACAATAAGCTGATTGAACTTTATTATAATTTTGCTAGGTATCTTATGATTGCAGGAAGCCGTGAAGGTACACTGCCTTTAAATCTTCAGGGAATATGGAATAAGGACATGTGGCCTGCATGGGGTTGTAAGTTCACAATAAATATCAATACCGAGATGAACTATTGGCCTGTTGAAACTGCTAATTTATCAGAACTTGTACACCCTCTTTTTGACCTTATTGAGAGAATGCGTCCTAATGGAAGAATAACTGCCAAAGAAATGTATAATTGCAAGGGGTTTGTTTGTCATCATAATACAGATTTGTGGGGAGATACTGCTCCGCAGGATTTATGGATGCCGGCGACACAGTGGCCAATGGGTGCGGCATGGCTTTGTCTTCATATTTGGGAACATTATAAGTTCAGCAAGGATGAGAGTTTCCTGAAAGAAAAATATGAGACTTTGAAAGAAGCAAGTGAGTTTTTTGTTGATTTTCTTATTGAAAATCAACATGGTCAGCTTGTTACTTGTCCGTCGGTTTCACCTGAGAACACATATCTGACTGAGTCCGGACAAAAAGGGTCGCTTTGTATCGGACCTTCAATGGACAGCCAGATTATATATGAGCTGTTTACAGCGGTTATAAACGCAAGCAAAATTTTAGGAATTGATACCGAATATGCAGATAAACTTGAAAATATGAGGAAAAGACTTCCTAAGCCTGAAATCGGCAAGTACGGGCAGATAAAGGAATGGGCTGTGGATTATGATGAGGTTGAGCCTGGTCACAGGCATATTTCTCAGTTGTTTGCTTTATATCCGGCAGATATAATTTCAGTTAGAAAAACACCGCAGCTTGCTGACGCTGCAAGGGCCACTCTTGACAGAAGATTATCTCACGGCGGAGGTCATACGGGATGGAGCCGTGCGTGGATAATTAATCTTTGGGCCAGATTGGGTGACAGTGAAAAGGTTTATGAAAATATAATTGCACTTCTGTCACATTCAACAAATAAGAATATGTTTGATAATCATCCGCCGTTCCAAATAGACGGAAACTTCGGTGGTGCAGCTGGTATAACAGAGGCTGTTTTGCAAAGTATAAATGGTGAGTTGAATTTGCTTCCTTCTTTGCCGAAAGAGTGGGAAAGCGGTTCATATGATAATCTAAAGGCAAGAGGCGGCTTTAATGTCTCATGCAAGTGGTCAAATTCTGTGATGCAAGAGGCTTTGATTATATCTAATTGCGGTGAGACTTGCAGACTTGTTGTTGATGTGCCTGTTAAGGTTTTGTGTGACGGTCGGGAAGTTCTCTGCAAAGAAGAGAACGGTGCGATAGTATTTGACACTTGTGCAGGAAAGTCATATGAGATAAAAACAGCTTGAAATGTATATTATCGAGTTATTCAATGAGGTATAGTGTATGAAGAAGTTAATTTCAGTTTTGTGTGCAATATGCTTAATAATGTCTATTGTTTCAGGATGCGATAAAGTCCGGAAGATTGATATTTCTGATAATTCTGAGAACAGCAGTGTTGATGTTCAGGAGATTCCTGTATATACCGAGAAGATTATATCATCATCAACACCGAAGTATGTTAAGTATTCAAAGACAATTGAAGCTGAAAACGGAACAGTAAAAGGGACCGCAAAGGTATCAAAAAAAATAAAAGGATATAAAGGCAAAGGATATGTAGATGGGATTTCTGCAGATGTAAAAGATTCATTAGCAGTTAAGTTTGCTCCGAAAATAAAGCAGTATTATAATATCACATTGAGAGTTTTATCAGATAAAGAAGTTGTTAATGCAATAGCTTTAAACGGCAAAGAGGTTAAAAAGTTTTCAACATCAGGAAGCGGAAAGTTCGAAACTGTTACATTTGAAAATTTATATATTGACAGTGAAAGTTTTGAAGTATCTGTTATAGCTTATGACGGGGGAATTGCTGTTGACAATATAAAAGTTGAAGCATCAGATGACATATCAAAGCTGTCACTTGGTTTCAAAAAGCGTCCGAAACTTATCAACAAATCAAAAAACACAAATACCGTTAATTTATACAATAAGTTTTTAGATAATTACGGTAAGAGCATTTTCAGTGGTCAATATGCTTCTGTCGGTGCGAATGAAGAGCTTGACTTAATTTATAAGACAACGGGAAAATATCCGGCTATAAGACATGGGGATATGTTGTCATATACTTCTGATTCGCTGAATGTTGATGAAATCGAACAGGCAATTGAATGGGCGAAAAAAGGCGGCATTGTCAGTTATATGTGGCATTGGTCATCTCCTAGTGACGATAATGTTTATTATGCAAGTGAGACTTCTTTTGATTTGTCTAAAGCAGTAACTAAAGAAAATATTGCACAGATGCCGATTGAGGATATTGAAAGGCTTCAAAACGCCGGAAAGGTGTCAAAAGAATGTGTGGCTCTAATCAAAGATATTGATGCTGTTTCAGAACAGTTGTTAAAACTGAAAAACCTTGATATACCTGTATTGTGGCGTCCGCTTCATGATGCGTCCAGGACGAGCGTAGGTTTTTGGTGGGGAGGTTCAGGCTTTAAGAACTATGACTGGCTTTGGAAACTTCTTTATAATCGTCAGACAAAATACTTTAAGCTTGATAATCTTATTTGGGTATGGTCAGCTCAGAGTAAAGATTGGTATGTCGGTGATGATTATTGTGATATAATATCTGCGGATATTTATGATAACGGAAGTGAGTCAAGTCAAATTATAGCGTTCCTTTCACTATATGACATATCCCAAAACAAGCCGATTGCACTTTCTGAGTGTGCAAATGTACCGGGAATTGAAAATGTAGTTCGTGATAAGGCAATGTGGTCTTGGTTTGGTGTCTGGAGCGGAAATTATATAATCAGCAAAGACGGCAGTTTGTCAGAAGAATATATAACTAAGGACAGGCTGATAGAAGTTTATAACAACGATAAGGTAATTACTTTAGATAAACTAAAGTAAACAAAAATTTTTAAGTAGTTTTGTGTATATTAAAAGCTTAAAAATATTAAGAAATAAAAAGATTCTGCATAAATTTTGTGCAGAATCTTTTTTACTTATAGTTTATAAATCAATACGGAACATAATATTTTTCGCTGCATATTATAGAGTGTATTGAAAAACTCATTGATATTAAAACAAATCAAAGTTAAACAAGTCATCTAAGTTATGTGGTTTTTCTAAATCAACATGTGAACATATAATACCTGACTCTGTAATATCAATAAAAGCATAGCTTGGCGGTTTATAATCACGGGGCTGTGAAGCACTGCCGGGATTTAATATATGAACACCGTCTTGAAATCCGTTGTATCTGCGGTGTGAATGTCCAAAGCATACAATTTGGGCGTTATTTTCCTTTGCAAGATGATATAAATTGTCGGTAGTGTACTTTACATTGTACTTGTGACCGTGAGTATATATAATTTTAGTGTTTTCAAAACAAAAGGTACCGATAAGAGGAGAATCGTTTGATGAGTCACAATTTCCCTTAACACTTAAAACTTTTTTATCGGGATAAAGATTTTTTATTTCCCTTAATTCCCACTCGCCGTCACCTAAAAATATAAATACGCCGACATCTTTATTTCTTTCAAATATTTTTTTCATGGCGTTCATATTTCTGTGTGTATCGGAAAAAACGATTATTCTCAAAGGTCAATCCCTCCTTTGACAATATTATTGGTCTAATTTCTTAAATTATATCATAATATTTATTGAATTACATTAATTATCTTTGAATAATGAGCTATATAATTTATAAAAAATGTACTTGGTACAAGTATAATTAAATCATATGAAATTATTTGTTTTAATTTGAGTTTTCATCACAATTATATTTATATGGAGGTTACTACTTATGAAAATGAATCAAAACCAATATAACGGACTTTTAAATCTTGCGAGTAAAAAGTTGGGTACGACACCTGAAAAATTGCAGGCACAGCTTGAGAACGGAAGTTTTGAAAAGGCACTTTCAGGAATGAATTCAACTGACAGCAAAAGACTGAAAGAAGCTTTATCAAATCCAAAGGTTGCAGAAAAAATTCTGTCAACACCTCAGGCTCAGGAAATTTATAAAAAGCTGACTAACAAAAAATAATCTGAAATAGAAGAATACATAGGACTTGGAGGCGATATAATGGATGAGCTTATGCAAAAACTGCAAAGTGTGTTGAGTGATGAAGAAAGCATGAACCAAATTCGCAGTCTTGCGTCAATGTTCGGTAAGGGAGAAAGTGATAATTCATCCAATAATCAACAATCACAGACGCCAAGTCCACAGAACAATCAGGGCGGAGCCGCAGATTCTGCGGGGCAGCCTGAAATGAATATGAATGATATTTCAAAACTTCTTGCTTCTATCAGCGGAGAGGGAAGTCAGCCAAACAATAATTCTTCTGAACAAAATAACCAAAATATTTTATCGGGGTTGTTAGGTTCTTCTAATCAAAATCAGCAGGACTTAAATCAAATGCCGTTTGATTTAAGTAAAATGATGGCCCTTGGTAATGTAATTTCAAATGCCTCAAAGCCTGATAAAAATACTGAGCTTTTGTTGGCGTTAAAGCCTCATTTAAAACAAGAAAAGCAGATAAAGGTTGATAAAGTTATTAAAATATTCAAGCTGATTTCAATTTGGCCGGCTATTAAAGACAGCGGACTGCTGGGAGGTGACCTTTTTGGCATCTTATAATATTGACAGGGATTTTGATACTATGCGTCAGGAAGCCATTGAGCGTGTTCGTTCAATGCAAAGGCGGTCAAGGGAAGTCGTAGCATCTCAAAATGAAAATACAAGCAACAATCAGACAAATGTTCAGGAAACTGTACATACAAATGACAATGCTACGCCGATTCCCGAAGTTCAGAAATCAAATCCTAATCCGCAAAGCAGAAATGCAAATCGAAACATAAGTCAAAACAGCAGTCAGGCAAATCCGTTGGCAAGCATACTGGGCAATTTATTTCCAAACACAAGCGGACAAACTAAAAAAGGTCCGCTGAGCGAGCTTTTAGACGGATTTAATATCAGTGAAGAGAATGCCCTTATAGGTATAATGATTTACATTCTTGCAAAAAACGGAGCAGATGTTAAACTGCTGTTAGGGTTAGGGTATTTGCTGTTATGATAATAAAAAGCACCGCAGTGGCATTTGTCATTGCGGTGCTGTATTATTTTGTCTTTATTTCTATTTCGCCAACGGATTCATTGTCGGGGCGAAATCGGTCATATTGATATAGACTTCTGCCGACCACTACAATGCTCTTTACTTGAAAAAATGATTTATTATTAAATTACTGATTTGACAGGATATTCAAAAGGAAACCGTCAACTGCATTTTGAACTGTTCCTCTCCGTATACTGCATGTGGAATATCTTTAGGCATAATGAGCGTTTCTCCCTCATTCAGAATAAATACTTCACCGCCTACGGTAAAACGCCCGGTCCCTTCCAGAACGGTTACCATCGCATCTCCGCCTGCGGCGTGGGTGGAGATTTCTTCACCCTTGTCGAATGAAAAAACTGTCATGCTGACCTTATCATTCTGTACAAGCGTTTTGCTGACTACCTGACCTGGCTGATAGTCAATCTGGTCTTTCAACTGTAATTTTGTCTGCTTTTCGATATTTTTGTACATAATGCATCTCCTTTTCTAATCATCAAGAATCTTTCCGTCAATGGATATGGTTATGGTCTGCCACGGAATGAATTTCCCGCTTTCCTGCAAGGCTTTTTTTACAGCTGTCTCAAGCCCTCCGCAGCAGGGAACTTCCATCCGCAGAATGGTAACGCTTCTGATATCGTTATTTCTTATTATTGCCGTTATCTTTTCACTGTAATCAACAGAATCAAGTTTTGGGCAACCAATCAGTGTGACTTTTCCCTTCATAAAATCCTCATGGATGTTTGCATAGGCGTATGCGGTACAGTCAGCCGCAATCAGCAGTTTTGCTTCGTTAAAATAAGGGGCGTTCACAGGGGCCAGTTTAATCTGGCAGGGCCATTGGCCTAGCTGTGAAATTGCTGCCGGCGTATGGGAAGAAGTGTTTTCAGTTTTCGGAGGCACTATTTGGCGTACCTGCGTACCCGGACAGCCCGCATGGGGAATTTTTATGCCCTGCTTCTTCATCTTCTTTTGTTTGGCAGCAAGAACAGCGGCTTCATCATATGCGGGTGCTTCACGTTCTTCAAAGCTGATGGCATCGGTAGGGCACTCCGGCAGACAGTCACCCAGACCGTCACAGTAATCCTCACGGGTAAGTACTGCTTTACCGTCAATGATTTCAATTGCCCCTTCATGGCAGGCCGCAGCACATGCACCGCAGCCATTGCACTTGTCTTCATCAATTTTTATTATCTTTCTTATCATTCTGTATTCCTCCTAATTTGAATCATGTTCTATCTTTTTTTATCTCATCCAAAAGTTCGAGCAGACCGGCCCTCATCCATGTCATAGCCCACATTTGGGATTATTGTTGTACGCACCAACCAACCCGATTAATGCGTTTATTATTTTATCTTCTCTCAAATTGAGTCCTCCTTGACTTTATGTTTATATTTTACTATAATATTTTTTAAAAGTATGTGGTTATAACCACGGAAATGAGGTTTTTTTATTTTGAGTTTTATTTCCAAAACAGCACTTTTTCGAGGATGCTCAGAGGAAGATATCCAGAATATGTCAAAACATCTGGATTTTCGGACAAACAGATATAGAAAGGGACATGTGATTTTCGGTATAGGAAGTATAGTGACAGATATAGGCCTCGTTCTTTCCGGGAGCGTTCGGATTGAGCATACGGATCTCTGGGGGAATAAAAGCATTCTTGGCATCACCACAGCCGGCGATGTATTTGCGGAATCCTATGCCTGTATACCGAATGAACCCATGATGGTAGATGCGGTGGCTAATGAGGATTGTGACATTTTGTTCATAAGTGTTCCGAGACTGTTCACACCCTGTTCGGCCTGTGGAAGCCAAAACAGGCTTATTCAGAATCTTGTCACAATCAGCGCAGGAAAAAACCTACAGCTTTCCAGACGCAGTCTGCACACATCACCCAAAACAATACGTGGACGGTTGTCTTCTTATTTTTCGCAGCAGGTTTCTGCACAGGGGAGCAACAAAATTGTAATCCCATTTGACCGACAGCAACTGGCGGACTATCTGAACCTGGACCGCAGTGCTTTATCAAAGGAACTGGGAAAAATGAGGAATGACGGACTGATTGAATATAACAAGAATACTTTTGTGATAAAAACTGATATAAAATGACATTATACGGAATTTGCACTATAGAGATACCGGACTTGAGATTTATTCTACAATAGACTATTTTATATGGTGTAAGCGAAAAATTTTTCTCAGACTGATCTCGCACAGTTTCGGCGCATAGCCATTAAACTGTTGCTCATAATAAATCCTAGAACTCCTTTGCAATTACATTGTATTGGAAATCAGGAAAAACTTGTAGTTTGCGAAATCCAAAAGACAAAAAGTCCCTTTGAGAAAAGGATTTCTCCTTTCTCAAAGGGTAATTCGACAAATTGGAAATTGTTTTATTTGTAAAAGTACTTAGGATTGAACCCATTTACTTGAATTGTTTTCATCATTTCCTTAAATACTTCTGGTTCAAAATCTTTATCCATACAAAAAACCTCATAATCTATTCCCAAATATGTCAAAAACATACCTGTTTCTTTATAACCGTTTCGGAGGTAAAATTCACGCCTTTTTTCTCTTTGTTTATAATTGCTTGCTGTATCATCAAGCATTTCAAAATCTACCACTTGCTTTTTATTGGGATACTCTGTTTTCAAAGTTTTAATAGCTCGGCTGCCATATCCCTTTGAACGGCAAGTTGAAACTATTGCCAAAAAGAAAAGATAAGCAAGATTTTGATAAGTCTGAACGACCATAAATCCCACAAAAGAATCATTGTCCGTCAATGCCAGAAAATCAAAGTTATCTGCTTTTGCCATTTCTGCTAACTTTGAAGGTGCAAGGTATTCTTGCAGAGGAAATGCTTCTTTTGCAAGAGCATTCACTTCGTTCCAAAAACGACTGTTCTCTGTAATATGTTCTGTATTTAATTTCATTATGTCCTCCAAATATATTTTTATCTATGATTTGAAAGACCAAACTACCATTCTTCACTTCTACCCAAAAACATATTTATCCTCACAAATTTTGATTTATTTAATCCATTATTTTTGAAAATGGGCAATCCCGTTATGGGACTGCCCATTTATTCTGTAAATTATGCGATTTTTTCATCTCTGCACAAACTAAAGCATCCTTTGATACAGGTTTGATGCAAAGATGTATTTTTCGGCGTTTTGCAAAGTACCAAAACCCGCATAAACACTGTTTTTTCACTTTCTTATTTGCTCAACGGCTTCATTGTCGGGAATAGTAATACATCTCTGATTGAACCTGAATCGGTAAGAAGCATAACGAGTCTGTCAAGTCCGAAGCCAAGTCCGCCTGTAGGCGGCATACCATATTCAAGTGCTGTTATGAAGTCCTCATCAACCTCAGCGTTAGCACCCTGTGCACGCTTAGCTTCAACTTGGCGAACAAATCTCTCCTTTTGGTCGATTGGGTCGTTAAGCTCAGAGAAAGCATTTCCCATTTCTCTGCAATAGATGAAGTATTCAAATCTTTCGGTAAATGCAGGGTTTGACGGCTTTCTCTTAGCAAGAGGTGAGTTCTCAACAGGATAATCATAAATGATAGTAGGCTGAATCAGCTTGTCCTCAACAAATGCTTCAAAGAATGCAATAAGAACATGACCCTTAGTTGCACTGTCGCCCTCGTCGACCTCAACGCCTTTTTCTTTAGCACAAGCTCTTGCGTCTTCATCAGTTGCCCAGTTGTTATAATCAACACCTGCATATTTTTTAACAGCTTCAACCATTGTCAGGCGTTCCCAAGGAGCAGCCATGTTGATTTCTGTTCCCTGATATGTGATAACATCAGTGCCGCATACTTTCTTAGTGATAGTAACATACATATCTTCAATCAAGTCCATCATGCCATGATAGTCGGTATATGCCTGATACATTTCTATTGAGGTGAACTCAGGGTTGTGAGAGGTGTCCATACCTTCATTTCTGAAGATTCTTCCAACCTCATAAACCTTGTCAAATCCACCGACTATAAGTCGTTTTAAGTAAAGCTCTGTTTCAATACGAAGATACATATCCAAATCAAGAGCGTTATGGTGTGTGACAAAAGGTCTTGCAGCCGCACCGATTTCCAGTGTATGAAGAACAGGTGTGTCAACCTCAAGATAACCACGCTCGTCAAGATAGTTTCTGATTTCTTTTAAAATAAGACTTCTTTTCGTGAAAGTGTCTTTAACATCAGGGTTGCAGATAAGGTCAACATATCTTTGACGGTATCTTTGATCTCTGTCTTTAAGGCCATGCCACTTTTCAGGAAGCGGAAGCAAAGATTTCGATAAAAGCTTAATTCCTTTAGCGTGTACTGAAATCTCACCTCGTCTTGTTCTGAAAACAAAACCTTCGATTCCGACGATATCGCCTATATCCCACTTTTTGAATTCTGCAAAGGTTTCTTCGCCTATATCATTCATTCTGACATAAACCTGAATTCTGTCACTTCCGTCACGAACATCAATGAAGTTTGCTTTGCCCATGTCACGCCAGCTTACAATTCTTCCTGCAATTCGTACATTTTTTTCTTTGAGCTTTTCAAGAGCAGCATTTTTGGCTTCTTCATCATCGCCTGCCTGAGCGATTATTTCGGCTTCTGTTTTCTCATATTCAGCTTTAGCGTCAGCATTTTTTACAGTAACATCATAGCTTGTTATTTCATAAGGGTCGCAGCCTTTTGATTTTAGTTCATTCAGCTTGTCAATTCTTATTTGCTTAAGTCCGTTAATTTCCTCTTGAGAAATTTCTTCTTCAAGAGAAACATCATTTGTAATTGCGTCACTCATTATATATTTATGCCCCTGTGCGGAGCAGTCCTCCCTTCGGTGCTTTATAAGTATCTGAAGTTATTTTTATTTGCTTATTTCCAAAACCTTAAATTTTAAAAGTCCTACAGGTGCTTCAACCTCAAATATTTCGCCTGCTTTTTTCTTAAGTGCAGCTTTTCCAATAGGTGAGTCATCGGAAATTTTCCCGCTGTCAGGATCTGATTCGGTTGAACCGACAATTTGAAGTGTTTCTATTGTATCAAGCTCTAAATCCTGAAGTTTAATCTTTGAACCGATTGTAATTTCTTCTGAAGAAATAGCGTCATCATCAACGATAACTGCATTTGCAATCATTTGTTCAAGCTCGGTAATTCTTGCTTCAAGTATACCCTGTTCGTTTTTTGCTTCATCGTATTCAGCATTTTCGGAAAGGTCACCGAATGAACGGGCTTCTTTAAGCTTTGCTGCAACTTCACTTCTTCTGACTGTTACAAGATATTCTAAATCTTCTTCTAACTTTTTATATCCTTCTTTTGATACAGATAAACTTTTTACTGCCATAGTTATATCTCCTTACATAATTAAATTCAAATACAGCTTTAACTTTTAAATATAACTTTTCAAAATACTATTATATAGTATATAACCTGAAATGTCAAGATTATTGTGTAATTTCAGCAGTGTCACTATTTGTCGAATAATGTCGAAATATTTATAACCTTTTTGTCGAATAATGTTGTATAATAAAAAAGGGAAATAATATTTAAAATAGTCTTAGCTAAATAATTTGTTTGAGTTCGCACAATTATTGCTGCATAGTTTTTAAGAGAGTGTAGAAAGGACGATGACACAATATGAAAAAGGTATTAAAAACGCAGAATACCACAGACAGCAAAACTCAGTATAATCTCGTTGCCAGTGAGATTAATTTGGATGACGATGCAGTTATCACATATGGTATAGAGATAGTAGAAAGTTTATCTTCAGGAAAAACTCAGACAACGGAGATTTTGGACATTACTTCAAATTTTGAAAAAGCTGAGGGCTTGTTTGAAAAAGTAGTTCGTTTGGAAATCAATGCTTCATCTTTAAGAGGTATTGTAGATGATTTTATAATTTCATAAATGATGAAGTTTTGGTTTTTTAGAATTTTTCTATAAATAAAGGTGAATCAGAAAAATATTTGTTAATGATTTAATAAAACTGTAATATTACAATATATTTAGTGTTTTCACTTGCAATTGTATACTATATATGATATAATAGCATATATAACAATAAGGAGAGCTATACTATGAGATGCCCGTTTTGCAATTATGAAGATACAAAAGTAATCGATTCACGACCAAGCGATGAGAAGAAAAGGCGTCGCCGTGAATGTACAAACTGCGGTAGAAGATTCACCACTTATGAGGTTGTTGAAAAACCGACTCTTATGGTTTATAAAAAGGACGGAAGCTTTGAGCCTTTTGATAAGGATAAGATTATAAAAGCTATTGGCAATGCAATTAAAAAGCGTCCTGTAAGCGTTGAAGATGTCAATTTAATAGTTGATGAAATCGAAAACACATATGCCAACGCTATGCAGACTGAAACAACAACAAGCGAAATAGGTGATAAGGTATTAGCAGGTCTTAAAAAACTAGACCCTGTGGCATATGTTCGTTTTGCGTCTGTATATAAAGATTTTAATGATTTAGACAGTTTTATTAAGATTATTGCCGAAATCAGCTAGCTTGATTATCAGAAAATGCTGTGAAGATAAGGGAATTCATTGTTATAAATGAGTTTTATTCCGTATTTTATTGTTTCGCACTCAGAGTATAATTCTTCGCTGTTTTTGAGTAAAAGTGCTTCAAGCTTAGCACACGAGGCAGAGATGTCCTCTAAGCGTGAGCTTTCAACTAAAAAAGAAACACAAATATAATAGTCTTTCCAGGACCGGCTGAACTCTTTGATTTTTTCAAGAGCTTGGTCGGTTTTTTCGTCTTCTGCATATTCTGTAATTGAATCAAGAGTATTAATAAGCTTTTGGTTTTTGTTTTTTATTAAAAACAGGGAAGAAACTGAACCTGAAATTATAACGATTAGAATTGTTATACAAAGAATCAATCGTTTCAAGGCAAATCCTCCTTTTTAATAAGTTTATAATTTTTATCTTCATCACAGGACATTAAAAACACATCAGATGTTTCAACATTATTTTTTGAAAGAATTTCATGTATGAATTTCATGTCTAATCCTAAAAATTCAATAGCTCCGTGCATAACAACTCCGTCATCAATAAGAATTTGAGGCGGATTTTTTGATTGTCTGTAAAGTTCAATATCAGACGGAGAAAGCGGTTGGTAATCTTTTTTCTGCATAACGCTTATTTTTCCTGTAGTTTCAACAATTGCATACTGCACTTCGCTTATATCAAAGATGTTATAATCATGAAGACTTTCCATTAAATCATCGACAGAATATCTGAGTTTTTTCATTTGCTTCTGGTCAATAACTCCGTTTGAAATTATAACTTTCGGACTTCCCGAAACTATCTGTCTGAGTTTTCTTGAACGAAGTGTAAGTGTGGACATGATAACATCAAGACTTACCAGAGAAAGCATGGGAATAATTCCTGTTGCCATTGGGATTGTTGTGTCTTCAATAGGGAGAGTAGCTATATTTGAAACAAGAATGGTTATTACAAGTTCCGAAGGCTGCAGCTCACCAATCTGTCTTTTTCCCATAAGGCGAATTGAAAAAATGACAAGGGCATATAAAATGATAGCTCTGAAAAAAACTATAAGCAATTTAAAATCACTCCTTGATTTATTTAATTTATCAGCACAATTACGAATTAAAATTTACATTATTAAATATCTGAATTTTTATAGCATTGACACTATTAAATAACTTTTCCAGAGACGGCAAATAAATACATGAAGTATGCTTTAAATATAAAATTATAAACTGCGTATAAATTTTCAAAATGAACTAATATTAACTAATGAATATCTATTTGAACATGTGAGGAGGAAAGTTTGTGGAAAAGAAAACCGTTGTAAAGGTTAATGAGAATAACTATGAAACCGCACTGATTTCAAAAAGCTTAAAACAGGCTCTTTTGGATTTAAAAATAATATCGGGAAAAACTATGGACTTAAACATTATGGAAGTTGAAATTTCAGGTCATAAGTGTGCATTGGTATCAATCGAGGGAATGGCATCGACTTCTTCAATGGCAGAACTTGTTTTCAGGCCGCTGATGGAGTTTGATGTTAAAGGTTATGCAACAGAAGATGATATTTTTAAGTTTCTCACCAAACAAAGCTTGCTGGCGGCAGAAAGAAAAATTCTTTCGACATACGGTGAGGTTTTTCTCACATTATTTTCCGGGTTTGCAGTTATATTTATTGACGGCTGTGATAAATGTGTTTCATATGGCATACAAGGTTTTGATAAGCGTTCTATTGATGAACCGACAAGTGACGGAAATATAAAGGGTTCTCATGAGGGTTTTGTTGAAGTTATAAGGACTAATATTTCTCTTGTCAGAAGAAGAATGAAAACCCCAAAACTGAGATTTGATATGCAGCAGATAGGAAAGGATAGCAAAACAGATGTCTGTGTTGCTTATATTACAGATAAAACTCCTCAGGCAGTAATAGATAAGGTTAAGGAAAACTTGAACAAAATAGACCTTGATACTGTTTTAACAAGCGGATATATAGAGCCTTTTTTACAGGGAAAGCATAAAAGTATTTTTTCTAATGTGATTTCTACAGACAGACCGGACACTTTTTGTGCGAAACTTAATGAGGGCAGGGTTGGCATTTTAATTGACGGAGTTCCGTTCGCTCTGATTTGTCCGTCACTTTTCATTGAAAACTTTCAGACCATTGACGATTATGTATATAAGCCTTTTTATACAACTTATATCAGGTGGATAAAATATATTGCGTTCTTTTTGGCTATTGCTCTTCCGGGAATTTGTGTTGCTATTGCTACAAATCATCCCGAAATACTGACCCATAAGTTTTTAATGAATCTCGCTGCCAGTGAGGAAGTAACTCCGTACTCATTTTTCTTTGAAGCATTCATAATTACGATAATGTATGAGATTATGAGAGAAGCAGGAATAAGGCTTCCAAAGGCTGTCGGAGGAGCAGTATCTATAGTGGGTGCTTTAATCATAGGTGATGCGGCTGTTTCAAGCAGTTTAGTATCTGCACCACTTTTAATTATAATAGGTCTTACCGCGACAGCGTCATTTGTAATCCCGAATTTGAATTCACAGACATCAATAATGAGAATGGTTTTTATTCTGGCGGGAGGATTTGCAGGACTTTTCGGAATAACTCTTTGCTTTGCATTTATGGTAGTGAACATTTCAGCTCTTGAAAGTTATGGCGTGCCTTACAATGCACCGCTGTCACCGGTCACATTTAAAGCAATGAGAGATGTAGTGTCAAGACCGAGCTTTAAAAAGCTTGGAAAATCAAAAACAGTTGTTGAGGATTTAAACGGTACTAAAATTTAAAAGAAACGCTTAAAATCTGCAAAATTGGAGGAATGCTTCGGGAACGAAGCGGTATATAGCGCGAAAAATACTTTTTCACGAATGTTTTTGAGCCTTTGCCGCAAAAAAGTATTGCGGCAATTCCGTTGTCGGAACCGACTCAAATTCCGTAGGAAGGAGAGCCTTTGCAAAGCAAAGGCATGGTGATTAATATGAGAAAAATATCTTTTGGACAATTAATGATAATCCTTTTTATTTCAAGAATTTTTTATACAATGACATTTGTACCTTTTATGTATAACGATATTACTTCACAGATAATAGGTTTTTCCGTTACCACAGCACTCGAATGTCTGATGGTTATACCGGTTATTATTTTGTATAAAAAACATCCGGACAAAAACATATGCCAGGTGGCATATGAAAAGTCAAAAATTTTCGGTATATTAGTTTGTATAGCATTTGCGTTTGCGGCAATTTTAGTATTAAACCGTTTATTTAGATATTTTGGGTATTTTATGTTTGTTAATTTCCCTGACCTTTTGCCGCCTTGGATTGTAGTATCTGCAATTGCTCTGGTATCGTTTTATGCTGCATTTCAGGGTATTGAAGCTATTGCAAGGAGCAGTGTTATAGGATTCGGATTTTTTGTACTTTCTTTTGTAATTGTATTGGTTGTGATTTTACCGAAAACATCATATTCTAATGTTATTTACACTTATCCGCAAATAGATGATATATCACATGAAGTTTATTATGAGCTGTCAAAAAGCAGTGAACTGTTTCTCTTTCCGATTTTATATCCGTACGCTAAAGAAAAAGCGGGAAAAAGTATTTACGGAGCAATTGCATTAAAGCTGATTTTTGTTTATGTAATAACTTGTATTTGTATGCTGACATTAGGAAGTTATCTGAATATAAGTAAATTCCCGTTCTTTGATTTAGGCTCATATGCAGAAACATTTTTAATTGAAAGATTAGACGCATTTTTACTTCCGGCATGGATTTTACTTGCGTTTATTAAAGCGGCACTGTTTATGTTCATCGGAAAAATTGCACTGTCTACGGGATTTAAAAACATTAAGTCGAATGTATTTTTAGGCATAATAGGTGTAATCAGTACAGGATTTTCTATAGTGTCGGTTTGGAAGCAAAATTGGAATGTCAATACATTTGATATATTCATCATTACTGTTTTGATATTTGCATTGGGTGTTATTCTTCCGCTTATATACTGCTTTGGAAAGGGTGATAAAAATGAAACGAAGTAAGGCTGCATTAAAAAAAGTTATTGCTGTGATGATTTGTGTATTTTTCATTTTCAGCTTGTGCTCATGCGTTTCAAAAGGCAGATATAAAAAAAGAGATCTTGATGAGCTAATAATTGTTCATGCGATAGGGGTGGATAAAACAAAAAACGGTAAATTTGAAGTAACTATGCAAATTCTCTCACAGCAGGGTTCAGGTTCAATTACCCCTATAGACCCGTCGCAATCAAACAGTGCTACGGTTTCTCAGATTGCAGATACCATACCTTCTGCTATAGAAAGATGCGAGACGGATTTGGGTAAAAAGGTGTTTTTAGGACATTCGGAATTAGTTCTGCTTGGTGAGAATATAGATGACTTACGGCCGATAATGGAGTTCTTAATTAACAGCAGAGGAATTTCTCTGGGAGTTATTATGGCATATACTGATGTAACAGCCAAAGAAATTCTGGATATTAAAGTTACAAGCGGAACTTACTCCGCTGAAATTTTGAAAGAAATTTTTGAAGAGTCCGAGAAAAACGGAACAAGTACCGAGTGCGAGCTTATTAAACACATTGATAATATGGAGAATACAAACGGTACAACTGTATTGCCGATAATCAAGAAAATAAAAGATAACAAAAAAACCTCAAATCAAAAAGAAAGTGAAAATGCCGATAAAGGAGAAAACTTCGGTGACAGCAGCAGTGATGATAAAACAAAATCAGGAAACGAAAAGCTTAGTGATGAAAGCGGAGGAGATTCTAAGTCTGACAGCAGTTCACAATCAGAAGGAGGGGGTTCAGGCGGAGGAGAAGGTTCACAGCAGAGCGAAGTGAACGCCTTTTATATTGACGGTGCGGTTATTGTAAAAAACAGAAAGCCAAAAGGTGTTATAACAAGAGATGAGGTAATAGGTTTATCATTTTTAAATAACGGCATTGCAGAGCAGACGATAAATGCAAAGCTAAATGATAATATGACAGTGGTATGTGCGGGAAGCGTTAAAAAAGGTACAAATGTAGGTATAGATGGCGATAGAATTTCAATAGATGTCAAGCTCACCATTTCATATGAGTTTTATAAAACCTTATCAGATAAAGATAAAAAAGAAGCTGCGAAAAAGGCGACAGAGCATATTTATTCATTGTGCGGCAAGACGATAAATAAAGTACTGAAAAAAGAAAATGCAGATTTGTTTGAAATCCACTCACTTCTGAATCATAATGACTATAATTTGTACCGTGCATACAAGGAAAATACTGAGGAAATAATGAAAAAGGTTGATATAAGCGTTAATATTAATCCTCAAATATAGTTTGCATTTTAATGTGAAATATGGTATACTTTTTTTATCTATTATGGTAAAGGGAGCTGTGCTAAGTGATTAAATTTGAAAATCATATAGGTGAGATTCATATTTCAAATAAATATCTGATTTCTCTTATCGGTAATACTGCGACAAGTTGTTTCGGTGTTGTGGGTATGAATACTTTCGGACCGAAGCAGAGAATAAGCTCGCTTTTTAAAAAAGGTGATTCATTGGAAAACGGTGTAATAATTCATCAAACTGATAATAATGAGCTTATTATTGATTTGCATATAACCGTTTCATATGGAATAAATGTTTCGACAGTCGTAGAAAGCATTATGGAAAAAGTTCAGTATACCGTGGAAACAGAAAGCACGGTTAAGGTTGCAAAGATTAATGTTTTTGTCGATGAAATGCAATCTTAACATAAGGGGGACAGTTTAGTGATTAATGGTAAAACACTTAGAGATGCTTTTATAAGCGGTGCAAACAGTATCGCTAATCAAAAAGCAGCTGTTGATGAGCTTAATGTATTCCCGGTTCCTGACGGTGATACGGGAACAAATATGTCTATGACAATGAGCAACGCTCTTATTGCACTTGAGCGAATGCATGACGATGTTACGGTAAGCGAGGTCGCAGAACAAACAGCTTCTGCATTACTCAGAGGTGCAAGAGGAAACTCAGGGGTAATCTTATCTTTGATTTTCAGAGGGTTTTCAAAGGGCTTTAACGGAAAGAAAGAGGCGTCGGTTGAAGATTTCGTTTCAGCACTTGCACAAGGCGTTTCAGGAGCATATAAATCTATTATGAAACCGACTGAAGGCACAATTCTGACTGTTGCAAGACTTGCAAGCGAAAGAGCTGCTGCCGTTTCTGTTTCGGTTGATAATGAAGTATTACTTTGGGAAGAAGCCTGCAAAGCGGCAAGCGAAGCACTTGAAGATACACCGAATCTGCTCCCTGCACTAAAAAAAGCAGGAGTAGTAGATGCAGGCGGCAAGGGCCTTTTAATAATATTTGAGGCAATGCTGGGTGTATTTAAAGGCGGGGATATAGTAAAAACAGATGTACCGTCAGAAAAAAAGGCTGTTACAATTGATACATTTTCCTCAACAGTAGGGGATTACGATGAGGAAATAAACTTCACCTATTGCACGGAAATGCTTATCACAAAATCAGCTGACAGCAATGATTGTTCAAAGCTTAGAGCTTATTTAGAAACAATCGGTGACTGTGTTGTAGTGGTTGACGATGATGATATTATAAAGGTTCATGTTCATACAAATAATCCAGGTAAAGCTATTGAAAGAGCACTAAAATTCGGAACAATAAATCTTCCGAAGGTTGAAAATATGAAAATGCAGCATGAACAGCGTATAATTGACGCAAAGGTTCCTGAAACCAAGCCTGTAAAGCCTGAAAAGGAATTCGGTTTTGTTGCGGTTGCCGCAGGTCACGGAGTTGAAACACTTTTTGAGGATGTTGGTGTTGACTGTATAGTAAGAGGCGGACAAACCATGAATCCGTCAACAGAAGATATTTTAGCGGCTATTAATAAGTGTCCTTCGGAAATTGTTTTTGTTTTACCTAACAATAAAAATATTATTATGTCAGCCGAACAAGCGGGCAAGCTTGCTGACAGAAAGGTTTGCGTTCTTCAGACAAGAACCATTCCGCAGGGTATGAGTGCAATGCTTGCTTTTGATGAGGACGCTGATTTTGAAACTAACAGACTTGAAATGACTCATGCACTTGAGCGTGTATCAACAGGTCAGATTACATTTGCTGCCCGTGACAGTGATTTCGAGGGTCACAAGATTAAGAAAAATGAGATTTTAGCACTTGATAACGGTAAGCTTTCTTTCGTTGATAAGGATATATCAAAGGCTGCATTTAAGCTAATCAAAAAGCTTGTTAAGGGGGATACTTCATATATCACTATAATTCAGGGAAGTGATGTTTCAGATGAAGATGCCAATGCACTAAAAGAACAAGTTGAGAGTAAATATCAAAACGCAGAAGTTTTATTAGTTAACGGAGGACAGCCGGTTTATTATTACATTCTGTCTGCTGAATAAGAGAAAAGAGAGGTTTAAACGATATGACAAACAGCTATGAGAGTCCATTCTGTACAAGATACGCAAGTAAAGAAATGCAGTATATTTTTTCTGCCGATAAAAAGTTTTCAACATGGAGAAGGCTTTGGGTTGCTCTGGCAAGAGCTGAGATGAAGCTTGGTCTGCCTGTTACACAAGAACAGGTTGACGAGCTTGAAGCCAATATTGATAATATAGATTATGAATGTGCAGCTGAGCGTGAAAAGCTTGTCCGTCATGATGTTATGGCACACGTTTATACATACGGACAGGTTTGTCCTAATGCAAAGGGTATAATTCATTTAGGTGCAACATCCTGCTATGTTGGCGATAACACAGATGTTATAATAATGCGTGACGCACTGAATGTTGTTAAAAGAAAGCTTGTAAGCGTTATCGGTCAGCTTTCGGAATTTGCTGACAAGTATAAAGATTTGCCTTGCCTTGCCTATACACATCTTCAGCCGGCACAGCTGACAACTGTCGGAAAGAGGGCGACACTTTGGTGTAATGAGCTTTTGATGGATTTAGAAGAAATCGATTTCAGATTAGCAAACTTAAAGCTTTTAGGCTCAAAGGGTACAACAGGTACTCAGGCGTCGTTTATGGAGCTTTTTGAGGGTGACATTGAAAAAGTTAAAAAGCTTGAAGATATGATTGCCGAAGAAATGGGATTTGAGGGTGTAGTTCCTGTTTCGGGACAGACATACTCAAGAAAGGTTGATTCAGCTATTGTTTCAACACTTTCGGGAATTGCTCAAAGCTGTATGAAGTTTTCTAATGATATAAGAATTCTTCAGAGCTTTAAAGAAATCGAAGAGCCGTTTGAAAAGAACCAGATAGGTTCATCGGCGATGGCATATAAGAGGAATCCTATGAGATGTGAGAGAATAACATCACTTTCAAGATATATAATTTCAGATATGCTGAACCCTGCATTCACTGCGGGAACACAGTGGTTTGAAAGAACTCTTGACGACTCGGCAAATAAGAGAATTTCAGTCGCCGAGGCATTTTTAGGAATCGATTCTGTTCTTAATATTATGCTTAATGTAACAGACGGGCTGGTAGTTCATGATAAAATCATAAGAAAAAGAGTTATGGCTGAGCTTCCGTTTATGGCAACCGAAAACATAATGATGGATGCTGTTAAAAAGGGCGGAGACCGTCAGGAGCTTCATGAAAGAATTCGTGAGTATTCCATGAAGGCAGGCTCAAGAGTTAAGGACGAGGGTCTTGACAATAATTTGTGCGAGCTTATTTTGGACGACCCTATGTTTATGATTTCAAAAGAAGAAATGGACAGCATCATGAAGCCTGAAAACTTTATTGGAAGAAGTGTTTCTCAGGTTGAAGAATTCATTGAAAACTGTGTTAAACCTGTTCTAGAAGAAAACGATTTCAAGCATGAAAGCGTTGAAATTAATGTATAATTATTTTATAATTGAAAAGGAAAGACACTTATGCCAAAGCAAAAAATAATTTATTTAATTGCCGGTATCGTTTGTTCAGCATTGACTGTGCTTATGATAGTTTTAGTGGCAACCGGTTGGGGAAGTGTTGCACTTGTTATCGGTCCGTTTGCTTTTGCGGCAGCATTCCTTGCCAGTGCAATATCTATCAAAACTCCTGAACAGAAAAAGAAGATAGATGAAAAAAACAAGCAGAAAAAAAGACTTGCCAGAAAAAAACAAGCAGAAGAAGAATATGTTTCTCCTTTTTTTAAGGACTAGGACTAGTCTGAAAGGTTTAGGAATTTTGGCATAGTGTTTTATATATAAGACATGAAAGGAAATGATATAAATGAAGCAGGAAACAAAATGCTTGCACGAAGGTTATTCACCGAAAAACGGTGAACCGAGAGTAGTGCCTATAGTTCAAAGCACTACATATGTGTATGACTCAACAAAAGCGGTAGGAGATGTTTTTGATGACCCTACATTAAGTCTTATTTATTCAAGGTTTGAAAATCCTACAACAGATGCAGTTGAAAAGAAGATTGCTGCACTTGAGGGCGGTGTTGCCGCAATGTGTACTTCAAGCGGTCAGGCAGCGTCGCTTGTTTCTATTTTGAATTTATGTTCTGCCGGCGACAGCTTTATTTCAGCGTCCACAATTTATGGCGGAACAGTAAATCTATTTGCTGTTACACTTAAAAAAATGGGTATAGAATGTATTTTTGTAAGTCCGGATGCAACGGATGAAGAAATTCAAAACGCCTTTAAGCCAAATACTAAATGCGTTTTCGGTGAAACCATTGCAAACCCTGCACTAACTATTTTCGATATTGAAAGATTTGCAAGAATCGCTCATAAAAACGGCGTTCCGCTTATTGTTGACAACACTTTTGCAACACCTATTTTGTGTCGTCCGATTGAATGGGGTGCAGATATAGTTATACATTCAACCAGTAAATATATGGACGGTCATGCAGTTCAGGTTGGAGGAGTAATCGTTGACAGCGGGAAATTTGATTTTACAAGCGGAAAGTTCCCTGACTTTACCGAGCCTGATGAAAGCTATCACGGCGTTGTTTATACAAGAGATTATTCAGCTGCACCTTTTATTACAAAAGCAAGAATGCAGCTCATGAGGGATTTTGGATGTTATCCTGCTGCTAACTCATCATTCTTGTTAAATCTCGGATTGGAAACACTTGCTGTCAGAATGAAACAGTACTGTGAAAATGCTTTAAAGGTTGCAAAATTCTTTAAGGAACAGGATAAAATTGAAGAGGTTATTTATCCTTCACTTGAGGGTGATAAGTATTATGAACTTGCTTCAAAATATGTTCCCCAGGGTTCAAGCGGTGTTATTTCAATAGTTGTAAAGGGCGGAAGAGATAATGCTATAAAATTCATGGACGCTCTTGAGCTTGCATCAAATGAAGTTCATGTTGCCGATATAAGAACTTGTGTTCTTCACCCTGCTTCTGCAACCCACAGACAGCTTACAGACGAACAGCTTGTTGCTGCCGGTATTAACGGAGGAATGATTAGATTTTCATGCGGTCTTGAGAATGTCGATGATATTATTGCCGATATTCAAAAGGGACTTGATGCAATAGATTAATATAAAACCCATATGAACAATATATCAAAAGGACAGAAGAGTTTTTTCTTCTGTCCTTATTTTTTGCACATAATAATAACTTCACCATTATGATGATGAGGTTATTTATGGTGATATTACTTAATTTCTTCTAAATGCTTTTCTCTTGCATTTATATAAGTTATCATGAGTTCAACAGAGCCGTCAATTCCTATCTGTGAAGAATTAATGCAAAGGTCATAGTTCTTAGCTTCGCCCCATTTCATATCAGAATAGTAATTATAGTAATTAGCTCTGTTTTTATCAGTTTTCTTTATAAAGTCTTGTACTTTATCTTTTTCTATATCATAGCGTTCTAAAATCCTTTTTCTTTTATTAACCATGTCTGCATTGATGAAAAAGTTGATTACATTTTTATTTTCTTTAAGAATATAATCAGCACATCTTCCTACAATTACACAAGGTCCTTGCTCGCCTATTTTTTTTATTGTATCAAATTGCGCTAAAAAAAGCTTGTGATTAAGAGGCATATTAGGATGGATTTTACCGTCGGCGCTAAGAGGATATGTCCCCATAACCAATGAATAAAGAAGGCTGTTTGAATGTGATTCATCATTTTTATAAAAAAGCTCCTCACAAATCCCGCTTTCTTTTGAAGCCATCTCCAATAGCTCCTTATCATAAAATGGGATATTAAGTCTTTCGGCTAATTTTTTTCCTATTTCTCGGCCACCGCTTCCGAATTCTCTGCTTATAGTAATAATTGATTTCACAACAAAAACCTCCTTTCAAAATTTCAATTCTGCATTTGTTGCTAAACTTAGTATAACATGTTTTTATAGAATTAGCACTGCTTTTTTTGAACAATTTTACATTAATTTCTTTGTGCAATAAGTCAATATAGAAAGCTGTATATATTTATTTTTTATGGTTAGAATATTTGTATTCAGTTATTTTAACCGTAAATGCTGTGAGCGATAAGAGTATGTTAATAAAGGAGCAATGTGTATGAAACTTAGTCAATCACAATACAGTGAGTTGTATAAAGAAGCGTCAAAGGGAACAAGGTCATGGATTACAATACCAAAAGCATTTATAATAGGAGGTCTGATTTGTACATTGGGCGAGGTTTTACTTAACCTTTATGAGCATTGGGGATTAAGTGAAGAAAACGGTGCGATGCTGACTTCTATAACCCTTATATTTTTATCGGCATTGTTCACCGGACTTGGACTTTATCAAAAGCTTGCAAAGCATGCCGGTGCAGGAACTCTGGTACCTATAACAGGTTTTGCAAATTCTGTAGTTGCACCTGCTATTGAGTTTAAAACAGAAGGTTTGATTTTAGGCTTGGGTGCTAAAATTTTTATTATTTCAGGTCCGGTTATTTTATACGGAACGCTGGCATCAATGGTTTATGGATTGATATATTTTATATGTACCAAACTGTTTTAAAATAAGTCAGTATTATTACTGCAATTTGTTATATTGAATTATTTACCTCACTATGATACAATAATTAAAGAGGTGAATTGTATGCTATCTAAAATTTTATCAAGGGAAGAATGCTCAAAATGCAGAATTTGCTGTCAATTCGATGACAGCGATTTATGGGAAACACCAGTTATATATAATGACATCGCTGATAGTATTCTAAAAATAAATCCAAAACAGGAATTTTTAGAAACAGATATTAATGACCATAACAAAATAAGAGTTTTAAAGCTTAACAAGGAAAATGAATTATATCCTTGTACTATGCTAGATAAAGATAAAGGGTGTATGTTAAGTTCAGAAGACAAGCCATTCGATTGTAAGATATGGCCGCTTAGGGTCATGAAAAAAGATGACAGTATAGTAATTACATTATCTCCTGTATGTCCGGTCGTTGCTGAAAAACCAATTGAGGATGTAAAGAATGTAGTTAATGAATTATCTGATTTAATATTTGATCAGGCCGGACTTCATCCTGAAATAATCAAAGATTATATAGATGGATATAAAATTTTGGACAGCAGGTCTTTAGTGACGCACTAGTGCATGTCTTTTTGTTTTTGTATACAGTAAAAAAACTCCTTTGAAAAATCAAAGGAGTTAAATTTTTAATGTTTACTTTTTCTTTGCAGAAGCAGAAGCAGCTGCAAGTTTTTTCTTTTTATGTTCCTGCCAGCATACCCAAAGTGTAGGTGCAATGCAGTTTGATGAATAAACACCTGCTAACATTCCGATGATAAGAGGGAATGCAAAACTCAAGATTGAAGAAACGCCTGCTATAATACATACAATACATACAACAGCCATTGCAACAATTGTTGTGACATTCGTATGAATTGAACGACCTACTGTTTGAGTTACTGAGATATTTACAAGCTCAGCAACATCAGCTTTTCTTCCGTAAATTCTCTTGTTTTCACGGATACGGTCATATATGATGATTGTAGCATTGATTGAGTAACCCAGAATTGTCAGAAGTACTGCCATAAAGTTTGCATCGATGTCAAATCCGCAGATAACGAAGCATCCGAATACCATAAGCATATCATGGACAAGTGCAACGACCGCCATGCAGCCTGCTGAGATACCTCCGATTTTTCTGAATCTGAATCCGATATATACAATCATTACAATTACTGAGAATATTACAGCAACCAAACATTTAATGAAGAACTCTTTACCGTTTGAAGGTGAAACATCGTTTGAACCGTAAACTTCAAGCTTGTTATCTTTTAATTCATTTTGAAGTGCGTCCGTCAGTTGTGTCTGCTTTGAATTGGTAAGTCCCTCTTCAGAAGCAAACGATAAGGTAACAGTTTTTGATGAATCTGCCATACTTTCACCGGTTGTAACCTGAACTCTTTCGCCAATTGAATTCTTAACAACTTCTTCAATCTTAGAAGTATCAATATCACCGGAATAAGAGTAAGTAATTTCTGTACCGCCCTTAAACTGAATAGCAAGGTTAAGTCTTCCGCATAGTGCAACAATAATCGAAATAACAATTAATGCGATTGAAACAATATAAAATGTTTTTTTGTGACCGCATATATTCAGTGGTTTTCTTTGTGTGGTTTTATCATCCTTAACAACTTCTGTTGCAGGAGTATTAGTCTTTTTAGTCATGCTTAACACCTCCATAAAGTTTTGGATTTTTGAAGCACTTAAACTTTGAAAGTGATGAAAGCATTAATCTGGAAGCAAATACTCCGAACACAAAGTTAAGAATAATACCTACAAGCAATGTGTATCCGAGTGAATAAATTGTTCCGGCTGTTGAAGCTCCGAACGAGAAGAATACGAAGTTAAGCATTTTTGCAAATAAGCTGTCTGTAGGTCCGAATGCACCCATTAATATAACAGCTACAAAAACTACTGTTATGTTACTGTCAAATACAGCTGACCAAGCTCTCTTGTATCCAACCTCAATAGCTCCGTTAAGAGTTTTGCCGTTACCCAGCTCTTCTTTTATTCTTTCAAAAGTAACAACATTAGCGTCAACGCCCATTCCGACAGCAAGTATAATACCCGCAATACCCGGAATAGTCAAAGTGAAGCTTTCAATATTAGGGAAGAATCCTGAAATAGCAGCTATTGTGCATATAACTTGTCCGACCAGAGCAATTGAAGCAACTGCACCTGCGAGTCTGTAAATACAAATCATATAGATACAGATAAGTGCAAATGCAATAACACCAGCAATAAGCATAGCATTTAAAGCACCTGTTCCAAGTGTAGGAGAGATAATATCTGTACTTGTTGCCTCAAGCTTAAACGGAAGCGAACCGGCGTTGATTTTATCTGCAAGTGCTTTTGCACTTTCATATGTGAATCTTCCTTCAATGATACATTTGCCATCTGTTATAGCAGAATTTACCGAAGGTGCGGAAATACAGTCATCATCCATGTAAATTGAAATAGAACCGCTGCCTGCAAGTCTTGAAGTAGCATCGGCGAATGCTGCTTTACCTGCGTTGTTAAATTCAAGGCTTACAACATATTCGTTTGCACCGCTTTCTGTTGTCTGCATAGTAGCTTCTGCATTTTCTACCTGATCACCTGTAAGAATTAGTGCACCGTTAGGATCTTCCTGACCTTCTTTGAAAGTAAGGATTGCAGTTTCACCTAATTCTTTAACGGCAGCTTCAGGGTCAAAGCTTGTGTCACCTGCCTGCCAAGGGAAGCTTACAACAACTCTTTTATTGTTGTAATCAACATAAACTTCACTGTCAGTGATGTTTAAGCTGACAAGTCTTTGTTCGATAACCGATTTGGCTGCGTCCATGTTTTTGTCTGTGGCTTCATAGCCGTCAGCAGGCTCGAAAGTAGCATTTACTCCGCCTCTGATATCGATTCCCCATCTGATTTCATCTACGCCCTTAATATAAGAAGTCCTTGTGTCACCATATTGTGAGTGGATACCTGCGAATGTCAGATAACCAATCAAAACAATTATTGCGGCAACTATAAAGAACACGGGCTTTTTTACCTTTCGCACTGTTAGTCCTCCTAGTATGTAAAATTGTAAAATTGCGGTTTAAATCGCAAAAATATTCACTAAGTAATTATAACTAAAATATCGTATCTTGTCAAGTGGTGGAAATGATTTATAGCAAAATACCAAAAAAGCCCTGTACCAATTTATGGTACAGGTTCTTTTTTCGATATTCTATAAAATTGAAGCGGTTTATAAAATTAATTTTTTATAGATAAATTATAAATTTTTGATTAATCTTCCATTTGTTTACTTAAAAACATTGCAGCCGCTTTTGTCAGAATCAGTTTGTTTTGGTCACCTTTTGAACTTTCGTCATTTGCAAGAAGCGCAACGGCACCGGTGACAGTACCTTCTGAAATAATAGGTGAAATCGCCAATGCTTTTTTTGAAACGCCTTCAATAGGCATAACAGGCTGTTCATTATTTTCATATGTGAAAGATTTTCCGCTTTGAAAAAATTCTTCAAGCGCCTGAGAAACTCTTCTCTCGGAGTATTCCTTTTTACCCTGACCTGAAACGGCTACAACATGGTCACGGTCAAAAACAACAACTGTTCCTCCGTCAAGCTTGTGAATTACATCAGCTGCTTGGGTTGCTGATTCGCTTAATTCATGTACAGGTGAATATTTTCTGAAAATTACATTTCCGTCATTATCGGTATAAATCTCAAGCGGACTTCCTTCTCTTATTCTTAATGTTCTTCTTATTTCTTTTGGAATAACGACTCTGCCTAAGTCGTCTATTCGCCTAACTATTCCGGTAGCTTTCATTTTTATTTCCTCCAAATTGTTTTATATAATTACAGTAGTACTATTGTTTGCATAAAACAAAAATTTATACTATCATTTTAAACCACAAAATATAATTTCATATAAAATTTATATTTTGTTTTTTCTTGTTTTTTAAGTTGGTGTATTTATATTTTATCTGTTTTTATATTTTTCATGCAGTTTATAGAAAATATATTTTTAAATTTAAAAAATAAAAACAGCCCGGATTTTTGTTCCGGACTGAATGTTTTGTTTTTTTATTCTTTGTCATTATTTTGTGAATTTTGCTGTGTTATAAGCAAATCACGGATTTCGGTTAAAAGTGTTATATCGGTAACAACCGGTTCTTCTGTTTTATCTTCTTTAAGTTCTTCTTTTTTTCTTCCTAAATGCTGTGCTTTATTTATTGTTTTTATAATTATAAATATAGTGAATGAAATAAGCAAAAAGCTGATAATTGCATTTATAAAGCTTCCTATGCCAAATCCTCCGGGAGCCCAGTCGGCAAACCTTTCGATTCCGGCTTTTCTTAATACTATACCGATAATAGGAGTTAGAATATCCTTAACCAAAGAAGTAACTATCGCAGTAAAAGCAGAACCTATAATCATACCTACTGCAAGGTCTAAAACATTTCCTCTTGAAATAAACTCTTTAAATTCCGCGATAAATCCTTTTTTGTTTTCCATTTTACATTCCTCCGAAGAATTATGTTAATACATATATATTAACATATTCCTTTCGACTAATCAACAGTTGTTTCGACAAAAACGAATTATAATATCAATTTATGCTGAAAAGCAACAGTGTTTTTATTCTTGCTTTATTATTTTAGAAGTAGTATAATAAAATTAAATATGTAAATAAGGAATGATGGAATATGCTTCGCAATTTAATACCTGAACAATACACCAATATTTATTATGGAATTTTGGTTTTGGCAAGTTTTTTTATAGCTTTCGGAGGAATTAAAATATTTCGCGGATTGCTCCCTAAGGATCAGGGAAGAGAATTTGCTTTGAACGGAAAGCTTTCAGAAGGAAAACCTCGCGGTGCGGGTATCATTTTGGTTATTGCTTTTATATTGTCATCTGTTTTATTTGTGCCTCTTGACTCAGAGCTTATTATTTATCTTGCTTTGATTTTTATTGAAATGATGAGCGGATATTTAGACGACGGTTCAAAGGTTCCTTGGGGCGAGTATAAAAAGGGGCTTATAGACCTTGTGGTTTCGATAGGCGTTTCTGTCACATATTATGCATATAACGGAAGTGTTATTGATTTTGCAATGCTTGGCGTCAGAAACATTAAAATTCCTGCTGTAATATTTATTATTCTTGGGGCAGTTTTAGTTTGGGCTGCTATAAATGTGACAAATTGCACTGACGGTGTTGACGGACTTTGTGCAAGTGTGTCAACAATATCTCTTCTTACAGCTTATATAATGCTTTTCCTACTTGGAAGAGGCGGGAATTTCAGTCCGATGCTTCTTATAATGATAATAAGTGTTTTGGCATACCTTTGGTTTAACGCTTCACCTAGCAAGCTTTTAATGGGTGACGCTGGGTCAAGGGCTTTAGGCGTAATGCTGGCAATTGCATTTTTACAGACAAAGTCACCTTTTACATTCATTTTTGCAGCGTTTATTCTGATAATTGACGGCGGTCTCGGTTTAATAAAGATTGTTGCTATCAGATATTTCAAAATAAAAGATTTTATGAAAAATATAAGAACTCCGATTCATGACCAAATGAGAAAGGTTAAAGGCTGGAGTGATACTCAGGTGGTTTTCAGATTCAGTATTCTTCAGTTGGTTATTTCATTGGTGGTTGCAGCATTGGTACTTAATTTTTAAGGAGATGATTATTTGTTAGGATATTATAATTATTCTGTAATTGTTACATACATAGGTCTTGCTTCTTCGATTTTCGGTATAACTCAGGTGATAGAAGCGTATTCCGGAAACGGCGATTATGCACTGCCTTTTCTGTGTTTGCTTTTATCAGGTCTTTGTGATATGTTTGACGGTAAGATTGCAAGAAAAATGAAAAACCGTACCGAGCGTGAAAAGGTTTTCGGCATACAGATAGATTCGCTTTGTGACCTTGTTTGTTTTGGTGTTTTTCCTGCAATACTTGGTTATTCATTTGGATTTAATTATGGGTTAGGACTTGCTGCTGCATATTTTATTATTCAGGGTGCAGTGATAAGACTGGGATTTTTCAATGTTATGGAGCAGGAGCGTCAAAAGGAAACCAGCGAAAACAGAGTGGAATACAGAGGACTTCCTGTAACATCGGTAGCTATAATTTTGCCTATAATTTATCTTGGAAAATCATTTGTAGGGGAAAATCTATTCCCATATGTTTTCCAGATATTTATGATTGTAACGGGAATTTTGTTCTTATTGAAATTTAAAGTTAAGAAGCCTCACATAAAAGGAATGCTTATTCTTTTCACTATAGGAATCCTTATATTAATAGGATTTATCAGAGGTCAGCTCAAGTAATTTTGTAAAAGTAATAAAGAGGTACTAATGAAGTATATAGATTTAGACGGAAACAAATTTAATAACGAAACATTTCAGGACAAGCTTTTAAAGAAAGTTTATGCATCGCCGATAGGCAGGGCGATTATAAAACCCCTGACACATGATATAGTTTCATATATAGGCGGAGCTTTTCTTAATACAAGGTTTTCAAGGATTTTTATCAGACCTTTTATAAAAAGCAATAATATTGATATGAATTTATATGAATATGGTGAGCAAAGTGACAGCAGTACCGGCGTTGACAAGTATTACGGATATAAATCGTATAATGATTTTTTCACCAGAAGAATAAAGAAAACGAAGCGTATTATCGGTAACAGCGATATTGTTTCACCGAGCGACGGAAAAATTTCCTGCTATGAAATTTCAGGAGATACAAAGTTTGAAATAAAAAATTCAGTTTATTCTGTGGCGTCTATACTCAAAAGCAAAGCTCTTGCTGAAAAATTCAAGGGCGGATATGCTGTTGTTATCAGACTTTCAGTAGATGATTATCATAGATACTGTTATTGTACAGACGGAAAAAAATCAGCAGACAGATATATCAGAGGTGTACTGCATACGGTTAATCCTGCGGCTTTTGAAAGTATTGAGATTTTTAAAGAAAATTCAAGAGAATACTGTTTGATAGAAACCGAAAAGGATATTGTGGTTCAGATGGAAGTCGGTGCATTGATGGTCGGACGCATTTCAAACAATGATATATATCCTTGTAAGGTTACGAAAGGTGATGAAAAGGGTTTTTTTGAATTTGGCGGCTCTACTATTGTTTTATTTCTTCAAAAAGAGAGAACGCTTTGTCATGATTTTTTAAAGAATACTAAAGACGGATTCGAGACTATTGTTAATCAAGGTGAAAACATCGCAAATTAATATTTTACGTTTTAAATCAGTTATAAAATTGAGGATAGGATAAATTAATGAATACATTTGATTATGAAAAGTTTGATAGAGAAAATGCTTATTTCGGCAATGATTTAGGTGCGGTAATTATTGATGATAAAACACAATTCAAGGTTTGGTCACCTAATTCATCAGCCGTTTTTTTAAATTTGTACAGTGAGGGTGAAGGAGATAACCTGATTGAGAGTGCTCCCATGCAAAGGCAGGAGAAGGGTGTTTGGACTTTAACAGCTTCAAAGAATTTAGACGGTATTTTTTATACATATACTTTCGAGTATGACGGACAGCGTCATGAGACAATTGATATCTATGCGAAAGCCTGCGGGATAAACGGTGACAGAGGGGCTGTTGTTGACTTCAAAACAACAAATCCACCGAATTGGGAAAAGGTTAAAAATCCGGAATGCAAAAGTCCCTGTGATGTTATTATATATGAGACTAATGTCAGGGATTTTTCAATTGATAAAACAAGCGGGGTTAGCGATGAAAACAGAGGAAGATTTTTAGCATTTACCGAAAAAGACACATCTTATAACGGAACAGAAACCTGTTTGGCACATTTAAAATCTCTCGGTATTACTCATGTGCATTTACTTCCGGTGTTTGATTTTGCAACTATTGACGAAAAAATTCCGATTACGGAAAATAAAAATTACAATTGGGGATATGACCCTAAAAATTATAATTGCTTAGAAGGGTCATATTCGACAAATCCTTATGACCCTAAATCCAGAATAAAAGAGTTTAAACAGCTTGTTCAGTCGTTACACGAAAACAATATCGGTGTGATAATGGATGTTGTTTATAATCACACATATGAAAGTGTTAATTCTTGTTTTCATAAAACTTTTCCTTTTTATTATCACAGAACTAAAAATAATTGGTTTTCTAATGGTTCGGGGTGCGGAAATGAGTTAGCTTCTGAGCGTGCCATGGTAAGAAAGTATATTCTTGATTCTGTTGAATTTTGGGCGAGAGAATATAAAATCGACGGTTTCAGATTTGACCTTATGGGACTTCTTGATATCGAAACGGTTAATTTAATAAGGGATAAATTGAGTGAAATAAATCCACAGATATTGATGTACGGTGAAGGATGGACAGGCGGAGAATCTCCTCTCCCTGCACAAAAGCTTGCATATAAATGGAATTCATATCAATTCGCCAGAGTAGGTTTATTTAATGATAATATTCGTGACTCTGTTAAAGGCGGAGTATTTAATATAATGGATACAGGATATGTTAGCGGAAATTACAATACATCAAATCTGATAAGAAGAGGACTTTCGGGAAGTATTCCTCACAGTCAGGTAAACGGGAATGATGATGCATGCTTTGCTTATAATCCCACTCAGACTATAAATTATTGTGAAGCACATGATAATCATACATTATGGGACAAACTCACAATTTGTGCAAGGCAATACACTTTAGAAGAGCGTGTTAAGATGGATAAGCTTTCAGCCGCTATAGTGATTTTGGCACAGGGAGTTCCGTTTTTAGAAATAGGACAGGACTTTTTGCGTTCGAAGCCAAAAGCAGCAAACGGAAATGAAAATGCTTTAAACAATGATTTTAGTTTCAGCGGTAACAGCTATAATGCACCCGATGAAACAAACTCAATCAAGTGGAATCAGAAACAAGATAATTTTAGCGTCTTTGAATATTATAAAACACTGATTAAAATCAGAAAAAAATATCCTCAGCTAAGACTTTCAAGAAGAGAAGATGTTGAGGCACAGATGAGATTTTTCGATACAGGTGATTTCAATATAATAGGATATTCTGTTATCGATACAAAATCAGAGAACAAGTCGACTATAGTGGTTTTGTTAAATCCGTATAATGAGATTAAAGCTTCTAAGCTCCCTGAAGGAGAGTATAAGGTTATTTTAAGCTCTGACGGAAAGCAAAGTTTAAAATCCAGCAAAACTTCTTCAGGCAGTATTGAAATCGATGCTATTTCGGCAGTTGTTCTTTTAAAAAAATAAAATAATGCATATAAAACCCCCTGCACGTTTTGTGCAGGGGGTTTTTGCTTTTTATTTCTACTTTACTTTAACTTTTCTGAGCTTCTTGTTCCACTTGCTGTATACTTTGATAGCCTTACCGTTTTTATCTTTGTATGTAGCATAAGCTCTGACTCTTAC